>JANOAV010000056.1:0-34117 GCA_031411295.1 Verrucomicrobiales bacterium | reverse complement strand
AGGCTTTTCTCATTGAGTTTAAGGGCGGTTCCGCCCAAATGCCGAAAGGCGATGACGACAGATTGCACAGAGTGTCTGATTTGTTTAGGTTCAGGGGCGGTTCCGCCCAAATGCCGAAAGGCGATGACGACCGAGAATGGCACTTCTGCCATGTAGGCGATTTGCCGTGGGCGGTTCCGCCCAAATGCCGAAAGGCGATGACGACGGCGCTGAATCTCTTCGAGGCATTGTTTCATACTCAGGGCGGTTCCGCCCAAATGCCGAAAGGCGGTGACGACACATATCCCAGCACACTGCCTGACTGCGCTCGCGCGACGGCAGGAGCAGTTGGCTGAGGCCTTATTCCAAGTTGCGTTCAAGATGAGGCCTTATCTGATTCAAGCCGGAGGCTTGACAGAAATTAGCCGGGGGTCGAGCGATAGCGATACCCCCGGTTAGAGGCCAAAAGAATCGCATCCTGGCAGGGATGCCAGATCAGCAAAACGAGAGGAAATGGCTTGGCGCGATCCTATTCTGGCATCCCTGCCGGGATGCGGTCATTTCGTTGGGATACCGGGGGTATCGCTAGCGCTCAACCCCCGGCTAATTTCTGCCAAGCCTCCGGCTTGAATCTGATGAGATATCATCTTGAACGCAACTTAGAATTAGGCCCATGGGCGGGATCGGACCTCGGGAGCGTCTCGCACCTTTTTCTCCCGGCAACGCCGAGCCTCGGAGCGAGACGCTCCGAGGGGCCGGGACGGCCTGTGTGGTCGGCGGGACGCCAACCACGGCGGGCCAGAGGCACCGCCCTCCCCGGTTCACTGCACGCATAAAAAGGCCGCACTCCGGGGAGTGCGGCCTGATGAATGCGTTGGCTTGTTTGAATTAAGCCAGGACTTTTTCGCGCAGGGCTTCGAGGCGGGCCTTGACCGTGCCGTCCCAGACGTGACTACCGAGACGAACCCGCATGCCACTGATCAAGTCTTCTTTGATCTTGTATTCCGCGGTCACATCCTGACCGTATTTCTTTTTCAATTCAAGCAGCACCAATTCCTGATCACCAGGATTGAGCAGTTGAGCGCTTTCGACGATGGCGTGGCGCTGAGCTACTTCCAAGCGGAGCAATCGTTGATAGGAAGACAGGATCGCGAGGTAATTCCGGGGCTTTTCCGTGGCAAGTTTAGCCACCACCGCTTTGGCGAACTCGCCATTGATCGCACCATTGCGAACGGTGGCCCGAATCAGCTGACGGGAAGTGCGGAGGGCATCTTTAGGGATTTTCATGAAGCAAAAGGAATTAGACTAACGAAAGGCTGTCGGGTGGGGTGTCCAACAAATTACAAGGAGATCTGAGCGAGGGCTTCCTTGCTGATCCGCTCATGGTCGTCTTGATTGAGGACCTTGCCGGAAACTTTGGACGTGGTGTCGATGACCAGACGACCGAATTCGTTTTTCAGTTCACCCAGCACACGTTCCCGCTCCAGCGTGGTGGCTTCCCGGGCCTTGGCCACGATGGCGGCGGCTTCGGAGATGGCTTGCTGACGTTTGGCTTCGCCCACGGCCACGGCGGCATCGGAGGCTTCTTTGACGATACGGGTAGCATCGGCATCCGCTTTGGCGCGGATTTCGGCCGCACTGGCGTTGGCGGACTCCAGATCTGTTTTGATCTTCTTGAGGTTTTCTTCTCCGTCCGTGATGCGTTTGCGGCGTTCTTCCAAAATGGAAGTCACCGGGCCAAAAGCAAATTTGCTAAGAATGGCGTAAACGATCAGGAAAATGATGATCTGAGCGATGATCATTTTATAATCGACACCGAACTTGTCTAAGGGGCTGCCCTCGGCTTCAGGAGCGGCATTGGCAAGGAAAGTTAGCATAATGAAAGAGTGTAGGTGGGACGCAGAATCACAGAGAGAAAACAGAGCGCAGGAACTACGCTGGAGAGGAGAGGCACGGTCACGGCGTGGTTACCGCCGTGACCGTGCTGAGAAGAACGTGAACTAGCCTTTGATGAAGGCGAACACGAAGGCCAAAATGGCAACCCCTTCAGCGAGGGCCATGCCGATAATGGAGATGGTGAGGATGTTACCGAAGGCACCTGGATTGCGGCCCACTGCGGAAGCAGCGGCAAAGCCGACGAGACCAACGCCGATACCAGCGCCAGCGCCAGCGATACCGAGGGTCAGGGAGCCGTTGATTTCGGCCAGTGTATTGAGGGATTCAAGGATCATATTATTTTGTTCTAGGTTTGTGGTTTTGGTGTTACGACCGTCACCCACGCTCAAGGCATGGTCATGAACGGTAAAGTGTTGAAATCTTAGTGGGCGTGCTCATGCTCATGGCCTTCCTCGCCATGGGATTCATCATGGGTGGTGGTGAGTTGGATGTAAACGGCCACCAGCAGGGAGAACACCAGCGCTTGGATCAGGCCGACCAGTAGTTCGAGGAAATAGAACGGAATCGGCAAGGCCAAGCGGCAAATGTAATCGATCGTGGTATTCCCGGTCTGGACCAAGCCGCCCATGGTGTGGATCAGAGCTTCTCCAGCAAAATTGTTGCCGAAGAGACGGAAGCTGAGGGTCACGGGACGGAAGGCCATGGAGAAGAGTTCGATGAAGCCCACGAGAATGAATAGTGGCATCAAACCGTATTTCATCAGGCCCGTCACCCCGCCCTTGACGCCGAAGGTGTGGGAGATGAAGCCCATGAAGCCGAGTTCCCGAAACGTGAGCCAAAGCCAAACGGTAATCGCCACGAGCGCCATGCCGATGGTCATATTCAGATCTGCGGTGTTCTTGTGGAGCAGCGGCACATCAATAGATTGAGCGGAGAGTCCGGCTCCGACACTATGGGAAAAGCCAATGGAACCGATTCCAGGGATGATGCCCAAATAGTTGGACAGCAGCGTGTAGATGAAGATGGTGCCCAACAAGGGAAAGGCGCGAGGGGCAATTTTTGGCCCGACAATGTTTTCCACTTGGTTGTAGAGGAATTCGACCACCAGTTCGACGAAATTTTGGCGCTTCCCTGGAATGAGTGCCCGGTCTTTCATGGCCCGACGGACGAACCAGACGATGATGCAGCAGATCAAGGCCGCAGCGAGCAGCGAATTGGTGATAACCGGCAGGTGCGTGATCAGATGAGCCTTGGCACTAACTCCGTGGCCTCCTTCCGCATGCTCACCAGCAGCTTCAACAGCGGCGGTCGCACCTTCATTTAAGAAGGCGTGTCCAAGGGAGGCAAGAGATAGCAACGACATAAAAATGGATGTAGTCAAAAGTTGAGAAAACGGGCGATTGAGCAATCCAGATCACCTCTTGGTGGCCGGATTTCCTTAATTTCACTGGACGGCACTACTGCCAAATCTGAGCGAGAAATGAGGCGAGTTTCATAATCAGAAAGCCCGGGCAAGGCAAGTTGTATTTGTGAAATTTTTCACAAGCGGCCTGACTGGCTGAACTTCAACGGTTTAGCGACCGCGCCCCGCTCATTGGCGGAGGCTGGAAATCGGTAATTTCAGGTCACCCTCGCGATGAGTGCCTGCCGGAGCCAAGCTGGAGGCTGGGCAGGTGTTAGCTGGGGATGATTTCCCCGGCCAAAAGATCATCCAGCGTCTGACGTTTGCGAACCACTTGCGCGGTGTCGCCCGTGACGAGGATTTCGGCCGGGAGCGGGCGGGTGTTGTAGTTGGACGCCATCACGAAACCGTAGGCTCCGGCACTCATGACGGCCAGGAGATCGCCTTCCTTAACGGGGGCGATTTCCCGATTCTGCGCCAGGAAATCTCCGCTCTCGCAAATGGGGCCGACGACATCCACCAACTCCTTTTCCGCATCGGCCGCAGGTTCGCGCACAGGGACGATATCGTGGTGGCCTTCATACAGCGTGGGGCGGATGAGGTCATTCATCCCTGCGTCCACAATCTTGAAAGTCTTGACACTGCCTTTCTTTTCATAAAGCACCTTGGTTAGTAACACCCCGGCATTGCCGACCATGAAACGACCCGGCTCCAGGAGGATGCGCATCCCCAGCGGCTTCAGCATGGGCAGCAGACGTTCCGCATAGGTCTCGATGGTCAGCGGCACCGGCTCGCCTGCTTTGCGTTTCTCATCCCACCAAGCGGTGGATCCGCTGGCGAGTGAATCCTTGTAAACAATCCCGATGCCACCGCCGATGCTGAAGAACTCCAGGCCGTATTTCTCCTTCAGTTCGGTCACCAGGGGAATGACCTTCGAAACTGCTTGGGAGAATGGTTCCACGCTGGTCAACTGGCTGCCGATGTGCATTTGCACCCCGCGGAGTTTGATATGCTTAAGCTCGCGGGCAGCGCGTTCATAGACGGCGGCAATGTGCTCGAATTCGATGCCGAATTTGTTCTCGCTTTTGCCCGTGGAAATCTTGGCATGCGTCTTGGCATCAACGTTGGGATTCAAGCGCACGGCCACCGGAGCCACTTTGCCGAGTTCCCCCGCCACCTGATTGATGTAGCGCAACTCGGCCTCGCTCTCGACGTTGAAACTATAGACGCCCTGCTCCAGCGCATAAACGATCTCATCCCGCGTCTTGCCGACTCCGGCAAACGTGCATTTCCCGGCATCCCCACCCGCTTTGATCACGCGATAAAGTTCGCCTCCGCTAACGATATCGAAGCCGGCCCCAGCCTTGGCCAGCAGGTTTAACACCGCCAGGTTGGAGTTGGCCTTCATGGCGTAGCACACCAAATGATCCACTCCCGGCAGGCCTGCATCGAGGCGTGTGAAGTGATCGCGAATAGTGTTCGCGCTGTAAACGTAAAGGGGCGTGCCGTGCTCCTGAGCCAGACTGTTGAGGCTGACTCCGTCGCAATATAGTTCTGATGATTGATAATGAAATCCGTGCATAGGGCCATCCCATAGCGCACTGCGGCGGGGATGCAACCTTGTCGTGAAATTTGCTCACGAACCGGCCTCGTTCCCCCTACTTCGACTTCAGCTTCGCCCCCGCCACTTTCACCGGCACGGAATACAGGGAAGTGCGGGCGGTAATGAACAACGTTTTGCCGTCGTCTCCCCCGAAACAAATATTGGCAGGGACCTCGGGCACGCTGATGGTCGCTATTTTCTTGCCGGCGGGCGAGTAGATGCGGACGCCATCGCCTGCGGTGGTGTAGAGGTTTCCTTGCGCGTCCACGCGGATGCCGTCGGAGCCACCTTCCGCCCACCAGAGGGCCATGCTGATGGTGCCATTATCCTGCACTTTGAAGGCCCCCACGCGACCTGGTTTCCCGCTGTCGGCTATGTAGAGCACGGTTTCATCCGGTGAGAACACGATGCCGTTGGGCATGTTGAATTCTTTGCTGACCGTCGTGACCGTTTTGCCATCTGGAGCCAAGCGATAGACATCGTTGCCGGGCTGTTCCTTCTTGGCGTCCTTGGGCAGACCATAGGGCGGATCGGTGAACCAGATGCTCCCATCAGATTTGATGGCCAGATCGTTGGGGGAATTAAATTTCTTCCCGTCCGCTTGGTCCACCACCACGGTGATCTTCCCGTCTTTCTCCTCCCTGACTAGATTCCGGCCCGCATGTTGGCAGGAAACGATGCGGCCCTGGGCGTCCAGCACGTTGCCGTTGGAGGCTTCGGTCTGGCGATATTCCTTCAGGCCGTCCTTGGCGCTCCACTGCATAAGTTTGGAGTTCGGGATATCGCTGAAAATGACCGCCTGCTTGGCCGCCACCCACACCGGACCCTCGATGAACTTCATGTCTCCGGCTAGCTTCTCCACCTTAGCGGCGGGGTCGAGCAAACCCTTGGCGGCGGCCTCATCCTCCACCTTGACCTGCGCCTGCAGCGGTAGGCTGGTGCCTAAAAGCAAGAGGGCGAACCATGGATTACAAAATTTGGCGTGAATTGTAGGCAGTTTGTATTGACAAATCATATACTTGGGCTATTCTTGATACTGTAATTGGTAGTGACAATTGCGTTAGTGAATCGGTCGATCCTGCGCGTCTCATCCCCCCCGATGGACGCGCAGGAATCTTCCAAAAAAGTCGCCTCGGGAGGCTCATGCTGCCATCGGACCCGAGGCGGCTTTTCTTTTTATGGTAAATTCCTGGATGACCCAGTGAGGACGATTTCGCGAAGGCGAATCGAGCGCAGTTATGAGGCTCAGTCTGGATTTCGGCAAGAAAAATTACCACTTCCCCGCTTCCGCCTTTGTGGAAGGTTTTTGGTTGCGCCGTCGGTCACTCTTCCGGCATGATTTGTCTCATGTTCAAATCCATTTTACCTCTGTGCCTGATGCTCGCTACGCTTCCATTTTCCACCAGCATAGCGGAGGACATTCGACTGGGGATCATTGGGTTGGATACGTCCCATGTCACGGCGTTCACCGAGACGTTGAATAATCCGGCGGCCAAGGATCATGTGGCGGGGGCCAAGGTGGTGGCGGCATTTAAGGGCGGCAGCCCGGACATTCCGTCCAGCATCAACCGAGTGGACGAATACACCGCCACCCTGAAGGATAAGTATGGCGTCAAAATCTGTGAGACCATGGAGGAAATGTGCGGTCTGGTGGATGCCGTGCTGATTGAAAGCGTCGATGGCCGACCGCACCTGGCCCAGGCGAAAGTCGTCATTGCGGCGGGCAAGCCAGTTTACATCGACAAACCGGTCGGTGGCACCCTGGCGGACACGCTGGAAATTTTCCGACTGGCAGAGGCCGCCAAAGTTCCGTTGTTCACCTCCTCCTCGCTGCGCTTCGCCAAGACCACCCAAGCGGTGCGCGCGGGCAGCATCGGAAAGGTGGTCAGTGCAGAAACGACCAGCCCCGCACATCTGGAGCCCACGCACCCGGATCTCTATTGGTATGGGGTCCATGGATGCGAGTCGCTCTACACCGTGATGGGAACCGGATGCGAAACGGTGGAACGCCGGACGACGGCGGATGGCATGATCGAAGTCGTGGGACATTGGACTGGCGGGCGCACGGGTGTTTTCCGCGAGAGCAAGGCCTACGGTGGCCTGGCTAAAGGAGACAAGGGTGAGGCTCCGGTCGGAACGTTCGATGGCTACACGCCCTTAGTCGTGGAAATCGTGAAATTTCTCCAGACCAAAGTTTCTCCCGTTCCCACCGCCGAGACCATTGAACTGTTTACTTTCATGGAGGCCGCCGACGAGAGCAAACGCCAGGGCGGCAAGCCGATTGCCCTGGCTGAAGTGCTAGCAAAGGCTCGCTCCGCGAAGAAATGATGGGAGGATCCCGAAAAATTGCCGAAAATTGCACTTCTTGACAAAATCCTCTTGTCGCGCTGCCCCATGGGCATTTAGTATTTTCCCTGATGGCAGATAAATCCCTTCCTGATTCACGCGATGTTGCCCGACCAGACTTCGTGGGTCATGAAAGGGTGCTGCTGGTCCCTCCATTTCACTATTATACCCAACTGTCCTGCGGCATCAACCCGCTGCCGCCACCATCACTGTCATGACCTCTAAAGATCTCCCCCAAGCGCAACGCAACTTATTCGACAAAGCGGTCGCAGCCGTGCGCCTGCTCAACAATGATTATGCCATTCAGTTGCTGATGGCCATTTTGAAAGATGCGCCAGACTTCCTCGAAGGACGCCAGTTGTGCCGCAAGGCCGCCGTGCAGAAGAAGCAAACCGCAGGCAAAAAATTTCTCGGCATGAACACCTCCGGGTTGTCGGTGCTCAAACTCCAGCAGAAAGCCAAGAAGGATCCCGCTGGAACCATCGTGGATCTGGAAATCATTCTGGCGGACGATCCCTACAATGTGCAGGCCAACCAGATGCTCTTTGAATGCGCCCTGGCTTGCACGCTCCCGGAGACGGCCGCTTTTGCCTTGGAGACGGTCAAGCAGGGCCACCCGGATAATGTGAAGGTCATGCATCGCTTGGCAGATTTCTATATGGAAACCGAGCAACCGGCCAAGGCCGTGGACGTTTACAAAGCCATCATGACGGCTGATCCATCCGATGGGGAGGCGCGCAAGGGCTTCACCAATTCCAATGCCAAGCTGTCAATGAAACAGCAAAAATGGGACCATGAAGGCAGTGGCGGCGTGCGCTCGCTGATGAAGGATAACAAAGAGGCGCAGATGCTCGAACTGGCCAGTAAACAAGGTCTCACCAAAGAACAGAACGAAGAAGTGCTGACCAACTTCATGGACCTCTATGCGCAGGATAATACCAACATCAATACCGTCCAGAAGATCGCGGAAATCCTGGAACGCTTGGAGCGCTATGATGAAGCCTACCAATATTATCACTACGCCTTCACCCTCAGCAATGGTGACTCCTCCTTGGAAACGAAGGTGCACCGGTTGCACGATAAACTGAGCGAAGTCCACATCGGTCAACTGCGCGACTGGATCAAGGAGAACTCTGATCATCCAGACCTCATCACCCAGCAGGAAGAACTGAATCGACTCATGTTGGAGCGCGAAGAGCGGCTGGTGGCGGTGGCCCGGGATCGGGTGGACAAGAACCCCACGGACATGCAATTGCGGTTCGAGCTGGGCAGTCACCTCTACGCCGCCGGTCATGCCACTGAGGCCATTCCCGAACTCCAGAAAGCCAAGAGCAATCCCCACATCCGCACCAAGGCGATGCTCATCCTTTCCAAATGCTACACCGACAAAAACATGGTGGATCTTGGCATCCGTCAGCTCGAAGAAGCCATTAGTGAACTCCACTCCATGGACGACACGAAGAAAGAGTCCCTCTACAACCTCGGCGCGCTCTATCACAAGCAAGGGAAGAAGACCGAAGCGCTCGAAGCTTGGAAACAGATCTATGAGTCGGATTACGGCTATCGCAACATTGCGCAACTGGTGGAAGAGTCCTACGCCAGCTAGCATTTCAGCTCCACTCCCTCCCTCCATCCTCCCATGGCTCACCCCACCGTTTCCCGTCGGCAATTTCTGCATCGGAGCACGCTGACCGCCGCTGGGTTGCTGGCGGGGCGTGACTTGGCGGCTGCGTCCTCTGTCGAACTGCCTTTTGCCAACGGCCACCGGGAGTTGGTGAAGTTTCCCGGCAAACGGGAGATGATCCTGCTCACCCATCGTCCCCCGCAGTTGGAAACTCCCTTTAAGATATTCAACGAAGGATTACTGACGCCCAACGATGCCTTCTTCGTGCGTTATCACTTGTCTGGTCTGCCGGAGGAAATCGATCCTGAGACTTATCGTTTAACCGTGAAGGGTCTGGTGAAGACCCCGCTGTCGTTGTCGCTGGCAGATTTGAAAGCCATGGAGGCGGTAACCGTCGTGGCCGTAAATCAATGCTCCGGCAACAGCCGGGGCTTCTTCCAACCACGCGTCGGCGGCGGTCAATTGGCCAACGGAGCCATGGGGAACGCCCAATGGAAAGGCGTGCGACTCAAGGACGTGCTCGACAAGGCAGGCATCACGGAAGGTGCCAAGCAAGTGGTCTGCGATGGCTTGGACAAAGCCGTAATCGAGAAAACTCCCGACTTCGTGAAAGCCTTGGAAATCGATCACGCCCGTGATGGTGAAATCATCATTGCGTATGAGATGAATGGGGAGGAACTCCCCATGCTCAATGGCTATCCGCTGCGGTTGGTCGTTCCCGGTTATTACGGGACGTATTGGGTCAAGCACCTCAGCGAACTCAATGTGGTGGCCGATGCCTATGCTGGCTTCTACATGGGCACGGCGTATCGGATTCCGAACACCCCTGGCGGCTGCATCGAACCGGGGACCACGCCGGCCAGCACGGTTCCGATCACAAAATTCAAGATCCGGTCATTTCTCACCAGCCATCAGGAAGGTGCCAAGATCGGGTCTGGCCAAGTGCTCCTGCGCGGCATTGCCTTCGACGGTGGAGCCGGGATCACAGAAGTTCAAATCTCTACGGACGGAGGCAAGACCTGGGCTGGAGCCATGCTTGGTAAATCCCTGGGCAACTACAGTTTCCGCGAATGGACCTACGCCTGGACTCCAACCAAACGCGGGGCCGCCTCCATCCAGTGTCGTGCCTTCAATCGCTTGGGCGAAACCCAAGCGCTGGAACCGCTCTGGAATCCCAACGGCTACATGCGCAATGTCGTCGAAACCGTCAACGTCCTCATCGAATCCCCATGAGTAAACTTCCCTTCCTTCTCCTGTGGTGCTTAACCATCATAGCTTCAGCGGAACCCCGCAAATTCAATCTCCCTGCGGAAACCGGGGTTTATCGCCCAGGCGAAGGTGCGGCCTTGGCAAAAGCGCTGTGCCTGAATTGTCATTCCACCGAATACTGCTCCATGCAGCCGCCACTTCCGGAAAAGTATTGGGATGCCACCCTCAAGAAAATGAAGGATAAATTCGGGGCCACGATCCCGGACGAAGCCATGCCAGTGCTGCTGAAATACCTCGTCAGCACGTATGGCACCGCGCCTGCGAAATGAGCCGATGGCGCAGGCCCAAGCAGTGATGCCCCCCCTAAGACGCCTGAGGGCTTTGGATGTCTTTCAAATACACTGACGACTCAGTCATTGGGAGCACCTGGCTGCGAAAGTCGCCTCCGACGGCTGGCCCTTCATACGGGATGTCCGCATCCACCAACCATTGGGAAATGAATCCAGTATAATCAGCCCGAAACTCCGGGGGCAAGTTCCGGTAGCCCGTAATGAGTTTGCGGCAGCGAGGCGATCCACAACTGCAGGTCATGAACCATTCACTGTTCTCGGTCATTGCATAATCCCAAGTTATTTCGGCGTCTTTTGGAATATCCGCCATGGCGACGATGTTGAATAGCTCCTTGATGCCGCAATTCGGGGAACAGGAATGGTTCGCAAACCGACCCCAACCTTTGGCGGAGTCACGAGAGATGCCAGGCCCAAACTGAATGACATGATCCCTCAGATAAAGCGGAGGCTCGTTGGGTATGCTCTCCACGTTGTGCCCCCAATGATACACCACCCCATCGAAACAGGCCACAATCTCCCCTTTTTCAATCGTCTCCCTCGTGTAGAGGCCTCCGCCCCACCGATTTTGCTTCCTGTATTCAACCTTAAGATTCGTCATAGCTAATTTTGTAAACTTCGCTAAAATGTCACCTATATTTTGTAATTCGAAAGCGAAACCTTCAATTTTTTGAAAAACTCTTGTTTTGCGTATTACTTATGCGATAATTTATTGACGTCGCTATTAAACCCTGAACTTCTAGAAATTACAGAAAACGCTAATCGTAACTCGTTGATATTAAGTGAGTTACGATCACAGCGGATCCCTTTTCCGAAATACACCACTACCCGAGCATCTTCCGCCTACCTCCATGCACCGAAAATCGAGCAGAAAATTTTTGCTAATTAAAGACAGGACTAGGAAAATCCAGGAAGATCCCTAAGGAGCGAAGTAGGTGTAGCTCTTCAGATTGGATCGGTAGTTCCGGTAAAAGGACTCGGCCACCTCCTCTGTCACCTTGCCGGAATCGACGGCTGCGTCTGTCAAGGCGCGGAAGCGCTTCAGGAGATTCCGCGGTTCATATTCCAAATAGGAAAGGACTTCCGCACAGGTGTCACCTGCGAGTTGACGGGAAAAGGCAATCTTACCATTTTTGATCCGAGCGGTCACCACGCTGGTGTCCCCCAGCAGATTATGCAAATCTCCCAACGTTTCCTGATACGCCCCAACCAGGAAGATCCCCATGAGATAGTCCTCGTTGTCCTTCATTTCGTGCAGCGGAATGGTGGTGCGAACCTTGCCCTCGTCATCCATAAAGCAGCTCAACTGTCCTTCACAGTCACAAGTCACATCCGAAATCACCGCATTACGGGTGGGTTCCTCATCCAAGCGATGAATCGGAGCGATGGGGAAAAACTGGTTGATCGCCCACGCATCGGGGAGGCTTTGGAACATGCTGAAATTTCCGTAATAGAAATCCGCCAATTTCGTTTCCAATCCCATGGCTTCCAACCCACCTTTGGAGGTGGCCCGGCGGCTGATTTCGTTAAGGACGGACCAATAAATCTGGTCACCGACGGAGCGCTCGCGCAGGGAAACCACTCCGGTGCGGAAGAGCGTCAAGAGTTCATCACGGTAGAACACGATATCGTGATAGGATTCCTGCAAATTGAGCTTATCCAAATTCTCCACCACCTCCATCATGCTCTTGAGCGCGCCTGGGGCATGCTTGGACAATTTCGGCAAAGGTTCACCCGTATCTGTGCGATTCACATCCAGCACGTCAAAGACCAACACACTGTAGTAGGCCACCATGGCGCGCCCTGATTCAGTCACGATATCCGGGTGCTCGATCCCCGCCTCGTCCATAATCCCCTGCACCGCTTCCACCACATCCGCACAGTATTCCTGTAGCGTGTAATTCATGCTAGTCTCATCCGCCGTGCGAATTCCGGAGTAATCCACGGCCAAGCCGCCACCGAGATTCAATAGTCCCAGCGGAGCGCCCTCCTTGATCAGGTTCACATAGACGCGCGCCGCTTCCTGAGCAGCCAACCGCACGGTGCTGATCTTCGGAATCTGCGAACCTTGATGGTAATGCAACATCTTCAGCAAATGCAGCTTGTTGCGGCGTTTCAATTCATCCACCACCCGAATGGTCTGAGAGAAATTCAACCCAAAGGGACTGCGATCCCCGGCACTTTCAGCCCAATGGCCGCTGCCTTTAGTGGACAGCTTGATGCGCAGCCCCAGATTAGGTTCAATTCCCAATGCCTTGCTGCGCTCCAGAATGAGATCCAATTCTGGAGGCATTTCGATGACCAGCATCACCCGCAATCCCATCTTTTTGGCCTGGAGGGCCAGATCGATAAACTCTGCATCTTTGTAGCCATTGCAGACCAGCAATGCGCTGCGGTCCTGCATGAAAGCCAGCGCAGCCAGCAGTTCAGGCTTGCTGCCGACCTCGATGCCATAGTGATGCTTGCGACCGTATTCTGTGATCTCCGCCACAACTTGCTGCTGCTGATTCACCTTGATCGGGTAAACGCCACAATATTTCCCCAAGTAGCCTTGGGATGTCATCGCTTCCTTGAAGGCGGCATGCAGTTCGGCAATACGGGCGTAGAGCAAATCTGGGAAACGGAACAACGCGGGGAGATGGAAGTTTTTGCTCTTCCGACGCAGACTGCGCAGGATTTGCGTCAGACTGACCTCAGCCTGTTCCTCCTCATTGCGAAGTTTCACCGTGATCTCCCCCTTGTCATTGACGCCAAAGAAACCGTGGCCCCAGGCATCAATGCGATACAACTCTCTGGATTTCTCCACGCTCCATGCGGGAACTTCTGCCACAGGGGTTGGCGGAACCGCCACCGGACGAGGGGAAGTAGATTTACTCATGTTGCTACGTTACTAGATGCAGGTTGGGGAAAGTAAGAAAGTGGGAAACAAACCGAAGCGCAGACTAATGAGGCATTCTCCCCCGCCGCAATCGGATTATTGCAACAATCGCAAAATGTTCCGGCTCACGGAGACGGCTTGCGACGGATCACGCGCAGGGGGTGCTCATCGGTTAGGTTAGCTTCAATCCCGTCCCACTTATCCTCATGGTAGAATTGAATTCCGACGTAATGATAGACTGGCGCGATGGGTGCCTCTTGGTTGCACAAGACGTCCTCCGCTTGGCGGAAAATTTCAAAACGCCGCAACGGATCTGCTTCCGCAGCGGCGGCCAAGATGGCGGCATCATAAGCGGCATTGGCCCAACCGGTGCGATTATTTCCACTATTGGCCGTGAACATATCCAGAAAGGTGTTGGGATCATTGTAGTCCCCAATCCAGCTGCTACGGCAGATGTCGAAATCCATGTTCTTCTGGGAACCCAGATAGACTTTATATTCTTGTTTCGGCAGCACCACCTTCACCCCCAGTCCCTTTTCCCACATGCTTTGCAACTCGACCGCAATGTTGGGCTCGATGCTCAGATTAGGAAAAAGATACTTCACTAACGGGAACCCTTTCCCCTCGGGGAACCCGGCCTCTGCCAGCAGTTTGCGGGCTTCCGCCAAGTCCGCCTGCAGACCGGCAGGCGGTTGGTAATTATCTCCCGTGCCCGGTGGCACAATGCTGTGCGCCACGTTTTCCCCATACTGGGTAATGGATTTCACGATCCGCTCCTTATCGATCGCCAGCGCAAAGGCCCGGCGGACGCGGGCGTCCGTGAAGGGCGCGCGCTTGCAGTTGAAACGCAGGAACCAACTCCCGAGGAACTGCTTGTAATGGAAATACGGTTGCTGGCGCAGCTTCTCCCCCAAGTTTGGCGGAATGAGCCCTTTATCCAGTAACAAGTCCGCCCCTCCGGTGAGGAATAAATTTAATGCCGTCGAGGCATTGGAGATGGGCAGCACATCAATCGTGTTCAGCGAGACATTGGCCGCATCCCAGTAATGGGGGTTTTTCCGTAACCGGATGTGATCATTCAATTTCCATTCATCCAACAAGAACGGCCCGTTCGTGACCACTTGGCCGGGCTTGAAATGGAGTCGGGTGATTTCAGGCCCCTCCGTGACCGTCACGGGACAAAAGCACATGAACGCGACCAAATCCCTAAAATAAGGCGTCGGATTGGCGAGTTCGACCACAAAAGTCTTCGCATCTGGGGCCGTGATTCCCACCGTGGAGAAATCCTTGGTCTTGCCTGAGTTATAATCTTCCGCCCCCTTGATGCAGTAGAAAATATTGGCATACTCCGCCCCGTTGGCGGGCTCGAGAAACCGTTTCCAAGAGCTGTAGAAATCTTGGGCCGTGACCCGCCGCACCGCTGATTGGCCATCGGTCCAAGTTGCCTCGGGTCGCAGGGTGAAGGTATAGGTTCTTTTATCAGGAGACACCACTGGCTCCGTGGCTACCCCGGGCTCCGCTCGACCTTGTGCGTTGAATCGCATCAAGCCTTCAAATAAGCTGGTCACGACCCGGCCAGAAACTTGGTCACTCACTGCCACAGGATCCAATGCGGTGACCTCGGCTCCGTTGATAAACACTAATTCGGCCCGCGTCGGCGCATCGCCCGGCTGGCTACATCCAAGCAGCGCCCAAGCACAAAACAGGGCGGAGAGCATTCGCTTTCCGCCCTGGCTGAAATTCATGATTCTGGGGTGTTAGGGACGCTCAGCTCAAGGGTTACTTGTCTGCTGGTGCCGGGGCTGGAGCAGCGGGAGTTTCCACCGGAGGAGCGGCAGGGGCTGGGGTTTCAGCAGCAGGAGTGCTAGGAGGGACGGGCGCTGCTTCTACTGGTGCGGGAGCCGCTGGGGCTTCTCCCTTTGGTGCCTCCGGCGTTACGGCAGGTGCGGGCGACCCCTCAGTAGGTTTGTCAGTTGGAGCAGTTCCAGGAGTGATGGTGATTGGCTGCGTCGTCGTTCCTGGCTCCACTTTAATGGGAGTGGAATTTGTGACGGGAGGCGTTGGTGGTGGAACTTCCTTCTTCTCCACTTTCTCAGTCGGCAAAGCGGCCGCCAGACTGGCGCCTCCGGCCTCGCTCGCTTGGCGGGCCTTCAAGACACAGAGCCCGAGGGCCAGTGCGAAGAACAAAATGGCTAGGCGCACCGTGAATTTTTGCAACACATTAGTGGTCTGGGAGCCCCAGATTTGATCGGTCACACCGGCACCAAAGGAGGCGCCCAAGCCTTCTTGCTTGGGGCGTTGCATCAGGACAACGAGCACCATCAGAAGGGAGACGATGATAAGGACGGCTTGGATAATGAAAATAACGGCGTTCATAGGAGGGCGGAGTCTGGCACGGTCTGGGAAAAATTCAAATATTCATTCGCAGAGAGTTTTTAATTCCTTCCTAAGCGGTGCCAGACGCCGATATTTGTCTCAGCCATTCTTGCAAGTTGTAGTAATTCGTAATTCTGGAGACTTTCCCTTCTTGCACATCAAAGAATGCGCCCACTCTCAGGAAATATTTCTGTCCACTGGCCGCTGGCAATCCTTCATCGGTGGCCAAATATGTTCCGCGGATAGCAAACTCCGCCGCCCCTCGGGTGGGATCATCTTCAGCGATGAATATTTCAAGCTCCTCCACTTGTTCCAGATAGCACCGATCCATGCGCTGGATAAACTGCCGGAAGGCGCTCACTCCGATCTCAGGGGCCGCTTGATTAAGCCCATGCTCGATATTATCATTCAAGAGGGCGAGGAACGACTCGCGATCTCCAGAGTTAAAGGTCTCGTAATAACGTCGAATGACGTCCGCTGTGGTCATGGTGAGGTGGTTCGAAAAAGTTGGTCCGAGGGCAAGCATCGATTGCACTACTCCCTAAACAAGGGTCGGCAAACTTTGCAAGAAAATGATGGGTCATTTTCGAGAAATTAACTATCCTTGGACACCGACGTTAAACTCACCCCAACAACAACAAGCCGCCTGACGTTTCCGTCAGGCGGCTTGAATTGGGTGGGGGGGGGATGAAAAGTTTTGGTGGCGCAAATTACTTTGCCGCCTTGCCGCTTTTGGCGACAACCTTTACGGCACCCTTGAGCACGGCCTTGGCGGCCCGACTCTTGAGGCGATTGGCCGTATTGCGATGGATTACACCGGCATTGGCTGCTTTGTCTGCGGTTCCGGCAAAAGCGCCAAGCTTAACAGCCACTTGCGCGGCATCGCCTGCCTGCACCGCAGCAAGCACAGACTTGCGGGAGTTCTTCACGCGAGTTTTGATGGATTTGTTGCGAGCGGTGCGCTTGATCGTCTGACGGGCGCGTTTTTCAGCGGACTTGATGTTTGCCATGAGGGTTTTTAGGTGGGAAAATTGGGAGCCGAGACTAATCCGCGAATTTTCAATGTCAACTGACTAGGAGCAATATTATTGGATAATTTAGCCCAGCAATTCCAATGAGGAGAGTCCGCCTTAGTTCTTAGCCTGCTTTTTGCTAGATTTCGATTTGCTGGAAACCACGGTTGGGCCCAGACGCGGTTTGTTGTTTTTGGCCACCATTTTGGATGCGGTGGCGGACTGGCGTGGACTGGTCGCAGGCGTCATGGGAGGTAGGATGGGGGTGGGCGGAGCGACCCTGATCCCCGCAGCAGCCAACTCGTTGGTGGCTTTGACTTCGCAAGCTGCGGTATCCAGCGTGCCAGTCACGATCTTGACTGGAGTGCCCACGGGAACCTGATCAAACAGATCAATCACATCCTTGCTCTTCATCCGCACACAGCCATAACTAGCAGGGCGACCGATGTTGACCTCTTCGGGGGTGCCGTGGATGTAAATAGCGCGATCAAAGGTCCGGCAATTTTCCGCCTCCATGCCGTCCAAGCGGATGATCCGGGAGACAATAATGTCCCGACCCGGCGTGTTTGGCTTCACAATCTCGCCAGTGCGTTGCCGACCATGGAAGGCGCTGCCGGCAGGTGCCCCCGCTCCGATCTTGGAGGCCACTCGGAGATTCCCCACTGGCGTGGCATAGGTGCCGGGACGATCACCAACTCCGAACTTGGAGGTGCTACAGGGATAGACTTTGAACGATTTTCCTTTCTCCACGAGCGCCACTTTTTGATCGCGGATGCTGACGCGCACCTCTTGGGCCACTTTTTTATTGCTGGCACAACTACTCATACCGATTGCCAGCAACAAGCAGGCCAGAACGGGTGATGCAAAAATGCGACGCGATTTTGCAATGAGGGATGTTGAGCCGGTGGGTAGTGACGAATTCATGGCTATTTTTAAACTATGGGTGCTACTTCAGCGGAATCACCACGCCCGGGAGGGGTGCCGATTGCCACATACCAGAAGCCAAGCATAAACAAGGCCAGGAATGGAACATTTGTCCACTGAGATTCTTTGAATGCGTAAATAGTAAGGCATGTGAAATAGCAAGCAAGCAAAATTTCTAACCCTGTCGCAAAACTTTTTAAAGTTTTGTATTTTCCCTTTTTGCGCCAATTGACCGCTTTGGTTCCCTCAATCCCATATTTGGGAGTGCGGACGAACGGAGATTCTTGGTTGAAAATCGCCTCCATGACCGCCCGCCCATTGTTGATGGACATGCCAACTCCCAATGCCAGGAGGGGCGGCAGATACACCAATTCCCGCCACCAACTCTTGGGAAACAAGGCCCGCTGGGCGGTTACGTAAAACAAACAAACCGAACCAGTCGTGAGCACAAAGACGGGGATATCCACCAGCCAGACCCGCCAGTTGGTGTGGCCGTCCACGGTAAGATTTTTGTTCGTATGCATGTCCGGGAAGACCAGGAACAACAACAGGATCAGGAGCAAATAGGCAAAGTTTGAAGTCAGGTGCACCGTGGACTCCACTTTAAGCAGCAACGGAATGTCACTGTTCCAAACCGTGCCCAAAAGTTTTTTGCAAGTTTGCACAGACCCCTTGGTCCACCGATGCTGCTGACTCTTGAAGCCATCCATATCCACTGGAAGTTCGGCTGGCGTTTCCACATCCAAGAGGAAAATGAACCGCCACCCCTTCATCTGAGCTCGGTAGCTGAGGTCCAAGTCCTCGGTTAGCGTGTCGTGCTCCCAACCTCCCGCGTCAATGATCGCTTGCTTGCGCCACATGCCGCCAGTGCCGTTGAAGTTAAAGAATCGCCCAGCCCGACTCCGGGCGGTTTGTTCAACCACCAAGTGCCCGTCCAGGAAAATGGCCTGAATCCGCGTCAGTAGCGAATAATTCCGATTCACGTGCCCCCAGCGGGTTTGGACCAAGGCCACGCCATCATCAGTAAAATAATGCACCATTTCCATCAGCACATTGGCGGGCGGAATAAAGTCGGCATCCAGAATGAAAATATATTCCCCTTTCGCACTGGCCATGCCGTGCTCTAAGGCTCCGGCTTTGAACCCGGTGCGGTCCACACGGTGGATGTAGGAAACATCAAATCCGCGCGCTTTCAGTTTTTCGGCCTCAACCTGGCAGATTTCCTGGGTCTCATCCGTGGAGTCGTCCAGGATTTGAATTTGGAGCAGATGCTGCGGATATTCCAACTCCGCCACCTTTTGGACCAAGCGCTGCACCACATGCAACTCGTTGAAAATCGGGAGCTGGACCGTAATAATTGGCAGTTCCGCGAATTGCCCTTTCGGCTTGGGCACGGCCTTGCGATACTTGTTGAACAAGTAAATCATCGTGTAGCGGTGGATACCATACAACGACAACCCCACCACGACGATGGAGTAACAAATGATCCAGAGAACGGACAGCCAAGGGATTGGGGATTCCATAAGTAGTTTGCCAGCAAAGCAAAAAAAATTTCCGAAATCGATTTTGGATTTCGGAGGGCGTTATAATCCAGCGGATTCGGAGACCGTCAAGGTGCAAAATCACCCCCCTTTGGCATCAGCAAAAATCGGTTGATCGATCCGCCCGGAAAAACGATCCCAATTGATGGAACGGGCAGCCTCGCACTCCGCAGTAAAACTCCCCTGCTGGCAACTTCCCAAGCATTTGATTATCAAGGATTAGACTCAATCGATCCCCTCACATTTGGCGACGGATAATCTCACCACTCCAAACGTGGGATTCACATAGAAAAAGAGATGCTTTATGCTTCTTAACTAGATTTTTTGCAAATTACAGGGTAGATTTGCGATCCCCTAAACAGTTTCCTCCAATATTCCAACCAGCTACCCATGACCTCACTATCTCAGCGTGTTTCCAGGCTTCGCCACTGCATCGTAGCCACCACCTTAGCCTTGCTGACCTTGGGTGGGAGCATGTCTTCCGCTCAGGCGACGCCTTCGGTGGCCCGGCAATGGAATGAGGCCTTGCTGAACGCGATTCGGAAGAACTCCCCAAACCCACCTGCTCACGCCCGGAATCTGTTCCATGTGGCCGTTGCCATGTATGATACCTGGGCAGCTTATGATAGTGTCGCTATTGGCTACGTCACCAACGAAAAAATCAGCCCCCTTCCTGGAGATATTGCCACCGCGCGTGATGAGGCGATAAGTTATGCAGCCTACCGGGTCATACGGACTCGCTTTCTGGTGACCGATGTCAATAATTCGAACTATCCTGGCTGGGTCAACTTTACCAACCCAGCCATCAATACGCTTTTGACCAATCTCTACGGAGGTAGCGCCACCGCTACTGCCCAAGCGGCGGTCACCTCCGGCACGACGCCAGCCGAACTGGGCAAACGAATCGCTCAGGCAATCCTGAATTGGGGTGCTAACGATGGTTTTAACCAAACGGCCTACCCCCAAGCCTATGGAGCTGCGGTCAATCCCAATTGGAATCTCCCCATGAGCGTGGAAGGGACGAATCGAGCATTTATGACCGATCAACCCCTCGGATTTGGGGTTCCCATCGGAACGAACCCCAACTTCTGGCAGCCGCTGGATCTGGCCACAAGTGTCGATCAGGGCGGTAATGTGGTCCAAGCAGGCAAGCAGGGTTTCGTGGGCGTCCAAAGCTTGGCCACGGTTCCCTTCAGTCTCACGCGGATCGATCCGCTGAAGCCTTGGATAGACCCCTATGGTGGCCCCTCGAAAGTCTCCACCCCCACCTTGACCAGCGCGAGTTCGAATAGTTTTAAACAGCAAGCGCTGGCCGTCATCCGTGATGGCAGCGTTTTAAACAGCACTGCCACCAAGAATATCTCCCCGGGAGCATTGGGGAATAACCCCTTGGGCGCTGACACTGGCACCGGACATCCGCTCAACCCCGTCACCAACGCTCCTTATGCCTCGAATGTCGTTAAAATTGGTGACTTTACCCGCTGTCTGGCCGAGTTCTGGGCGGATGGCCCGCATTCAGAGACCCCACCAGGACACTGGCATGTGCTGGCTAATGAAGTGACCGACGAATTAACTGTAGGACAAAAGAAAATTAAAGGGCTTGGCAGTGCCGTCCCCGATCTCGAATGGGACGTGAAAATGTATTTCTGTGTGGCCGGAGCGGTGCACGATGCCGCCTGCGCAGCTTGGTCACTGAAACGCTATTACTCCGGGACCCGCCCCATCACCTTGATTCGCTGGCTTTGCACCCAGGGCCAGTCGTCCAACTCATCCCTGCCCAATTACAACATTTATGGTATTCCGCTGGAGACCAACGTCTGCGAAGTCATCACCAGCACCACTGCGGACTTCGGCGGCAAGCATGAGCTTGTTTTCGACATGGAATTCGGACAGGATGTTTCCGGGTCCGCTCATGTAGGAGAGATCGCAGTGCGCGTCTGGCCAGGGGAGGCGAACGGTAATCCTCCTGCCACTAGTGGATTGCCGGCCACTATCCTCAGCCCCGTGCGCTGGGTCTTGGGGAAAGATTGGGTCCCCTTCCAGCGGAAGACCTTCAACACCCCAGCATTTCCAGGTTACGTGTCCGGACATAGCACCTTCTCGCGGGCAGCCGCAGAAGCCCTCACTGCCTTCACTGGCAGCAGCGATTTCCCCGGCGGACTGCATGAGCATACGATTGCTGCCAACTCCCTGCAGATCGACCTCGGCCCCAGTGCCGCCGTCACCCTCCAATGGCGATCCTTCTATGACGCGGCCGACCAAGCGGGCCAATCCCGCCGTTACGGTGGCATCCACGTCTCAGAGGACGACTATCATGGCCGCATCATCGGCTCCCAAGTTGGCAAAACCGCCTTTACTTTGGCAGAGAAATACTGGACCGGTGCCATTCTCAACGAATCCATGCGTCCCAACGTCAAGGTGGTCAACGCCACCACCGCCTACCTCACCTGGACCAACACCCGCGGCATGACCCATAAAGTTCAAACTTCCCCAGACCTAAGCGCTTGGACCGATGCCACCACCGCCACCGTCGCTTATGATACCAATGGTTCGTGGACGGACACCAATGCCAACGCGACCAAGAAATTCTACCGCATCGTGCGCTCGGCCCCGTAGCCTTGCTCGCGGCTTACCTTCATTGCGATGCGGAAAAATACGCGATGCAGGTTTCGAACCTGCGACCCCTGCCGTGTGAAGGCAATGCTCTACCACTGAGCTAATCGCGCGTGTTAAGATGAGGAGCTTTTCCCCAGAACGCGGCCAGAATAATCCGCTCGGTCAGACGTGCAACTAGAAAGCCGCAGTGAATTCGTGAAAAGTGCGAAAGAAATTCATTCCCATCTGAAACACTTTGTGCAAAGACTACGGGAACAACCCTCTCATGCCCACTTCCGACACCCTCGAATACGAAACGCCGCATTTTTTGCAAAGTTTGATCGCCAACGATCTCAATTTGTTAAAGCAACTCGGCACTGACCTCAATCTTATCGTCACGACCCGAGACGGCTGGGTGAAATTCCAGGGCGAACCCGGGCAAGTGGATGCGGCCAAACGCGTCTTTGCTCAACTGGAAAAGGCCCGGCGTGAAGGAGCGGACATCAATGCTCATTTCTTCAATTTCGCCCTGACGAGCGCTCAGGAACCAGCGACCGAAGGCAGCGGGTTGCAGGAACTGACCAGCGTCCGGTTGCTGGGTTCCGCGCGCAAGCCTCCGGTCATCCCCAAGACCCGCACCCAATTGCGGTATCTCCAAGCCATGGACCACAACGAAGTCGTCTTCGGCATGGGAGCCGCCGGCACGGGGAAAACGTATCTGGCCATGGCCAAAGCGCTCGCGGGCCTTAAGGCTGGCACCATCAAACGCATTATCCTCACCCGCCCAGCGGTCGAAGCCGGAGAAGCCCTGGGCTTCCTTCCGGGTGATATGAATGAGAAGATTTTCCCCTACCTCCGTCCACTCTACGACGCGCTCTACGACATGCTCGAACCGGATGAAGTTGAGAAGATGATCGAAAAAGGCATCATCGAAATCGCCCCGCTGGCTTTCATGCGCGGACGCACCCTGAGCAAGGCCTTCATCATTTTGGACGAAGCACAGAACACCACCCAGGCCCAGATGTTCATGTTCCTCACCCGCTTGGGCGAGGGTTCACGTTATGTCATCACGGGGGATCCTACCCAGATCGACCTCAAAGACCGCCGCACCTCCGGCTTGCGGGAAGCCGCCACTGCGCTCCAAGGAGTTCCCGGCATAGAGTTCGTGGAATTTGAAGGATCCGATGTGGTGCGGCATCCCGTGGTCATGCGGATCATTGCCGCCTATGACAAACACCGGCGGGATCAACCCACACCAGAACGCACCCCACGACCGGAGCCTCGCAACTAAAGTTGACCTGACTAAAAATACTTCTATTGACCACACCCCCTCAGTCGTTTTAGAAACAAGCCATCCAATTAATTCACGGTTCCTGGCGAAACTTAGCGAAAAAATATTGGCAAATTTCCGCATCCCTCTATACTCGGCCTCCCGTTCCTGACCGGCCGCCAAGCCCTTCAACCACGACAGCATTTCCCATCATGAAAATTAGATGCACCAGTCTTACCTGCGCGCTCCTTACCGGAGTAGCAGGCTTCATCACGTTCGCAACCGCCGCTCCAGCCCCGGCTCCCGCTGCCAAATCCAGCGAACCGCCCCTGGCGAAAAATCCGTTGGAATTTGCGGATTTGGCCAAAGAAGCCTCAGCCGCTTTCGAATCTCAAGATTTTGCCGTCGCTGGCCCCAAGCTCATTACGCTGGCGAAAAGCTCCGAAGCCTTGGGCTTGAAGGAAAAGATCGATGAGGTCTATTACATGATTGGCATTGCCAACGCCCAGATCAAAGCTTGGGCTCCGGCCCTGGAATATCTCAGGAAATATGAGACTGGATATCCCACCGGGGCCTATCTTAAAGACGTGGCGATGTTGATCGGCAAAGTGCTGTTCTTCAGCGGTGACTTCAAAGGCTCCGCCGCTCAATTCGAGAAAATCCGCAACGTCCCGGAACTTACCGATCAAGTCCTCCCCCTGCTGGGCGAGGCTTATGAAAAGAGCGACCAAGGGGCCGAGGCCGTTAAAGTGCTGACTGATTTTCTAAAAAAGGGCTACGGATCCACCGAGCGCATCAATGCCGCTCTGCGCTTGGCGACCCTTTATTTATCCGTGGATCAGCCTGAAAAAGGCATCGAAATCATCGATAAAATCAAGAACAGCCCCAGTGCGGCGGACTTTGTCATCATCATTAACGCCAAGGCTCAGGAAACTGCGATTCCTTTTGTTGAATCCAAGCCGGATTTAGCTCTGGTCGCCCTCCAAGCCATCCGCCGCAAGAGCGAAGTGGTGCGCCTGCAGGAAGCACGCAACGTCGTCCTGACGAACAAAATTGCCGAGTGGACCAGAGCTCGCAGCGCGCTGAAAGGACCCGCTGGTGCCAAATTCCAACCACTGATTGAGGAAGGTTCCGCACGACTCAAGCAGCTCCAAGAGATGCTGGAGACCGTCAAGAAGGACGAAGGTTACGATGCCACCGTCATTTATCAGATTGGGCGCGCCTTCACCAAGCTCCGCCGCTACTGGGAAGCAGAGTTAGCCTTCCGCACCATCGGCAAGAGCTACCCCGCGTTCGCCAATGCCTCCAGCGCCATGTTCGGCCAGATCGTATGCTTGGTGGAACTCAAGAAAAAGGAGGACGCGCTCAAACTTTCAAAAGAGTATCTCAAGGCCTACCCCAAAGGTGGGGAGGTTCCGCAGGTCTCGGAACTGGCAGTCACCATGTCCATGGAAGTGAATGATTTCGTCACTGCCAAAGCCACCGCCAACGAAATTCTCAAGTCCCAACCCGACAATCCCAGCGCCTCCAAACTGGCCTTATATGCCATCACCTGTGATTTCTCCCTCTACGCCTTCAAAGATGCCCGCGCTGGACTCGACGAGTATCGCAAAAAATGGCCCAATGACGCCTTCAAAGAAGAAGTGGACTACCGTTACGCCCTGACATTCTTCTTCGAAAACAACTACGCGGAGACCATCAAGCAGCTCAGCAATTACATTTCGACCTACCCGAATGGTGCCTACAAGAGCGATGCGCGTTACCGGCTCGGCATCGTCATGTATGGCGAAGAACAGGCCGCCAAGACCAAGGCCAACTTGAAGAAGAATCCGGAATACAAGTCTAACTTCCGCCGCGTCATCAATGAGGTGAACGACGTCCTCAAAGGTGATCCCAACACCCTCATTGCAGGTGAACTCTACGCCCTCCTGGGGGATTGTTATGATCAAATGACCGCCGCAGAAGTCACTGAGGCCAACATCGACCAGGATCAGGAAACCGGTGATGCCTATATGCATGGTGCGGCCAAAGCCACCAATGATGACGTGCTTGATTACTGCATGGAACAAGCCCGCACCAAGCTGCAGGCGGCCGGGCGCTGGAAGGAGATGCGCACCATGCACGAGGAATTCGTCAAATCCCGCCCCACTCATCCTGACCGCCTGAAAGCCATTTACTGGGTGTGCAAAGCCCGCAGTCGGGAAGCCAAGACC
The DNA here is from genome assembly GCA_031411295.1 of Verrucomicrobiales bacterium. Lineage (GTDB taxonomy): Bacteria > Verrucomicrobiota > Verrucomicrobiia > Verrucomicrobiales > V1-33 > JAGNEJ01. Next base: position 8,901 of record JANOAV010000056.1, on the reverse strand, counting down.
CTGGAAGAGAAAAACGCGGCCAACGAATATAACAAGAAATTCCTCTCCGAGCAAATCCTCGGCAACATCAACCGCTCCAACACCGAAGGCGTGGAAATGCTGTTGGAACAACTGGCCCAGGCCTGTATCCCCAAGCGTAAGCCCAAACCCGTGACTCCTGCCGCCGAGCCGGGCAAACCCGCCCCAGTTGCCGTGGCCCCAGCGCCAGCCGCTCCAGATGAGGATCCTTTTCTGGTCGGCTCCAAGGAGTTGGAAAAATGGCTCGGCGGTTCGACTGGCAAGCTCAACGGCACGGGCGAAGCCCGTTTGGAATATGCCAAGGTGCAACTTCTCAAGATGGTGCCACCCAAAGTGGACCCGGCCGATCCGAAGAAGCGCATCGACCGCACCGCCGAAGTGGACAAACTGATGGACGAGATGGCGCAGAAGGTAAAGCCGGACGACCTCTCCAGCACCCTGCTGGCATTCGTGGGCGAACATTTGCGCAAGCGTGGCGTGATCGAAAAAGCTACGCAATGCTACAACCGCTTGATGAACAGCTTCCCGAAATCGGACTACGTTGATTTCGCCCTGGTTGGCTTGGGCGACATTGCTTTTGAGCAGAAGAACTACGCCGAGGCAGAGAAAAATTATACCAAAGCCAAGGACGAAATGCCCGGGATGAAATATCCGAATGCCCTGATGGGGGTGGCGAAGGCCCAGTTCATGCAACAGAAATACGAGGAGGTGGAAAAACCCCTGCTGGAAATCGTCGGCAACAAAGAATGGAAAGGGGAACTCACCGCCGAAGCGCTTTACTGGCTGGGTCAAAACGCCTTCGCTCAGAAGAAATATCCTGAAGCCGTGAACTATTATCAGCGGATCTTCCTTTCCTTCGGTAAATTTACGGACTGGTCCATCAAAGGCTATACCGAAGCGGCCGAGACCTTCCGCGCCTTGGGGGAACCTGACAAGGCCAAGAGCCATTTACAGGAAGCTCGTGATTACCTTAAAAAGCGTAAATTGGAAGCCTCTCCAGCTATGCAATTGTTGAAAGACAAGGCCGCCAAACTCAACATCTCCCTGGGCTCCTAACCTCTCATCTTCGCAGACTATGCTCTCCATCTCCACCCGCCTCACCACTGGTCTGATCATGGCCGTTTCCCTGATCTCGATCAGTCATGCGCAAAAACTCTTTACCACTGATGGCAAAGAGATCCCTTGGGCTGACGTCACCCTGCAAGGCAGCAGCGTGGCCTGGCGTCAAATCGAAGCTTCCACTGGCAAGGACCGGATCGTCAACATCCCAGCCACCAACATCGTCCGCTTGGATTTCCCGGAACCCTCCGACCTCCAGGACGCCGAGGCGGCCATCAATCGCGGCAATCCCGATACCGCCTTGGAGAAAATCGATTCTGTTATCAAGCAGTTTGCTCCCTTTAAATCCACCCCTGGCTCCTACTGGAGTGCGGCCGCGCTAACCAAGCTGGAGGCCTTGGCCATGCATGGCACCAAAAGCGCCGAGGAATACGACAAACTGCGCACGGAAATCAAGACCATCAACTTGTCTGGCCCCGCTCAGGTGCGGTTTGGTGGGATTGACGCCCTGATCGATTTTGCCAAGGGCCTCAGTGGCCCCGCCAAGACTTCCGTCATCAAGCTGATTCCGCAGACCGATGACGCCTCCGTGCTGGCCAAACTTTACATCCTCCTCGGAGACATTCATTACAAACTGGCAGACTATCCGTCCGCGCTTGAAGCCTATCTCAGCGTCAGCGTTTTTTACGGATCGCAGTCCGACCAGCTTCCCATCGCAGAACTGGGGGCAGCCCGCTCCCTGACCAAGATGGACCGGTTAGAAGACTCCCGTGATATGCTCAACGGCATCAAGGAGCGTTACCCCACCAGTCCCCAGGCCCAGAGTGCCAAAAAGGAACTGGACGCACTCATGAAAATTCTCGGCGCGGCCACCCAGGCCAAGGCCGATGAAGCCGAAAAAGCTGAGAAGGCTGCCACCGAAAAATCCCCAGAAACCACAAAATAACTCCCTGATTCGTCTCGTCCGGCTTGGTTTACGACAACTTTACTTGACGCCACGGCAACATTTCGCTACTTCCAAAGAAACTACTCCCATGAAATTAAAATCATTTTCCTACCTCCTAACTACCGCCTTCTTCGGTCTGCTCACTTCCATTGCTTCGGCTCAGGAAACTAAGGACGTTCACCAAGAATCCCTCTGGGACGAAATCGTCAAAGGCGGCTGGGTGATGTGGCCGCTCGGACTTTGTTCCGTGGCCATGGTCTGGCTCATCACCGACGGTATCCTCCGCACCCGCAGCATCCGCCTGGTTCCTCCCATGGAACAGGAAAAACTCCGCAATTCCTTCCGCGCTGGCGATTACGTGGGCGCTTATCAAATTTGTAACGAAACGCCCTGCGCCCTGAACAACGTCACTCGGGCGGGACTCATTTCCTTGGGTGATGGCAAAGATGCCACGGAAGACGCCATGCTCGCGGAAATGACCAAGGAACTTGCCCGCGGTTCCGTTCGTCTCTCCTATCTTTCCGTGCTCGGGGTTTGCACCCCGATGATCGGTCTGATCGGAACCGTAACCGGGATGATCAAAGCCTTTAAGGAACTTGGTGGCGGCAACGTCGCTGGCAATGCTGACAAACTCGCTGCCGCTATCGGTGAAGTGCTCGTGGCTACTGCCGCTGGTCTTTTTGTAGCGGTGCCTGCGTTCATGGCTTACTACTTCCTCCGCAACCGCCTCCAAAACTCCATGCAAGAAGTGGAATACGAGTGCTTCAACCTCTTCCGTAAACTTCCTTACCATCTGGCCGAAGGCGTGCATATCGGAGATCAGGAACTCTTCGCCAATGCCCCGAACTGGGTGGACGCTCCCGCTGATGGCGAAGCCGTTCACGCGGAGTAACTTGTGTTTCTCACTTTCTTACTAACTCAGTAACTTTCTAATCTTATGGGCGGCGGCGGCGGCGGCGGTGAGGGCGAACCCGAATTTCAAATCGCTCCAATGATCGACGTTTTACTCACGTTGCTCATCTTCTTTATGTCCATTACCACTGCGCAAGTGGAGGCGGTGGACAAAAACATTCACCTGCCCGTGGCGCCCGATGCCAAGGAACGGAAACCGAACAGCAACCAAATGATCGTCAACGTCAAATGGAGCAACGAAAACCAGAAGGCAGCCTTCATGCTGGATGGCTCCAAATACGAGGACGATGAATCTCTGAAGAACGCCTTGGAAGCTAAGAAGGTGGGGCGCACCAATCCGGAAGTTCTCATCCGGGGGGATCGAGACCTCCAAGCCAAAGAAATTCAAAAGGTCATGAACTGTGCCGCGCAAGCTGGCATCGACAACATCGCCTTCCTAACCGTAAACCAGGCTCAATAGCCAATCCAAGCACTATGGGTCGCATTAAACACGAACACAAAAACGAAGACGTCGGTTTCCAGATTGCCCCCATGATCGACGTTGTTTTCGTGATCATGCTCTTCTTCATGGTCAAGGTGGGAGCCCGCCAAACGGAAACGGAAATTAAGTCCAAACTTCCGGGCAGCGCAGAAACTTCCACCAGCGTAACCGGCATGGAATCCCTTGAGGAGACCATTGTCATCGACGAGAATGGGGTCATTGCCCACAATGACGAATTGCTTGATTCTGGTGGGAAAAAAGATGGAGATCTGGAGCAGTTAAAAGCCCGCATGACCCGCTTGGCTGAACAAGGACGGGCCGACAAGAGCGAAGTGGTCGTCACGGTCAGCACCCAACCTGACACCAAATACAGCCGCGTGGCCGACGTGCTGAATGCCCTGCAATTCGCAGGCATCCGCAACATGACCTTCAGCGTCAGCGAGGAACTCTAAGGAGGGTGGACATCCTATCCACCAGTCACTCCGAAGCCCTGTAAGTTTCCCACCAGCATCCGCAGAAGTCCGATGCGAGGGTTCGTCATTTCCAGGCTTTAACCACCCACGGGACACTTCTCTCCTTGCGTCCCCGCAGCATGAGCGCCAAAGAACGGGCTGTTTCTTTGACCGTTTAAATTTCATTCATGCTAAGTCTCTCCGCTCTATCCAAGGCCTTTGCTGGCCGCGTTTTATTTTCCGACCTCACCCTCCAGCTCAATCGTGGGGATCGGCTTGGTTTAGTTGGTGCCAATGGGGCGGGGAAAACCACCCTCTTTTCCATCATCCTGGGTGAAGCCTCACCTGATGATGGCAAAGTGCTCTGGGAAAAGGGCTGCACCTTCGGCTACTTGCCCCAGGAAAGCGCCCCCGTTGGTGATCAAACCGTGCTTGAGCTTGCCATGGGTGGGGACGAAGCCGATTGGGAAAGCGAACCCAAGGCCAAAACCATCCTCCGCGGTCTAGCCTTCCGCGATTCCGATTTCGATCGCCCCGCCCGCACGCTTTCCGGCGGCTGGGTCATGCGGGCGCACTTGGCCCGACTGCTGGTCATGGAGCCTGATTTACTCCTGCTGGACGAACCGACCAATCACCTCGATCTCGAATCGCTCATCTGGTTCCAGGAATACCTCAAACGCCGCTATGCTGGGGCCATCTTGATGATTTCTCACGATCGGGCCTTCCTCAACTACCTGATTGATGGCGTGATTGAACTCAGTCGGCAGAAGCTCACCCGGTATCGTGGCAACTACGATGTCTACGTCGTGGAAAAGGAAGCGCGCGAACACCAACACGCTGCCGCCTACCTCAATCAGCAGCGGGAAATCAACAAACTGCAGGACTTCGCAGACCGCTTCCGCGCCAAAGCCAGCAAAGCCTCCCAAGCCCAGAGCAAGCTGAAGCAGTTGGATAAAATCGAACGCATCGAAGCTCCGCAGGGTTCCGAAAAGAAAGTTGCCTTCCGTTTCCCCCAGCCTCCACGCAGTGGTCAGCGGGTGGGCACGTTGAAAGACATCCATTTTGCCTATGATAGCGTGTCCGTCTATGAAGGCATGGATTTCGAGATTGAGCGCGGCTCCCGCACCGTCCTTGTCGGTCCCAACGGGGCCGGAAAATCCACCCTGCTGAAATTGCTGGCCGGAGTGCTGCAACCTCAAAAGGGCGAACGGGATCTGGGCCATAATGTGAAGTCCGGTTACTTCAGCCAGTATCGTCAGGAAATGTTCAACCTGGAACGCACCGTGTTGGAAGAGGCCATGGACCTGCCCGAGCGCGTTTTCGAGCAAACTGCCCGCACCATTCTGGGCGCCTTCCTCTTCCGCGGGGACGATGTTTTCAAGCCTGTGGCCGTCCTCAGCGGTGGGGAAAAAACCCGTTTGGCGCTCTGCAAAATGTTACTCTCTCCGCCGAACCTCCTGCTCATGGACGAGCCCACCACGCACTTGGACATCGGCAGCATCGATGCCCTCGTGACCGCGCTCCAGGACTACGAAGGCACGCTCCTGTTCATTAGCCACGACGTCTATTTCATCCGCGCCATGGCTACCAGCGTGCTCCACATCAGTGCGGGAAAACTCACGCCGTATGCCGGAGACTATCAGTATTATTTGGACAAATCCAAAGCTACCAATGAACGCGAGGCCCTCACCGCAGGCGAAAAGCTAACTGATGCCCGGGCGGGGGAAATCGTGGAAACAAAAGCGGCTCCGCGCGAATCCGTTTTCAAAACCAAAGAGCAAAAACGCGCTGAAGCCGAAGCCCGCCAAGCCAAAAGCCGCCTGCGCAAGGAGGTCGAGGAGAAGGTCAGCAAGTTGGAGCGCGATGTGGCCAAGTGCGAAGAGCAGCAAAAACACTTAGCCATCGAACTGGAGCGTCCTGAAACTTACGCCAGCGGCAGCCGAGCCATTGATCTCAATCGTCAACTACTCAAGATCCAGAACCAAGTCGAATCAACCCAGGCCGCTTGGGAAAAGGCACTGCAGGAACTGGAAGCCCTGCAGTAGCTACAGTAGTCATTATCGCTCCGCGTGATGACCAGCACGACTCGCCCGCCCCAAAGGCCGCCCAGAACCCAGTCCACAGCCTCCCCGGCCCAACCTCCCCACGCCTCTCTGCGCAAGGCAATGTCCCTCCAAGCTCCCATGCGCCCACTAACGATGCCGTGACGCGGAGCGATGACGGCTACGGTCCAGCATGTCGCTAATCTGCCAGCAACCGCACGGCATCCACAATCACATGTCCGTCGGTGCCTTCGTTGCTGATGGTGACCGTCGCAGGCTGGGCCGGAGAGAAACTGAATTTACCCACGGGGAAAAACCCTTCATGCGTCGTGGGTGATTTTTGGTTTAGCACCACGCTGCGAACACCTTCACTGGTGGCAATTTTCACGGGCACGTTGGCGGCTCGGTTAGCGAGCGCAGTATAGGCAACTTCGACCGTGTAAGTTCCCGCCTTGGCGATGGGCAGCGTGAAGCTCACTTGTTTCGTGCCTTTTCCCGCATCCCCATCATGCAGATAGCTCTGGCCAATATAGCCCTTCGTGGCCGTGCCTTCAGTCCACTCCCCCACCCTCTTGGCGGCGGCATCATCCACCACGATTCCCTTGAGTGATTTCGGATCGATGCTGGAAATTCCGGCTTTGGGAGCCAACTCCAGCACTTGGTTTGCTTTCAGGAGTTTTGCTTTGAGCTGATCATAATTTACCGCCTGCACCGTAGTCCCAGCCTCCAAACTTAAACAAGCAGCGGCCGCCGCACTCTGACCCAACACCATGAACACTGGTTCCATGCGGATGCTGCCGTAGGCAATATGACTGCTGGAAACACACACTGGCACCAACAAGTTCGTGCACTCCATGGCTTTGGGGACAAGGCATTGATAGGAAATGGGATACGCTCCGCCGGGGAATTTCTGGACATCTCCTTCATTCCGCGCCAGGCCATCGGCATCCACATAACGCTGACAGTTATGCGAATCCATGTTGTAGCTCCCCATGCCCACGCTGGCGGGCGTGGCCCGTTGCCGGCGGCAATCTAGTTCGCTGTGGACATAGCCTCCAATCATCCGCCGCGCTTCGCGCACGTAGATCTGATGCGGCCAACCTTTGTTATCGGTAAATTCATCCTTCGCCAAACCGAAGCGGGAGAACTCCTTCCGCACCTGCGCTGGAACTCTGGGATCGTTGGCAAAGAAATAGCACAGCCCCATTTGGTATTGGTAGTGCTCCCGCAAAATTTTCTCGCGCGTCGCATAATCACCATCCGGATAGTCGTAGTTCATGCCGATGTTATCCATCGAGAAGCCGCCGTTGTTATTCGTGTCCGTCTTGCGATTCGGCATGAAATCCGGTTTCATCCAGATTTTGTTACCCCCCACCGCATAGCGCAGGCCCAACTCATAGCGCAGTGGATCGTAGCCTTCAGGCTTGCTCCAGGGAATCATGTTGGCAACATCGTCGGTCATGCAGAGTCGGAAACAATACGCCTGCACCAGCTTGTCCGCGCCACCTTCGGTTCCCGGCGGGCCGGCATGAATGCCCGGCAGCAGGCCGCTCTTGGGATCGCCCGGTTTCACATACGGATCCACTGGCATCGTGAACTGATGGCTGTGCGAATTCTTCGTCTGCACCCCGTTATACATTTCGCCATACTGCGCATTGGCCTCCCGCCCCACCGTATAACTCACGCCCGCCTTGGCCATGAGATCGCCTTCATAGCTGGCATCGATGAAACGTTTCCCCGCATAGGTTTTGCCGCTTTCCATTTTGATGGATTTAATTTCCAGACCTTGCTTGATCACGCCAGCCCGCAAATCCAACCGCTCTCCGTAAATGACGGTAGCCTTCACCTCCGCGAGCATTTCCCGCAGGATCTTCTCCGCCACCGCGGGCTCGAAGCGCCAGATGGCATCTTCGGCTTTCTTATAGTGCGAATAAGCTTCCGGCTTTTCCTGCCTCCATGCCGACGGCTGATCGTAGTGCCGCTTGGTGCGTTGGTAGAATTCCCGGGCCATGCCGCCGATGGCCCGATTGTCCCCACTGTCCGTCATCCCCAGGCCGCCTGAAGTCAGGCCCCCCACATGCTGGCTGGGTTCAATCAGGATGGCCGTGCGCCCGGTGCGCAGTGTTTCGATAGCCGCGGTCACCCCGGCCGACGTGCCACCATAAATGACAACATCATAGACAGGATCCGCCGCTCTGATCAAAAGCGGGTTCACCAGCACACTCAAGCACAGCACAGGAATAAAATTTCTCATGCGCAAGGCGGTAACATCCATCCACCGCGTTGGCAACGTGCGGCAGCCACCTTGTTTACGCGTGCCCATGACACGACAGATGCCATTCGCGCCGTTGCCTGCATGCTTTTTCGTTTACCCTTCTTGTCGGATGATTGCTGCTCATGGTGTTGGCGTCTGCTGTAAGCGGTGCGGCACAAACGCCCGAGAACAACATTAGTCCAAATTGTTGGCGAGTGTTGACCTGACGCAAGTCCGGAAATGTTATCGTCAGCCGAGACACGTTCCAAGGTGCGTCGTGAGAAACGTATGCTGACTGTCCTCAGTCGGCACCACCCGCAGCCAACACCCATCCATCACTAACTAACATCATACGGCAGCCCAGCAGCCTGATCCCCCTCACCCTGTGCTCTCGGCTGAGGACAGCCGAGACACGTTCCAAGGTGCGTCACGAGGAACGTGTGCCGACTGTCCTCAGACGGCACCACCCGCAGCCATCCCCCCTACCCATCTCTAACCAACAGCATGCTCCAGCCCGGCAGCCTCAGACATCCTGACCTGCGGACGTAGTGACAAGGGGAAGAGATGGGATGCTGGAAAGTCATTGAGCTAGACTCTGGAGGGGTATTGGTTACTTTTTGGCAGTGCCTCAACCTCAACTTCCCATTTTCTCAGACGCTTGCACTCTTATTACGCCGGAGCTTGGCTTTCAGCGTTTTGATGGGCGGGTCATTTACTTCAATGGTCAGATGCCTGTG
>JANOAV010000055.1:0-2488 GCA_031411295.1 Verrucomicrobiales bacterium | reverse complement strand
CGCGCCGCCTCGTGCGCGACCACGAGCGCAAACCCAGTCACCACGAAGCCTTTGTCTATCTCGCCATGATCGGCTTCGCCGTCAGACGCCTCACTAAGTAATCCCATTATGGCTGTTAAGTTTATTTGCCGGACAGGTTCTAACTTCACCCATCTAATTTTATGCAACGCAATCTGCCCCTCATGCTTACCTGCGCTGGACTTGCTTTGCCTGTCTCGGCGGCGGAGCGGGGACCTGACTTTATCGATCCTGCCCTGTTTGGGCTTGGCGCTCCTGGCTTCAGCACCCAGGTGACTGGGTCTGGCGAACTGGATTTCAAGGATGGGAAGGGCGGGCTGGATCTACGGGACGGGCGCGTTCGCCTGCCGCTTTGGAAGTATGATTTTGGCGGTGGCACGCTGCTGGGGGCTTCGCTGACTTATAATTGGGCCGCGCTGGGGTTGGGGGACACGTTGGGCGTTTCCAATCTCACGCTGCATGATGTCTCCCTGCAACTTGGTCTGGTGCATTTCCCTGAGGCGGACTCGGGTTGGATGGGTCTGGCCCTGGTGAGTCCGGGGTTGGGATCGGATTTCTCTGCTGGCAGCAGTGAGGCGTTTAACTTCAACGCCGTGCTGGTGGCAGGCTACCAATTCAGCCCGCAGCTTACCGTTGCGGCGGCTGGAGTTTACCTGCACTCGATTGGCGAGACGGTGGCGATCCCAGCCATCGGGGCGATCTGGAGGCCCAACAAAGAATGGCTAGTGCAAGCCACGGCACCCGTGCTGGCGGTGGGATATCAAGCGAGCGACTCGCTTCGTTATAGCCTCTCCGCTTACCCCACCGGCGGGGCTTGGGCGGTGGATCGCGCGGGGAACGACGGAGCGGTGGAAGCCGTCAAACTTTCGGGATGGCGGGCGGGCTTGGGTGTCGAGTATCGAGCCGACCGTCACTGGCGGATTAGCGCGCAGGTGGGTATGAATTTCGGCGGACAGTTGGAGTTGCGCGATGCCGCCGAGCACGTGCTCTTTGGCAGCGACTTGGAGCCGTCTCCGTTTGTTTTGTTAGGTGTGACCTGGGCTTTCTAATCATGACTTCCGCTGCTGCGTCACTTTCGATTCCTGTGCTTTAGTTTCGCTCACAAGGCTTCTCAAAACCACGGAACCATTCTCGATTGGTTGCACCCGACATTAAGCCCGCAAATCACGCAAACTTCGCATCCCGCCCCAGTCCACCGGACCGCGCAATTTCCTGGCTCCATTTTATCGCGTGACTGGGAAATGGCCGCGCTTCAGCGCGAACACTCGATCCACAAATTCTTTCGTTCCCAAGATCCCGCTGCGCGAAAAATACCGCACCCGACTTCTCAATGCCACCGCCCACGGAAGTTGCCCATCGGCCCGCTGCACCGCTTCCCCTGCCGCCTCGGAGATGACTCCCTGCGCTCGGCCATGCTTCACCTTCGGAACTTGCCCTACCGCATATAAAATCAGTCGATACCGCGCTTGCACCGCCTTCCAACTTCCGTTCGCCTGTTGATCATATTTCCAGCCCAACTCATCACGTGTCAGATCCTTAACGTTTACCCCCACCTCGCCTGTAGCCCTCGCCAAGCCCTTGCGTGCCGCCACTTTCCCACCCACAGCCTCACCATAGCCAGACCACTGATAATCCTTCGGATCACCCACCAGCTTGGCACGGACAGGATTCAGATCCACGTAAGCGCACGTCGCCAACAACGCGTCACCTTCACCCTCCACGATCACACTCGTGAAACGCTCTGCCCAGAGCGTCCCGAACGTCTTGTGAAACGCATTAAACCACCGCGCAAACCGCTGTTTCAAGAGCCGCATGAACCAAGCCAGATCATGCATCAACGGCACGTATTTCGCCCGAAATCCCTGCCAAACTTCATCCGAAGCCTCCTGCAAATTCCGCTTCGCCTCCTGTAGCGCAGACTTCCCATACAGCACCCCATAACGCCGTAATACTTCGGCATTAGCCACCAACGCATCCGCACCCGGCACGGCAGGAAGACCTTCCGCGCCCCCCACCCCAGCCGCCGTTCCCTTAACCGGAACCCGGACCACCACATGCAAATGATTGCTCATGACCGCATAAGTCAGCACCTCCACCCCGCAAAAATCCGCCAACTGCCAGAGCATCTTCCGCATCATGTTCCTTTCCACCGCAGTAAACAAAAACTCCCCCCGGCTTGTGCGAGTGATCGTATGATAGACAGTGGGTTCCGAGGTAACGGTGAGACGAGCTTGGGCCATGCGAGGAAAACATCCAAAGAAATCTGTCAGTCGCCAGCCGAGCCTTGATTTCCGCGCTGAAGCAGCCCAACCGCTGCCAGAAATTCCGTCCATAACCGCCCCGTTTCCGCATCTTCAGCAGCGAACTAGGCAGCAGCCACAGCAACGCCAGCGGCAGCAGGCTATTGTAGATGAGCAGGACGAAACGACGTCGCCAAAGAAAGGGATCGGGTATGGGTAGTGATGAATGC
>JANOAV010000054.1:0-23645 GCA_031411295.1 Verrucomicrobiales bacterium | reverse complement strand
GCCGCCTCGTGCGCGACCACGAGCGCAAACCCAGTCACCACGAAGCCTTTGTCTATCTCGCCATGATCGGCTTCGCCGTCAGACGCCTCACTAAGTAATCCCATTATGGCTGTTAAGTTTATTTGCCGGACAGGTTCTTAGCTTCGGAGATGAGTCTGACCAAATTTTCAGCGGTGCGATTTCAGGCCCCACCGGTCTGACCAAGCAAGGCAGCGGCAAGCAAACATTTAGCGGCACTAACACCTACACCGGAGCCACCAAGCTCACCGGGGGCACGTTGTTGCTGGCAGCCACCGGAGCCCTTTCCAGCGCCTCCAACGTAACTCTGAGCGGAGCGACGCTAGCGACGGGTGGCTTCACCAATTCCGGTGCTGTGCTTAGTCAAACGACCGGCATCAACGTGATCGATTTCGCCAATGGCGATGGACAGTTAACGTTCGCCAACACCGCCATGTGGACCGGCATCCTCAGCATCTGGAACTATGACGGCGCGCGCTGGATGAGCGGAACGGACAAACTCATCTTTGCCGCCCACGGACTAACCGCTGGCGATTTGAGCGGCATCCATTTCTACACCGGGCCCGGTAGTGGCTTGATAGACAACGGAGGCGCAGGCTTCCTCCCCAGTGGTGAGTTAGTGCCGGTGCCAGAGCCTGCGGCCTGCTTCTCTGCTGCTGGCTTGATCTTCCTGGGACTCATGCGCGAAACCCGCCGCCGCCGCTCGGGGCGTTAGACTCGGGCATCCTGACCGAGATTGGGAACATCCGTTGGAGGCCGCTTTCAAGCGAGGCATCCCGCCACGTTTGTGAATCACCAGAGCCCAAAAAGTTTCCGCAAATTATTTGTCGGATTTATCATCGCAGTTTGTTCTATCTTTCAAAGCCACTCATCTCTGCTCTGAAAAACCAAATTCCTATGAAATCACAAATTCTCTACCTCTTGCTTGCGGTTATCGCGCTTGTCGCGCCCATTGCTTCACCCCCGCTGCGGGCGGCCGAAGTGGCTCCATCTGATGGCATGGATGAAGCAACGCGGTTCATCTTCCACAGCGTGTTGGAAGGACTCTACGAGGATGGGCTCACCAATGAGGACGTCGCGCAAATCCTTATGAAACGGGAGCAGGAAGCCTATTTCCACTTCATCTACGCCTGCCCGGTTTGCAATGCGACCATCTGGGCGCTGGAGGCTTACCAGGCCCGTCCGGCTGGTTTCTATGGGCTGAAACGTCTCAGCTCCACCTTTGGTCCAGGCCTCGCACCAGCACTCCACGAGCAGCTCTACAGCAAGGATCCAGTGCAGCGGCTCAAGGTGATCAATACCCTGGTGAAGTCCTGGCTGGAGCGTCGGATGAAATCCCTGCGCCTTTCCGTCGAGGAGCGTCAAGCCCTCACGAAGCAGTTGGAACTCAAACGCGAGGAGGGGATGAAAATGCTGGAGAGTTTTCGCAAAAAGGAACACGGGGCTAGCTTCGGGGTTGCGCAAGCTGCTCCGGCTTACGTGGACCTGACTGAATGCGCAGTGTGCAATGCCGCCGTGGGAAAACCCATGAAGCTGCCGGAACGCTGAGCGACGGTGCCCACACGCTTGGTAAATTTTCTTACAATAATTGTCGGATTTCCCAGCCCGGTCTGTTCTATATTTAGAACCGTATGCAAAACGAATCCACCATCAACGAAATCACGGACCGAGAGTTGCTGCGGCGTTATGCTGAGCAGGCATCGGCGGTAGCGTTCGCAGAATTGGTGCGGCGGCATTTGCCTCCGGTTTTCTCTGCAGCCTTGCGTCGGGTTAATGGTGAACATGCCTTGGCCCAGGATGTGACGCAGATGGTGTTCGCGGATTTTGCCAGCAAGGCGGGACGGATTCCCGCGCAGATGCCGGTGGGAGGGTGGTTGCACCGCCACACCGGATTTGTGGCTTCAAAAATGGTCGCTGCCGAACGCCGCCGACGCGACCGAGAACACGTGGCGGCAACGATGAATGAGATGAATGCTGCAACGACACTCGACCCCGAAGCCGACCAATGGAGCGCCACCGCTCCGCTGCTGGATGCCGCCATGGACACCTTGCCAGCCGCAGATCGGGATGCGCTGGTGTTGCGCTACTTTGAGCAGAAAGATTTCCGCACCATCGGGCAGGCGCTGGGACTCACGGATGATTCCGCCCAGAAGCGTGTGAGCCGGGCGTTGGAGAAGTTACACCAACTCCTGACGCGCCGCGGTGTGGCAACTTCCGGCGGTGCCTTGGCATCGATGCTGGCGCTTCATGCGCTGGGCAGCGCGCCTGCCGCATTGGCCGGAGAAATTTCCACGAACGCCTTGGCGGCCGCCGCAACCGGTGGCCGCACCTTGGGAGCGGCTCTGAGTGGACTAACAACGGCAGCCCGGCTGCAAACTGGAGCGCTGGCGCTAACAGCAATCGTAGTCGCAGTGGTGGCGGGGCACGCTCTGGTGCAGCCATCCGCAACGACACCTGCGACTAGCGGGGCTACAGTAGTCGCCCGGACAAATCCTTCAGACCCGACCCCTGAGCCGCATGCCGCGCAGTCCAAGCCAGTCGCAGTAGCACCTGCCTTGGACACGGTCTCCCTCGTGGATGCGGCGGCGGCGGCCTGGAGGAATAGTCAAGGCGTGGCTGCCACCAGCAAGGCGCTGAGTTTTCTCATGCAAATTTCGCCTAGGGACCTTCCCGCTGCTCTTACTAGAGTGGAAACCATCACGCAAACCGAAGTGCGTTCTCTGCTGACTACGAACCTGCTCAATCTCTGGGCGGAAACGGATCCCACTGCGGCTCTGGCATGGACCAGTGCACACCCGGAAGCGAATCGTTTCGACGTTCGGCAAGGCATGTTAAATGTGATCGCGGCCAAAGATCCTAACGCAGTTGTGCAGATGGCCAGCAAGACCGGCAGCGCGAACTTCCAACCCGTGGGGGAGCGCGTTACGGCCACACTTTTCCGCACCTTGGCCCGCAACAACCTACCGGATGCCTTCGCAAAATTAGGCGGAATTTCCAACCCCAACGACCGCGGTCAGGCCTTGCGGGGAATCTTGGAAATCGTCCAAACCGATGCCGACCGCGAGCGAATTTTCGCTCTCGTTACTGCCATCAACGACGACGAAATCCGCGTCCAAGCCCGCCGCGCGACCGTGGAGCAATGGGCGGGCCAGCATCCTGAAGCCGCCGCGGCCTACGTCGCCAAGGCGGAGCCAGCTTGGGAACGCACCCGACTCATGGACAGTCTTGGCCTAACCTGGTTGCAGTCTCACCCCCAGCAAGCGGCAGACTGGTGGTTGGCGCAGGCCCCCGGACCGGATACCTTGGTGAAGATCATCAACGTCTGGGCGCAGCAGGACGCCAATGCCGCTGGAACCTGGCTGAAACAACATCCTCCCGGCCCCACCAGCGACACCGCCCGGATGACCTTCGCCCGCCAAGTGGCGGATTTGGATCCAGAGAGCGCCCTGCGCTGGGCCGAGACCGTGTCCGATGCCAGCGTGCGGGAGAACGCCATCGACCACGTTTATACGAACTGGAACGCACGCGATGCCGCTGCGGCCAGCACCTTTTTGGGAAAATCCGGCTGGCCCGCAGAGCGGGTCGTTCGGTTGCAAAAATCACCACCAACCAAACCCTAACATCATGAAGCTTACACCTCGCATCGCAGTCATTACGCTGGCCTTCGCCAGTGTTGCCAATTTCTCAGGCTTGTTCGCCCAAGAGAACGCCAGCGCCACGCCCAGACTCAAAGTCCATGAGTGGGGCACGTTCACGGTGCTCCAGGGCTCGGACGGCAATGTCATTAACTGGTATCAGTCCCCAGAGAATCTGGTGGATCTACCCTCGTTCGTGCAGCGAAACTATACGCGCGCTGGCAAGAGCGGAGTAGGAACCTTAGCGATGATGGATACCGTGCGCATGGAGACGCCCGTGCTCTATTTCTATGCCGAGCAGGAAATGGATGTCAGCGTGACGGCGGGTTTTCCCAACGGTCGGATTACGGAGGTCTTCCCGCCTGCGGTCACCACCGCCACGGGCGAATCCTATTGGAAAGGACATTTGTTGCCTCCGGCCTCACCAGCGTTGGCGAAAGTCCCCGCAGCCCCTGGCCCAGCTGGCCGACACTATGCCGCCGCCCGCAACGTCCCCGAAGCCTGGCTCTACCGCAATGCCACCGCGCAGCCACCAGCGGCCCGACCACTCATCGAGTCCGTCAACGTGGCCGATGCTGCCAAGCCAGTAGCGGCCAAGATTGAACCCATCGATCACTTTATTTTCTATCGAGGAGCAGGCAATCCTGGAGGCTTCCAAATCCGCGTTGAGGCTGGCAGCGAGCCGGGAAGTTTTGTGGTCTCAAATGTTGCCGAAGCCACCGTTCCCAAGCTGCTGGCGCTGCGCGTCAAGCAGGGCCAAACTTCCTGGCTGACCATGGAGAATCTTCAGCAGGCGAAATACGACCAGGAAACCCACCAATTTCTGCATCGACAAACCCTGCAATTTCCGGCCGCCACCACCGCCACCGCCGAGGCGATCCCAGCACTCCGCAGCACCATGGTGGCAGCGCTAATCAAAGAAGGCCTAACGCCTGCCGAAGCCGCCGCCATGGTCGCCACCTGGGATGATCTTTGGTTCACCGAACCCGGCATCCGCGTCCTGGCCTTGCTGCCACAGTCCTTTGCCGATGCCATGGTGCCGCTGAAGATCTCCCCGCCACCCACCGAACTGGATCGCGTCTTCGTCGCCCGATTGGAAATCCTAACCCGTGAGCAGGAGCAATCCATGATGAACTTGCTAGCCCTCAAAGCGGAGACGAACGACATTGCCAAACAATCCCTGACCGACCTGCAACTGGGCCGATTCGCAGCCGGCGGCATGGAGCGCGCTATCACTCTCATGAGCTACAAAATGCGGAATCAATTCCAAATGTTGAACTCTAAGAGGTAGCCACGCGGTATGAAGTAGTCCTGGGCTTCAGCCCGCAGACATGCCCTGGGCGGATCCACGCGTCTGATTCACGGCGAAGGAATTGACGGGCTCAAGCCCTAGACTACGCGGTATGAGTTAGTCTAAGCAAGTGCCATTCGGCCGAAGCCCGAAGGCCAACTTGCTTAGCCCGGGCGACGTTCGATGAGTTGGGTGCTTTGACGAGATTTGAGGATCCGGTCAGCCGGCATGACGCCGCACCAATGGGTTAGGGGATAAATCATGCTGCGACGACCGATGAGGCTGCCCGGGCTGATCACCGCGTTGCTGCCGATGTCCACATGGTCCCCGATAATAGCACCAAATTTATCCAGCCCGGTCTCGATCTTGCTGCCAGGAACGTCAGGATCCAGCACTGGGATGCGACCATGGTCGAGGCGATAATTTGAGAGGATGACCCCGGCTCCCAAGTGGGCCTTGTAGCCTAGGATGGAGTCGCCCACGTAGTTCCAATGGGGGATTTCCGCGTAGTCGAGGATGAGGCAATTTTTGAATTCGCTGGCATTGCCCGCAATGACATGGTTGGCCATGATGGTGTTCTCCCGCACATAACATCCCGGGGCCAAGTAACAGTTCTCCCCGATCCAGGCCGGTCCCGCAATGGAGACGCCATGAGAAATGATCGTGCCTTTGCCAATATAAACGTTCTCCCCGATGTAAGCCTGCCCGCGGATGGTGCCGTTATTTCCTGCTCCATGGAGGGACAGGAGTTTCAACAAATGTGGGTTGAGCTTCGGCAGCAGGCCCCAGACCGGCCCCACATGATTTTCCCACAGGGCTTCATGGCCGGTGGCGTGGGTTAGATCAAGATAATCGGTGTGCGGGAAACGTGTTTCCATAGCTCCCTAGACCGCCAGAATCTCCGCTTCCTTCTTCACCAAATGCTGGTCGATGTCCTTAATCCATTTGTCGGTTAGCTTCTGGATTTCATCTTCCATCCCGTGGAGATCATCCTCGGTGATTTGCTTGTCTTTCTGGGCCTTGCGGGCGGCTTCCACCGCATCCCGGCGGATCCCCCGGATGCGCACTTTGGAGTCTTCCCCCATCCCTTTAAGCATTTTGACCATGTCCCGCCGCCGCTCTCCGGTTAATTCCGGCACCGGCAAGCGAATGATTTTGCCGTTTACATTGGGGTTGATGCCCAGTTTGGATTCGCGAATCCCCCGCTCGATGTCCTGCGTGGTGGACGCATCGAATGGTTGCAGCATAATCAAGCGCGGCTCCGGCGTGGTGATCATGGCCAACTGTTTCAACTTCATGCTGGAGCCGTAGCTGTGCACATAAATATCGATGCCCTCCACCAAGGCGGGGCTGGCTTTACCAGTCCGCACGGTGGAAAACTCGTGAATCATGAACTCGACGGAGCTACTCATGGCTTCGTCTGTCTCCAAAAGGGTCATTTCAATATCCATGCCCTAAACTAATGACAGATGCCTGAATGGCAAGACGAGAAATGAACACGGGACGCTTTCAGCTATGAGTGCCGCCGGAGTTCGTTCATTCTACGCATCGCATGGGCCTTGGCCGAATCCCGCCTTTCCTTGGCGGCGTTTAAGCGGCTTAATCTCACTTCGTTGCTGAAAAATCCCAGGGCGACCCCTATTAGAATCAGCACACCGATGCTCACCCCTATGCCCAGTGAGCCGAACCCACCGGATGAACCTAGCATTCCTAGTGCACCCAAGCCAGCCAGGCCGACGAAGGGAAAAATGAACCTCCAAACCCCGGAGGGTTCCTGTCCATGCCCATATCGGTCGTAAGACAAACACTGCCTCCTCTCCTGCTCGAATTCCCGATCAACTCGCGTCAACTCCGCCTCCAGCAAGAGGCGCTCAGAGGCCACATCCCGTGGTTTCACCGTTGGTTGTTCACTGGCCAGCAATCGCTGTTTGGCCGCAGTGAATTCCGCATCAGTAAGGTCTCCGCTGGCGCGGAGATCGGAGAGTCTTTGGAGGTCGTTTAGGAAGGCTATGCAGACGGCCTTAACATTTTCTGAGTCGCTTGCGATTACATTTCAGCGAAATTTTCCCAACTCCAAATTTGACGCGGGCACCGTCCCGCCGCACCGCAAGCCCATAAAGACAGGCGGCATTGCCAAAATTGTCAAAAAGACCGGCGGCATGAAATAGCCTTGGTGGCTGGCTGCGTGCGATAGGCCTTGGCGGGCACGGGCAACCGACATTTCTCAGCGCCCGATGGTTTGGAAGATGGCGCACTGCGCAGGCCCCTGTCGCTTCAGCCAGACTGCTGCGGCCCTCCCCGATTCCAACGCCGCCCCGAAAAAGCAAATTCCTATCAGACAGAAAGACAGAAATGCACTTATTCAGTGAATGAACGTTGCTGCGCGTTGGCTCCCGGGAGTTAGCAGAACGACCCGCTCGCCAGTCCAGCCACTGCTCACTGCGGCACCCCAGCAAACTCCTTCGCCAACTCACCGGTGATACTATCAAAAAATCGGATTTTTCCATCCTGGCCACCAGTGGTTAGGATTGTGCTGCTGGGCTGGAAGGCGAGAGCATAGGTGGGGCCGGATTTTACTTTGAGGGTGGAGATGCGTTTGCCGTCATCGGTTTTGAAGACGCGCACTTCCCCAGAGAGGCCGCCGCAGGCCACCATGGCTCCGTCGGGGCTGAAGGCGATGCATTGGATGGGGCTGGCCATGTGCTCGAATTCGCGGATGAAACTTTCTTCCTTGTCATCTCCCTCGGCTAGGCGACCTCCGCGCGGGAGCATTTTGAACATGCGGATTTTGCCTTCGGTTCCGCCTGTCGCCACGATGTCCCGGGTTGGGTGCTTGGTTAAGCAGATGAGGGCATCGCGTGGTTTGTTGATGTCGTCGATGAGTTGGCCGGTGGAAATGTTGATGAGCTTGGCGGCTTTGTCCCGGCTGACCGTGGCCAATTGCGTGCCGTCCTGACTGAATGCAGTGCCGAAGACCCAGTCGAGGTGATTGTCGCATTTCATGATTTCCTTGCCGTCGGAAATTGTGAATACGCGGACCAATTTATCCGCGCATCCGACCGCCACGCGTTGTTGATCCGCCGAGAAGGAGACGCCGTAGAAGGAATCGTTCGAGGCCTTGATCGAACGCTGCAAGGCATGGGTGGCTACATCCCAAAGTTGGATTTCGCCAAAGTCTGAAGGCGCGCCCCCACAGGCTGCGAGGCTTTTCCCATCAGGGGAGAAGGCTATTTGCTCCAAGCGTGAAGACTCGCCTAACAGCCGCGCGGAGATCTCAGCATTGGCGTTGTAAAGGATGACCTCATGATGTCCTGGCACGGCCAGCAGGCTTCCATCGGGAGACCAAGCGAGCGATGCGATGGCCGGTAACGTCTTGTAAACCGGCGGTTGCGCAGGGGTTCGTGAAATATTGGGATCTGGCACATCAAGTGGCGCCCCTTGGGCAATCCACGCCTTCATCAATGTAACTTCGGCCTCGCTCAGGGGCTCACCCTCTTTTGGCATCTCTGGTTCAGTGCCGGAAATGCTATCGGCCAGCGAGCTGGCTTTCACGTCAGTTGGTTTGACCACCGCACCGTCTTTCCCGCCTTGCATCAGCGCGGCGTGCGTCGTCAGATCCAGTCCGCCCTTGCTCTTGCCGGGCTTGTGACAGCCGACGCAGTTGGCACGGAGGATGGGCAACACTTGTCGGGTGTAGGAAATGGGCTCCTGCGCGTGCATGCGTGAAATTAAGCAGAGCATCAGGAGCACTGCCAACATGAAGGGCGACGTCACGAGACCTGCGCTGGGTAAGTCCGGACGAGGCGCGGGACTCGCGACCTTGTCCTCCACAGTGAGGGCGGATTTCATCATGGCTTCGTTTGTAGTAGAAGTTCGTAGGAATGCCATTCGCCACCGTGGTCGTGGGCATCAGTCACGGCTACGAAATACTGGCCATCTTGCGGGATCGTGAAATCCATGATGGGGTCTCGCAAATCCTTGGTGTCATCCGCTTGGGCCAGCATCGCGCCTTTGGCATCATACAGCACGAGGGCAGCATCCATCAGGGATAGCGCGCGCGCGGCCGTGACCTCGCAATGATATTCCTCGCCTGCTTTGGCGGTGAAACGGAACACATCCACATCCTTGTCCTGGTTGATATTTCCCCGCACGGGCTGGCCGATCTGGATGGCCTGCGCTTCACGGAATCCGTTGTTAGGCTCCTTCTCATCTGTAAATGCCGAAAGCACATCAATCTTCACAGGAGGCGTAGGCCCAGCTTCGGTTTGCACTGTGAACGTTAGGGATGTGGCGGGTTGATCCGCCGGGACCGTCAGTTGAATCTCCACCTGGCTGTCGCCAATGTCCTTCTTTTCCATGCCGGGGATGTCCTTGGGATCCTTTTTGTCTTTGACCTCAACCTTAATGTTCGGTGCGTCCGTGAATTGAAATTGTTGCGTCGTTTTCAATTGGAATCCGCGCAGTTTCAAAATCCCAGTGAAGCCTGGAACCAAGGTGACAGGCTCCACGCTGGTGATCTTTGGGGGCTCAGGCTTCTTGTCCTCCGCTGACGTAATGGTGAGCAGCACGAGCGTTATGGCTAAGAAAATAGTGGTGCACTTCAGTCCATAACCCCAATGAACCAGTCTTGATTTTGGCCCGGGCGTTGCGACGGTTTTGTCCCCGGTAGGGGACGCAGATATTAGCCGGGGGTTGAGCATAGCGATACCCCCGGTTGGCGAACGAAAGAATCGCATCCCGGCAGGGATGCCAGAATCGCAGCAAGCTGAGAAGCAACATTCGACACCAGCAAGCACCGTGGTGGCATCCCTGCCGGGATGCAATTCATCGGGGTCTGGGTCCGGGGGTATCGCTGAGCTCAACTCCCGGCTAATATCTGCGTCCCCTAACGGGGACATGCTCGCCTGAAATCTCGAGCAGGATACTAACGTGTTAGCGTGCGCCCTCTCAACACATCGGTCCTGAACTACTTTCACCAGATCCATGGGCCGTTTAAACATACAATTCCTGCACGGTGGAACCTTCTGCCAGGATACTCACGGGCCGACCTTCGGGAGTGCGGAGTTCCTTGGTGGGATCGATCCCCAAGGCCTCATAGACGGTCCAGGCAACATCGGCGGGGCGCACCGGACGGTCGGTAACGAAGGCCCCGTTTTTGTCCGTGGAGCCAATGACGTTGCCACCCTTCACGCCTGCTCCGGCAAAGATGAGCGAACCAGCCCGACCCCAGTGATCGCGCCCGGCTTTGTCATTGAGTTTCGGAGTGCGGCCGAATTCGCCCATGGCCACTACGAGCGTGTCCTGCAGCAAGCCACGGCTGTCGAGGTCCCGAATGAACGCGGAGAAACCTTGGTCGAACTCCGGCAATTTCTTATCGAGACCTTCGTAAATTTTCGCATGATGATCCCATCCGCGGTATTCCACCGTAACGAAACGCACCCCGCCTTCCACCAACCGCCGAGCCAGCAGACAGCTCTGGCCGAATTGTGTGCGCCCATAGTCGTCCCGGGTGGCATCCGATTCCTTGGTGATATCGAAGGCCGATTGTGCCTGGGGCGAGAGCACCATGGCGGCGGCCTTTTGGCCAAATTCATCGAACGTGTCTAACTGATCATTGCCGTGCACGGCGGCGGATAAATGATCCACTGCCGCCAACAACGTGCGTCGTCTTTCCAAGACCTGAGGCGTCATGGCGGCGGACTGCGCGAGATCACGCACTTTGAAATTCGCATCGTTAGGATTGCCAGCCTTAAAGGACTCGCAGCGCCCGCCCAGCCACACGCTGCGGCCGAGTTCCCAGGTAAATGCAGGATTTTTCGGCACCGCCACATACGGCGGCACCAGCCCGGAGAAGCCAGTCTCATGCGCCACGATGGCTCCCATGGCGGGATGGTCGCCAAAGGCGGAACCGAATCGCCCTGACAAAACCCAATTCGTGGCCGTTTCGTGGTGATCATTTTCATGCGTGCCGGAACGCACCAGGCAGACTTTATTCATGACCTGGGCGATCTTCGGCAGCAATTCACAGATGTGCAGCCCCGTCACGTTTGTGGGGATGCTTTTATATTTCCCCCGAATCTGCTCCACCGCATCAGGCTTCATGTCGAAGCTGTCGTGATGTGAAATGCCGCCGCCCAAATAAACCAGCACCACGGACTTCGCCCGCGTCTTGGCAGCCTGTTGTTCCACTGCCAGCAGTTGCGGCAACGAAAGTCCCAGCGGGCTCAAGGCTCCGATGCGCAGGAAATTCCGACGCGACGTGCCGTTGCAAAGTTGCGTGCGATTTTGAAAAGGAGAAACGTCGAGCATGGTATTTCTTAGTGATTAAAAGCGAATTCCTTGGCGTTGAGCATCGCCCAGAAGAGGTCTGGGAAAACGGCCTCGCGCGCCTCTGCCGCAAGCGCGGCCGTGATGGCTTGGCGCTCCGGATCCGTGGGTAAACGGCTGAGCGTGGAAAGATACAAATCTTCGATGACCGCGTTATTGTCAGGATTTTTCAACAGGGAGTCGAGCCGCCCACCCGCCTTCTTGAGCTTCGTTTCCAGTTCATCGCTATTGCGGATGTGCAGCATTTGCGGCAGCGTGACCTCGCCCTGACGCTCGCAGGCACAGGCTGTGACACGCTCGCTGCGGCCGAACAGGCTGAGGAAATAAGAACTCACGGAAGAGTCGGCTAACTGTTGGGCCCGCAGCCCGACCGGATATCCCGGAAACTCATCCGGCACGCTCGTCGCTTGAGCAATGGCGTCCAGCATGACCTCTGCCGGTAAACGCCGAGCATAGTTGTGGGAGTAGAATCGCGTCTCCGTCTGATTTTCCGGTCGCGTGGTGCTGGCCAGTTGATAGGCGCGGGAGTTTACGATGAGTCGGATGAGGTGTTTCAGATCAAAGCCATGCCCCTTGAACTCCTGATTCAACACCGCCCACAGCGCGGCGTTCGACGGCGGATTGCTGGCGCGCAAGTCATCCACTGGCTCCACGAGCCCTGCTCCCATGAAGTGTTTCCAGATCCGATTGGCCATGGCTCCACTGAAATTTTCCGACCGCAACATCCACTCGACAAAGGGTCCACGAGGATCCGCGCCTTCCTCCGTTGGCAACGTTTCGCGATTGAGCGGTTGCGCCACCATGAACTGATTCGTGCGCGGTTGATTCACGCCTGCGGGCCGCTTGATGATCTCTGCGAGCCGTTTCTTCGCCTCCTGCAGCTCGCGCTCGGCTTTTGTTAATTCCTCTCCCTGCACGGCTTGCAACTTGGCCTCCATTTCACCGATTCGCTTCTGCTGCTCCTTTTGCTCTTGGGAAACGGTGGTCAGGACCGTAATCCCTTTCTCCGGGCTGACTCGCTCCAGCCTAACTTTGGAGAAGCATGCTGCGAAATGATAGAAATCATCCTGCGTGTATCGTTCCAACGGATGATTGTGGCAGCGTGCGCAACCAATGCGGGTGCCGAGAAATGATTGCGCCACGGAGTCGGGTAGTTCACTTTCTTCCACCTTGTTTTTCTCACCCACCACGGTCACGAAATACCCCACGGCAGGCTGCTCGCCTGCTCCACCCTTGGCTAGCAAGACCTCCCGCGCAATCTCGCTCCAAGGTCGATTCCCCGCCACCTGCCCACGCAACCATTGATGAAATGAACGCACGCCCTTGGCTCCGCGCACATCGTGATCCCGCTCCTTGCGGTTCTGCAACAAATCCGCCAACTGCAACGTCCAGTAATCCACATACTCGGATCTGCCTAGCAAACTCTCCAGCACCTGCGCCCGCTTGTCCGCCCGACCATCCGCCAGAAACGCCCGCCCCTCATCAGCGTTAGGCAGCAGCCCGATCACATCCAGATACACCCGCCGCAAGTAGGTGGCATCATCACATGCCTCCGCTGGTGGGATGTGGAGTTGCTGTAGTTTCTGAAAGAGCGGAGCATCCACTGCCGTCTGGGTCGCAGCGAAGAGCGCAGGATCGACCGTCGTGTCATAAGGAATCGCCAGATTGATCACCTGCACCAACCCTTGAAAATGAATGCGCACCGAGCCCTGGCCGGCACGGAGAGCTTTGGCTAGGCCGTTCGGCTTCACGGAAATGGTCGTTTCATCATTGGAGAAAAATTGCGCCAGCCAAGTAACATCCCGCCGCGTGCCATCGGGATAAACTGCCTGCCCTAGCAATTGCTGGGTTTCCCCTACTTTCATCGTTCGATCTGCCGGCAGCACCAGCAACTCCGCTGCATTCGGCTCATCCTTGACCGGCCCGGGCGCACGCGCTGCGACCCAATCCACCAAGCGCTGCCACATGCGCGAATCACGTTTGAAACGCACGCCGCCCTCATGGGCTAGTTCACCGGTGGGCTTCTCTAGCAGCAGGCTTTTTTCGGGAAAAGCAAAGTCGATCCGACGTCCATTCAGCTCCTGCGTGAGCGACTCATGATCCCATTCCGGAGCATAACCGCGCAAGGAAAGCTTGAATCCATTCTGCCCCGCCAGCTTGCCATGACAGCCGCCCATGTTGCAGCCTGACTTTGTTAAAATGGGAACGATGTCCTGTTTGAATGAGGGAATAGAAAGGGTCTCCGCAGCCGATACCTTCAGCGCCAGCGATGTTTCCAGTCCATCCGCCGTGATCTGGAGCGACGTTTCCCCATCACGCGCCGCGGTGCAATTTCCTTTGGCATCCACTTTGAAAATCGTCTCGTCCTTGGAAACAAATGCCGTCCGAGCGGTCACATCCGTTTGACTGCCATCAACATTGATCCGCATCACCAGCACCCCATGCCGCGGATTCGCCCCTGTCAGTTCAAGCCTTTCCGGATACACGCGCAACTGCCCACTCTGCACAGCAGATTGGGTCAGCAGAAAAAACGCGAGCAGAAAAAAGGATCGGCCAAGGAAAAACATGGAGCAACAGAATCATCGCTCTACTTAATTTTACCAGCCTCGGACACACCGTGAAGGCGGTCCGTGGCCGCAAAGGTGTAGGATGGGGATGCGTAGAGGCCAGAATAAGGTGGCAGGCTCTTTATTGCGACCTCGCCGCCAGCCTCACCCCGTTCCGCTGACCCGACTGCGGCCACCAGCACCTCCTCCCCTTCACCTGCAAATCCCGCCACTTCTGCCCCGCGTGCCACCAACGACGCACCCTGCAAACTGGCACCTGGATCGCCACCACCGTCTGCCAACCCGTCCCCCACCGCCAATACGTCTTCACCATCCCCAAAATCCTCCGCAGCATCTTCCGCAAACGCCGCCACCTCCCCCACGGACGCAGCGCTGCCGCCGCCGCCGTCCACACCTTTGAATTTGAAAATCACTTGGAACCCCGACACCAAAACCGTCATTTACCGTTCCCGCCGCAGTTGGCACACCAAACGCAACTTCGAAGTCTTCAAAGCCACCGACTTCCTAGCCGCCGCCATCGAGCATATCCCACCCACAGGCCAGCAACGCCATGCCGCGATGAGCGGCACTGCAAACCGGCATAGCCGCATTCTGCTTAGACGAAGTCAAACGATTCGCTACTACGGGCTCTATTCCAACAAAACCCGCGGCCTCACCAAACCCACCCCTAAGATCATCCCCCGTTCTTGCGGACAACGGGCGAAGCCGCAAGAAAACAACTTCATCATTCATAATTCATCCTTCAAACTTCCTTCGGCCCGCGCCATGCGCCCCTTGTGGCGCGATCTCATCCTCCGAGTCTGGGGCACCGATCCGCTCAAATGCCCGTGCTGCCAAGGCACCATGCAACGCATCGAAACCACCCTCCGTCCCTAAGAAATCGAGTTCTACCTCCGCCTCCTTGGACTATGGGGCCCTCATCAGTCTCCCCCCCGCCGCCAGAACCGCCATTCTACATCGACACCTTCGAACCCATCCACCCATCCTGGCAAGCCATCCGGGCTTGGATTTCCGCCGACGAAGACGAAGTCCCCGCATCCGAACCCCTAGAACTCTGGAACCAAAGCACCGACCAAAGTGCTGACCAAGCTTGGAAAGCCCCAGAAATTGACCTCGGAGACGGCCGCATGCTCGTCCGGGAATACACCGAATAGGGAGTGCCCTTCGAATAAATCCGCCAAATCCGCTGCCAAGAAAAAAATTCTAGGCAAAGTGGATAGGCGAAGCTATGCTCACGACAATAAATAATCCACGATGAACCGCCCTGTCAGCCTATGCAGAACACCATCATTGCCCCCACGCAGGGCGGGCACACCTCTGAATCATCCTTTTTCCTTCGTAATTCATCCTTCAACCCCCTCTTTCCCCCCAGATCCCCTTACTCCCCGATTCCGAGCCCCGCTTCAACGTCCCCCTGAAAAGGCAAATTCCTATCAGAAGAAACGTGACCCGATTGATGTAATTCTGAATGAAACAAGCATTCCGCTGCGCCAACGGGACGCGTCATTGCCCAAGAATCTCTGCGAGGTGATTGATCGTGCCTTGGCGTTGAAGTATCAAGAACGCTATCGGTTGGCGGGTGAAATGCTCCCACTCGTCAAGAATGCTCTTGGGTGGTGAATTGAACTTAACTGCGGATCGTTCCAGCGACAGCGAAACCAAATAATTCCATGAAAAGTTGGTTTCAGAAAATCTTCGGTTCAGGCGACAAGCCTCAAACCCCAGCGCTAAACGCGGCACCACCCCCACGTTCTGCTCCAGCGCGGAACCAGTCGCTACCACCAAGCGACTGGAAGGAAGGACAGGAATTGTTGGACGACTACGTGGTCGACAAGGTTCTTGGAGAGGGCGGGATGGGGAAGGTGTATCTTGTGCAGAGCCGTTCCACGGGCTCGCGCTTTGCGGTCAAGCGGGCGAAAGGCTTGAAGGACGTCGACCGGCGCAATTTTCTTGCTGAACTCCAGACTTGGATTGACCTGCCGGAACACAACAACCTCGTGACATGCCGCTTCTTCCGCACGGTAGGGAACGAGATTCTGATGTTCGCTGATTACGTGGAGGGTGGTAGCCTCAAGGATTGGATTGATTCTCGAAAACTCTACGAAGGCAGCCCGCAGGAGACGCTGGGGCGGATGCTCGATGTCGCCATTCAGTTCGCTTGGGGCTTGCATTGCGTGCATGAACTCGGACTCGTTCACCAGGACGTGAAGCCCGGCAACGTGATGATGGCTGTGGACGGCAAGGCCGCCGTTCAAGGCGTCACAGCGAAAGTGGCGGATTACGGCCTTGCAAGAGCCAGAGCCGCTGGAGGCGAGTCACAGGTTATTGATTCTGCGCACAGCATTCTCGTGAGCAATGCTGGCGGCACACCTGCCTATTGGTCACCTGAGCAGTCTCAAGGCTCGCCTGTCACTCGAAAGACGGACATCTGGTCCTGGGGCGTGTCTGTCATGGAGATGTTCACCGGAGGAGTTGTCTGGATATCTGGACGTGGAGCTGCCGCCGTTCTGGAACAGCATGAAAAAAACGCCACCGATGACGAAACGATTCCAGCCATGCCCGCGAAGCTGGTGGTGCTCTTGCGCGAATGCTTTTTGGATAATCCATCCGAACGTCGGGCGACTCTTGGCGAAGCCGTCGAAATCTTGAAGCGTGTCTATCTCGACACACTTGGCACCACTTACCCCAATTCGCTTGATCTCATTGAAGAACCAGTTTCATCCCAGTCAGGAATCAAGGAACGCCGCACAGCAGGGGGCCATTCTTGGACAGCCCCGCAGGTGTGGCTGGAAAGGGCGCTGCATGCGGTGGGACGTGATCCGGCGCAGGCGGCGGCGATGCTGTCTCAGCGGGGATCGACACGACGCGGTGAACTGGTTGCTGAACTTGCTGATTATGACCAGGCAAACCGGCTGTATGACGACCTTGTCAAGCATGGGCGAAGTGATCTGGCGAGCGATTTTGCGGAACTTCTCACAGAAAAGGCATTGGTCCACCAAACGACAGGTGACTACGCCGGTGCGCTACAGGAACTCGACCACGCCATTGCGATATGGGAGCACCTAGTCAAGCAGGAAGGCCGCAGCGAGTTTGCCAGTGACTTGGCGAACGCCTACACCAGGAAAGCCAGCACGGTTGCGGGCTTGGGCGACCATCGTGCGGCGCTTGCGCTTTTCGATCGGGCCATCGTGATTCGGGAGCGGCTGGACCACCAAGAAGGTCGCCAAGAACTGCACAATAGTAACTTGGCGTCGGTATACCATAACAAGGCCAATGCGCTTAGGGCTTTGGGTGACCATCGTGCCGCGTTGGCACCCTACGCTCAGGCCATTGAGATTTGGGAGTGCTTGGTCGGGGTCCACCACGAACTACGCGCTGACTTAGCATTGGCATACGGGAACAAGGCCAATGCTGTCAGCGGTTTGGGTGACTTGCGTGCTGCGGCGACGCTTTACGCACAAGCCATTGTAATCTGGGAGCGCCTCGTTCATCAGGAAGGTCGCCGCGAATTTTACAATGATTTGGCGGGGAGCTGCAATAATAAAGCACTTGCCCTTAGCGGCTTGGGCGACCATCGTGCCGCGGTAGCGCTTTACGATCAGGCCATTGAAACTCGGGAGCGTTTAGTTCACCAAGAAGGTCGTCGTGAACTGGCCAACGACTTGGCTGCGATCTACTACAACAAGGCTCTTGCCGTTAGCGACTTGGGCGACCGCCGCGCGGCGGTGGCGCTTTACAATCAAGCCATTGAGATCCGGGAGCGTTTGGTTCACCAAGAAGGTCGTCGCGAATTGGCTAAAAGCTTGGCGAGTGCCTACAACAACAAGGCTATTGCCATCGCAGAGTTAGGTGACCCTTTTACTGCGGTGCCAATTTTCGTTCGGGCTATCGCGATTTGGGAACACTTGGTTAACCAAGAAGGCCACAGTGAACTGGCCAACGACTTGGCAGGCGCCTACAGAAACAAGGGCATCGCGGCCAGATCCGAACCTTTAAACCCCGCACGGTCGCACTCCTCGCCGACTCCACAAGGGGCTGCTAATAATCCAGACTGGGTCATCGTCATGGAATTTGGTTCCAGCAAGACCTACGTAGACCGTAAATCCATAGATCGGAGGGGCGCGTTCATTCGCGTATCAGTCCGGTATGCTCTCAGCCCCATGGGAACTGATAAGCGTAACGGGAAGCCTGTGAAGGAGATGCTCATGATCGAAGAGTATGACACTACCGCAGGCCGTTTTCGTGTTCACAGCATCCAGTTCGTCTACGGCGACGACTCTGCAAGTGAACCGCTCTCCGTGGAACCTGCTTGGAATCCTGCCACAGCCGGCAACCAGAAGACTCTCGAATTCCTCTATAACTTCATCAACCATGACTAACTTTACTTCGTTACTAATCTTTTAGGTCGCCCCTGCAATGCTTTTGGCGGAGGGGGCGGTCGCTCCGCCACCTGCTTCGGTCTTTGGGAGGCCACCTTGCGCTTCAATGCTGCAAGTCCATAAAGACAGAGAATGCAATAAAAAAGACATAGAAAATGCAACTTGACTAGCTGCAAGTCTATAAAGACAGAGAAAATAAAAATTGACTAGCTAAATTCCTGGCCCCATACCTTGCCGCATGGCCCAAGCTCGTCTCACCGTTACTTCCGAACCCACCGTGTATCATGCAATCACTCGCACGATTCAGGGCACTTTTTTGTTCGGGGATGTGGAGAAGAACATGATGCGCAAAATGCTGTGGCAGATGGCGGATTTTTGCGGGGTGGAGGTGCTGACTTATGCGGTCATGAGTAATCATGTTCATCTTGTGGTGCGGGTTCCGGTGAAGGAGTCAATTGAGGCGGCGGCTGGCGTTGAAGGGGCGGCGGGGATTCCTGCGGTGGCTGGGGCGGATGCGTTGGTGTCGAATGCGGAGGTGTTGCGCCGGTATGGGGTGCTGTATGGAAAGTCTGCCTTGGTGGAGGCAGAGAGGAACTTGCAGGGAGCGACGGATGAGGTGTGGGCGGCGTTTCGGAGGAAGTATTTGCCGATGATGCATGATCTTTCCTGGTTCATGCGGTTGTTGAAACAACGGTTCGCCCGGTGGTATAACGCGTTTCACAAGACGTTTGGAACGCTGTGGGCGGAACGTTTCACGAGTGTGATCGTGGAAGGTGGGGGCGAGGCGTTGTTGGCGACGTGTGCTTATGTGGATCTCAATCCCGTGCGGGCTAAGCTGGTGGCTGATCCGAAGGATTATCGGTGGAGTGGCTACGGGGAAGCGGTGGGTGGCTTGGCGAAGGCCAGGACTGGCTTGGCTCGGGCAGCTTGGGAAGAAGGATCGGGACGGCAAACAAAGGATGAACTGGCGTGGAAATTTGGCCAACAGGCGACGGCAAACTGGAAGGCGGTGCAGGCGCGGTATCGGTTGATTTTATATGCGGTGGGGCAGGTGCCAAAAGTAAAGAACGGCAGAGCGCAGGGCGTCATTTCCGAGGCCGCAGGGGAGGCTGTAATGGCAGCGGGTGGGGAACTTCCCTGGGCGGTGGCGTTGCGGGATCGGGTGCGATATTTTTCGCGTGGCGGTGTGTTGGGGACGAAGGAATTTGTGGATCGGATTTTCGGCATGAAGAAGGATCATTTCCCAATAGGAAGAAGGGACGGTGCCCGAAAGCTCCGTGGAGCAGGGTGGGGAGCGATTACGGCTCTGAGAGACCTGAGGGTCTGAGCGAACGAATTTGAATGGGTGGCGCGATGGCATGGGGCACACTCATGCGCCCCCAAGCCGAACTCAAAGAGTGCTCGAAGCGCTGAAAATCACGAGGCGACGTGTTCTTCAACCAAACCTCGTTGCGTTTGGCATACTCTAATCCTATCGTTTCGGCCAGCTTATGTCTGAGCCTTCATCATTCCGCCGTCTCGACATTGACATAAAGCTAGAAAATAAATCTTGCGGCATCAGCGGGGTTTTGCGAGTAGCCTGAAGTGCAATTTCGCGAGGAGTTGCGCACCACCAAATCCTATTGTCTCGACGATGAATCTCTTCAGCAACAAACCCAAGCCAGATCAAATGGGCGTGCAGCAATACCGCACGGGAGTGATGTTCTATGCCAGTTATGCCGTGCTATTGCTGGGACTGCTGTGCTTCGACTGGGATCCTCGTTTCGTGTTTCTGGGGCTGACGATCGAATTTACCATGGGGTTGTTGGGCAACATCGTGCGCACTTTTATTTCCCCTGCCGGTGGAGCGGCCCTGATAGCGCTGCCCTTCCATCTTCCTGCCTTGGGGATCGCCTTGGGATTGGTCGTGTCCACGGCCTTTGTCACGGCTTGGCATGAATCTCAGGATGAAGCCGTGTCCGGGGGGCACTATGCGCTGCTGGGTCTGGCGTGGTTTTTCATCAATGCGTTGTTCAATGCGATCCAGCGTTTCCGCCGCACCTCATTGCAACAGGTTCGTTTCCTTGATGGTCTGAACGCAAAATATCAATTCGCGGACGGTCGTCCCTTGTTCTCGAAGACCTCCTTGGCGCTGGGACCTATCGTTGAGACCTGGCTGGTGACGGTCGTGTTTGCTTGCTCCTGGGGCATGGCGTTAGTCATCGGAAAGCTCCTTGGGAACGGGGATCAGGGAACCCTGCTCTCGACCTCGGCAGCCGTGGCGATGACGATACTATGCCTCCTGCGGCAGGTGATTCAGGCGCGCATCATCAACGCCGTCCACGGAGATGGCAGCCGCCAGGAAGCGGTCATGCTTGAAACGCTTCGCTCGACTGGACCGATTGTTGCGCGGTAATTCACCTAGCCGTCATGGTCGTGATGGCTCTGGGTTAACAACCAGCTTTGATTGCAAAAGGCGATAGCCTTCGTCCAGCATCTGAGCGCCAGAGAAGTCCTTCCCTCCGTGCTCGCCACCGGGCAGCCCCTCTCCCCGATTCCGCCCCCCCGTCCAGCCTCACCCTGAAAAAGCAAATTTCTATCAGATCAGGCGCGTCGGTCACCCTGTCGTTGCCAAGAGCCGATGACCGGACTGGAAGGCTGAGAACAAGGGGGGGCTATTCGTGCAGCGAGGTTGGGGTTCAGCTTCTGGGGGGAAGGTTTGTTTCGAGCGTGAGCATTTTTTTGCCGAAGGTTCCGTCTGGAACTTCCACGACTGACTCTCGGACGAAGGAGCCTTGGTCATCGTAGTCTCGGATGGCACAGGCGTGGAGCACGCCGGTGGTCTCGCCTTTTTCCGCGCAGCTGAAGCTTAGGAAAAGGCGGCCAGCACCATCCGACTCCGGGTCTAACTTGCTGAGCAATGGCGTGAGATCGATGCCGATTTCCAGCGGGGTGTCATTATCAGGTCCGGCCAGGGGGACTGAGCCAACGTTGTCCTTTCGATTCTTGCCGAACAGAGGCCAGCCGTTGAGCGCTTGCGGAGCGAGTTCGTGTTCGGGTTTCGTGGCGTCTTTGTTGCCAGCGATGCCGATGGTCACCCGCAGGTCCGAACGCTGGTCGCAGACGAGATTTAATTTTAAGGTGCATCGGGGAATATGCCGGTAAACCTCGATCCGTCCGAGGTAGTTTCCGCGTTCCCAGGTGGGATCCACCATCGCGCTGTAGAGCAGGTAGATTTTGCCGTCTCTCGACCAGGTTTTACCCCATGAGTTGACCACGATGAAGGCACCGCGCTCGTGGTCTGCGAGGGTGACTTTGCCATCACCGTTGATATCGATGTCATTGCTAACTTTGCCATCGCCATTCACATCGAATCCGACCTGGTCATCGTATCCCACACAAGTGATGCCGTGGCCGAAACCGCTGGGGCCCCAATGAATCCACAGGTCTTCGCCCGCCAGATAATCTCCCTCGGGAATCGTCCGCGTGACCTTTTTGAGTTCGCCCATCCGTCCGTCCAGCGCCAGCAATCCGCCGATGGATTCCTGGCCGGGTTTGGGTTGGTTGCGGTCGAAGAGCCAGCCGCGGGCTTCGTTGATCTGGGAGACAGTGGCGGTCGGAGTGTAGCGATAGCCAGCGACGCGATACTCCATTGCTTCGCGCCAGATGTCATAACCGTTAGCCCAAGAGCCGATCTTGTCCTTGTCTCCTTCCACGCGACCGTAGGATTTGACGGTGGGAATTCCAATCTGTTTGGCCACTTCCCAACCGTGATGCGCTTCCGATCCTTGGGCACTATCGGCACCATTGCACATGTTCCAGGAAAAATCGGCGGGAAATTGCGTGGCAGTGGTGCTGGCCTCAGTGCCATTCAGGACGTTCATTTCGTAGGTGAAGATCGAGGCCACTGCGGTGAACTGACCACAGGCTCCTCCTTTCTGCTGGTAAATCGGAGGGAACTGCGGGCGCGTGGAATTATCGACGCGGGACGGCAAGCGGCTGATATCAACCGCCGTCTTCCCGACGTCAGGCCCCGTGGCATCACGCCAGGTGTCGTAATTATCCCCCATCGAACGAGGCCGGGAAAACGGCTTGGGATAAGAGGCGTGCGCAGCGCTGTCGGCATCGTCCGCCATGACGGTGCTGATGGAGGCTGAAATGAAGATAAAAGTGGCGAGCGTGGGATATCGAAGCATGGAAGTCATGGATTGGACTTACGAAAAGGGTGGGTGTTACCAGAAGGTAGGGGTAAATTCTGACGATGCCTAATCCAATTCGGCAAAAATTAAGCATCAGACGTGCTAAAACCGCCAAGACCGCAAACCTCAGGGCGCGCTGAGAGATTTTTCCATCCGCAAATTCTAGCGCGGGGTTGACTTTGCGTTACCATGGTATTGAAGGATACAACACTGCGCCATATGTCAACGAATCCACCCACAAGAAACCAGTCGTCGGAATTATTTCCGAACACCTCGTGGTCGCTGATTCGGCAATCCCAGGATATCGCTAACCCAGCGGCAGTGCAGGCCTTGGATCAATTGGCCCGGGCTTATTGGCGACCCTTGTATGCTTGTGTGCGCTCCATGGGCCAGACGCATCAGGAGGCGGAGGATGCGGTGCAGCGGATGTTTGAGCAGTTGGTGTCGAGGGATTCGCTGCGGGCGGTGCTGCCGGGGGAAACGCGGTTCCGCTCCTTCCTGATCACGTGTCTGAAAAATTCCATGGCCTCAGAGCACCGGGCTCGGATGTGCCAGAAGCGTGGAGGAGGGGTGGAAATGTCAGTATTGAGCCCAGAGGAACTGCATGAGTTGGGGGATGAAAATCCCCTGCTGCCTGAGGCAACCCTGGACCGGGAGTGGGCGCGGGAGATTTTTAGCAGAGCACTGTCACGGTTGGAGGTGGACACGGTGCAGCGGGGCCGGCAAGCCGTGTTTGATGAAGCGCTTCCGGTGCTGCGGGGCGAGCAACCGGAAGGGGGCTACGCGGGTTTGGCAGCCAGACTACAGATGACGGATGGCGGAGCGCGGAAAACGGTCTTTGAGCTGCGGGCGCGTCTGGGGGTGCTGCTAAGACAGGAGGTGACGGCTACCGTAGTGGATCCAGCGGAAGCGGATCAGGAACTGCGCTACCTCCTCTCGCTATTGTGAAATTACCATTTTGCATAAAAATGGTTTCGCGCGGAAACGGAGTCTTCTTTTTGGCGAGTTAAGAGTGTATGACCGATATCCCTGCTGCTTCTACCCCAAAAACCTGTCCTGACTGCGGACGCGACCTGCCTGAGCATCAGGGCTGCCTTCATTGTGCCATGGAACTAGTGCTTAGTTGCACAAGTTAACAATTGTATTTCTAAGCTGGGCGCCTTTGACCTCTCTCTTGCGCCACACAAATGGTCGCGGGTGATTATTGGTGGCTTGGATAAAGGCTTCGATGGCGTTTCGCAGATCCGTTT
>JANOAV010000053.1:0-60582 GCA_031411295.1 Verrucomicrobiales bacterium | reverse complement strand
GGCTAGGGGGCAGAATGCCCCCGCCACATTTCGTTGCGACACGTAGGCTAGGTTCACATAAGTTGGCCACCGGCAAAACCTACAGCACTTGTTCCCATGGCGAAATTCCCCTATGAGCAGTCCGCAGAATCGGAGGGCATTCGCATTGAATTCCACTCTTAGAACTAGCAAGCTATAATAAATCCACTCCGCTCTCCCCCGATCCTCCTTCATGAAATACTCCTTCCTCGCTCTCGGCCTAACCCTTTGCTGCGTCAGCGCTGCGCCTGACGCCAAACCAAAGCCCACTCCCCCGCTACAGGATGCCAAGAACATCCCAAGCGGCAAGCCCTTGCCGCCCGAGGATCCAGCGCTGGCAAAATATGGCATCTTCGAAAAGTCCGCACCCAAGCCCGCCGTAACCGCAGCGGTGGAGACTTCAATGCCATTGCAATTAAAGCCAAGTGACCACGTGGTGTTCATCGGCAATACGCTCTTCGATCGTGGCGCCCAATTTCCGCATTTTGAAGCGATGCTGCAACAGGCCCATCCTGCGCAGAAACTGGTAGTGCGCACCCTGGCGTGGTCCGCAGACGAAGTGGATCTGATGCCGCGGCCGGACAATTTCGGCACGCTGAATCAACACCTCAAGGTGCAGCAGGCGGATGTGATTTTTGCCGCCTTCGGTTTCAATGAATCATTTGCCGGAGCGGAGAAAATCGCGGCGTTTAAACAACGGCTAACTGCCCTGGTGCAGGAATTGCAAACGCATGCCTACAACGGCAAATCCGGACCACGCATCGTGCTAGTGTCTCCCATCGCGAATGAGAACGTGTCAGGCGTGGCGGCGGCGGATCGCAACAATGTGTTGCTGGCCGACTACACGCGAGCGATCCAGGAAGTAGCCAAGGCGCAGAAGGTGGGTTTCGCCAATGTCTTCGATGCCACCAAGGCGGCCATGCAGGATGCCAAGACGGATCTCACCTTCAATGGCGTGCACTTGGAAGACAAAGGTTACGGCATCTTGGGAAAAGCTTTGTTTCGTGAGACCTTCGCCCAGTCGCCTCCGGAAATTTCCGCCGAGTTGCGCGCTGCCGTGACGGATAAGAACACGCAATTTTTCCGCCGCTATCGCCCGCTCAATGCGTTCTATTACACGGGAGATCGCAGCAAGGATTACGGCTATCTGGATTTCCTGCCAGCCATGCGGAGTTTCGATGTCATGGTGAGCAATCGCGATCAACGCATCTGGGATTTGTCGCAGGGGAAATCGTTCGCTGGCAAACCCGTGGATGACAGCAACGTTCCGCCGATGCCGGAAACGAAAGAAAGCAAAGGGGCCAACGAATGGATGACACCGGCCAATGAGTTGGCGTCGTTCAAAGTTGACCCGCGTTTCACGGTCAATCTCTTTGCCAGTGAAGAACAATTTCCTGAACTGGCCAATCCCATTCAACTCCGCTGGGACACGCGCGGTCGGCTCTGGGTCAGCACTTCGCAGGCGTATCCTCATTTGTATCCCGGCCAGGAACCGAGTGATCGCATCTTGATTCTGGAAGATACTGACAACGACGGGAAGGCGGATAAATGCACGGTCTGGGCGGATCATTTGCACATTCCCCTCGCGTTCGAGTTTGGTGATGGCGGCGTTTATGTTTCCGATGAACCGCACCTGACCTTTCTGAAAGACACCGATGGCGATGGCAAGGCGGACTTCCGGCGGCAGATGTTCACGGGCTTCGGCACAGAGGACTCGCATCACGCGCTGCATGATTTTGTATGGACGCCCGATGGCGATCTCATTTTCCGCGATTCCATTTTCCTCCACAGTCAAATCGAGACCGCCTACGGCCCGGTGCGCGCGGATAACTCTACGTGGTTCCGTCTGCGCACGGACACGCAACGACTCAGCTCGTTCGGGAGCTATGCGAATACGAATCCCTGGGGCGTGACCTTTGATGACTGGGGCCATCATGTGGCTAGTCACCCGATCTTCGCAAATGCCTTCCATGCCACGAATCCGCCGTATCCAGAGCAGCATCCAGGCGTCGGCCCGCTGCCCGCTTATTCCGGCACCTGCGGTCATGAGTTCGTGGACTTTGATTTCTATCCGCAGGAGCTGCAGGGCGGCTTCATCAAGGCGCGCTACAAGCCGACGAACAACATTGAAATGCATCAATGGATCGAAAAAGATGATCATTACGAGGAACAAAAACTGGGCGATCTCATCTTCTCCACGAACCTCAGTTTCATCCCCACGGATGTCAAAATGGGCCCCCGGGGCGACTGCTATATTTGCGATTGGTATAACCCCATCAAAGGTCACGCGCAGTATTCCCTGCGCGATCCCCGCCGCCTACGCACCAGTGGTCGCATCTGGCGCATTGTGCCCAAGGGCGCAACCTTAGCAGAGCCGCCCGTCATTGCCGGAGCCCCCATCCCAGCGTTGCTGGAGTTGCTGAAGAGCCCGCATTACCGCTGGCGCTACCAAGCCAAACGCGAACTGCATGAACGCCCGGCAGATGAAGTCAAAACGGCACTGGACGGCTGGATCGCCCAGTTGGACACCAAGGATGCGCGCTACCGTCATCATCAAGTCGAAGCCATGTGGACGTATCGCACTATCAGCCGGGAAAACCTGGCCCTGCTAAAATCGCTGCTCAACTGCGAAGAGCCACACGCGCGCGCTGCGGCCACCGGACAATTGCGTTACCTCACGCTGCCAGATGGCATGGAACAGCTCAAACAACGCGCCCAGGACGCCAACAGCCTCGTGCGCATGGAGGCCGTGATAGCCGCCAGTTATCTCGGCACCAAGGAATCGCTCGATGCCGTGATCGGCGTGCTGGATCAGCCCATGGGCGATCATTTAAAATACGCCGTGCGCACCTCGCTCGGATCGGAAGCGCTCGCGCGGCATTGGCAGGCCGGTGGTTATCCGCAGGCGGTGACCTTCGTGCGGGAATTCGAGAAGGCTCATAAACGCACGCCTTTCGAACGTCCCCGCACGACTACGGAAACCGATTTCGACAAGCAACCGGGCGTCGTTAAAGTTGCCATCACCTGCGTTAAGGAACGCATGTTGTTCGATAAAACGGAATTTACCGTGAAACCCGACCAACCCGTCAGCCTGCTATTCAGCAACCCGGACGCCACCCCGCATAACCTCGCGATCTGCACCCCGGGCTCCCTCGAAGCCATCGGCCTGGCGGGAAATGAAATGGCTAAAGACCCGGAAGGCATGAAGAAGGACTTCATTCCGCCCACGGATAAAATCCTCTGGCACACCAAATTGCTCAACCCGAATACCGCCGAAACCCTTCGGTTCAAAGCCCCGAAGGAGCCTGGCGACTACCCGTATGTCTGCACCTTCCCCGGCCACTGGGTGATCATGCACGGGGTGATGCATGTGAAATAATTGGGGCTACGGCTGCTTGAGAGCCTCCACCAAGGCGCGGGCCGACACTGAGACACGGCCTTTCTGCCATAGCACAAAGAAATCCCAGTGGGCGGCCGCATCGCTGATGGGCACGAACGTCACCCCGGGATAAGACGAAGCGATAAAGTAGTCCGGAAGCAGGGTGACGCTGGAATCGGACACGACTTGGGAAAGCACGTTAGTTATTCCGTCCACGATGACCCCAAAGCGTGGTTTAAATCCGCCTATTTTGCAGAGTGAAGTCATCCAACGATTGCGCCCAGGCATTTGGGCTTCATCGATTCCCACGAAATCTCGTCCTTTTAATTCCTTGAGTGCGATCTGCTTTCGGGAAGCCAGCACATCACTGTCGGAGGTTGCGACGCAAACTCTGAAGGAGCACAGCTTCATGCTATGGAACTCAGTGAGCGCGACTGCCCCCTCCTGACCAATGAGTGCCACTTCAAGCTCCCCTGCGCGCAGGCCATCGATTTGCTCACGGGGAGACATGTCATGCAGCTTGAGTTTGATGCCGGGGTGGGATAACCGCAGACGGGCCAGCGCTGGCGTCAACACGCGTTGAGCGGCGGAGTAAAGATACCCCACGCGCAACTCTGAACTCTCTCCACGGGCCTGCTGGCGCAGGTTGGCCATGGCTGCATCATAGGTTTCCAGCAGCGGCTGCATGGATTTCACCATCGCGTGCCCCAGACCCGTCGGCTTGACGCCGCTGCTCTCGCGTTCCAAAAGTCTGCCGCCGATCAGTTCTTCTAACGCCTTCATTTGCCGACTCAGCGCAGGCTGGGTGATGCGCAACCGCACTGCCGCGCGATTGACACTACCTTCTTCGATCACGGTGAGCAGGGCACGGATGCGGTCGATCATAGCCCAAGGGTATGTCATTTAGGCATAATGGCAACGCTTTACTGGCATTACCCTCCCAGTCCGAGTGCCCGGATGATGACAGTCACATGAACTCACTTAATCTAACTACTCGTCCGCCCCGCAGTCCCCGCGTCCGCCTTGGCGGCTATACCATCCTGCCACGCCTGCTTGATAAAGCCCGCGCGGTCCTGGCTGGAACCGCTGGAGAATACAAATACAACAACCCCAACGACGGTCATTTCTTCCGCTTCACTGGCATCAGCCCGGAAGCCCTGCTGGAGCAGGTGCAGACTGGCGCAGGCGACTGGGAGATGCTCCTCTGGGTCAATCGCTACACCAAGCCCGAGCGCTCCGCGCTGGAGATTCTTCAATGGTCCGACTGGACCGAAACGGTATCCTTCAATGACGTGGAGATGCGGGAGTGGTTCACCGAACAGATCAAACGACTGAATCCGGCGCGTGAAGATCTCCGCGGCACCTTCGACTATCTTGATCTGGATGACTACGTTAGTTTCGGCGGAGTTGCTTGATCCTGTTCCCCTCTGGATTTTGCTATCAAACACGTTACCCTCGACTCCACGATTGCTGCCATGGCTCACAAGTTTCTTGATCTCGCCTTCACCCCGCCCGTGCAGGCCGCCCAGTTGCACTACTATGGCCGTTCCCAAGTGTTGCCACCAGCGCTGGTGGACGATGTTTTGGGTCCTGAAGAAACGGCTTTCATCGCTGCCCGTGACAGCTTCTACTTGAGCAGCGTCAGCGCTTCCGGCTGGCCCTATGTGCAGCATCGTGGGGGACCGGTCGGTTTCTGCCAGGTGACCGGACCCAACGAGATTTCCTTTGCTGATTTCAAGGGAAACCGGCAGATGCTGACCACTGGCAACGTTGCCACTGAGGATCGCGTCTGCCTCTTCATGATGGACTACGCCAATCGCGAACGCCTCAAGCTGTTGGGCCACGTCGAAGTGATCGACGCGCGGGATCGGCCCGCCTTAGTGCATTCGATCACCACCCCAGAACTAGCGAAAATCACCGAGCGCATTTTCCGCATCCGCATTGTGGCTTTCGACTGGAACTGTCCGAAATACATCACCCCGCGCTACTCCGCAGAGGAAGTTGGCGCGGTTATCGCACCCCTGAAGGCGCGCATTGCCCAGCTGGAGGCGCAACTAGGTAACTAGCTGCTTGCAGCTTCCTCCTTACTTCCTAGGATGCGGCATGAAATCAACTCTCGTCCTCCTCTTGCCTGTCGCGCTGCTGAGTTTTGCCGCCGGTTGGTGGGCGCGGCCCCAGCCATCGCAAACGGCGGAGAAGCCGAAGGTGGCGGTGCTCACAGGCAACGGTAACGCACCCACCGCAGCCAAGCCTGAAATTGCCCAAGTGGCACCAGAAGCAGAAGCCAATCCACAGGCGCTACCGTTTCATTCCTGGGCGGAGGTGGTGGCGTTTATGGCCGAAGGGGATCTCGATAGTGATCCCCTGATGATGCAGGACGGGATCACCCGACTCTTGATCACCAGTGCGGCGGATTTGGAAAAAATCATGAATCAGGCGGCGGCAGACGAATCCCCCTACCAACAGCATCAATCGCACGAGATCGCCCTCTCCATGCTGATCTTTCGGTGGAGCATGAAAGACCCCGAGCGGGCGGCTTCGTTTGCCCTCGCGCACCCTGAATCGGACGCTACGAAATCGATGGTCGGCTATCTGATCGCCAACTTAGCCCGCAACAATCCCACCATGGCCGCAGCGCTCCTCGAAAAAATCCCCGAGGCCGACCGCAACGAAGCCGCCACCGAACTGAACTACATCCTGGCTGCTACCGATCCCGCAGCCTTTCTAAATGATCCCGCACGGAAGGACTTGCTCACAGAGCACAGCGATCTGGAGGAGCGTATCTTCAACGCTTGGGCGAAGAAATCCCCCCGTGAAGCGGCGGCCTGGTTCCAATCCCTGCCAGCAGAAAAGCAAACCGAAGGACTGGGTCAGGGCCTCCTGCGCACTTGGATGGCGCGTGAACCCAAGGTGGCGCTGGATTGGCTTCAAT
The DNA here is from genome assembly GCA_031411295.1 of Verrucomicrobiales bacterium. GTDB lineage: Bacteria > Verrucomicrobiota > Verrucomicrobiia > Verrucomicrobiales > V1-33 > JAGNEJ01. Next base: position 54,253 of record JANOAV010000053.1, on the reverse strand, counting down.
CCCTCCCTAATGCTGACGCCAAAGCGAACTTGTGCCGCGCCTATGGCACCAATCTGGTGCAAAATGTAAAGCCAGAAAACCTCACAGCCGCTCTGGAAAAACTTCCCGCCACCATAGCCGATGACGTGATGCGCGGGGTGATCAACGATTGGTCAGACCATACCCATCCGCAGACGAAGCCCTTCCTGCTCCAGTGGCTGGCGAAACACCCCGAAGCTCCAGAAGGGAGTCACTTGGCCGAATCCCTCGTCCGCACCCACATCGAATCAGATCCCACCGCACAGAGTGCGCTGGCATTTATCAAGGAATTGCCTCCGGGCCCAGCGAGGGATAACACCATCAGCAGCCTGACCGATGCGTGGGTGCAGGAAGATGCCGAGACCGCATCCAAATGGGTCGCCACCCTGCCTGAGGGAAACGCCAGAGACCTCGCGTCCGCGCAATTAGCCAAAGGCATCCAGGAGGACGATCCCGAAGGCGCGCTCATCTGGTCGCTCAGCATCAAACAGTCCACCGAACAACAAACCGCCTTGAAAGATCTCTTCAAACATTGGCTGCCCCACGATCCCCACGCGGCCATGAAGGCCCTGGCCGGATTGCCAGAGGAAACGCAGCGTCAGTTGGGATTCACTCCCTGATCCGCTGATTAGAACAGCCGGGAAATACCCAGCATCGGCCCCAGCGCATCCAAGCCGGGATTGGGATCCGTGGCCCCACGATTGGAGAAATGTTGGAACATCAGCCCAGCCCCCAAGGTCCATCCATTGCCAAACGTATGGCGAATCCCTGCGCTGCTGAACCAGTTGTAGGTGAAATCCTGCCCCTGCCCACCCGGCACGTCCTGGCTGTCGATCAACCCAAAACCACCGCCCACACTGAAGTGAAAATACGTTTTCTCATTCCACCAATATTCGATCGAAGGACTGCAACTCCAACCCAGATAGTGACTTTCCGGACCTTCCACGATGGCCTCCGCCAGCAGCGATAATTTCGAACGCAACAACCACTGCGAACCATTATCCAACTTCAACTGATAATGCGCCGGAGTCCGAATCGACAAGGCTTGCGGCAGCACGGTGTAATTAAGAAATGTGTTATCAGAAATTCGCCAGAGCGCGGAAGTTTCAAAGTCCACCCCCCATTGGTTGGCGACATCATCCTGCCAGGGGGCAGCAAGACACCCACCACAGACGAACTTGTTTTCTCCAGCACTCAGTAGTGGGACGAACAGCAGCAAAGCCAGGGCAGAGACGGGTAATTTCATAGTTAGTTAGGTTAGCTTTTACGATACTTTAACAAGCCCTCGCCAATGCTCTGCGCCAGCGATTCGCGATACTTCGGATCCAGACAGCGTTTCAAGTCATCATCAGTGGAGATAAAGCCCCCTTCCACCAGCACCGCAGGGCGCGCGCAGGTGCGAAGCACTTTATACCGGGCGAATTTAGCGCCACGATTCACGGTGCGCAAGCCACTCACAATCGACGCCTGCACATAGGCCGCCAAGCTGGCACCTTCCTGGTTGTAATACCACGTCTCCACGCCCTTGGGTCCCGGATAGTCCACCATGTTGAAATGAACACTCACGAAGATGCAATCGTTCGTCTTGTTTGCCACCGCGGAACGATCTTCCAACGGGATGAAAACATCGGTTTGCCGCGTCAGACTCGTCTTAATCCCCTGAGCCTGCAGATAGCGTTCCAGCCTCCGGGCCAAATCCAACGCCAGATGCTTTTCATAAATATAGCCAATCTTTGCCCCCTGATCCTGTGCTCCGTGGCCAGCATCAATAATGACCCGGCTGAATTTGGCAGCATTTGCCTGCGGGCACAAGCCACCCCAGCACAAGACCAAAAGCATAATGAAGCGGTGGCAGGAAAGCATCGGCAGAGACAAACAGTAAAGCTGAGTAATGATAAATTTAACCATGCATGCAAATCTGCGACACGCCAGCGCGAATTTTTGAGTTGTGGAACCCTGCCAGCGAGAGCACTTACCGGGTATGTTGTGGAAAGCACGCCATCGCCAGCTCGACCTCACCCGCACCGGAAAAATCATGGGCATCTTGAATGTCACCCCTGATTCCTTTTCGGACGGGGGTGATTTTATTGCGCCAGACCTCGCAGTGACCCGGGCCCAAACCATGATCCAAGAAGGCGCGGAGATCATCGATGTCGGAGGTGAATCTACCCGCCCCGGAGCCGAACCCGTGCCCGCAGCCGTCGAACTGGCCCGCGTCCTGCCGGTAATTGCCGCCCTCCGAGCCAGCAGCCAAGTCTTCATTTCCATCGACACCATGAAACCCGCCGTGGCCGCCGCCGCCATTGCCGCCGGAGCCGATATCATCAACGACGTTTCCGGTTTCCGAGATCCCGCCATGCGCAGCTTGGCTGCAACCACAAGCGCAGGCTGTATCGTCATGCACATGCAGGGAGAGCCCCGCACCATGCAGCAACATCCCCGCTATGATAACGTCGTGGCGGAAGTGCGGGAATTCTTCGCCCAGAGGCATCAGGATCTACTCGCAGCCGGCGTCACCACGGAGCAAATCGTTTTCGACCCCGGCATCGGTTTCGGTAAATCCCTCAACCACAACCGCACCCTGCTCCAAAATCTGGAAAAACTAATCGTGGCCCACCGCCCCCTGCTCCTCGGCGTCTCCCGGAAGTCCTTCCTCTCTGCCGTCATCGAAGCCCCCAGCCTCAGCGCCCGCGCCTGGCCCACCGTAGCCCTCACCAGCTACGCCCGCACCCACCAAGTCCGCCTCCTCCGCGTCCACGAGGTAAAACCCAACGCCGAAGCCCTCCGCATGACCGAAGCCATCCTGCAATTCTCTCTGTCGCCCGAAAATTCCGCTGGCACGATGCCCCGGCCTGTGATTTAAGAGACCCAGCAACGCAAGCCGGCGTGGCGGAATCGGTAGACGCAACGGACTTAAAATCCGTCACCGTAATTGGAGTGTGGGTTCGAGTCCCACCGCCGGCATCTCTCAAATCCCCCTTAAATCAAGGGTTGTCATACCGTTGTCCGAGCCCGTTATTTTTGCGCAGCCAGATGCTGCAGACTTTCGTAGAGATTGGTGTGGTTCAGGAGAATATCCAAGATTCCCATTTTGATGACCTCTGAGTTGAGCGCCTGCGTGCTCAAGGAGGTGTGGGCATCGTAGGAGGCGATGATGGCGTTTTCCAATTCCTTTTTGAGGTCAGGGGAATTGGCAAATTGTTCCTTGGTGTTGTTGGCTGCTTGTTGTCTGAGTTTGGGTGATTCGGCCACCTTGCCGAACAATGTAACTTTTACCCAACTGAGCTTGTCGCCATCCGTGGTATCAGCCCCGAAGAGGGCATTCAGTTTTTCGATTAATTCCGCCATTGGGACCTTCACTGAGTCGTTTAGAGTGCCGCTGCCGATTTCCGTCATGGGGTCCAGCAGCGGCATTTCTCCATCTGTCAGGGGCATCGCTTGCTTGCCCTGGCTCTTCAGCTTGTGGTGCGTGAGAACTACTTTGGAAAGATCAATGCCTTCCCGCTCTCGACCAAATTCCAGCAACGGCAGGAGGCGCTTGAAGAAAATGGCACGTTTCTCGATGTCGGTGTTTCCATAATCGAAAATCTGGGAAAGGAACGTGTAGAGCCGCAGGAAGGTTCCCATGTCCCCCTTGAACATCACCAGCGCATTCAGCTCATCCTGCGCTGATTTGATGGCCGCCTCATCCTGCTTCTCTTTGGCTGTTTTTAATGCAATTGTGGCCAGCTTGTAGCTTCGTAGAATCCGATCTGCCACCGGTTCCAGCGCCTTCAGCAACTCCGCTTGAGTGGCGTTGGCTTTGAGTTCCACTTCCACCACGCGATTTACCTCAAAGTCATCGTAATGGCCGGTGGCATCCAGTTTCGCCCGCAGATTGAAGACAAGATTTGGGTCCGTGGTTCCAGAGATTTGGGCCGTGGTGTGATAGGTTTTGAAGGCCGCAAGCACGTCCTCCGTTTCGTTGACGAAATCCAGCACATACGTCGTGTCCTTCCCGGGATGGGCTCGATTCAGCCGTGAGAGCGTTTGCACCGCTTGGATTCCCGCCAAACGCTTGTCCACATACATGCCGCAGAGCAACGGTTGATCGAACCCGGTTTGGAATTTGTTCGCCACCAGCAAAATCTGATATTCATCCCCCTTGAACGCTTCCCGAATGTCCCGCCCTTTTAGATTGGGATTCAGTGTCTTGCTACTCTCGGTAAGCGCTTCCGGGCTGGATTCAGCATCATTTACTTCCCCCGAGAATGCCACTACCGTGCCAATCTTATAGCAGCGATCAGCGATATATTTCTCAATTGCCAGCTTCCAGCGCACCGCTTCCACGCGACTGCCCACCACCACCATCGCCTTGCCCCGTCCTTGCAGTAGCGGGGAAACATAAGCCCGGAAGTGTTCCACTACGATCTGCACCTTTTGGGAAATGTTGTAAGGATGCAGTCGCACCCAGTTCATGATCCCCTTCATGGCTGCTTTGCGCTCCACCGTCTTTTCATCGTAATCCTTGCCTTCGTGCGCCAGCTTAAATGCTAGCTTGTAGGACGTGTAGTTTTGCAGGACATCGAGAATGAATTTCTCCTCAATCGCCTGTCTCATCGAATAGACGTGAAATGGAGCGGGTAAATTTTCAGGACCGGCGGGCTTGGTGGGGTCTGGGCGGGTGCCGAACAATTCCATGGTCTTCGCCTTCGGCGTGGCCGTAAATGCCACGTAAGTGATGCCCTTCTGATTCGCCCGCGCAGCCATTTGGGCGGCCAGGATGTCCTCCGTGCTGACCTCTCCGCCGTCGCTCAATTCCGCTAACTCTTCCGGACTTAGCACGGATTTCAATTTCGCGGCCGCCGCTCCCGTCTGGGAACTATGGGCTTCATCCGCGATCACTGCGAATCGTTTCCCTTCTGTGGCCAGCTTCTGCATCGCCTTGTGCAGGGCAGGAAACGTTTGAATGGTGCAGACGACGATCTTCTTTGATCCATCCAGCGCAGCCGCCAGTTCCTTGCTCTTGCTGCCATCTTTGCCCGTGATCGTAGCCACCACTCCGGTCTGCCGTTGGAAATCAAACAACGCTTCCTGGAGTTGGGAATCAATCACCGTGCGGTCAGAAACCACCAGCACCGTGTCGAACATTTTGCGATCCTCTGCATCGTGCAGTTCCGCCAGGAAATGGGCCGTCCACGCAATGGAATTCGTTTTCCCGGACCCGGCGGAATGTTGGATCAAATACTTCCCGCCCACCCCATCGTGCAGCACCGCCACTTGCAAATGCCGTGTCACATCCAGTTGATGATACCGAGGGAAAATGAGTTTCACCGTCTGCTGCTTCTTGTCCTTTTGGGAGATGCAGTAGCGACCCAGAATTTCCAGCCAACTCGCCCGCTCCCAGACGCGTTCCCAGAGATACGCCGTCCGATGCCCACCTGCCGGATTCAGCGGATTCCCTGCGGCTCCGTGGTCGCCTTGGTTAAATGGCAGGAACATCGAGTCCTTGCCCTCCAACTTTGTTACCATGTGCACCTCGCTGTTGCTTACCGCAAAATGCACCAATGCTCCATTGGGGAAGGATAGCAGAGGCTCGGGCATTTTTCCCTTCGGGTTAGGATCCCGATCAAATCGATATTGATCAATTGCATCGCCAATGCTCTGGGTGAAATCCGTTTTCAACTCCACCGTCGCCACTGGCAGGCCGTTGAGAAACAGCACCAGATCAATGCTGTTCTCACAATGCAGCGAATACCTGACCTGCCGGACCACGCGCAACCGGTTAGCCACATAACGCGCCAGAATGTCAGGATTGATGCCCAGGGCGGGCTTGAATTCTGCCAGCTTCAACGGTTGCTTCAGCCCCAGCAACTCAATCCCCTGACGCAGCACATCCAGCGTGCCACGTTGATTCAACTGATCTCGCAACCGTCCCAGCAGCGTTTCCTCCGCCAGCGCCCCGTGATTCTTCACAAGAGCCTCCCAAGCCTTCGGCTGCGTCTCCTTCGCCCACGCCACCACATCCGCCGGAAACAAGGCCCGCGCCCGATCATACCCTGCCGCATCCCCCTCGGCATACAGCCAGCCATGGTTGCCCAGGTGCTGGCAGATTTCGTTCTCGAAGGTGATTTCTTGGTGGATGCTCATTGGTTGAAGTTGCGTTTAGCCAAGGTGAAACGAGCAAGCGGAGCGATTCCAAACGCGAATTCATCAAGACGTTCAATGCCTTCGCCATCGAGACGGGCGAGAGTTTCTAGCTCTGCTGTAGTATAGTCTGCCGCTTTACCCAGGAAGGCTCTGACGGCACCCCTCCGCCAACTCTCTAGCGTGGCGTGATCGAGGCGCAGGTTAGTGATTGTCACCTTTGCTTCATCACTCGTCCCCAGAACACGACCGCTCTCCAAGTATTCAAAGGAGCGTTCACATTCTGGCATTGTGGGCAGGATCGGCAGCGGTTTTGTGCCTCGAAATGAGGCTCCAAACTGTTCTTTGGGGGTCCCTGAAACCTCAATTGCTACGACCAAGTTTGGATAGGCCATGTCTTCCCCTACATCTCTTCCCACCTCGCGCTGATTAGCCGTAAGTTCTTCACGGCATTGCTCCTCTGGCTTCAAATGCTCAATGTGAGGTTTAAACCAGTAGTCAGTGTGAGGCGGATTCAGCCTACTTGGCTGCTTCTCAGTAAGTCGCTCATCAAGCGGAGCACCAGTGTAGGCACAAAGGCCTTTCTGCTCATCAACTAGCAGCCCACGCAATTGGGGTCCACGCGTAAAGCTCCCATAGTCCACCTTTACCTCATCCCAAGGAATTCCTTCAGCGCGCGCAGCCATTTGGACGTCGATAAATCCCTGAATACAGGCTTCCGCCTCCGTTCCGCCAGGTTTGGGAATGAGCCTCATTTTTCGATGAGCTTAAGGCGTTCTAAAGTGGACGCTGCGAACTGAATTTCTTCCGAGTTCCCAACTCTTTGCCGCAGCGTTTGAATCAACGCCTCTGCTTGCGGGAATTCCCCCAGCACCGCGTGGTCCTCCACCGCTAAAATGCCAGCTTTTATGTCAGGGTCCATGTCTTTGCCACCCATGTGAACCTTCAGAATCCAGTTGGAATCCATGCCGAAACTCTGGTTTGGAATCTCCCATTTTTTAGATTCCGGCTGATAGATCCGCAGCGACGCGGGAGGGGTTTCGCCTACCACCTGCGGGGAATGGGACGAGCAGATAAATTGCACCTTAGGAAAGGTCTCCGTCAGGTCTTTCACCACGTAGCGCTGCCATTCGGGATGTAAATGCACATCCACCTCGTCAATGAGCACAACTCCCTGCGTTTGATTCAGAACTTCCTCAGGGTGAGAATGCCCGTTACCATCGCCCAATAAATGAGGATTTAGCGTGACCGCTCGTATGGCCATATCAGCGATGGTGGCCGCCATCATGCGCTGTCCGTCACTGAGGTTGGAGAAATGCTGCGCCACTCCACCAATGCGAACGACAACTTCCGCTTTGTTGTGGTCCCAGTAGATTTCTTCCACGCCGTGAATGCCACGTTTCAGAGCCAGACACACTGCGTCATAGGCCGGCCTAAACTTTCCATGCTCATCCCGTTTTGAGGCCTGGAGCAAAAACCACTTCAATACATCCTTAATCCGAATGCGCTCCACTAGGCAGTCGTAGTATCCATCTGAGCGACGGGCTCTGAGATCCCCATCCAGATCAGCTAGCGCTCGTTCGTTGGAGGGTAGCCAAGCCCTGCCAGCCCCATAATAGGCCAGCAAGGGTAATGGTTCCTGCCCCTTTTCCCTTGCTTCAGTTGCGCCAGTTATATCAGCGCCCACCGCTTCATGCCCTTGATTAAGGGTTTTGTCCCCCCTCACCCGTTTGCTGCGGGTCCAAGATACGGGCGGGCGATCTCCGATGCTCCCCGTGGCCGTTATCCTCACGGCCCCGGTCGCTACAAATTGAGTTTCCCCGTTCTCATCCAGTCCCTGCACCTCCCGTATCTCGTGGTCCATGATGTTTCGCCACTGCCACTCGCCCAGGATATCGCTCAAATGCCAGATACCCAGTGCTACCGAGACTGCGCTCAGGATAGACGTCTTCCCCGAGCCATTGTCACCCACCAGAAGAGTGAAACGAGGATCGAAGTCGAGGTCAAGGCGTGCGATGCCTCGAAAATTTTCGATTTGGATAGAGTTAATTCTCATGCGTCGGCTAGCTTAGGTGGAGAAATGGTGCTTGGCAAACCCACAAGTTTTGGTCATCGCCTCTCGGCGGAACCTCCCGCCGCAGTAAACGCTGCAGATCCTTGCGCTCATCAGGCATTCCTCAGCCAAGGTCGTGCGTTGGTCGGATTCGAGTTTTTCTTCAGTGATTCGGTAAAGGCTCATACTGGTTTGTTAAATTTTGCCTGCACCGCCAAGGTCGTTTGGAGGGCGAGGCGACACAGGTTGCGTTTGCAGGTCGAAGCAATCTTTGGCAGTGCCTGAGAATCCTTGGTAGTCCGCTCCCGTGCCGAAGCCATCAATCAGCATTTGCCTCATTCCGGCATCATCTGCAAAGACCTTCAGCCAGATGCTAAAGAAGCCGTGGCCCATGGCGGTGCGCACAATCTGCCGACGCATGGCCTCCGTGGGTGAGGCGGCCAGATCCGTCTTGGAATCCAGTGCGATGCCCCACACCGTCATGCGGTCTGCCACTCGATCCATGGCAACCCGCATCCCATTCTCGTCAAAGGTTTCTCGTATGGGCTTATCCAGTCCTGTTAGTTTCAGCGTCCTCGTGCCAATGATGGCTCCGGGTCGGGCGTGAACCGTTCCGTCCGGCAGATACTCGAAGGCTGCGGAGGTGTTATCCCGGTCCGGCAGGTAATATTGTTCCAGCACCACATCCTTATCGCCCTTGGTGCTGTTGCAGTTTACGCAGGCCAGGAGAAAGTTAGTCCAATTCTTCTCCAGAGCAGCATATTTTGGGATTCCCTTTGGTTGAATGTGCTCCACGGACAGATTTGTGGTTATCATCCGCTCGCAGTAAGAACAATATTTTCCTAATCTGGCAAGCAGGAAGGGTTTGGCATCCTCATAGTCTGCGAAGTCTCCCGCTATGGGATTGGTTCCTTTGGAAACAGGTCTCATTGCGAATCCTAGGGTGTGCCGTGATTGATTCTGGATCCCAGTTTGGCTTCCCGCTTCAGCTCCAGAAATGCTTGGTAGGCCGGATTGTCGGCAAATTCATCGATCCCTTGAGACAGGCGATCCAAGTATTGTTGCAGTTTTTCCTCTGGGGCCACCGCAGCCTCTTCCAAGGTGAGGAGGAATTCCTTGGCGACGGCCACCTGCTGGCGGTAAGCAGGGCTAATTTCCGGACGTTCCACCCCCATCAGCCCCTTGGAAATGTCCTCAATGCCGAGGTTGTTGGTTTGGTTTACGGAATGCCCCTCCAGCATCACCAGTTCCCCTTCCCGCAGCGTCTGCACAATGAAGGGAGAATGCGTGGTGGCGATAAATTGCAGGTTTGGGAAGACAGTCCGCAGATTCTCCAACACCACCCGCTGCCAAGTGGGATGTAAATGAAGGTCAATCTCGTCGATCAATACGATGCCGGGAGTCTGCTGCAGGACATTTTCGCCTAACTGGGCGTGGTTCAGACGCACGGCTTTCACCGCCAAATCCCCTACCAGTGCCAACATGTTGCGCTGACCATCACTCAAATTAGAAAACGACTGCTCCTCCCGCTTCTCAAAGCCCACCGTCACTTCCTGCTTCTTCGGGGCGAACCTCAGGCGCACTGCGCCCGGGAGGCACTTTAGGAGCGCCTGCTTCACCAGTTCATAGCCGGGATCCGGCTCACCGGTTTGGTAAGCATCCCAGTCATGAGCCAGCAGCCATTGATTTAAATCTCGCGCCCGGCAGCGGGAATCCAGGCAACCCCGATACGGTGCGTAGCGCAGCAAATCCTCCTTGTCCTGCTTCGGCGGTTTCTTGGATGTGTTGGGTTCCAGCCAGAGGCGACCTGCGCCATAGTAGGCCAGCAGAGGCAGCACGGCGGTGGATTTTGCTTCCTGGGTTTTTTCCACCAGCTTGCGGGCCACCGCCAAGCCGTAGGCCATTCCCTCCACTTGGGAGTTCACTGTGTTCTGCTTCAGGAGGCCCTTGCGGGAGCGCTGCCAGCCTACCACCGCGCCATCCAGCATCCCCCGCACCGTGATTGTCGCCTCCTTGGCAGGTGTGAAAGAGACGCGGCCATTGGTGCCTTCAACCAACTCCCGCACCTCATCTGTTTCTATCCCACGACTCCCGATGCCTGTGCACGCCACATGCCAGATCCCCATGGCTACTGCCAATGCGTCCAGGGCCGTCGTTTTGCCACTGCCATTCTCACCAATCAGCACATGCACGGAGCCATTATCCCGCCCAGCTTCGTTCAGGGCGCGGGCGCGTGGGAAGTGCAGGGTGCGGTCCTCAAATCCTTTGAAGTTGTGGATGCTGATGCGGTCTATTCTCATGTGGCGGGGAAATTAGGGCAGAAGCTAGAAATGGCAATCGACTGCTTTACGGAGTGGTCGTCACAGCCCGCACATCAATCTGCCCGGTCACGGCGGCGGAGATGAGGGCGGTCCGGCGTTCTTGTAGTAGGTCGATCGCTCGTTGGGCTTCGGTGGTTAGGGTGTCGAAATGCGCGGTCTGATCCGCGATGAATGAGAGTATTTCTAACTGTTCATGCTCTGGCGGGAGAATAACCGGAAGTTCCATGAGATTCGTAGAAGAGATTGATGCAAGGTTCGTGCTCTGCTTGGACCTAGTCATGAAATAGAATTGTGCAAAGTCAGAACTCGTGATTGAATTCAGCCAATTTGACGAAACTGCACGCGGGCGCACTGCAAAGACGTGGTTCTGAGTGATACAGGGATCTATCTGACCTTCCCAAATATGACCACGCCCCAGTTTATCGAAGTCGCCCCCCTCGTTCATGAGCACATCCCCAGCCTTGAGGGAATATCGTTCTAAGTCTTCAGCCGGTATCTCAATGGTCGATACCGTTTCAAGGTCAAGATAGCCGTCTTGCACGTTAGCGACGCGTAAATATGGAACCGTGATCGTTTGCCGAGAACTGTTGTCTTTTCCTTTGGCCACACCCGTATGAACCTCCGCAATCCTTTTTAAAGCGATTACGCTCCAATGCGCAGGCACTTCTCCGAGCCATTCGATGCCGGAATCCTTCAGTGGGGTGTTGGGGTTGAGGCCTCGGGTGACGGCGTGGGAGATGGTGGCCTGGCGTTTTTCCTTCAGGAGTTCCATCAGTCGCCTCTGCTCCGCCACCAGCGCGTCTATCTTGGCGGTCTCCCGGTCCAGGAAGCTGGCGATGGCGGATTGTTGGTCGATTGGGGGCACTGGAATTGAAATTCTCGCCATCTCCGATGCATTGATCGCTGGATAGCTTACTCCTGTGGACAAAGAAATCACCGCCTCGACAAAGAAACTAGTCTGAAGAGCGAACTTGGCAAAAGCAGGCATCAAGCCGACACTAGGGCGAATCACAGCAAATCCCGTGGAAACTATCATATTCCCGGGTGGATCTATAATTGGCGATATGGCTTTTAGGTAGGTGCGGACCGTCGATGCAATCACGTCTCCATTTCTGACTCTGCGCCTAGCTCGAGATGGTGCATTTCCATACTTTAATGTTTCCGTGCGTTCGATTCCTCCTGCTAGCGAAACACTACCAATATCCACGTATTCGATTTCCTCATCTGCGCCATAGGACTCTGGAAGCACATCGTCATTAAAAGAAGCTACCGTTTTAAGCGGCTTCACAACCCAATGTTCCGGCACATCGCCCAGCCATTCCACGCCGCTGGATTTATATTTTGGATAACGCGGGAAGCTCATGAGATAGCTCCTTTTTGCCGAGAGATTGTTTCAATCGTGTCCCGCTTGCCGATGCAAAGGTCAAAGCGGTCGGCGTTCTTTTGGCCAGCCGGGCGGCGGCTGCGTGTAAGCGAATATTTTACGCAGTGCGTAAAGTATCGAAACCAAGGCAATTGGGCAGCAGACTGCTGCCCAAATTTCCCAACCGAGTCATGGGCGAAAAAGGGCATGTATTTGAGATTTGAAGGCGGCAAGCCCATCATTCTTGGAAAAGCAACGCATAGGTTGGCCGAATCATGGACTCGCTGGGTTTTGGCAGGTAGTTTGGGCTGTGCTGGCATGGAAGTTATGGGGTGAGTAGCACTAGCTTCAGGCCGTGCGAGGTGTAGCTTTTGAACCCTTGATCGAAGGTGATCATTTCCGCTCCCAGGCTGATGGCGAGGGCTGCCAAATAGCCATCCATCCAGACGTTGGGAGAGGGCCACGGGGTGCTGGCAGTCTTGAGCCAGAGCGGGCGGGTGGTGCTGGGTTCGTCCACACCCTCGATGGCGGGGTCCTGATAAACTTGCTTCAGAAAGGAGATGGCCTCGGCATTTGTCAGGGCGGTAAGACCGTAGAGGTTCATCACTTTCTGCTGAGTAATGAGCCGAAGCAGCCCCATTTCCGTGGAGCGGCAGAACAGCAGATCCCCCGCCCTCAGCGGTTCCGCCTGATACCAGGCACGCGCGGCCCCGTGCTGCGGATGTTGCGGTAGGCTGAGCGCCAACCACAAATTAACGTCCAACAGTTTCTTCATGATGCTCCGCCTCCAAGTCCAAATCACGCTGCTTCAGCCAATCATTCATTTCTTGGGCGCTTAAAGGCCAGGAGGATTGGGGGAGGACAGGTCCACCCTCAAGCAAGCGCGCAGCAATGGTGGGCAAATTCTTGGCCACCAACTTGCGCCCTGGCCTGGCCACCCGACTAGCCGCCCGATTGCCGACGGAGACGGGTCGGAGAATTTCCGCCGCCAGTGCCTGAATCGTTTTCCCTTCGTGCAGCGCACGGAGCTTCAGGCTGCGGACGAGATCGGTGGGAAGGTCGATGGTGGTCTTCATGGCTGCTTTTTCTTGGTATTGCTCTCAGTCTGCGGGTTGGTTCCTAGCGCAGCCCGGAATTTCTCAGCGATCAGCGCCCGCAGCGTTTTCCCTTCTTGGAGCGCGGTAATCTTTAGTTCCTTCAGCAAATCATTGGGTAAATCCAAAGTCAGTTTCATGGATCCAGTTTTCCAGCTTTCCAGCTTTCTGTCAATAACTCTCTTTTGGCATCGTCTGCGGGAAACGGCGGATTTTTGCACGGAGGTGGAAACGCGCTGCTGCGCGTGTCTGCAAGGGGAGGAGCAATGACGCGCAGCAGCGCGTCACCACCGCATGAGCTGTTGAAAAACAGAAACTTACACCGTGCAAAAATCCGCCCTGTCTGCGGGAAAAGTAAGGGTGGGAAGCTCATTTCGTCAGCCCCCCGATCATGGTGAGGATGCGGTCTGTGACTCCTTTGAGTTCAGCATCAATTTCCGCCAGAGGGCGGGGTGGCTGGAAGACGTAGAAGTGGCGGTTGAAGGGGATTTCGTAGCCGATCTTGGTCTTCTCGTGATCGATCCAGGCGTCGGCGGCGTGGGGGAGGACTTCGCGTTTGAAATAGGTGTCCACGTCTTCGCTGAGCGGCACGTTTTCCGTGTCGCGCAGACTGCTGTCCGGCACGGGTTTGCCCTTGGTTTTCCCTTTGGTGCTGAGAACAATCTTGCCTTTTGCATCCCGTTCGGGGCGCTCGACGGTGATGGTGCGGTAGCCGAACGCTTCGTTTTTGAAGATGCGGGAAATGGGCACTCCGTCGCGGGTGATTTCTTTGAACTTGCCGAACATCTGCGTAATGTCCTCGATGTGCGCAGGGCTGAGTTCCTTGCGTTTTGAGCCGAGGCTTTTGCGCATCTTTTGCCAGAAGCTGGAGGCGTCGATGAGCTGCACCTTGCCCTTGCGCGCCTTGGGCTTCCAATTGCTAACGATCCAGACGTAAGTGCTGATGCCGGTGTTATAAAACATATCCGTGGGCAGGCCGATAATGGCTTCCACGAGATCATTCTCCAGCACGTAGCGGCGGATCTCGCTCTCGCCACTGCCCGCACCGCCAGTGAAGAGCGGGGAGCCATTGAGCACGATGCCGAAGCGGCTACCGCCATCCACAGCAGGCCGCATTTTCGAGATGAGATGGAGGAGGAAGAGCAACGAGCCATCGCTGACCCGAGGCAGGCCGGGACCGAAGCGGCCATCGAAACCCTGCTCTAAAAATTCCTTGCGGATGATGGCTTCGATTTTCTTCCACTCCACGCCGAAGGGCGGATTGGAGAGCATGTAATCGAAGAGTTTCCCCAGCAGGCCGTCGGCGGAAAGGGTATTGCCGAAGATGATGTTGGCGATGTCCTGCCCCTTAATGAGCATGTCCGCCTTGCAGATGGCGTAGGACTCGGGGTTCAGCTCCTGCCCAAACATGACGAGTCGTGCGCTGGGGTTCAGGGTGAGAAGGTGGTCCTCAGCGGTGGAGACCATGCCCCCGGTGCCCAAGGTGGGGTCGTAAATGGAACGGACGACGCCCGGTTTGGTGAGGGCGTCATCATCCTCGATGAAAAGGAGATTCACCATGAGCCGGATGACTTCGCGCGGGGTCCAGTGTTCCCCGGCGGTCTCATTGGAAAGCTCGGCAAACTTGCGGATCAGTTCCTCGAAGACCGTGCCCATCTGTGCATTGCTGATGGTGCTGGGGTGAAGGTCGATGTTGGCAAACTTTTCCGTGACTTGGTAGAGCAGACCGGCCTTGGCGAGGCGCTCAATCTGCGTGTAAAACTGAAAATGCTCAAAGATGTCCCGCACGGCTGGCGAGAACGCCTGCATGTAAGCGCGCAAATTTTCCCCCACATGATCCTGATCACCCATGAGTTTCTTCAGGTCGAGTGGCGAGGTGTTGTAGAAAAGCTGGCCGGAGACGCGCAGCAGGAACGGCTCAGGGTTGAGACCAGCGGCCTCGCGCTTGGTCTTCTCCTTCAGCACGGCGGCTTTGGTCGCTTCCAAAACGCAGTCCAGACGACGCAGGACGGTGAATGGAAGAATCACTTTGCCATACTCCGACTGCTTGTAATCGCCCCGTAGGAGATCGGCGACGGACCAAATAAAGGAGGAGAGATTTTGTTCTGCCATGGAAAGTGTGGAATTGAACTACGGAGGAAAACCAACGGCAAGGTCATCATTTCCGCGCGGGCTATCGATGATAGGGGGGGATTGCTCACGCAAGGTGAAAGTTGCGTCAGTAGCCAGCAAAAAGAGGCATAAAGGAATCGTCCCTGCTTCCCGCCTCAGTGAACGCACCGACGAATCCAACCAACTCCTCAAAACCACCCTCAAAGCCGAAATGAACCCAGAAGCCTGGGGCACCCTCAACAGCGACACCTCACGTCCCTTCGACAAACCCAAAAACGGCAAAATGCCGTGAAGGCGATCAACCACCTGGGGGATGAAGGTGTTTCGAGTTTGAAGAAGTTTACCTAAGTTTAGTGCATTTTGCTAAATCTTGGTAAACTTGCTAAATTCCCCACTTGAAGCAAGTCCAAGCCATGGTGACACGGGCTTCACGGTGCCGCTCTTTGATGAATTTATGCGCCGTGTCATGCCGGGCGACCAATGGAATGAGTAGACAAAAGAACCAACCCGTGGCGGGCTTTTGTTACTGCTTCACCAGCAATCCCTTCATGCTGGCGATGGCGCGTTCGAGTTGTTTGTCGCCTAGCTTGGCGATTTGGGTTGGCTCTGCGCTGGCTACCGGGTGGTCTCGGCGCCATTCCATGATGGCTTTCTCTTCCTCTGCTGTTAGGGTGGAAATGATGTTTGGGGTGATGCCTTTTTCGTGGATGGTGCGATGGCTGGGGGTGTAATATTTGGCGGTGGTCATGCGGATGGCGGTGCCGCGCTCTCCTGGCAGCACGGTTTGCACGGACCCTTTGCCGAAGGTGGTTTCGCCTACGATCAAGGCTCGTTTCAGGTCCTGCAGGGCTCCTGCTACTAACTCGGAGGCGCTGGCGCTGCCGTGGTTTACCAGCAGCACCAGAGGATAGGAACGCGGCGGGCGTGACCGGGCTTTGGTTTTGAAGGGCGGAGGGTTGTTCTCTGGATGTCTGGTTTCGGTGGTGACGACGGTGGTCTCCCCGGGGAGAAATTCTCCGCAAATATCCACCGCACTGCGAAGCAGGCCGCCGGGGTTGTTTCTCAGGTCCAGGATCAATCCTTGGATGCCCTTTTCTTCAAGTCCATCCAGGGCATCGGTTAGTTCCTTGGCGCTGGGGGCATTGAATTGCAGCAGGCGCACGTAGCCGATCTTCATTTCCCCCGTGAGCGATGCTGGCAGCACCATGGCATCCCGCACACTGTCCTGGCGCAGGACTTCGCGCACCAGGGTGATTTCCTTGGTTTCCTTGGTGGTGGAGCGATAAATGGTTAGTTTCAAGGACTCTCCGGGATTGCCCCGCAGGAGTCGCACCACTTCGCCATAGCTTAATTTCTCGACCACGGATTCGCCCACGCGGACCACGGCGTCTCCTGGCATCACGCCGCCGCGGGCGGCGGGGCCGTCCTCGCGCACGGAGACGATGACCATGCGCTCGCCCTTGGGACTCACGGTTACGCCGATGCCTTCGGTGGTGTCCTCCTGGGACTCTTTAAGCTGGGCAAAGACCTCTGGAGACATGTATTGCGAGTGGGGGTCCAGATCCTCCAACATGCCGCGCAAGGCACTGGCCACGAGTCGTTCATAGCCCACCTTTTTTTCGTCCACATAGTTTTGCCGAATCAATTCCATGGCTTTGGTGAGCGTTTCCATGGCCTGATACCCGTCATCTGCTTCCGCCGCCTCTGCTGGTGGTTCATTCGCAGCGTGGCTCACCGCGGGCAGGGCCAGCAGGAGGAGGCAGAGCGGAAAATGGAATCGATGGAAGAAGGTCATGTCTTTCCGGTAGTCCGAATTCTGACAGATTCAAGATTAGAAAGTCACTCCGACCATCCCTTGCGAAGTTGACGCTTCCCTGTCAGATCTAGGTTGATGAAATTTTTCCATTCCCTCCTCTGTTGTCTCACTTGGATTGCTTTCGCCCTGCCCTGCGTGGCGGCGGATGCGGCGCGTAAACCCACGGTCTTTCTCATCGGGGATTCCACCGTGAAGAATGGTGACAAGGGGTTGATGGGATGGGGCTCATTCCTGGCGGAGCACCTCGATCTCACGAAAGTCACGGTTTCGAATCGCGCCCTGGGTGGCCGCAGCAGTCGGAGTTTCCTGCGGGAAGGCCTTTGGGAGAAAGTGCTGGGAGATGTGCAGGCTGGAGATTTCCTGCTGATTCAGTTTGGACATAACGACAGGGGGCCGATCGATAAGGAAAAAGCCCGGGCGTCCCTCAAAGGAAATGGCGACGAGGAAAAGGAAGTCACAATTCAGGAAACGGGAGCCAAAGAAACGGTGCACAGCCATGGTTGGTATCTCCGGAAATATGCCACGGATGCCCAGGCAAAGGGGGCGGTGGCGATCATTTGCTCCCAAATTCCCCGCAACATTTGGACCAATGGCAAGGTGGGTCGGGCGGATGCAGACTATGGGAAATGGGCGGCAGAGGCGGCCGCGGGATGCAAGGCGCAGTTCCTGCCGCTGAACAAATTGATCGCTGATCAATATGATGAACTGGGAGCCGAAAAGGTGGGCGAGGATTACTTTACCACCACGGATCACACCCATACGACCGAGGCCGGAGCGAAGCTAAATGCCGCCTGCGTGGCGATGGGGATTCGTCAGCTCAAAGATTGCCCGCTGGCCCAGTGGTTGCGACCGGAGTAACGGAGATGTTTATTCTCTTGAAAGTTTGCCCGGCCGCCGCTATTTGCTCGCCCATCTTATCATCCATTAACTAACCCATATTCTATCATGATTGCTGTTGGCTCATCCGCTCCCGATTTCAAACTCACGACCCTCACCTCCGAAGGCCCGAAGTATCTCACCCTGTCCGAGCACAAGGGATCTACCCACGTGCTGCTACTCTTCGTGCCCATGGCCTTCACGGGCGTCTGCACCCAGGAACTTTGTGCCATTTCCAACGGCATGAATGACTACACCAGCCTCGGCTGCAAAGTCATCGGCATCAGTGGCGACAACCCCTTCGCGCAAGACGCTTGGGCCAAGAAGGAAAACATCACCATCCCGCTGGTTAGCGATTACGATCACAGCGTGACCAAGGCCTACGGCATTGCTTACGACGCGTTCCTGCCTGAGAAAAATCTCGGCCAGGCCGGCGTGCCCAAGCGCTCCGCCTTCTTGGTGGATAAGGACGGCATCGTGCAATACGCCGAGAGCAACGACAGCCCCGGCACGCTGCCGAACTTCGACGCCATCAAGGCCAAGTTGGCTGAACTGAAGTAAATTTTCGGTTTCGCGCCTGTCCCGCTTTGCTGCGGGGCAGGCGTTTTTTTTTGCGAGCGTGGGAGCAGTCCAGCGGACTGCTCGTTCCTTTTTTTCGGAGAGCAGTCCAGCGGACTGCTTCCACGCTCGCCTTACGAACCGCTGCGGATGGCGGTTACGGCGGCAGTTAGATTTTGCGCGTTATCGAAGGCGGCCGTGGGGAAATCCTTTTCCAAGATCGCCTTCGTGACCAGGGGGACACAACGCAGGAGGTGATCGACGATGGTCACTTGCGCGGCCTTGGCGGTGCGGGACAGCGGATTTAAATCAACCGTGATGACCGTCTTACCATTCTTGACCAAGGCCTGACAGCGATCCCCGTCTTCCAAGGGCACGAAGACTACATCCGCCTTGGCAATACCCGCCGGATTCACCCAGCGGCGGTTGTGATCGATGTGCTCCAAAGCGTGCGTCCGGCTCGGCAGCAGCACCTCGGTGGCACCCGCGGCCATCAGCGCCTTTTGGATGGCGTGCTCGCGTTCGGGGGAGGTGTGGAAAATATTGACTTCCAACAGCGCGCCACAAGCCTGCGCCAGCGCCACCATTTCCTCCGCAGCCAGGGCGGCTACGTTGCCGTTGATGCTGAGGACTGGATGTTGCGCCTGCGCCAGCACGCGAGCCGCCTCGCGAATGGCCGCGTGGGCGAAGTCATGGGTGCGCTCTCCCAGCAGATAATCAAACGCTTCCCCTCGGCCATGGGCAATGAGTCCGTGGATCGAAGCAACGCCAGCCTCGACGCCAGCGACAATTTTATCCCGCGTCATCAGCGAGACATAGCGGGGATGGGAAGGGGGGACCATGAGCTTAATCGAAGAAGCCGAAGAATTCGCGCGCGTTGTCATAACACACCCGTTTCACCAAGCCGCTCAGCATTTCGAAATCATCTGGCACCGAGCCCTCAGCAGCATCCCGGCCGAGCATATTACAGAAGATACGGCGGAAATATTCGTGGCGCGGATAGGACATGAAACTCCGACTATCCGTCAGCATACCCACGAAGCGGCTCAACAGTCCCAGATTACTCAACGCGTTGATTTGCCATTCCATGGCCTCCTTCTGATCCAGGAACCACCACCCGCTGCCAAACTGAATTTTACCAGCCACGCTGCCGTCCTGGAAATTTCCAATCATCGTGCCCAGCACGTAATTATCCGCCGGGTTCAGGTTATACAAAATGGTCTTCGGCAGCAGCCCATCGGAATCCAAGCGATCCAAGTAACGGGAGAGTGCCTGCGCTTGCGGCCAGTCGCCAATGGAATCGCAGCCGATGTCAGCGCCCACTTGGCGCAGCAGTCGCGAATTATTGCTGCGCAGCGCGCCGAGATGGAGCTGCTTCGTCCAACCCTTCTGGGCATCCAACTGACCGCTTAGCAGCATGATGGCGGAGGCAAAGACCGCCTTTTCCGCAGGCGAAATTTCTCCGCCACTGCGCGCTTTGTTAAAGATGGCCGTAACCTCGGCCTCGGTGCCGTATTGGCTCCAGGCGTGATCCAAGCCGTGGTCTGACAGGCGACAACCGTTGTCGTGGAAATATTGGTGGCGTTTTTCCAACGCGTTTTTGAGATCAGCATAACTGCCGATGGATACGTCCGCAGCTACCCCCAATCGATCGACATATTTATTGAAAAACTCCGTCTGCTCGATCTTCAGCAGGGCATCAGGCCGGAACGCCGGAAGCAATTTTGTGGGATGACCGGACCGCTTAAACGCCTGATGATGCTCCAGCGAATCAGCTGGGTCGTCGGTGGTGCACACGACCTGCACTTGGAAATCCTTCAGGATCCCCTGCGCACTGCGATCCGGCTGCTGCAGGCGCTCATTGGCGGTGTCCCAAATGCGCTTGGCGGAGGCGGGCGTGAGCAATTCGTCGATTCCGAAGTAACGTTTCAATTCCAAGTGGCTCCAGTGGAAGAGCGGGTTCCGCAGCGTGTGCGGGACCGTTTCCGCAAAGGCGGCAAATTTCTCCCAAGGCGTGGCATCGCCTGTCACGACGCGCTCGGGCGCTCCGTTGCTGCGCATGGCGCGCCATTTGTAGTGATCGCCTTCCAACCAAATTTCAAACAAGTTGGCAAAGCGACGATCCTGCGCGACTTCTTGCGGAGAGGTGTGGCAGTGGTAATCGATAATCGGCTGCGGAGCGGCCACCTCATGATAAAGGCGACGAGCGAGCGGGGACTGAAGGAGGAAATCGTCGTGAATGAAAGACATGAGCGTATCCATGAACGGGAAATTTGATTCTGCAATGGGGCAATGGGCAGCCGCGTTTGAGCCAGGGAATTCCCGTCCGACATTCCCAGTTGTCGGATGACCGAATCCGCCGCAACCATTTCCCATGCCTCTTCCCACCGCCCCGAATCCCTGGATCACGCATCACAGCGCTGTGGTGTTTGAAAACCCTTATGTGAAACTCGTCCGCAACGAAGTCACCCGTCCCAGCGGGAATCCCGGACTTTACACCGTGGTGCATTTCAAGCGGGTGGCAGTGGCCATCATTCCGGTGGACGAGGAAGGCTACACGTGGCTGGTGGGGCAATATCGTTACGCCCATAACCGTTATGAATGGGAGGTGCCGGAGGGCGGGGCGGAACTGGATGAAGCGCCCGAGGCTTGTGCGCATCGGGAGCTGCGGGAGGAGGCGGGACTGCTGGCCACCACGCTGACGCCCATTCTGGAAATGCAGCTTTCCAACAGCGTGACCGATGAAATTTCCCACACCTTCGTGGCCACCGGCCTGACCCTGACCGACGCGGAACCGGAGGAAACCGAGGACCTGACGGTGCATCGACTGCCGCTCAACGAGGCCTTCGCAATGGCTCTGCGCGGAGAAATTCGGGATGCGCTGTCCGTTGCGAGTTTGCTGAAGCTAAAGTATCTTCTGGAATCAGGCGCACTCAGGTTGGGTAAAATTTCATCCTAACTAAGCAAAAAATTCCCGAACTGACGCTGGAAAATTGTGTCTGATCATTATCTTGGTTAATCCCTAAACTGAATATGTCCCTCTCACGCCACCTTCCCAAATTCCTCATCGCCTCCATGATCCTGGGGGTCACGGTCTATTTCTGCCAAGCCCAGAAGATGGCCAACAGCATTACCAAGAGCGGGTTTCGGGAAATTCTCTCGGTGGATAACACCCCGATGAAACGGGAGTCCGCCACGTTGAAAAGCTATGCCGATGTGATCGACCGCATCGAACCCGCTGTGGTGAAAATTTCCACGTCCCAGGAGGTGGTGCGGCAGCGTCGCTCCATGTATACGGACGATCCCTTCCTGCGCAGATTCTTCGGCATCATGGATGAACCGGGCCGCATTGAGCGGCGCAAGGAACCCCTAGGGCTTGGTTCCGGGGTGATTGTGACGCGGGATGGATACATTTTGACGAATCATCACGTGATTCAGGGGGCCACCGAAATCAAAGTTTCCATCCCCGGGCGGGAAGAGCAACTGGATGCCAAAGTCATCGACTCCGACCCGGACAATGATGTGGCGGTCATCAAGGTCAAAGCTGACGGCCTGCCGACCGCCACCCTGGCTGATTCCAGCCAAGTGCGGCGGGGGGATATTGTCTTTGCGGTGGGGGCACCCTTTGGTTACGATCAATCAGTTAGTATGGGCATCGTGAGTGCGCTGGGGAGGCGGGAGGTGGGTAACAATCAACAGGCAAACTACATCCAGACCGATGCCGCCATCAACCCAGGAAATTCCGGTGGCCCGCTGATCGATGCAGATGGTCGTGTCATCGGCATCAACACCGCCATTTATTCCAACACCGGCAGCAGTGCCGGCATTGGCTTCGCCATTCCCAGCAACCGCGTGGTGCAGATTGCGTCCAAGCTAGTGAGCCCCAAAGTCGAGGGCCAGAGTGGTTATCTGGGCGCGGTGCCAACCTCGCTCAGCGCGGAAATGGCCCAATACCTCAAGCTAACGCAACCCGGCGGCGTGCTGGTATCCGAAGTGAAGCCGAAATCGCCTGCGGAACAAGCCGGCCTGCAAGTGGATGATGTCATCCTGGAACTCCAAGGTCGGAAAATCCAGGAGCCCAGCCAACTCAACGATGAAGTTGCCGCCTTGCCAGCAGGTCGGGAAGTGAGTTTGGGAATCTGGCGCGGGGGAGCCAACAAAGTCATTAAAGTGGTGCTGGGAGATCGCACTCAAGCTCGCCAGGAGAACCCAGCGGAAGAACCCATGACGTCCTCCGTGGGACCCTACGGGCTGACGCTGGTCGATCTGACGGACGAATTCCGCGCGCAACTGGGAGTCGCGCGCGGCACTCAGGGCGTGCTGGTTGGCGAAGTGGCCCCCGGCAGCCCAGCCGCCCGCAAGGGGCTTCGTCCCGGGGATCTGCTAGTGCGGATCAATCGCTATGTGATCCGCAACCCACAACAAGCCGAAGCCGCCTTCGAGAAGGCCGAGAACGGCCTCTCGCTGCTGCATGTTTACCGCGCAGGCTGGCGGGATGCGGTGCAAGTGGTGCTGCAGGAGTAGGCTGTCGAGAGGGAGCCTAGCAAAACCCTGAATGGAAAACGCCTTAAATCGCAAGCACTTGCCGCAAAGCTTGCACATCCTTTTCTAACCGCTGAAACGAAGGCAATTTCCGCAACCCTGAAAACTCCAGAGTGTGCCCAGTTACCAACAGAGCCGCCTTGGCCGGACTAAAGTTTCTTCTGCGCTGCGGCGGGAGTGACTTGGCCACAGTGAGCAACTGATACAACGTTTCTTTTTGGTCTGGCAGGTGCTCAACCTTGGATGGTGGCGGCATCGCCAAGGTCACTTTGCCATTCGGATTCTCGGCAGCTTTCCGGATCGCTATTTCAGAAGAAAGCATCCAGGCCTCCGACATCTTGACCGGCACCACGCAGAGATGTTTGGGGCGCTCAATTTCAACGGGCAGTCCAGCGATGGCTTCGGTGATTTCTGTGTAGCGCTGCGCTGGGGGCTCCTTTTCTGCATCCCGATGGACAAACAAAATTTCACAGGGGTAGAGGTCTAACGCCAGAGGTAGTTTGTCTTTCAACTTGTTGCTCGCCAGCTTGGTCGAAAACGGGCTCAGATCGGCAAATTGGAATTCCGCTAACTCTTCTGGAAAGTGTTGTTCCCAGAGCCACTGCAGGATCGGCAGGAGCGCCTTATCACTCGGTCCATCTGCTACCAGCGTCATTTTACGATAGTCTTGCGCGTTCACAATTTTAACAGCAGTTGCCCAAATTCAGGCCGATCAATGACACGGGTGACCTTTCGTTCGCCAGGCTCGGTCTCCGCCACTCCAGCGGGCATGAGATAGGCCAGGAAGGAACCTTTGGTGGTCACCCGATACTCCGGAAACTGTTTGGTCCGCCAAGTGTTGCTCAAGGCGGATACCGTAAACCGGGTCGAGCGAGCCCCAGTGGCATCGCGCCATGGCAGTAATTCTGCCACCAATAAGCTGTCATCGGGGACCTGCTGAACCACCGCTGGGGAGTGGGAATTGATAATGACCTGTCGCAGTGGATTGGACTCATCCACCGGGCAGGTGGTGTCCACCGCAGTATCTCGCAATAAATTCAAGATCACGGCAATCCGTTTGGGATGAATGCCATTCTCCGGTTCCTCCATGCAGATGAGCCGCTGCGGCTGTGTTTCCATCTGCTTGAGCACCAAGGCAATAAAGCTCAGCGTGCCATCAGAAAGCGAACGGGCGGACGTCTCAGCGCCATAGCGATCCAGCAAACAGATGGTCAATAATTCGCGTTTTTCATCCATCTCCACCCTAACTGATCCAACATCACCAATGAGTTCAGCCAATTTATTGCCAACCCGTTGGTAAGCTGCATCAGGATCAGGATCCACTCCTGCTCGTCCCAAATCGAAGAGCGTGGCCGCCATGTGTGCCCCTGCCGGGCTGATACCGGGAGCCTGGTGCAATGAATCACTTTCGCGCATGGCCGATGGCTCAAGTTGCACCATTTCCCATCCTCGCATTTCAGCACGCGCACACAGAACGGTAGGACTATCTGCATCCGCTGCAGAGAGCACGGTGCGAGGCAACTGAGTTGCCAGTCGTTTGTAACCGACCCCTCGCTTGTGATTGCTGGCCCGTGTCTTGGGAAGCACATCCATGTGCAGGGTGACAATCTTTTCCTCGTCGGCTCCTTGCGTGGAAATTAGTTTGCTGGTTTTTATTCCGTGGATCGCTGACTTAAGCCAATCCTCTGAACAAGGGAAACCTAGCTGCTTTTTTGCCGCCGAGGGTCGGATATAGCTCAGGTCCTCGGAAATTAACTCCAATTCTCCGCTTCTCCGCCTTTCATCAGAATTACTGCGATATCCCAGTCGAATTTTGTAATTCAGGAATGTGATCGAGGCAGAGGCCGCCTGCCGAAGATCATCGGATGCCGCCGGCGGCACAATCATGTCCAAATCGAATTCCATCACACCCAGGGAACCGTCCGCGTGGCGCGTGAAGAGCGATTTGATATCAGCATTTTTGGCCCCCTCCGCGCGGATCGCTCGCCCCGCCTCATCCAGCTTTCCATTTGCCAGCAGCGAGAGGAACCGAATGGCATCAAACAAGTTAGATTTCCCCACGGCATTGGCACCGGCAATACAGGTAAACGGCCCGAAGTGAACCTCGGTATCAACCAGGTTCTTAAAGCCCTTCACATGTAATCTCGTCAGCATCGTGCTTCTTCCTACCACAGTGGCAGGTTGGGGCAAGCATTTTGCTGCTTCGGAAAATCGGCGCTCATCAGGGCAAGACCGCGCGCTGGCCACCGCACACTCACACCACCACCCGCAGCAGATGCACCACGCAGTGGAGCAGGGACTTGAGTTTGACGGGCTTGCTGAGGTGCAGCGCGTTCTTGGAACTGACGATGCTAACATCGGATCCGGCCAGGACATTTTCCAACACGATTACCGGAATGCGACGATGGGTGATTTCCCTGACGTAATGCGCCAGTCCGGTGCCGTTGATGCCGTTGGTAAGCTCCATCTCTGTGATCAATAGGTCCGGCTGCTGCTGGCGACACCATTGGAGCGCGCTCCGCCCGTCGGCCACCACTTCCACCGCGTAGCGATCCGAAGCCGAGAGCACTTGCAGCAAGCGCTGGGCATACTCCTGATCCGGCTCCACCACCAGAATCCTCGGCCGGTGCGGAGCGATCGGCAAATGCGGGGTTGCGGCAGCAGCAAGTCCTTCCTCGGCTTTGCGGCAGGTGATGACGGTGCGCGCGGAAACGCCTTCGCGATTGGCTTCAGCGATGATGTCATGGATCTCATCTTCATCCAGCCAATCGGCTGGTGCGTCAGCAGTTTGCAGCAAGCTTTTCCGCCAAGATTTCCATGGAGTGGTGATCGAGAGTGAGTTCATGATTTCTGAATGGGTAAAAGGTGGAGGCCAGCACAGGCCATGCAGCCCTTCACTTATCTATTCGGAAAATTTGCCGCTTTGTGACAAGAAAAGTTACTTTTCCCTACATTTGGGTCACTTTGAGCCGCACGAAGCGGTGCGGGCCCGGGCCCGTTGGGATCGTGGCGCGTCTCGTTTGCAGGGTGCCGTTGTCGGAGAGGATTTGTTCGGTGACACCAGTGCTGGTCCAGGGACCAGTGGCCGGGTCCGCGCACCATTCGACCGTGCAAGCGAGGTCGGTAATTTTGCTGGCCCGGTTGTAGGTTAGGGAGAGCGTGTTTCCTGCGGCCGTGAGCGGGGTGGTCATGGCATCTGGCTTCGTGGGGTTCAAACCGAAGCAACATTCCAAGAGATTATTCATGCCATCAGCATCCGGGTCGGCGGTGGCGGCTCCCAAGTTGGGGTATCCTGCGGTCCAGCGGGCGTAGCTGCCCAAGGGTAACTCCGGATAGTAGCGAATGCGCAACGTGGGTGGGAGGCCGCCCAGTTTGTCAGCCGCATCCGCCGTGCGATGGCCAGTGCCGTCGATGAGCAGGGCGAGAGAATTTCCCGGATTCCAACCCGGGCGATTCATTACTTCCTGAACGATGGTTCTCAGGTCCGGGGTTTGTTGGAATGGCCCGCGTTCGTCAAGGTTAGCCCACGGGAGCGGTGCCCACCCAACTGCGGCGGAGGTCAGCGGGCGGGCGCTCAGATCATTGGCGGCCGTGGTGAAGACGGCGGCGGAATCGGCAGCCTGGGCACGGATGGTGAGATTCGTGACTTCCTCCTGCGCTTCATCTGCGCTAAATTGTAGGTCGGCACTGGCAATGGTGGCTCCGCGGGGCACTCCGATATTTTCAAATCTCAATCCGACCATTTGATTTCCCAAGGCGCCGTCGTTCACTAATTCCAGATCCGTGCTGGTGAGGGAAACGGCCCCGGCAGCGGACTGCTCTGCATCATTGGCGCTGCTGGCAACGCTGGATTCGATGGCAGCCAAAGGTAGAGCGGAGCGGTAGTTTACGGTTAGTTGTGGCGGGGTGCTGCCCGCTTTATCAAAGGCTTCGGCGGTGCGTTGGCCGGAGCCTTTGATCAGGAAGACAATGGCATTTCCGCTCTCCCAGCCGGGACGCGCAACCACGGACTGCACCAGTCCTGCCAAGTTGGGAGTGCGCTGGCTGGGACCAGCTTCCAGCAGGGTGTTCCAAGCCGCTGGCGTCCACGGCACAGTGGTGCTGGAGCGCGGGCGGGCGCTGAGATTGAAGTTGGTGGCAGCAAAGGCGGGCGCATCGTCGGCCAGTTGCACTCCTAGATTCAGCGTCGTGGCCGCACTGGTGACTTCGTCCGTGGTGAACTGAATGGTGGCGCTGGTGATGACAGCGCCCTGCGGCACTGGCAGGCGGAAACGCAGCCCCACCGTCTGCTCGGTGGCATCGTTGATCAATTCAAGATCCGTGCTGGTCAGGTTGACCACGCCAGCGGCCGATTCCTCGGCATCATCGGCACTGGAGTCGATGGTTGTGGTGAACAGCGGCACGTTGATGTTAATCATGGCCGTGTGCATGGCTCCATTCGCATCAGTGACCTTCACTAACGTGGTATTCAAGCCTCCGTCCGCGGCCGCCGGCGTGCCCGTGAGGGCACCGTTCCCTGCCACCGTGAGCCAAGCCGGGCCATCCATTTTACTGAAGGTGAGCGCGCTGCTTCCCGTCACATTTCCGGCCAGGCTGTCCGCATAAGCCAGCCCCACCATGGCGTTTGGTTTCCAGATCGTCTGGGCGGAAAACTGGGGCGGCGGGTTATTGTAAATGGCGAGCACCTGCGCCTCGGTGAGGGCGCTGCTGCTAAAGCGGAATTCATCCAAACGCCCACTGAAGAGCGGGTCCGCCGCGAACTGACTCTTGCCCAGGAAATTATATTTCGTGCCGAGCGAGATGGGGTTGTGGGTCATACTCGTGTTCGTGTTCACGAGGGCTCCATTGACGAAGAGCTTGCCGGTATTGCCACTGATGGTCACGGCTACATGCGTCCAAGCGCCAGTGGGCAGAGCCGCCGTATGGTTGAGTTGCTGTTCCCCACTGCCGGGGTTGATGGTAAAGCGCAGGGCTGGGGTGGTGCCGCCAGATTTTGGCGTGAGAAACATCGCGGCATCGGTGCCGGCCCCGAAATCGAAGATCCGTTGCCAATTGCCGCCACCATTCCAATAAATCCAGCCGGAGAACGAAAAATCCGTGCTGTCGCCCAAGCGCATGGGGAGTTGCACATAGTCATGGGTTCCGTCCAAGGAGATCGCTTGGCCGAAGCGCCCCGCCGTGAAGACAGGCGCACCCACCAGCATGGCATTGTGACCGAAGCCCCGCAGGTCCTGACCATGACCATCGAACGAGTAACGCGCAGAGGCATCCGTATCGTCTTCGGGAAGTTCCTGCCGGTAGCCAATGGGCGAAACTTTATCCCGATAAGTCACGCCCGCCGCGGTGGGCCAGCCATCATCCCAAGCGACCCGGCGGACGTCTTCCACCCAGTTGTAAAGGGCATACCGTTCCACGAAGGGCGTGTTATCCAGCATCTCGATCATTTTTTCCACGGTGGCATCCTGCTGCGCAGCGGTGGGGTCCGGGTCCGTCGTCCAGTTGGCTCCGTTATTCCATTCGGTGATCCAAATGGGACGCTTCACTTGGTCGTGGATCTCTTTCAAAAAGTTATAGAACTGCGTCGTGGCCCCGACCGGATCCGCAGCGTTCCAGTAGCTGCGATAGTAATGCACCGCCACGAAATCCACGCGCTGACCGGCCGCATCCGCCTGGCTCACGAAATCATAGACCCACTGCCGACCACCATCGGTGGGAGCGGGCGTGCCCACGCGCAAACCTGTGGCCAAGAGATCCGGCCAGGCGGAGAGCGCGGTGCTCACACTTAGATTGGCTTCAATGGCATTGTCCGGTTCATTGTATCCCAGCAGATGATTAATCTTCCGCACGCTCCAGTCTTGATCCAGTCCAGGCCAGTAGCGACTTTGCCGGATGGCCACGTATTCTTTATCCAGCGAGGAATTCTCATTGAGATTCCAATTGTAGGACCAGTGCGGTTTCATGGTGGGGATACTCCCAGCAATTCCCTTCTTGCTAGTCCAGCGCCACGGAAAGACGCGCACGAATTTTACATCATCCTGCAGGATGGAGGGCAACAAACCAATTTCGAGGTCGCCATCCTGAGCCACGAACGTGCGACTCGTCGTGCCCTGCGCGTTTTGCGCGAAGGTCGCCATATACCCGCGCTTCAGTTTGAAGGAGCCAATGGCACTGGAGTAAGTTCCCAGCGAGGCGCTATCATAGGCCGTGTAATTGTTAAGAAATCTGGATGGTCCCGTAAAATACCGTCCCGCAAAAATCTCCAACGGAGTGAAACTCGGGCCCTGCGGCTGCACCGCAGCCCCGTGGCCGTAGGGCACGATGCGAACGTTGCCATCCAAGACCGCAGGTGACCCATTAACCCGGAGGCGACCGAGGAACGTGCTGTTAACCACCGAGGGCAAGATCTCGGTCAAGAGCAGGATGCTATCGGGCGAATTCAAATGAACGACGCAACCAGCCAGTGGATCGCCCGTGCCAGTAATGCGCAATTCAGCCCGGCCCGTGAGGGTCACGGTGGTGCTGGCGATGGAGGCGAAGTTTTGCACTTGATCATTGATCGTCAGCGTCTGCGCCTGTGCCCAAAGCGGACACAGCAACAGCCCTAACCATAAGGCCAGGAAGCAATCATCGGGAGATCGGGGAACAGGGAATCGCATGAGAGAAGGAATCAGGGGGACGGGAAGCGACCTCAGTGTAGAAGAAAGCGAGTCGTCGCACAAGCCAAGCTTGCGGCTAAACTTTACTCATTTCCATTGGTAAGCCCTGGCGAGGTTGCCCAAAAGGGGCGTCTGGCCAGCGCCCTTCGGTGGCATAACATTCGTGCAGGTGGCTCCGGTAGGCGGAGCTGACGAGCGACTTGCACGAGGCGGAATCCGGGGTTCTATACCCCGCATGGAACCTGCTAGCATCAAAAACTCTCCGAAGCACCCATCTGAACCGATTGCTCGCAGCCACCGCTGGCGGTTGGCCCTGGCGTGGTTGGGGGCCTTTTTGCCGGCGTGGTATATCCTTGGCGTGATTCTGCTGAATCGACCTTCGGTGCCCTTTCATGATTCCTGGGCGTTTGTGAAACAGTATCAGGATTGGAGTCAGGGGAAGATCGGGGCGGAGCATTTGCTGGTGCTGCATAATGATCATCCGACAGCGGTGGGGAAATTTATTTATTTCGTGGTGCTGCATTTTCTGAAAGGTCAGGTGGGTTTGTTGCCGTTCCTGGCTTGGGGGTTGTCCTTGGGACTGTCGCTGGGAGTGCTGCGGCTGGCGCGCCCCTGCTGGCGCGAATCTGCCCTGCAAGGGGCCGGAGTGATGTTTCTGGCCAATCTGGTGATCTTCAGCGGAGGGCAGGGGCACACGTGGATTTGGGATTTTGTGTTCCAGAACTTCATCCCCGGATGTTTGCTAGTATGGGGTTTGGTGTTGCTGCGGCCGGAGGTTCCCTCTTGGAAGCGGTTAGTGGGAGCGCTGTTGCTAAGCCTGATGGCGGTGTTTACCTTTGCGACCGGCTTGTTCGTGGGGCTGCTGTTAGTCCCCATGCTTTGGGGGCATGTGGCACCATGGGGCCGGAAGCGGCAATGGATCACGGTGGCGGCATGGTTGCTAGTGCTGGGACTGGCGGTCGCGCTGGCGTTCCATTATCCGACACCGCACGGGGAGGTTGCCGCAGGGGAGGGAGATGCCGATGGGGAATTGAGCCGGGTGCAGGATTTCCTGCAGCGTCCGCTGGCTTTTGGGCAGTATTTTCTGATTTTGCTGGGACTGGGATTTGGCCAGGGAACTCCGATGGAGCCGTCGCAACTGTGTGCTGCGGTGGGAGCGGGGTTGCTGGGGATTTTTGGCTTTTGTCTGTGGCGGTTGTGGCGGCTACGGGATGCCGGACTGTGGCGGGAGGTGATGCCCTGGCTGGCCCTCTGCGGCTATGGCGGGATCAATGCCGCGCTGATCACGATCGGGCGGCTGGGCGCTACGATGGAGTCTGCGCTGGCACATCGGTATCTGACCTTCACATTGTGCTTCACGCTGGGGCTGCTTTTTCTGGGCCTGCGGTTGCGCCAACACAGTCCCTGGCTGGGGCGGTGGTCCCGCTGGGTGGTGGCGGTGGCGCTGCCGTTGCAGATGGTCACGTGGAGCAGTGGGTTGAATATCCTGCGAGTCACGGCCCGGCAGATGGATCAGGAGAAATATGCGCTGTGCTTTGCCAAAGTGCTGCCGTTGGATCGCTCGCTGGTGTGGCAGGATGAGGAGCGGCGGACAGCGGAGCTTGCGCAGTTTTTGAAGGCGGGGCAGCGTTTGCGGGGAGTGGAGTTTCTCTCCAGTCTGGAAATGGCACCGATCAAGAGTCAGCGGGAGCTAAACCCCAAATTCGCCACCTTCGAGGTGACGAAGCGTCTGAGTGACGGACACTTGCTGGCAGGAGGAACCTGCGGTCTGGACAAGAGCTGGCAGGAAACGCCGGACTTGGTCCTCGTCTCCGCAGAACGGGCCGGAGAGCCGGAAGTGATCATCGGGGTGGCCGTGCCGCAACTGCCGGATAATTTTCTGGAGCGCGAACTCTACCGTCGGATGTATAAAGCACATTACTTCCGCTGGGAACTCCCCTTGGATCCGGCCAAACTCACAGGGGGCAAGCCCATCACGCTGCGGGCCTATGGCTTTGATGGGGAGAAACGCCGGGCCTCGGCCATGGCGCAACGGATTACCCTGGCGGAGGGGACCGGGACTCAGCTCCGAGAAATAAACTGACAGAGGCAGCATCAGACCTTCCAAGCAGGTGGTCGGGCGTATCATAAAAATCTGATTGCGGCCGAGATCAGCAACGATAATATCGCGCGCTAAATCTATGATGATGATACCTTTTTCTGACGCCTCGAACGATCTGAAGCATGCGGCCCCCAGCCATGGAGGCAGCGCTGCTGGGCTCACGATCCCCGCAATTCATTAACTAGAGTAGCGTGCCCCCGACCTTCGAAGCAATGAAGTTTCCACGTTCCATCTATGGCAAAGATTGGCTTCAACTGATCGTGGTTTTAGGAACGGCCTTGGCCATCTCCGCATGGGCTTGTCGCAGTCAGTGGCTGGAGCAACGACTGGCGCTGAAGGAAGTGAAACCCAAGCGGGTCCTGCTGGCCAGTGGCGGGGTGGATGATGCGCCTTCCGGCCGGGCGCTGCTGCGGCAGGAACAGCCAGACTGGGTGCTGATTGGCAACTCGATGTTGAACTCCCGCATCGAGACCGAGGACCTGAAACAATTGAGTGGACGCACGCCCTTCAAGTTGAGTGCCAGCGGGACCAAGTCGCCCATGTGGTTTCTGTTTCTGAAGTTGGTGGTGGCAGAGTCCGGGGTGAAGCCAAAATGCGTTACGGTGTTTTTCCGGGATCGGGATCTGACTTGGCCGGAGTTGCGGATGACGCGGAATGAAGCAATGATCGAGCGCATGGGCGGGCGCGCGCAACCCGAGTGGGAGCAGGTCATGGGGCGGTATGATGCGACGGTGAATCTGACTTATGCCGCCACCGTCAAGCGACTGGCCACGGGCTTGGAAACGCTGCTGCCAGGCGAAAAACTGCGGCTCTGGGGTCGCCAGGAAATACAGAAGCAGGCCTTCCACTTCACCAATTTTGGCCGTGGTATTCTGGGATCCGTCAGACGGAATGAAATGAACGAACGGCTCTCGTTTGAGCACCAACGCCAAGCAGCCATGGGAAAAGACACGGGTAACGAGGAGAACGAGACCGATGAACTGGATGCCCTGGCGGAAGAGCAAACCGAACCGCTGAAGTTCGATCCCGCACCCTCCGAATCCTTCCTCCCGCACATGGTGGCGCTGGCCCAGCAGCAGGGATTCAAACTCCATTTCCACCGCATCAAACGCCGCCCGGACGACCCGGAGGATACCAAGACCGATGCCAGTCTGGCGGCTTATCTGCAGGACTTGGCCAGCTATCTCAAGCGTGAGGGGTGCCTGTTCACCGACGAATCCACCGAGCGGGAGATTACCGCGGATATGTTTGTGGACGGGGACCATATTAATGATGATCCCACCTATCAACGGCCGTATCTGGCCAGCTTCTGGCGCTGCGTGCAACCCACCCTGCAACCAGTCTTCACGGCCCCCTGAGCCACTCCCACCATGCTTTTTCAAACGCCGGAGTATCTGCTCTTCTTCCTTACCCTGCTTGGTTGCTATTATTGGCTGCCAGTCCGGGGGCAAAATTTGTTATTGGTGGCCGCCAGCGCGATCTTTTACGGTTGGGTGCACCAATGGTATCTGATCCTCATCGGAGTGACCGCCCTGTTCGATTGGGGCTGTGCCCTGGGCATGGAAGCCAGCACCACTCCCGCCCGGCGGAAGGCCTTCCTTGGTCTCAGCTTGGTGGTGAACTTTGCCATCCTGGGCGTGTTCAAATACTTCGGCTTCTTCATGGAGAACGTCACGGCCCTGCTGACCGCCATTGGTCTCATGCCTGCCCCGTGGGTGCTTCACATTGCGCTGCCTGCCGGCATCTCTTTCTTCACGTTTCAGAGTGCCTCCTACTCGTTGGATGTGTATCGACGGCAGATTCCGGCGTGTCGTTCGTTGCTGGACTATGCGCTGTTCGCTTCCTTCTTTCCGCAGTTGGTGGCGGGCCCCATTGAACGCGCAGGACAGATGCTGCCGCAGTATCGGGTCAGGAGACGGCTGGATCTTGCAGCGATGCGATCCGGTCTAATCTTGGTGCTCTGGGGCTTGTTCCAGAAGCTGGTCATCGCGGATAGTGCGGCCATCATGGCGAATAAAGTTTTCGCTTTGGGAGATCCATCGTTTCCCCTGGTCTGGGGCGGCGTGTTGGCTTTTGGCGTGCAGATCTACGCGGACTTCAGCGGCTATACCGCCATGGCCCGTGGTTCCGCCCGGCTCCTGGGGATCGAACTCTGCCCGAACTTTAACCACCCCTACTTGGCGCAATCTCCCGGGGACTTCTGGCATCGCTGGCACATGAGCTTGGGGAAATGGTTCCGGGACTATGTCTATATTCCGCTCGGGGGCTCCCGCACCACCCGGTGGCGGGTGGCGCGCAACCTTGTCCTAACCTTCCTCCTTTCCGGACTGTGGCACGGGGCGGGTTGGAATTTCATTCTCTGGGGGCTTTTCCACGGGTTGCTGCTTGCCTCCTGGCCGTATGTCACCCGGGCGCTGCCGCTGCTGGGGAAGGCCGGGGGAGGATTCGGCGTGGTGTTCCGCGTGGTCTTCACCTTTAGCCTCATGCACTTTGGCCGTTTGCTGTTCCGGGAACATAGCCTGAGCATGATCTGGCATGACCTCTGCCTGAACCCCTTCACCGCTCCCGTCACGGAGTGGCGCATCGGCTGTGCCCTGGCGTTGGAGGCAATTATGTATGGGCTGCCGCTGACGCTCGTCTTCCCACTGGCCGAACGATTGGGTCTCATCCCTGGAGCCCACGATCCCAAACTGCAAACCTGGCGCTGGACGTTCCTGCAAGCCATCGTCGCCACTGCATTATTGCTGGGGCTGATCGCGCTGCGTTCCACTCAGGCCAGCGACTTTATTTACTTCCAGTTTTAAGGGCGCTGGAACTGGCCAGCCAGTGGGTAAAACGTTAGTGATGCCACATCCAAGGCGTAGGCGCGAAAGGTTAATTTCCCGGGTGGCAAGGGTTTGCGCACCAACGTGCCAAACGCTGCATCCGGTCCCAGGGCCCAACCAATCCGGGAGTTGGCAACGCTGAGTTTCAACTTCGTGGCCTGCTTGTTGGCAGGCTTCCGGTCGGTGGCCACCGTCCACCAGACCTCCGCACCGCCCTCAGGCTGCACGGAGATGACGATGGCATCCACTGGGCAATGTTGTTTGACTTTTACCGCCCAACCTTCCAGCTCGACGGATCCGTCGGGCTTTAGCTCACCCTCCTTAAGTTCCCCCTGATACGGGCCAGATGGTTCCAGATGGGCTGCTGCCACCTCCTCATGCTGGAGAAATCCTGGCCGCACGTAGCCTAAGGGCGCCAGCTGATTCATCATGGTATCCATTTTCTGGAGACGTGTGGGAAGCAGTGCGTCCAGCAAGGCTGGATTGGGAGCCACATCCTTCATGATCAGTGCGCCGTGAATCGATTGAGAACTAAAATAATCCCCGCGGAATGTAACCCAGCCCAGCAGCGACCCATTGATCCAACCCAGCAAGGCAACCCCGGCTGGGATGGCGGTCCACCAGCGCCAGCGGCTACCAGAAGGGCGTAGCACCAAGAGAATCATGGTGCCCACGGACAAATAAACCAGGTAAACCAACAATTGATACCTGGGCCAAAACGCCGCCTCAGCGCCCAGCTCCGTCCGCCCCGCCGCAACTAAAACGCCACCCAGCAATGCCCAAATGGCCATGCCGATCCAGGGCCAAGCCGCCGTGCGCAGAGGTCTTTCCCGCCACACCCGCCAGACCGCCCAGATGCCTAACAATAGAATAATCCCGCCAGACCACCAGGCAAGCGAGTATTGCCAACTCAGGCGCACTGGCTTCGCCAGATAGGGCCAGGGGTTGCCAACCCCAGATCCCAACCATTGCAGGAAAAAATTGAGGTAACGCATGGGCTCAGCCACCATCCGCCCTGCTCCGGCGGGTTTCTCTGCGATCTGATAGTCTGTAAAATACCATTTTGCTAACATTCCCATAAGAATCACCGCCACCGCCACATAGCCGGTGAACTCCTTCACACTAATTTTGTGTTCGATTCGCCAACCCAACAACTGCCAACCCAGCACCCCCCAACAGAGCCATCCATAAATAAATGAATTCGTGGCGAGGATTGCCAGGAGCACCCCCAGCCAAAAACGCCACCTCACAGAGAGCCTGGTGAGACCCACCCAGACCATCGTCACCATCAGTAAAGGGGTGAAGACATGGCAGAAGAACGGACCATAAATCCAGAGCATTCCCCCACTTAGCGAGAAACAAGTCACGCCCGCCATCATGGCGATGAGGAATGGCCGCCAACCTCCCTCGGGCCAGGTTCTCCGGGCAATGCCCGCCAAAACCAACACCATCCAGCCCCCGACCAACACGTTAAGCATCGTTTCAACGCGGATGTTCCAGTGCGTTAACCGCGCCACCGACAATTGGAACGCCCGCACGATCAGCATCCGATTGTCCACGACCTGTTCGTTAAGTTCCTGGAACGTCAGTTTTCCATCCAACGAGGACACGAGCGGCTCCCCCACAATGATCAGATCATCATATTTAGGCAAATCCGCCGTATTCTGCCAGCTCCAGAAGAGCATCACCACCATACCGGCCAGCGGCAGGAGCATCCCAGTGAGTGAACGTAAGCGGGGGGGAGTATTGCAAGATTCATGAGGCTGGAAAGGCAGATCGAAGCCGCTACTTTGCTGTCACAGGAAACCCTGACTGTCAATCCCGTGCCTCCATGCGTCTCCCTCCGAGCTGGTTCCCCCAACTTAATTCTTTACTGATCAGGCGGACCCAAATATCGGCCATTCCGGCAGTAGGTCGAGCTTACCTCCGGGATCGGTCTGGGGTAAAATCAAGTCCAGCTGATCCCGCGTTAAAACGGACTGAGTTTCCAACTCAAGTTATAGCGCACGATAGGCAGCGAGAAGCCGGGTTGGGTGGGGGAAAGTTTATGCACGTCCAGACGCAGGTGGAGTTTTTCCTCCATGGAAGCACCGTTTCTGGTCTCCCGGGTGATCCGGCCCGCCTGCACGGAAACACCCGGCGGCAGCACCCCTGTCTTCGCGACTCGTTGATAGATAGGACGGAAGGTCTTGCGCCACTGCTGGAGATCGAAGCCCCCTTCTGCCGACTTCCCATCCATATCCTTGATCGCCTCCTCCACTCCCCGGCGGATCACCTCATCCCGCAGCACGGGCAGGAAACACCCCACCAGCGGATCCTTCTTTTCCAACGGCCGCAAAGCCGCCGCCACCCCGTCCCGCAGCGGCATGCCCGCACCCGGTGTCCCGGCAGTCGGCGGAGCTTCCGTGGGCGGCTCACTGGCACAGGACAGCAGAAAACCACAGGCCAATAATGGGAGCATGGGGGCGAATTTCATCGTCGGAATCAATAGCATGCATCAGACCACAGGGGAAATGATTTTTGGGGGGAGCACGGCCATTCAGATCCCGCTTTTCGTGCCTCCGGCCGCAGCGCATCTGCTGGGCAACCGACTTGCCGCCGAGCCCGCTTCGCCAATTATTACCAAATTGTTACTTTTAATTATGGCAGGATTGTCATTCTCGGGATAAATGGGATTACTGTTGGAGGCAGTGCCCGTCCGGGCGACTCCCCGCAGATTCCCCCCGCCATCACCATGGGTAATCCACTCGTCCGCTTCCTCTCCCGCGTGTTGCCACCCAACACGCCCAAGACCGTGTGCCCGCCGGGTCCGCTGTCCGCTTCCGCCAGCCCGCTGCCGTTGGTTGTGGTGGCCTCCTTTCCCCGCACTGGCACGCATGTCCTCATCGATCTCCTCTTGAATAATTTCCCCGCCTACCGCCGGGACCCATTGTATGTGAATCTGGATGAATACCTGCGGGCCGGCCTGCCCGTGGAGGAGCTGTTGCGCACTGGCGGGTATGTCCTCAAGACCCACTATCCGGAAGCCACGTTTTCCGCCGACCAGCAGGCCGCGTATGAGCAAATTTTCCGGACCGCCATCCTCCTAATGCCTGCCCGCCCGGCCGTGGACGTCGCACGCTCCTATCGTCGCATGTTGGGCGGAGCCCGGGAGGCGGATCTACCCGCTGCGCTCCAGGCTTACGAAGCGTATTGGCGCGCACGCCAACCCGAGACCTTTGCCTTTGCCGAACTGATTGATCCTGCCTGGACCGCTTCCGTGGTCGCGCGATTGGCCACCCTCCTGCACCAGCCGCAGCCCCGCCGACCCATTAGCCCACCGTCCCGCCGCAGTTACCTCCGCGTCTGCCTCCGGAAACTGGGCACCCGCCTGTTGGGGAACAAGCTTTCCGTCGTCAACACCACCGTGGGTTTCGCCAAAACCAAGTCCACGCCCCGCCTGGAGCCCGCCCCTTGGCAACGCCATGAGCAACGCTGAAGGGCAATCCTTTCGTAAATCGTAGTTCGTCAGCCCTACACCCGGCTCTACCGACGTGACCATGATGACGCAGAAACAATCGCCACCAGACCTGCGAACACCCCTGCCGTGGGGCCGAAGCCGATGGCTGAGGTTACGGTTAGCTTCAGGAATTGACCCTCACTGCACCCGCCAGGGTGATAACTCCACCCAGGATTTCAGGCTATCCGCCGCCCATGTCGTGGATTTGTCCGCATGACAGGCATTGCAGGCGTTGGGGATTTTATCCGTTTCCGTCTTGGCAGGGGAGACGAATCGGAACGTGTGGCTGCGCACATTCACCTCCCCCAGCGTTTGCGCTATCTTCGGCATGTGACAGGAAATGCACTGGCTGCCCGTGCTGGTGGGCGCGTGGTGCGTGTGCTCTTGCAGCGTGGGGGCGCGCGGGCCAATGGCCGAGCCGGGGGTGTGGCAGGAAATGCAGAGTTCCTGGGCCGGAGCGCGCAGACTGGAGGGGTTGCTGGTGCCATGCGCATCGTGACACGTGAAGCACGTCACCCCGTGGGCATACATCTGACTGCCCACGTAATCATTTCCCTGCATCCGATTCTTATGCGCCGTGCCATCCGCAAAATGCGTAAAGGTAGTCTCGCCCAGCTTGTGATCCTCCAGTTTCCAGTAATCGCTCAAGTGCTTCGTCATGTCGAAGCCCACCGGCCAGTCATAATGCTTTCCTTCGATGGGGTTTTGCAGCGGACGCCCTTGGGAGTGGCATTGAATGCAGGTGTCGTTGGCTGCCGTTAGGTTCATGCGGGAAGGGTTGATGATATTTCCCGCGGTAGGCTTCACATTATGTTCACTGCCTGCGCCATGACATTTCTCACAGCCCACATTCCATTCGCTCACCAGCTTTGTTTTGATGTCGTAGTTCACCGAGTGGCACCCGTCACAGAGCGCGCTGGTGGGGCGTTCCATGTTATCCTCCGGGTAATGCGCCACCCACCAGTCATCCTTCACATGGTAGGGCTTCCATTTCTTGTTGGTCACATCCCACTGGGCTGGGAAGGGGAAATAATCGTCGCCCACCTTCTTAAAATACCGCTGCTTCCAAATGGAGCCATAGACCAGCCCAATGTCCTCCTTGATGAATTTCACCAGTGGATCCGGCTTGCTGAGATCCGGGGTAATGGCCTCTGGATGCACCTTGGGGTCCCGCACCACATTGGCCATGGGCGTCTTCACCCAGCGCTCATAGATCTCTGCATGGCAGGATTTGCAGGACGTGGAACCGGCGTAGTGAGCGCCTTGGGGATATGCTTCCATCGGCTTGACATCCATGGCCACGGTGATGGGCAGTTGGCGAATATAGCAAACAAGTTGCCACGTCTGCTGGTCGGGTAACTGCCATCCCGGCATGCCTGTATTTCTGATACCGTTGCGGATCAGGTAAAATATCTCCCCATCCGTGCGTTTGCGTTTCGCGATGGCGGCTTGGTTCAGCCCCACCACGGGAGGAAATAATCCGTCCGCAGCAGCCGTCTTCCCCGTTCCATCCACCCCATGACACGCGGTGCAATGCTGCACGTAGAGTTGCTGCCCGGACGCCACGTCCGCCGATCCGGGTATGGCTGACAAAGGGTTCCGCTGCGCCCGGGCCTCGTTGGGAATGCTGGCATCCAGCAGCCAGTGCGCTACCGATGCCTCTAAGGC
This sequence comes from Verrucomicrobiales bacterium, assembly GCA_031411295.1. Classification (GTDB taxonomy): domain Bacteria; phylum Verrucomicrobiota; class Verrucomicrobiia; order Verrucomicrobiales; family V1-33; genus JAGNEJ01. Next base: position 14,625 of record JANOAV010000053.1, on the reverse strand, counting down.
AGACGGCACCTGCCGCGCTCTCATGCCCCCATGGATGATATACCGATACACGCCTGCCGAGCACAGGACAAAAGCAGCTAAGAGCAAAAGCGGAAGCCAACGCCTGCGGCGCATCAAGGGTGGGGTCTTTTCCATAGGAGAAAGGTGTATCTGGAACCACCCAGCGAAGCAAGCCCCACGTCATTATTTCCCCCTCATGCGCACCAGCGGAGCCTGCTCTAAACTTCGCAGATCGTAGTTCGTTCATCCTTCGCAGTCTTGCTACGGAGAACGGATCAATCGTTACTCTTAAATCCTTCCCCGCAGTCCTGCTCCACAGCATGTTGGCTGCGGGATGCTGCCGACTGAGGACAGTCGGCACACATTCCCAAGAAAGTGTCCCGGCTGTCCTCAGCCGGGAGCCATGGCCGAGCCGGAACACGCCATCACTTCCGCCAAACCAACGCCACCCCACAGCCTGCCTCTGGTGACCGACAGTTCATCCGGTTCGTAAATCGTAGTTTGTCACTCGTTAATCGTAAATCCTTCGGGGCAGGTGCGTCCGCTCAGTTTGAATGACGAGTAACGAATGACGATTTACGATTTACGAATTGAAAACCCGCTGCCCAAAATCACCAACTGCCTCCCATCCGCCAAACAAGAGTTGACCCACCCGCCCGCTCCGCCATACTCCGCGCATGATTTCCGCTCTCACCGACATCCTCACACATTACCGCGCCATTTCACAGACCGAGCGGGAGAAAGGCACCTACTTCGAGGAACTCATCCGCACCTATTTCCGATTCGAGCCCTCCTATGCCGATCTCTATAGCGACGTGTGGCTTTACGCACCAGGCATCCGCGGATACCAAGGTGGAGCCTCGGCTCAAAAAATTCAGACCGTGGAGCGCTCATGGCTTGCGACCAAGAAAAATTGTTTGATACTCTGAACCATTTCTTGACAGACTTGATCCTTGTTCCTTTACGGTAGAGCACCACAAAACAGAAATGCTAACCTCACGATCCATCGACCTTGCTACCGAATTGCCACGCTATGGCATCGGGAAGGCCAGCGTGCAGTGGTTCCGAGGGGATCCCATTCCAACTCAGCTCGATTATCTGGACCTCATTAATCCACAGGGGCCTTTGGCTGAACGACTGCTTCGCCCTGATGGAGTTGTGGAGAACCAAGAACGCCCCCTGCTCTTTTTCGTCAGCCAAACGCGATTGGCGGATGCACCAGATGAAAACCGCCAACAGATCAGCGATCTCCGCCGGGCTCTGGCTTGCCGAGGAGATCGGGCCTATCTGGCGATTATCCGGCCCGGCACACTGGATGTTATTTCAGTAAGCTTGAAAGATCAGACGCCAGACTGGAAGCCTTTCACGGTTAAGGCTGACTCCCCCGATGCTATCTCCTTCTTCTCACGTCTCGCGCAAGGCACCTTCGATGAGTTGCCTGCTGGGGGCGAGGTGGATTATTTGTTCAAGGAGATCTTTGCTTTGGTGGACAAGGCATCAACCAGCCTCGCAAACCTCAAAATTAAACGTTCGGATGTGATATCACTCGTTGGTCGTGTTCTATTCTTCCGCTTCTTAAGGGATCGCGGAATCATTAAGGAGGCGAATACGCCGAACATCGCCAAAAAGGCCACTTCGTTAGCCCAATGTTTTGCAAATGCCGCGAACACTGCCTCAACCTGCCGTTGGCTTGACAAAACATTCAATGGCGACTTCCTACCACTTACAGACTCAGGTGATGCAGAATTCTTCGAGGCAAAAGGCAAATCCACAGGCCAAAAGGTCTTCCGCCATTTGACCGCCCTCCTGATGGGCGAAGAAGCTACCAAAGGGGAAGACTACCAAGGGCGACTGGACCTTGAAGGACGCGGGCATGTCTGGGGCCACCTCGACTATTCCCACATCCCTGTTGGACTGCTGAGCCAGGTGTATGAGGAACTGTCCTGGAAGTGGCACGCGGAGCGCTCCAAAAAGACAAGCGTCCATTACACGCCGCGAACTATTGCCGCCACGCTGGTTGGAGAGGCTTTCGACAACCTCGCGAGCACTCACGCTGCCAAAGTTCTCGATCCAGCCTGTGGTGCCTCGGTATTTCTCGTGCTCGCGTTTCGTCGGCTTTATGGGGAGCTTTGGAGGCACACTGGCGAACGCCCCGGCACCGAGGCGATTCGCAGCATTCTGGAAAATCAGTTGGTGGGTTTCGACATCTGCGATTCCGCCCTCAAGCTCTCTGCCCTTAGTCTCTACCTTACAGCGATTGAACTAGACCCTGATCCGGTGCCTCCAGAGAAACTAAAGTTCAAAGCTCTCTGTTTAGGCAAAAGCGCCATCCTGTTTGACTGGCGCAAAAAGGACGACAAAGAAAAAGGCCCAGTCGTTGGCAGTATTGGTGATCATGTCGGCAACAGCTTCAACGGCCAGTTTGATCTCATTCTATGCAATCCGCCTTGGACAAACATTGGCAAAGAATACGCTAGTGTCTCAGCAGAACTGGATCGGATCAGCCAAGCCATTGTTACCCGTCTCGATCCTGAGATCGGGAAAACCTACAGGAACCCCGACAGTGTTCCGGACCTGCCCTTCATCTGGCGGTCGATGGAATGGTGTAAGCCTGACGGACGCATCGCCATGGCCCTGCCCGCCCGCACCTTGTTCAAACAAGGACCGATGGCGGAAGTAACCCGCAAGGCACTCTTCCGTCTTCTGGAGGTCAATGGTATCATCAACTGCTCCAACCTCCGCAAGACCCAGATATGGCCAGACATGGACCAGCCCTTCATGCTACTCTTTGCCCGGAACCGGCGGCCAAAGCCGCATCACCGTCTGCATTTCATCTCGCCTCACACGGATCTACACGCCAACAGCCTCGGTGAGATGCGCATAGATTCCAAGTCCTCCCAGCTTGTCGATGTTGACCAGACCATCGAAGATCCGTGGCTGTGGAAGGCACTCGCTGTGGGCACGGCGCTGGACGTGGAAGTGGTGCGGAAAATAAAGAATGCAGTTCCTCGAGCTTTCAAAAACTACTGGAAGAATGAGTTGAAGCTCTGCTCAAGCCAAGGCTACCAAACAGTCGAAGGTGAGGACGAGCGCAAAGATGCATCGCTCTTGCTGGGCTGGCCAAATCTGCAATCCACCCCCGAGGATAGGTTCATTGTGAAGGCTTCAAAGCTCGGCAAGTTTGAGCTTAAGACCCTTTTTCGGACTCGCTTCAAGAAAGGCAAGAAAGACGCCCTTTGCATCTATAGAGGCCCCTTGGCATTAATTTCTGTGTCGCCAGGTGATGATCGTAGACTTGGGAGGGCACTTTACTGCGCTGACGATGTCGCATTTTGCGAAAGCTACTACGGCTACTCAGCCAAAGGCCATCCAGAGGGGGATCTGCTGGCTCGATACGTCCAGCTTTGGGTTCACTGTGATTTGCTCATGTTTTTCGCTCTGATGACGAGTGCAGAGATTGGAATGGAACGCCCCAAGTTTCAGAAACGAGATTTCGATAACGCGGCATTTGTGGCGTGGGATTGCCTCACCGCGGATGACAAACAGACTGTTTGTGATCTTTCCTCCCGATTGATCAACGAAGACCCCGCAGTGTTCGTCGAGATCGACACCTTCTTTGGCAAGCTATACGGTCTGAGCGCATCGGATGTCGAAGTCATCAAGGACACGCTAAAAGTGCGGGAACCCAATGACGAGCTAGGCAAACGAGCGAGCGAGCCACCCACAAAGTTAGAGCGCAGTGCGTTTGTCCGTCGTCTGGAATCCCACCTGCGCCCCTTCTTCAAAGCGCTGGGCAAGCACCCAGAGATTACATTATGGAAGCCCTCGGAAGATCTGACGAGTCCCTTTGTTGCCTTTACCCTGACGAGCAAGGGCATTCAGGCCCCTGAGCCAACCGAGCTTTTTCAGACCAAGGTGATCCCTCTCGCCAATCAGACGGGAGCTACCCAAGTCATCGAGGAAATCGAAGGCGGTCTCTTGATCGCCATCCTACGCCAGTATCGTTACTGGACACCCAGCCGGGCGCGATTGCTCGGAGCGGACATTCTGCGTGACTACATGACCCAATTTGAGGACTAAGTCATGGCCCAAGGATTCTACCAAGATGAGATCGAGCTACCTCACAAGCCACTGCCGCTCGCGATGTTCCTCGTCGTAGAAGACGCCCTCCGAGTTTCCTGGCAGCGCCTGAAAGGCAAAGTCATTCCCGATTTTGATCTCAAAACAGCTGAAGAAGATTCGGTCACGCTACAGTTCTACAAAGTGATTTACGACGAGGTCTTCGACAAAGGGATCGTGGATGGATTCGATGATGATCGGTTCACTCTTGGAACACGGGAGTCCAAGGTGCCAAACTTCGACGGCACCAAGCCCGATTTGATGCCAGACTTGCTGGTGGCGATCAAAGGTCGTCGTGACGTCTTGTTGAGGACTCAGGACTGGCTCTTCGTCGAATGCAAACCTGTGGATGAAGCTCACACAGTTGGCGTTCATTATGGGGCCAAGGGTATCGCTCGTTTCATCCGTGGTGACTACGCCTGGGCCATGACCAGTGCCATGATGATCGGCTACGCCAGTCCTGGTTACAAAATTGATCCTAAATTGATCAAAACGCTCGAATCCCGCTCGGAAGAATTCAAAGTCAAGCAGCTGCCCATCCCTTGCGACCGATCTCCTGCTACGACTGATGCCGAGCCGGTGCACACCACGCAACATGCTAGAATCTTTAGCTACATAGAAAATGGACAGCCAGCACCGTTGATAGAAATCCGACACCTATGGCTAAGCCGGAATTGAGGGTCGCCAAAACGCGCGACCCCGAGACCAACAAATCCATCAACGACAAAACCACCGTCATTTACAACGAGCGCGTCACCATCCGGGCGTGCACATTCACTGAGAGAAGCGGAGGCAAGCACAATGGAACAGTGAGAGCGAAGGATGACAAGGTTGAGGTGCGTAATTCGTGTGGATAAACAGGGAAACACGGATCAGGGGTGGGAGTGTGGAAGCAGTCCGCTGGACTACGGTGAAATGAGGCGGGTGGCGAGGAATTTAAAAGTTGTCGGGCAGGGCGTAGGATTTATTCTCAGGGATGAGAACATTTTACACATGCTCCTTCTGTGCCTTTACCGGGCATGTGGTGGGTGGGGAGGATCGGAACGCGTCGCCTCCGACGGTGACGATTTATTGTGACTCGTGTGTGGAACTGCAGGATGTGGCGTATGAGGGTTGGGTGGAAGGGAAACTGGCGGTGCCGCTGTGCGGCAATCACGCGGAGCATTCGGTGCGGCTCTGGCGGAAGCATCACCTCTGCCCGCGTTGCCTCTGCGGAGCCATGAGGCCACCGAACGCAAGCACGGGTGGAGCGTAATTTCTGCTGGCAGGCTGAGGGTTCTCCATAGAAGATGCGTCAGCCGACCCGGCTTAGGGAGCTGGGTTGGCGGCGGTTGACTCTGCCTCTTCCGCGGCTCCTCTGGATCGTTGTTTGCGACTTCATTCAGCGGTCTGGAGGAGCTACCGCGGAAGGGGTCTGCGGGGTGGAGGCGCGGGAGGTGGCAAGGAATTGTGGGCTGAAAGGAAGCATTCGTGATTCCACCTGCGTTGGGGTCCCACTTTGAGCCCGAAAATGGCGTTTAAGAATGTAGTGCCGGACTTCTTTAGTCCGCACCCATCAGAAACAGACGCGCGTATTGGTTCCACAAAACGTGTGTTCGTTTGATCCGCGTTCGATCCTTGTGGTTACGGACTGAAGTCCATAACTACATTTCAAATGCCGCGTTCGGGTTCAAGATGAGATGAGATGATCCCGGAGGGTCGGGTTCAAGATGAGATGAGATGATCCCGGAGGGATCTCAGAAATTAGCCAGGAGTTGAGCGCCAGCGATACCTCCCGGTATCCCAACGAAGTGACCGGGAAACCACATGGCAGTAAACCACGGTCTCCAAATCGGCGGGACGGAAACGATATCGGGTAGTCCTTGGGGTGGAGCTATGGATATTCTAGTGGACCGCTAGTGGTTCCTTCAATGATGCAGATGGCACTTTGGTTTTCCGTCTTGGGCATGGGGTGTTCACCCCACAGAATATTCTCCTCATAAGTATTAAAGGTGACCACAGGCTGGACTAAAACTGGCGGTCTGTCCCACTCACCACACAAATAACTACTATGGATCTACGTCGCCCCATTATCTTAACTCTTGCCGTAACGACGGCGATCCTTCGGAACGAGGCTGCAGCACAGACTGTAAACCTCGGAAACGCTGAGCCCTTTGCTGTGGCGGCAGGCTCCGGGATCACGAACACCGGTGCCACCAGCATATCCGGAAACGTTGGGTCGTTTCCCACCACCAGCCAGACGGGCTTCGGTAGCGTTACGTTGAACGGAACTAATCACGGGGGGAACGCGATTACCCAGGGTGCCAAGCTCGGCATGGTGAACGCCTTCAATGACGCCGCTGGCCGTGCGGCCAATGTGGTTTATTCCCCGGCTTTCGATCTCGGTGGGCTGACGCTGACCTCTGGCGTTTACAATAATCCCACCTCGTTCGGCCTTACCGGAATGCTCACGTTGGACGCTGGTGGGAACCCCAACGCAGTTTGGATATTCCAGTCAGGCTCAACCCTAGGCACGGCCTCGAATAGTTCGATTGTCCTACTCAACGGAGCCGATGGCTGTAGAATCTTTTGGCAAGTCGGTAGTTCAGCTACCCTTGGCACCAATTCCGTCTTCGTAGGCACCGTCTTGGCTTCGACGTCTATTACAGCAACACCGGAGCCACCGTGAATGGTCGGCTTCTGGCGTTGAATGGAGCCGTGACCCTGGATACCAACATCATTGCTGCAGCGATTTGTAAGGAACTGGACACCGGCACTGGTAATGGAACAAATCCAGGCACGGGAACAGGAACCGGCACCAGCAAGACCAGAATTGAGGAAATGAAGGCCGCACTCATTCTCGCGGGCAAATTAACGAATGTGAATTCTCTGCCTGGCCTGACCTCTATCTACAGGCAGGGTTTCGCCCAGTTCGACACCGAGGTTTTCAGCGTCCAGCAGCGCTTCGCGGACCTTCGCCAAGGACCTCTTGGTTCTACTGCTCCTGCCGCTTACAACAACGCCCCCATGGGCAAAAGTCCCATTGGAGGCAAGAGCCCCATTGGAGGCAAGAGTCCCATCGGCGGAAAGGGCCCCATTGGAGGCAAGGATCCAATCACGGTTGATGATATGGTCACCACTGAAGCGCAGCGCGCCGAGGACGACCGACTGGGTTTCTTTTTGACCGGCACAGGTGATTCGATCACAGCCGGAGAGAATAACAATTACGAAGGCGAAGCGATGGGCGTCAACCTTGGCATTGACATGCGACTGAGCGAACATTTTGTCGGGGGCCTGACTGTGGGTTATGCCCGTTCCAAAGGTGACCCTATTAATGGCGGCGAGGTGGAGGCGGACGGTGGCAAGGCTGCGTTATATGGAATGTATCACCACGGAGGCTTCTACACAGAGGGCCTCGTTGGCGGTGGTGCCAGCCACTATGACATCGAACGCAGTGCCTTTCTCGGCACCGCCAGTGGTTCCACCAGTGGCACTCAGTTCGATAGCTATCTGGGCGTGGGCTACGACATCCATCACGAAGGCTGGACATTCACGCCCATGGCCTCGCTACTATACACCGTTGTGGGTATTGATGGCTACGATGAAGTTGGGTCGCTGGTGCCCCTGACGATCGAATCCCAAAGCGCCAGTTCGCTCCGCAGCCGCATAGGACCACGGCTAGCCCACACTTCCTTCTGGGGGGGCGCACGTATCACCCCATCGATCAGTGCCCAGTGGCAGCATGAATTTCTCGATGACGAACTCCCCTTTGATGCCCGCTTCTCAAATGATCCCAGTCGAGTCTTCACCGTTTACGGCCCTAAAATCGAACGCGACAGCGTGCTGCTCACCGCCGCGCTGCACATCGCCTGGAAACGCTACGCAGGCTATCTCGCTTATCAGGCAGATTTCGGCCGCGACAACTATCAGAGCCAAAGCGCTCTCATAGGGCTCCGCGTGAGTTGGTAACCGAAGACGCCTAAAAAGCGTCACAATTACGACGAACCGCATTGGTTCATTTACATTTGGACTCTATTAAACCCGAAAACCGCGTTTGGGATGGAGTGAGCGCGTTTGACCGGGTCGCAGGGCGGCTCGGCGGGACCCTGAGTGGGCTGCTCTGGAACTGCGGCCACCCCTCTTTTTTTGCGCTCAGGGGTCAGATTTCGCAGCCGCCGGACTCTATCAGGGGCTGATTCCAGGGGGCTCCCCGGATCAATGGATGGATGGTCAAATTCGGATAGGGCAATAGCGCCGCAGTGGCTCTTTTGCTCTCCAGAGCCTTCTCGAGTGACGGGCTTGGAGGTGGTCTGAATTTCTACTTACCCAGCCCGGCAGGGAGGTGTGAAAGGATAGGCACTGTTCTGTTTGGAGTCGGCAGGAGTGGTTTGCATCGTAACTCACCGCTGCGTAAGCCCGCCCACACGAACAGCCTTTTTTAAATCGCCGTTTTCAGGTTTAGCGGCGGGGGTAGGGTGCGGGTGAGCAGTCGGGCCGACTGCTGCCACTCTCGCGGCGGGAGTGTGGTGGCAGTCCGCTGGACTGCGGGGAGCGGCGGGGTTTCCGACTGTAGAACCGTGGGGGAGAACCGGGGAAATCGTTGGCTCTACCGCAGGATCAACGGGTTATGGTTCCAGGACTCCCATTGGCACGACTCGGACTGTGATGTTCCTGACTCGGGGGATGACTTTTCCGAGTCGGGGAATGACGTTTCCGAGTTGGAGGATGACGTTTCCGAGTCAGGGTGCGACTGGGGCGAGCAGGGTGGCACGTGTGGCAATACCTGGCCACCGTGCCCGCAACTTCGTAAATCGTAGTTCGTCAGGGTTGGCTGCGGGGCGCTGCCGCCTGAGGACAGTCGGCACACGTTCCCCAGAAAGTGTCCCGGCTGTCCCCAGCCGGGAGCCATGGCCAAGCAGGAACACACTCTCACTTCCAGCAAACAAACGCCAACCCCACCGCCCCGCGATTGACCTCCAGCCCACCCTCGTTTGTCCTCATGGGTAGGGACACACTCGCTTAGCACACCTCAGCCCGCTCAATGGTAGCCCCACCCGATTTCATGTTTTTAGAGATGCTCTTAGGCTCAGTTGAGCCATTCCCTCTTAATCATCTTGCAATTGGTTCTGTGGATAAAAAAAAGGGCGTCCCTATAGTTTCCTACAGGGCCGCCCGGAATGAAGTCACCCTCGGCGTGAGCCTCTCCGCTCTTACAAACGGGATTACTGGGGCGTGGTTTTGATCCACATCCAGTTTGCATTACTGGCTAACGTTGTCAATAATAGATTCCTTATGTCCACACTATTTCTTACTCCATCCGAAATCGAATCGAAAACGAAGCTCTGGAAACAAGATCCCTTTTACCGGGAGAAGATTGTCCTAGGATTGGACATTGGCCTCCGTGGCATCGGAGTTTATTTACGCAAAGGCCCGGTGGAGATAGCCGCAGCATCCCTGCGGGTTACCTTGCCCGAGGCCAAGCCCCTGGAGCAGCGCAGACTCTACCGTGGTTCTCGTCATGCGCGAAAGAACCTGCGTCAACGTCGCTTGAGATTGAGGGCATTGTTTGCTCAGCATCGGCTGCCATGGGCGGATAGTCATGAAATGAGCAAGAACGATCCCTTCATCCTGCGGCATCGCGCGGTAACCAAGGGCGTCGCTAGCCTTCAGGCACTTGCCATTTGTATTCGCAGTTGCGTGGACCGTCGGGGGTATGATTACGATATCTTGCAGCAACGAGCATCCGGGGCTTACCCCTGGGGTGATTCTTCACATGGGAAGGACGCCATTCATTGGCTCCACACCACCTATATTGAGCCGAACATGGAGATTAGCCTGCGGGAGTATGCCAGTGAACTTGAGTGGAAGGGCAAGGACTCAGATAAGGGAGAAGCCAGCTACCTTGCCGCATTGGAGGCAGCCTTGGAACGAAGCAGCAAGCAGGATATTGAAGCCGTGCTGGAAGCCCATCGTCGCAGTGATAAGCACAATAACCTCCGCGCTCCCGCCACGGGATATAATTTCCCTCGGGCGGCCGTGGCCGCACACCTGCGCAAGATCATCGACAAACATCGCGCCATGATCCCCGACGTGGATTCCTTTTTGGAGATACTCTTTCTCAAGCCAGATCCCAACGCTCCCGCAGCCGAGGCCAAGGCTGCCAATACCCGTGCCATCTTCTACTACAATCGGAAGACTCCACAGGAAATGAAAGCCCTCTGGGATCGTAAGCGGAAGGACTGCCCCTACTTTGTGGATCTGGGCCTTACGGTGTTGGATGGGCCTCGCAAGTGTGGCTTGTCCAATGTCTGGCCCATCCGGAAATGGAACCTGGTTGAGTTTCTGGCCACCCGCCGCATCACCATCAACGTGGCGCCACTCAAGAAAGTCCGCAAAGACACCACAGAGGAACCTACAGCCACAGGGCAATACAAAGTTCCCGTGCCCAAGGCCGTTATCGCTCTGGCCTTGAAGTTGGCCTATCAGGACCAGTTGACCTACGTCAATGCAGGCAAGACTGTTCCCAGCACCTCCAGCAAAGCCGTCTTTGCACTGTTGGAGACCACCATGCAGGAAAAATATGCAGCCAATAAAGCCAGCATCGTTCCCGGCACCAAGGACCAGACCAACGAAGCGTTCCGCAAGCAGTTGAACGATCTCCTGCGGCCCACCCATGCCAATCTTAGTGGCACGGCCTCATTGTCAGAAGCCTCTGCTATGGCCCTGCTAAAACTCACGGGACTGGAGCGGGAAGAACTCCCGGCCCATTGGGAACCCACCGAGTTTTCTACCTCCTTGAAGGCCAGTGGCTACTATCTTTGGAAACGCCGCCCCAACTTCGATCTGGGCGTCTTCCCCCAAGTCGAAAAGCTTCTCGGCCCCCTCAAGGCGTTGCTGAAAGATTCCGCACTTCCCCAGCCCACCCGCAAGGCAGGTGGCTACCTCGGCAAGCTCTTTGCCCAACATGCCGCTGATCTTGGCCAGAGCTATCCAGACTACTGCATTGTGGAAGTCATGGGACACATGCCCCGGAACTCAAAACAGAGAGATGAAATGGTAAAAGAAATGACTGCCCGCCGCGATAAGCGAGACGATGAACGAAAAGACAGCAACATCACCGGCAAAGGAGCCAACAGCGCCCGCCGCCGCATCCAGCTTCACAAGGAACAGCGCGGACATTGCCCCTTCACCAATGAGGAACTACCGGACCCCATGAGCTCGGAACTGGAATTGGAACACCTCTTCCCCGAAAGCCTTGGCGGGCTCTCCATCGAAAATAACCTCGTCCTCACCCGCCGCACCACTAATCAGGACAAAGGCCAGCGCACCCCGCTGCAATGGGCGCAGGCCACTGGACGGGATTTCAAGGCCATGGAACGCTTCACTTCCAGTATGGATTGGGGAGCCAAGAAACGGGAAATCTTCGCCTGGGGTATCGATGCCCAGAACCAGCAGGGCATCCCGGACTTTGAGAACACCACCCGCATGGGCCAGTTGGGACGGCAGCTTGTAGCAGGCGTCCAGCATTGGATGGGCGTTTATGCAGATCAGGATCTGGCGCGCCAGCGCGTCGCCACTCCCACCGGCTGGCACACTGCCCAGGCCAGGCGCACTTGGTTGCGTGCCGCCTTGGGGAACTTGGATTATGTGAAAGACCGGAACCACTTCATCCACCACCTGCTGGATGCCGCCGTGTTGGCGCACTTGCCACCGGGCACGGGCATGAACTCCGCCCGGTGTGGTGGCATCTTCTACACCACAGAGAAATCCTTTCCCCAGACAGACGAGAAACCAGCCACCACCGTGGTCTCCACCCACGTCCTGCCAGAACTCTTGCCACCCACCGCCTTGAACCACTGGCTCCCGGCGGATCAGGTATATGCCAGGTGCCCGGTTGTTGTCTTATCACCTAATAAACGCTACCAGAGCTTGGGTGACTCCACCTTTTGGCGGCAGATTAACCGGACCGAACGCACCCTGGCCCAGCGCACCCCATTGGAACTCGGGGAAAAGAAGATCAAGGACGGGGCAGACCTCCTGGCCCGCCTCCACCAAATGAAAGCCCGCAGCCCGGAAGGACAGGCCCAGTGGGAACGAAACCTCCCGGACCGTAAGACCATCGACGCCTGGGTAGCCGCCTGCACCGGACTAGACAAGAAAGAGCACGACGGCATCCAACAGCAGAAGCCCGTGCTCCTGCTGAAGGACGGCACTCCACTTAAGAGCATCTGGAAGTTCGATGGTAAGGGCACCCTTAGTGCCGTCGGCTGGTCTGGGGAACCCAACGCCGAACAGCGACTCGCCTTCCTTCGTAACCTCGATACCAAGTTCGACCGCCTCGAACTCTGGTTAGGCTATAATCAGAAAAAGCACGTCTGGGAATACCAAAAACGCCTCGTGCCAGATGCCCGTTGCATCAAAGGCATGAAACGCATGGGCATCAGTTGGGGCCCCACCCATAAGCAACCCGCGCCAGACTGGATGCAAGAAACAGAGTGCGGCAGCAAGACTGCTTTTGAACTCATCAGTGGGAAGAAACTGCATCCTTGTTCCTTGAAGGTGGGAAGCTTGCAGACTGGTGATGTTCTAGAGGTTTACTTGGATCATGAAGGAGAAATAGTTTCATGGGCCACAGCTAAGCCGTGGCCGCTCTTCTACCGTGTGAGTGCCATCAATGGCAATACTCAAGTTGAAATGAAGAGCCTGCTCTTTGAGAGCAAGGAAGGCACGCGTTTAGCCTCCATCAAAAAGGACTGGTTAAAGCAGCAGCCAGCGGACGCAGCAAAACTCGCCATGATCATTGGCCTGCCACCCGCCATAGAATTAGCTTCACAGCGGAACCTCAAAATTCCACCACCACCGCCCGGCCATGATACATCACCTAATCCTCCTCCAAGACGAGCAAAGAGAGATTCATCTCCACCAGGGCAAGGTAGTCTCGGGTTCGAATAAAATCGCCTTGGAGACGCTGGCCAGCGTCCAGTGCTTCAACGCGCAAGTCAGTTGGAGCCAGAGCGTCCTGGAGGCGCTGGCCAGTCAATGCCCCGTCATTCTTTCCCGGTGGGACAAACGCAGCGGGAAGTGGGCTACCGTCTCCTTCCTGCCCCGTTGCCGTTATGTGAATCCCTCCGTGCTAGAGTCCCTTTGCAAGCTCCCAGAACGTCGGGCCACCCAGATTGCCTCAGACCTCCTCTATGCCAAGCTGGAGAACCAGCACCTCCTGCTGCGTATCTTCGAGCCCACCCTGTCTCCTCTCCCCCGCTTTAAGGATAATTCCTTTGCCCGCATCCTTCGGCTGGAGGCCAAATATGCCCGCATCTTCTGGGCCAAATACTTTGCCCTCGCCTCCCAGGACTTGTTTGTGCGGGAGAAGAAGCAAGCCACCCACCCACTCAACGTCGCCCTGAACTACGGTTACGGCTTCCTCTACCATGCCATCGAGTGGCAATGCCTCGCCAGTGGACTGGAACCCTCCATCGGCCTGATCCACCGCGTCCGCAAGAACCGTCCCAGCCTGGCCTGTGATCTGGTAGAACCCTTCCGCTGCTGTGTGGAACTCACCATCATGCGGAACTTGGACCGTATCCACGAGAAGAAATTCATGGCCGCCCGCTTTGCGGAAATGCTGGAGGAGAAATGGATGTATCGCAGCCGACAGTTCCGGTTGCGCAGCATCATCCGCCTGACCACGGAATCCTTTGCCCGTGCCATCGAGACCCCCGCTCAGAAATACCAACCCTTCCAGCTCCATGCTCGTGATGCTTGCGTATGATACCCCGGAGGCCAAGCACCAAACCTTCCTCCGCACGGAGTTTGAGCGGGTGGGCGGGCACCGGGTCCAGTATTCCCTCTATCTCTTTGAAGGAGAACCGCACGAATGTGAACGCGTCATTCGTTACATGCAGCGCGTGGCCAAGGATATTCCCGGAGATATCCGCCTCCTCCCTATGGAAAAGAACACCTGGGAAGCCCAGATTATCCTGAGCGGTATCCCGCTCACCCCGTCTGGACCCCGTCCCTTCCCGCAGTTCATTGTTTTCTGGTAACCCGGAAGTAGTTGATTTCCAACTACTTCCGGGCCGGCACTTACCATTTAGCCCCTGTGGGGGCAAGATCAAAACACTCCTTCTTCGGTGGCTCCTTCCGCGGTCAACTTACCATTTAGCCCCTGTGGGGGCAAGATCAAAACACGCCCAGTCCTACCTTGAGCGCATCGCTAACCTTACCATTTAGCCCCTGTGGGGGCAAGATCAAAACAAGCGAGAGATAAGGGGGTTACCTCTAAAGACTTACCATTTAGCCCCTGTGGGGGCAAGATCAAAACGGATGGGCATTTTTTCCTCTCACCATTCTTCTCTTACCATTTAGCCCCTGTGGGGGCAAGATCAAAACCTGTGGAAGCTGCCGATGGTTTCTTCCGATCCCTTACCATTTAGCCCCTGTGGGGGCAAGATCAAAACCAGCGCTGGCGCGTCTATCGCGACACGCTCGTCTTACCATTTAGCCCCTGTGGGGGCAAGATCAAAA
>JANOAV010000052.1:0-39644 GCA_031411295.1 Verrucomicrobiales bacterium | reverse complement strand
GGAGTTATTCTCACCCGGCCACCAGCCTACTTGGCCGGACAGCGGCGTTGGCACCACGCTCCAAGTATAGCTTCCAGTTCCACCGGAGCCCGTGAAGGTCGTGGCCGTGTAAAGTGTGCCCAGCACTCCCGCAGGCACGGTGGACGGAGTGATCGTGATCGCGCCGCATGCATTGACTGTGATGGTGTAGTTAATCGTAGCCGTGCACAGCGTGGGATCGGTGCCCGTGACCGTGATTGGGAAACTTCCCGTCAACAGCGGCGTGCCAGAAATGGTAGCCGTGCCGCTGCCACCGCTCCAGGTTAGTCCAGCAGGCAACGAACCGGATGTGATCGCCAGGGAAATAGTGCCCGTGCCACCGCTGCCGGTGATCGTTTGTGAATAGGGGAACCATTGGGTGGCCGCTGCCAGGCTGGCTGGCGTAATGTTGATCGCAGGACAAGCACGCAATCCGATGTCGATGGTGTTCTCCACATTGCCGCTGGCCGTTTCACCAAGTATCGTCAGCGTGATCATGTGCGTGTAGATTGGCTGACTTTGCGAAACTTGCGTGACACCGTTGTTGTCATTATCCACGCCATTGTCAGATCCATTGACGCCTGACTTCAATGGGTAGGCGACCGTTGGCGTCACCTTAAGGAAATAGTTTCCAGGCAACAATCCGCTGAAGCCATACGCCCCGGTGCCTACAGTGGAGGTGGTCGTGCCCTGAGAAACATCATCGCCATTGCCCACCGTGGCATCGGTGGATTTGAACAACTCAAGCGTCACACTGACAATCCCAGCTGCAGAAGCCGCCGAACCATCGTTATTGCTGTCGTTGAAGACCAAGTTTCCGATGCTCATGCGCTGCCAGAGACCGAAGTCGATCGTGCTGTCGGTGTTGGCATCATCGCCATCCACGCCCACTCCTGGAAGCCCACCGACCGACAAGTTGACGACCGGACTAAAGAACGCGGCAGCATCCAGCACATTCCGGTTTCCGTAGTTTTTGTTGTCCACTTTCGATGCCAGCACTGGATTTGTCGTGATGAGGCTGCCACCTTGATACCAAGTTCCTGTCGTCGGCCTAACCTTCACAAAGTAATTGCCCGGCGGCAGGTTGTCGAAGGAGTAAACGCTTCCCGCCGGAGTCACCGGATTTGTCAATCCCGATTGGGTGAAGGGCGTAACCACATCATCCGCTGTAATGCCATTTCCCGTCAAGTCATTATACAATGTCACCGTGGCGCCATTGATCACCGCATCGGTAGCGCTGTCGTATTGACCATTGACGTTTTGGTCTTCATACACCAAACCGCCCACAGCCATCGCATTTATCGTAACCGTATAATCTTCAATTTCGCCCGTGGCACCGCTACTCGTTGGAGTGGTGGCGGCGTTGTCACTGAGACGGAAGCGCACGCCACGTTGGGTGCCAGCACGGGCGGTTGCGGGCACCGTAAAAGTGGCATTTATGTTCTGCTGCGAGGCGTTCGCGGGAGTCACTGCGTTGTAGATCCGCTCTCCGCCAGCAGTAGTTACATCGACGTCGTTGAACGCTCCATCGTTGTCAAAATCGATCCACGCCTGAAGGTATTTTCCGGAAGTATTGTTGTTGAAGAAGCTGACTGGAATCGTCGCACTCACGCCTGCCGTAATACTCCCTGGCATGGTCACGCCGTCTTCATCTGCGCCGTCAGCGGTAGCGCCTGCATCGGGCACCACGCTGGTTTCCGCATCGACGGTGGCACCGAGGCGGAGGTTGGGGTTCATGGTGCTACTCGCCGTCGTGGTCTGTGCGCCGCTGCCGCTCCAGTCACCGAAGTCAGCCGATACGCCGCAATCAAAGGCATAACCTGAGTTAATGATAGAGCCTCCGCTGATCTGAATATCTTTGGCGAACACAGCGCCATTGATGACCGCCGAGCCAATGATTTGCGTGACGGTAGTCGAATTCAATGCGAGGAAAGTCCCCCCGGTCACGGTGGAAGATCCGGTCAACTGGAGAACGGTTGATCCAGGCAGCAAATTGACCATTACATGAGAAGCCTGAAGCCCCCCAGTCAGTTCGATCCCCGCACTGGCAGTGAAGGAGAGCCGGTTCTGAATGTTGACGATGATGTAGTCGCTCGGTCCCCCATTGAGCGTAAATTTCTCGCTGCCACCCAAATAAACATCGGTAATCAGAATGACATTTTTGCCGTCGGGTGCCGTCGCATTGACCGTGAATGGTGCGGTGAAACTGCCCAAGGTTTGCGTTGGCGTCAGCGCGGCTACCTTGTTTGACAAAGCCACGGCTTGGGCGCGATCTGCGCTAAGGTCCTGATAAACCGGGGCCAAGGCGGCGCCTCCAGAACCACGCAAATTATCTGCCGTGCCAAGGGAACCCGTGAGCGGAGCATGAACGATGAACTGCCCCTGAATGGCACTATTGGTGAAGCTGAGTGTGACCCCATTGGTCACTCCCGTTTTTCCACCCATAACCGCGCTGTCGATTGCAGTCATCGAGAAGGTGCCGCCGGTCGCCAACGCAGTCCAACTGTAAACATTGGGAGCGCACAACTCAGGGAAAGAAGGTGGCGTTATGATCGAAACAACATAGTCCTCCACTTCACCTGACCCGACGGCACCGGTCGGTGTGGTCGTGGCCTGATCAGTCAGACGGAACCGCACTCCCCGCTGCGTGCCTATGCTCGCGCCGGCGGGCACGGTAAAAGTGATGTTCTGCGTCGTCGCGCTAACGCCAGTAGCAATGGTGCGCGCGGCTTCCAGCCGCTCGCCACCGGAAGTCACCAGGGTGTCGTTAAAAGTGCCGTCGTTGTTGAAGTCGATCCATGCATTGAGATAGCCATTGAGACCACTGTTGTTGAATACGCTGACTGGGATCGTCACCGTAGCGCCCGCCCCAAGGTTCGCTGGCATGGTCACCCCATCTTCATCCGCACCGTCGGTGGTAGCCGCTGGATCAGGCGTGACGCTGAATTCTGCATCGACGATGGCACCCAGGCGGAGGTTGAGGTTTACAGTGCTGCTGGTAGTCGTGGTCAAGGCTCCAGAGCCATTCCAGTCGCCAAAATCAAGCGTTGGACCGACAACATTGACGGCATAATCCTCCACTTCCCCAAAGGCCGTGGAATTGCCGCTGAAGGTGGGGGAAGTAGCTCCATCCTGCACCCGGAACCGAAGGTAGCAGATGCCAATGGTGCCCGCCGGGGGATTGAAGGCCACGGAGTAGCTATTGGTGCCAACGATGACATCCAGGGCCGTTGCCGTCACGATTTCATTCGTGCCGGTCACCGCTCCATCGTTATTCCAATCCGCCCAGACCATGAGCTTGGCAGGGGCTCCGGCGGTTACGGAAAATGCGTAGGTTAGAGAGGAGCCTGCGGTGAACGTTTTCGTGGTCACGTCCAGATCCTCGTCATCAGGCGTGGAACCACTAGTATCATCTAAAGTAGCCGTGCCGGAAACCGGGTTGATGGCTTCACTATCGGTGGCGTTGGTGCCAATTTTTAGGGCGCTGCTAATAATGTTGGAAGCGGCAGCAAAGGATGGGTTATCACCAAAGTCGGTGGTGGGGGTGGTGCGGAAACCAAAGTCCACCGTGAGGTCGCCATTGCTGTCATAGGCATCATCCAGCGTGTTCAGGGCACCCGCTTCCAGGGTGGGCTCAGTGCCAGCGGCTAGCACGATGGCATGGCTGCTGATCCCGTTGGTCGCAGGATTGTTATCGTCCACTCCGGCATCATTTCCCGGCACATCATCGTCTCCATTGGCTCCATCCACCGGGCTGGCAGGTAAAATGGAATATTTTCCGAACAGCGGTTGCCCGATGGCGAAGCTGGAGGCATTCACCCGAACTTTATAGTTCGGAGTGGCCGGAGCGGTGCCACCCGAAGGAAGCAGATTGGTAAAGAAATATTGCCCAGTGGCAGTCGTGGTGGTGGATTTCAGCACCGTGCCCGCGCTATTCAAGAGATCGACCACCGCACCACTAACAGCCGTGTCCCCACCAGCGGTGTTGTAGAAACCGTTGAGGTCAACGTCGTTGTAAATCAAATTTCCGATGGCACAGCCCCCCGCTTGCAGTGCGTTGGTTAGTAGTTTCACATTGTCCAGCAGCACTCCGGATCCGGCCACGGTAGCACCGGTTAATTCCACTTCGATGTGGAAGGCATAGCCCCCGGGATTCACCGGGAAAGTATCTCCAGCACTCGCAGCCCCCCCAAGATCAAGGACTTTATTCGCCAAAGTGGTGCCGGAGAGAGTGACCGCCGTTGTCGTATAACGGCGTTTGGACGCGCCCGCATCCGTCCAGACAATATACGCCCGGGCCGCCGTAGGGGAGGATGCAGACACACTGCGGGTGGCATCAAAGGACAATTTCAAGGCACCCAGATCGATTGCCGCCGCAGTGGCCGGGGTGATGTTGAAATAGAGGACTTTATCTCCAGTCACGGGAGCCACCGCCGTGGCAGAATTGGCCGCAGCCGTCCAGTAACCAGCCGCAGGCACACCGGCCGTTCCCACCGTGCCTCCCACTGCGGTGGACCATTGGGTTGAATTCAGCTGGAAGTTCGGATTAATGCCGGAGGAAGCCATCGTCACCCCGAGCGTGCTCATTGGCACCGTCGCTTGCGTCACTTGCGCGTTCTTGGTGGACGCATTGGCCGAATACACACTCCCGCTCAGAAACGTCCACTCCACCACGCTGGCGGTTTGGGCTCGGGCGGATACGACTACAGACATCCAAGCACCCACACACAGCAGGATGCGTGCAACGTGGTGGAAAGCCTTGCGGATGGGCGGTGCCTCAGGGAATGCGGCTGGTTTACTCATTATGGTCGATATTTAATTTCTGCTAATTTCGACAGAATCAACGATAATTACCATAAATACAATCAAATTCAGGATTTTTCAATCTTTTTTGCAAAAGATGCTTCATCCCACGACGAGGCTCAACACAACACGGGCTTTGTCCCAAGGTGCGGGGCTTTGAAAGCCCCGGCATCATGGTAGGAACTCAACTCACGCCATGCCTGCGGTTCGGATTCAAGCTTCAGGCGCAGCCCGAAGCCCAACGGGCTTCCGACCTCCAGCTCAGGGTTGGCCGAATGAAATGAGGCAACGGCGGATTTTTGCACGGAGGTGGAAACGCGCTGCTGCGCGTGTCTGAAAGGGGAAGTCCAATGACGCGCAGCAGCGCGTCACCACCGCATGATCTGTTGATAATCAAAAACTTACACCGTGCAAAAATCCGCTCTGTCCGCGATTAAGTGCTAAAAATGTTGACTTTTTTCTGAATTATGATTACGATAAGTTCCATGATAACAATTTCCCATAAAATCGGTTTGAAGTGCGGTCGGATTCCGACAGCTAATTTACTAGAACGTGGTCCCTCCACCAAATCGACGCCTTGGCTCCGAGGATGGGGTTGCACTGGAATCATGAAGGCTGCTTCGCTTATACTCATCGCTTGGACAATCGGCCAGGGCAAGGTGATGGCAGCCCCCACCGGCTTGAAGGTGGGTATTTATAGTGGCACCGGGGCCGAATCGAGCACCATTCTAGCCATGTTTCGAGCCGTCGCCTCCATGGGAAACAGCCCCATGGCAATCACCAAGTCAGACATCGTGAATGGTCGGCTCACTCCTCAAAATTTTGATGTCTTGGTGATTCCTCCCGGTGAGGAAGGGAAAAAGTGTTGCGCCGGCAAATACGCCGATGGGGACGCACTCGATCAGATTGCTACGAAAAATGCCATGCGAGCCTATCTCACTGCTGGTGGGGGTTTAGTTGCCGAAGAAGCTGGGGCCTTTTTCTCAGCCCAAAACGGGGGCACGTTTGATGTTTATCTTGGGAACTACACCAACGTCACGAACAACATCGGCAAGCGCACCTTCACCATCACGGACCCCTCATTTGGCAGTGGCACGCAGGAAGCGTGGCATTCCTATGGCGGAGGGTTTTTCCCCTCCCCACCGGCCGGAGTCTCTGTCGTGGCAAGAGATTCTGCCAAGAACGCGGTCATTGTCCGCCAAGCCTACGGGGCAGGTTATATCGTGATGACCTCCTTTACATTAGAGCTGCGGGGCGACAGTGAACTGGACTGGACCATCTGGGACAATTGGGCGATGGGTGGCTTTCATACCAACTCTGTCGGAGCTTGGTCGATGCTGGGGCGGATGATTGGTTGCGCCTTTAATGGTGATTCCTCGGCGCCAGTGATCAATCCCACGCCAAACCCGTTGGGTCAACGGGTGGCGCTCATGGCTCAGCACAATGGTGATGGCGGGGCTTGGCCGGGCTTGCTGCCAGCAGTCGCGCGCGGCATTGAATCCACCGGGAACATTCCGCTGGCGATTCGTTTCCAAGAGATCATCGATAATCGACTTACGCTTGGCAATTTTAAGGTTGTTACTTTTCCCGGCGGATATTCCTACGGTTACAAGACCGGACTGGCCGGACAGGAGCAGAAGATTCGCACTTTTATTAGCTCTGGTGGCAGTTATTACGGGATCTGCGCCGGGTCGTTTTATGCACCAGAGACGATCAGTTGGCTGGGTAGAGCCTACTCATACCCTCTGGGAATTTATAAGGGACAAGACATTGGCCCGATTGATGACATCGCCCCTTGGCCCCAATACGTGCTGACGCCGGTAAATTTCTCTGGTGATCCTGTTATTGGGAATTTGGGGAACGTGAACGTGATGTATTATGGAGGAGGCTACCACACTATCCCTGCGGATGCACTGCAAGGATCCCACGTCTATACCGCTGGAACGTTCGCTTATAATGGCTCCGCTGCTGGCAAGCCAGATCTCGTGCGTTACACGTATGGACTGGGCCGGGTAGCGCTCACGACCACCCATCTCGAATGCAGGGCTGGAAGCAATGAAGACTGGCTGTATTGGGATGATTTCCTCGATAATTCCAATACCCCTGTGTTCAATTCGACTAACCCATGGACTGTGATGGGTTCCATTTTCAATAATTGGCTGACGCTGCCTTAATCCAACCAATGCGAAGGGTCGTTTCGGAGCGAAGACGCTTAAATTACCCAAATCTCAATCCTTTTTGCAATACTTCCTGGGGTCCGCTTGCAAGCAGGCCGCACGCCAAGCCAGGGGGGAGCAGGCGGCTCGACTGCTCATCCCCACCCCGATTGCCGCAGTCCAGCGGACTGCGACCACGCTGCCTTTCGTTGGCGTTGCGCTTTGACACAATTCCTCAATCACTCCAGTAATTGCCGGATTCCATCAAACAACACCTTCTCCACCGCTGGGGCTACGAAGGAACTACTGGGCTGCGTTTCATAGCCACCTTGAGAATAAGCGATCTCGGTGCCGATGTAGCCGGGGCCGTAATCTCCGTAGGCGGCAAAGGCCACGTGGCGGGATCCGGCCACTTTCTTGGCTTCAAGCTGATACTCGACGAACAATTCTCCGGGGAAATGCAGGATGTCCACGGTGCCTAACCGCAGGCGCTGAAGTTCGATTTTATGTCCTTGCTGACAACGTTCCAGCCAGGCGAGTTGCATGGCGGCACTGAGGATGCCGTCGTTGGGCTTGAGTTGGGACTTGAGGGTTTCGGCCTTTAAATTTTCCCGAGGTGGCAGGGCCACGCCCACGGTTTTCCAGGAAATGTCCTCCGCTGAAAGGGGTTGCTTTTGGGAGCCATCCCAAGCCTTACGCAGACCATCGGCCAGGCGTTTCGCTAACACTGGGCGATTCGCGATGCTGCCGTCGTTGTATTTCCCTGCGCCGATATTTCCGGCGGCTCCGTTGAAATGCACGTGGAGCACCGACAATTCCTGATCTCTTAAAAACCGTGCCATGCCAGGGAAGTCAGGATTCGCAATGCCGGTGCGATAGTAACTCTGTGGATGCGTGGCGAAGTAGGTGAGGACAACCACTGGGGTATCGTTATTCCATAAGCTCACCGCTGAAGCAATGGGATCAATCACGCCTTCCGGTTCCGCCCGGATGGCGGGATCTTTGCAGGCCGTGAAGCGCACGCTCTTCACCTTTCCGTCAGGCCCCAGAATGCGTCGATTGCTCGCCACTTGCTCCACTTTCCCTTCCCCAAATCCCACATGAGTGACGGGCGTGGTCTTCGCGAGTGATTTACTGACAGTCTGGCCCAAATGATCCAACCATTTGCGCTGCCAGGAGGAATCGAATACCTCCGGATCCATCCCGGCAGTGCGCAGAATACGCTCGGTGGTGAAGTCACAAATGGGCGCATCGTGCTGATGGAGCACGTGCACCGCTACGCGTTCCGGCTTGGTGCCAGCCGCCTTGGCGAGGGTGGCTCGGAAGGCGTCGTGACCTTCGTTGGCGATGCCGATCCAATCCACGGCACAGAGCACAATCGGGTCGCCCGCTCCCATGAGCACCATCCCCCGACAACGCAGCCCCAAGGGCCCGACATCAATCATGGGGTCATAGGTTAGTCTTGATCCCACCGGTGGCGTGGCATCAAGATCGAACGTGGCCACGCGCAACCCACTGACAGGAGCTGAATTTCCGGCAAACAAGATGGCGGCACCCACAGCCAGCACGCAGGCCAGCAAGAGCGGAAGGAATCGGAGAGACTTAGGCATGTGCGGACCTTGCCAGATGAAAGCATCTCCCGTAAAGCTCCCTCTATGCGTCTTCTTATTTTCATCGCTCTGCATGGCGCCACGGTGTTAACCAGTGCGGAACCCACGGTGTCGGCGGATGATTTGCCGCGCCTGCCTGCGCCCAGTTTGGCGGCATCCCAGGCTGCGCTGCATGTGCGCCTGGGCCTGCGCGTGGAACTGGCGGCCAGCGAGCCTAATGTGGTGGATCCCGTGGCCATGGCGTTCGATGAATTTGGCGCGCTGTATGTCGTGGAAATGCGCGACTATCCACTACCGGAGCGGCGGGATCAGAAGATGGGCACGGTGCGAAAATTAATCGATGCCGATGGCGATGGCGTGTTTGAAAAATCGACCGTGTTCCTCAAAGACCTCCCTTGGCCCACGGGCATTGTGTGTGCGCGCGGTGGCGTCTATGTGCTGGCTTCGCCAGAGCTTATTTTCGCGATTGATACTAATAACGATGGTGTGGCGGATGAACGGCAAACCATCGCAACTGGCTTCGCGAGCGGCAAGGCCAAGCCCAATGTGCAGGCGCTGCCGAACAGCCTAACGTGGGGGCCGGATGGTCGCATCTGGGGATCCACGGCGGGCAATGGGGGCCTCATTTCCGGGCAGTCGATGAATGGTCAGGATTTCTCCCTCGATCCCGCCACGAACAAAATCCAACGCGAGGTGGGCACAGCTCAATTCGGACTAACATTCGACGAAATGGGCCGACGTTTCGTCTGCAGCAACAGTCACCATTTGCAATGGGTGCCGTGGGAACGACACCA
Source organism: Verrucomicrobiales bacterium (assembly GCA_031411295.1). Classification (GTDB taxonomy): domain Bacteria; phylum Verrucomicrobiota; class Verrucomicrobiia; order Verrucomicrobiales; family V1-33; genus JAGNEJ01. The sequence continues at coordinate 30,263 of JANOAV010000052.1, read as the reverse complement.
CGGAGCCAATACTGCCACCCTGTTAGATATTCCGGTGGATGGACCTGCGGCGGAGGTCTTCCGCACCAGTCCGGAGGAAGCATGGCGTGTGGTTAGGACGCGCTGGCGGGCCACCGGGCAGGTTTCTGGCTTGGTGGAGGGCGGTGGTCGCTCGTCAGGATACTTCACTTCAGCCTGCGGACTTCACGTTTATCGGGGTGATGCTCTGGGCGCGGAGTTTCTGGGTAATGTCTTCATCTGTGATGTTGGAAGCAATCTGGTGCATCGAAAAATCATCCGTCAGCAGGGCGATACCTTGATCGCTGAGCGCGCCGCGGATGAGGCGAAAACGGAATTTCTTACGAGCGACAGTAACTGGTTCCGCCCCGTGGCCTGCACCACCGGACCAGACGGGGCGCTCTACATAGCGGACATGGCGCGGGAAATTATTGAGCATCCGGATTCGTTGCCTGACAGCATCAAATCCCAGTTAGATCTCGCCAGTGGAGAGAATCTCGGGCGCATCTGGCGCGTGGTGCCCAAAGACTGGAAACGACCTTCGAGGCCCCTGCCATCACTGCAAGAACCCGCTGAGTTGGTGCTAATGTTGGAACATCCGAACGCTTGGCATCGGGAGACTGCGCAGAGATTGTTAATGAGGATCGCTGCTGGAGAGGACGCCCGTGTGGAGGGCGAGGTCACGAGACCTGCTTCAGGTCAGGGGAAGTCTGCGGGGCGCGGTGCTGGTCTCCTAACGTCGCCCTCCACGGGCGATGCTGAGCTTTGGCAAGTAGCCCGAGGCTTGCTGCATCGATCCGCCAGTCCACTGGGATTGGCGAGCTTGGCCAGGGCAGGTGACCTGCGCGTCGCTGATGTGAAAAGAGTCTGGGAGAAAGCTCCGGCGGGCAAATCTGGCATCGTTCGCTGGTTGGGAGAGTGCGTGGAAATTCGGGGGAGCCAACCTTCAGCACAGGAGCCAGCCAACGGATTAGCGGAAGCAAAGCAGCTTGCTGAAGCAACGGCGCAAAGCACAGACCCCTTTGTGTTGGCGGAACTCCCAGCCATCCTGCGGCCCATCTGGGGCGCGGAAACAGGCGATCAACTTCTACGGTTGTATCGCAAAGATTCCGCCAGGGTTAAACAAGCAGTGAGGCTTGCGGCCAAGTCCTCCGAAATCCTGTTGATGGCGCAAGTGACACACGATCTGGATCTGTGGGCCATGCTAGGGAAGTCGGGTGATGCTGCGATTAAGACTGAAGCGCGCAATTTCCTCGAATCCTCCGCACCCATTTCCCTGGCTGAATTGGCGGCGTTGGGCGCAGCACCTTCCGCTAAAACACTGGCCGCCATCAAAGCGGAATTTGCCAGAGGGAAGTTCACGAATCCGGCAGTCGCCTTACTCCTCAAAACCAATCCACCAGAACTCGATTTCCTAAAGCAGAGTGTCATGAACGCGCAGATTCCGCAGGCGTTGCGGGCCATGATGGTTCCAGCCTTGGACCCAGCGGCAGTGGAACAATTGACCACCACTTGGTCCCTTCAGCCGATATCGCTTCGCCAAGCAATATTGGATTGGCATCTGAAATCCAGTGCTCGCGCCAAGCCTCTGTTGGAGCACATTACGGAGGGACGCATCGCCAAGGAGGAACTTTCCGCGGTCCAGATCAATCAGGCTAGGCGGCTTCTACCAGAACCCGCCAATTCCCTCTTCGGAGCCCCAGTGGATCGTCAGAAGGTCATCAATGACCATTTGGGTGCCCTGACCTTGAGCGGAAACGCCGCCAAAGGCGAAACCACCTTTCGCCAGCGCTGCCTCATCTGCCATCGCCACGGCAACGAAGGAAATGCGGTCGGACCTGAACGTAAAACATTTCGCAATCTCGGCAAACCATCGTTGCTAGTAAATCTACTGGATCCAAATCGGGAAGTGGCCGGAGCCTATCAACTGATCACCCTCAAAACTAAATCAGGTGAATCCTACGCCGGATTACTCATGAGCGAGGACCTCCATGAAATCCATTTCCGCAACGCCCAAGGGCAGGAAATGACGCTGCTTCGAGCAGAGTTGGAGAAACTGGAACTCAGCAACCGATCACTGATGCCAGAAGGGCTGGAGCAGGGACTGGCGGATCAGGATTTGGCGGATTTGCTGGAATTTCTCGGCGGGCCGTAGGTGCCTAATTCCAAGTTGCGTTCAAGATGAGAGCTTATCAGATTCAAGCCGGAGGCTTGACAGAAATTAGCCGGGGGTCGAGCGATAGCGATACCCCCGGTATCCCACCGAAGTGACCGCATCCCGGCAGGGATGCCAGAATAGGATCGTGCGGGCCAATCCATTCCCTCCCATATTGCTGATCTGGCATCCCTGCCGGGATGCAATTCTTTCGGTCCTCTAACCGGGGGTATCGCTATCGCTCAACCCCCGGCTAATTTCTGAGATCCCTCCAGGATCACCTCATCTGGAACGCAACTTGGAATAAGGCCCGCCAGCCCCGGACTGCGGTGGCTTTAAGTAGTGATGGGCTTTAGTCCGCAAGCCTGTCCCAAGCGGATTCAGACCTCTGGTTCACGGGGATGGTTCGACGGGCTGAAGCCCCGGACTACGGTGGCTTTGCGTGGTATTTCGCTGCCTGTAGCGAGGGCTTGTTCGAGCGCTTTGGCCGCCCCCCCCGGACCCGGGCACGCTTGAGCGGGTGCCGCACGGCCGCATTACTTCGGTGGAGCGTTCTCTGGTGCGCCTGGCGTATTGGCAGGCGGGGCTTCGCCCCTGGCAGGAGGCGGAGTGGGAGCCGATTCTTCCAGCGGCGGACGTCCCTCGCGACCTTCTCTGCCGGGACCCGCTTGACTGCGCAGCCGCTCCACAATTTTGGCCAGCTCAGGATACTCCTTCTCCGCCACTGTTTTCACGGCATCGCGCATTTTACGGAAGGCCTCACGTTTGCCCTCTCCGTCGGCCTTTTCGGCCGCTTCACGGGCTGCTTTCACTTCCGGATGCTGCATGATTTTCTCGAAGGCTTCGCGCAGGCGACCACGCTGATCCTCGGGAAGTTTTTGCAGCTCAGAGGACTCGAGTCCAAACAGTCTCATGGTGCCCTCACCGCGGCCACCGTCACCACCGCGAATCCCTTCGCCTCGTCCGGCCGGGCGGGCGGATGGTGCCTCAGGACCTGCACCAGGCGCGCCTCCAGGGCCGCCGGCAGGACCGGCCCCCGGACCACCGGGACCGTTCGGCGGGCCTTGCGGTGGTCCACCGGGATTGGGTTGGCGTGGCTGCCCCGGTTGGCTAGGCGAAAAGCCTGGACCGCCGGGGCCGCCCATCGGCATGCGCTCCATGTTAGCCTTTATTTTCTCCAGTAACGGGGCCAAGGAAGGATCCTCTTTGATGGCGGCTTCATGCATCACATCGCGATACTTTTTGGCGGCATCGGCAGCGGCATCACGGGCCGACTTAACTTCGTCCTTGTTCCATACCTTCTCCATGACGGTGCGCAGGCGTTTGCGATCCTCTTCGTTGAGCTGATCCATTCCGCCCCCCTTGCTGTCGAAACGCTGCCGCATCATATCCACAAATGGTCGTCCGGACCGATCACCAGCATCCTTAGCGGGACCGTTGGGGCCGCCCGCAGAAGGGCCATTCTGCGGGAATGGTGAGGGTTGGGTGGGCGGGGGGCCAGCAGGGGTCGGCGGAGGGGTTTGCGCCAGGCAAAAGCTAGTGCAGAGCAACGCGAGAGCGGAATAGAGTTTCATAAGCTTGATGGGTGGGTGGGTTCGACATCGCACACTAGGTGCATAGAGCAAAACCCTGCGGGTCGGGTTTGGTTGCAAAATAAATTCGTGAACCGCTCTGCGATCAGGCTCCAGAGCGCTGCGGATGCCCCCGCCGGATGGCTTCATCATAGATGGATTCAAGATTCGCAATTTGCGCACTATGTTCGAAGTTCAACCTTACATCCGCCGCAGCCGCAGCTCCTAACCGCTGCCACAACCCAGGTTCGTGCGCCAGTCGTAGCAGGTTATCCAGGAGCCGATCCCCATCCCGTTCCTCTACTAGCAGACCGGTCTCATTGTCCCGCACCGCCTCTGGAATCCCTCCGTGATAAGTGGCCAGCACGGGCAACCCGGTGGCCATGGCCTCCAGCATGGAATTAGGTATGCCCTCCTGATTCTGGTCCGCAGTCATTTGGCTGGGATGCAGGAAGGCGTGGCTGGCGTGATATAGCGCGCACAATTGGGCCTCACTCAGAAAGCCAGTGAACGTCACCTGGGCGGTCAGGCCCAGCTCGGCTACCAGTTGCCCGAGTGATTCCCGCAACGGCCCATCGCCCGCAATGGTAAAATGGGCCACAGGAAACTGCTTGGTGAACTCCGCGAAGGCGCGCAAGGCCACATCCAGTCCCTTCTTCTCGATCAACCGACAGGCTTGCGCAAAACGCCATTTCCCGTCACCGGGAAAGGCCCGCTCCACCACCGGAAATGCGTGCATGGGAATGCCAGTGCGGTTGATGCGAATATTCTCCGGCGGACAGCCCAACTCGACCAATCGCTCCTTCAAGGATTGGGAGCGTGCCAGCACTAACGGGAGGAATTGCAGCATGGCCTTCAATGCCTCCACGTATCCGGGCCGATCCTCCCGCGGCTGGATGTCCATGCCGTGAAAAGAGACCACGCAAGGAATCGGCGTGCGCACCAGAAACGGCAACAAATGCACTCCGGTGTGGCCGAAATACACGTGCAACAAATCTGCTTCCCGTCGCTCCAGAATCCGGGCGATCACTCCATATTCACCGCGATAGACGATCGCTGGCTCCTTCTTGACATGCTTGAGCCAAAACCGCCGCAGGAAATTCTTCCTCACGCGGGGCTGGATTTCGACCTGGGGGAACGGAAATTTATCCTCACACATCCGTTCCTTGCAGATAACAAACGTTTGATAACGACACAAGCCATTCACCTGCCGGTAAATGTGGAGCATTTCCGGCTTGAGGAAGGTGGTGCAATAACTGGCGACAATGGGCATGGCGGGGAAGTTCATTCAACCGGGTTCCCTCCAACCTGCAAGGAAGATTCTCACCCGAAAAGGCAGCGCCCCGATTCCACACTGAAACTCAGCGGTGAATCGGGGCGACAGATTTACTCAGGATACGAACTTACTCGCCCGCTCCAACCTTCAGGTAACGGTAATAAACTTCCAGCATCAGCGTGCACATGCAGGTGCGGTAGATATCCGCATCCGCGCCAGCAGCGGCAGTCGTGGCCGCGTTATGAGTGCCCACCTCGGTTTGATACGAGCCATCAGGCTTTTGGTTTTTCAGGATTTGCTCCCGGCATTGCTTATTCCAACCTTCCCATTCTTTTCCACCTTTTTGGAAGAAGGCCTGGGTGTTGTAATACCAGCAATAGAGATTGGCGTTCTTCTTCCAGTCGAGCGGATCCTTGTTCAACTCATCTTCGAGGAAACGAATCCCTTTGTTGGCCTTACCCAAGTTACCGCCGGAAAGGGTTTGCAGCCCTAACACCCCAATTCCAGTCATGGTGTAGATGCCGTAGGCCCCATCCCGATTTGAATTCTGACCGAAGCCACCGGTATCTGGCTGGAGTTTGCTCTCCAAGTAATCAGCGGCCTTTTTAATGGCGCTTTGCAAGCCATCGATCTTGAGATTGGTGTGCTTGGCAGCCTTCAGCGCTTGGAACTGCCACCCAGTTACGGACATGTCTTCCCGGTCCTTGACGTAGCTGGGGCTGGAGCCGCCATACCCCCAGGATCCACTCTCCTGCTGGTTCCGCACGATGATGTTGACCCCGTCTTCGAAGGTCTCGCGCAAGTTTGGCAACTGTTTGTTGCCCAATTTGGAGAAGGAATACGTTTCACCCATCGCATAACAGGCGATCCCGTGCTCGTAAACGCAGTGATTATTGACGCCCAGCAACTCCGAGAAGAATCCCTTATTCTTTAGTCCCAAATTCGTCAAGTAGGTGATGCCCAAACTTACGTTTTGCCCATAAAATGGACTATCTGGAGTTTCACAGTGGCCGTAGAATGCCAGCAACGCCAAGCCAGTCATCGAGGCCTTGTGCGTGGTGCCCCAGTAACCGCCGGGAGATTGCTTGCTCTTAAGCCAATCCAGCGCCTTCACTACCGCCCTCTCGCAGTCTTCATTACCCCCATTTTGCCGCATTTTTTCCGCCCGCTCTTGGGGCGAACACCGACTCCGCATGCTCGGAGGGAGCAGTCCGACAAACCCAATCCCACTGCCGGGACCAACGCCCTTGCCCATGCCATCACCCAAGGCACCCCCGCGGCCCTTGCCGCGCAGCCCGCCTTCACCACCGCCCACTCCGCCTGCCGCAGGCATCGCGAAGCCGGAAATGGAGGTGTCCGTGGTCATCGTCTGCACATCTGGCAGGGTTACGGTGGAAGTTTGCACATTGGCTGCAATCCGGGATTTTGGCGTATTCATGGTCACGGACTTCCGTTTATTGGCCATCTTGGCTTGGGAGGCCTTGCCACCACCACCGCCACCCGGCAGGAAATCCACCGCCTCCTCCTTTTTCTTGTCCACCACGAACTTGATGATGAACAAGGCAATCAGCACGAAAATAATATGCACCAGCAGACTAAGTCCCAGGGATCCACCGCCAATGCGCTTCCAGTAAGGCTCCTTGGCGCGAGGCGTAAAAGTAGCGAACTCTTGGCCTTCAGCGCCAAAGCCAGCGTCAAACTCTCCGTAACCATGCTGGTTCGGGTCATGGGGAAAATGGTTGGGATCTTGATTCATAAAATTATTGGGATTTGGGGCAGTGTGGTGGGATTCTAGGCCAAAAACGATTCAGAGCGCAAGCTTCTTAGAACAATTTTCAACTTTTTTTATTTTTAAGCACCCTGCGAAATCCGGGATAGCACGTTCGGGCCTCGGCGTATCAGTCCATTTTCCTTTTAAAATGAGTGAATTCAAAAGAATGTGGGTCAGCCCGCTGGGCTGATCTAGAATGAGCAGCCCAGCGGGCGGTTCCACATTCTACCGTTTTCTTTCTGGAACGGGTTTTACCAGTTCCGCAAATGCAGATTCATCCGCTGCATTAGCATAGAGCGACAGCAAATCAGCCGGGTTCAGTTCTGTCAAGGGGGAAGGTTTCATCATGGGTATCTCACCGCTCGCGCTGAAACTGGACAAGGAAATTTCGTGATTTCCTGACTGATGGAATTTCACCACAGATACCTATTTCCCAGAGAGTTGCCGGGCTCACGAACAAAATGTTCCGACCGTCCTGAACGCACGCCAACGCCTTCGCGCTGAGTTTGCTGTCCCCGGCCAGAAACCATAGCAACGCATGGGCGTCTAAGAGAAACTTCATGGGCGGTAATCTGCGAAATCCTCCAAGGGGGCATCGAAATCATCTGCGAGTCTAATGCCTGGAACGGCTCCAAATCCGGGCCGAACTGTCGTCGGGGAAGCCGGAGCCTCGGCCGACTTGGACTTGAGGAAAGTCAAGTAGTGCCAAACTTCCCGTAACAGCGGTTCTGGCTGCTGGGACACTTCGGAAATAAGGAGTTGTTGAATCGACATGCGAGCAAGCTACCCGAAATAAAGCTCAATGCCAAGTGCTCGTTTTGGTGGGCGGGGAAAAGCCTCTACTCTTCCGTCTCTGCAATCGCGCTACTCTCCACCGCCGCAATCAGCCCACGCAGCACTTCCCCGGCTCCTATCATGGCGAAGGCGGCGGTGACGTGGGTGACGGCTCCGAAGCCGCTGGCGCAGTCTAGGCGAAGGTTTTCGCCTTCCTCGGCGGTGGCGCGACAGGTGCCGTCGGACCAGGGGAAGACTTGCAGTTCGTCTGAATAAACCGCCATGACGCCGAACTTGCGTCGCAGATCGCGTGGGAAGCGATGCTCTGCCCGGAGTTTTTTCCTGACATAGCGCAGGAGCCGATCCCCACTGGAGTGTTGCAGGTCACAGAGTTTAACTTTCAGTGCATCCTTGCGCCCGCCGGCTCCGCCCATGGTCACCATGGGAATGCCCAAGGCCTTGCAACGTAGGATTTGCAGGATCTTGATGCCCACCCGATCCACGCAATCCACCAGATAGCTGTATTTTTCATGGATCAGTTGGTCCGCATTTGCTGCCCCCAGAAACTCCGTGATCGCATGCACCGTAATTTCCGGATTGATGGCCCGCACGCGATCTGCCAGCACATTGACCTTCGGTTTCCCGATGGTGCCATCCAGCGCAGGCAACTGACGATTCACATTCGTCACGCAAACGTCATCCAAATCAATCAACGTCAGCGCTCCGACGCCACTCCGTGCCAACGCTTCCGCCAACCATGAGCCCACTCCCCCCACGCCCACGATGCACACGTGCGCTGCCCGAAACCGCGCCAACGCCGCACGGCCATACAACCGCGCGATGCCGCTAAAGCGCTGCCAGTAGGCCGGGGGAAATTCGATCTCATCAATCATGCGCTTCCCCTAAAGTTTCCCTTAGCGGGATTCAACTGGTAATCCTACAGGGAGGCACAGACGCCACTCATCTGCCAACGGCCTGAGCCTATCTTTTACGTCTAAGTAGCGCGGAGATACCAATGGCACCGAGGACCGTAGTGCCCGGTTCAGGGACGGCGGTGAAACTGAGGTCGTTGCCGACGGCACCGCCATCACCATTATCCTGATAGCTGACCGCAAAATTCTGGCCGCCCAGGTTCACTATGTCGCCCTCCAGGATAGGAGTGACACCATTGAGGAGGTTACCAGAAATAGGATCCACGCCATCATTGAGCAGGATGAAGAACTTGTCGTTCACGGCCGGGGTAAAGCCGAGGGAAAGGGAGATGATGGTGGTGCCGAGGGACAAGGCACCGGTGCCGCCGCCCGCACTGCTGACGACCAGTTGGTCATATTGCGTGCCTGGAGCAGTTCCATTGAGTTCGATACTTAGAGTGCCGGTGCCCGTGGTGGTGAGACTGCCGATGGTCAGGATGCCGGGGCTGTTGCCGGGAGCAATCGTGCCCCCTGCCTCAAGCGTGACATCTCCCCCAATGGTGCCACCGCCACCCAAGGTGGCAGTATTTTTCACGGTCGTTGGTGTGTTCGCCAGTTTTCCGTTCACCAGAGTGAGGCCGCCCTCCAGAGAGGTTGCCCCCGTGTAAGTGCTGATCCCGCTGAGGGTCACAATGCCACCGCCTAGCTTGGTAACGGGCATATTGACGGTGGTGCCGTTCGCGATGACTCCGGTGAGTTCGACATTACCTGCCCCACCGATTTTTAGGTCACGCAAGGTTGCGGCGGGCGTGATGTTTCCCATGAGGGTGAGTTTACCTGCATCAGATTGGAGCGTGGTGCCACCCCCACCGGTCGTCATCGAAATATTGCCACGGATGATGTTGTCGCCACTCAGATTGAGAATGGCCGCCCGGGTATTGTTGCTGGTTTGGTAAACCATCCAAGATGGGAGATCTATGGCTCCGCCGCTGCCATCAAGTGCCAATTGGGGGTTACCGGCGGCACCGTTGTTGAGGGAAATCGTTTTATTGTTGGTGCCATCCCGCAGCCCTAGTGATTGGGTGTTGGTAATTTGCAGGCGACCGCGGGCGACATTCACATTTCCCGTAAAGGTATTGGCTCCGGACAAGATGAGGGTGCCGTAAACGGTGGAGGCGGTGCCGTCAGCAATGGATGCATCTCCCACAATTTTAATACCAGAGTTGGTTACGGTGGCGTTGGTGTTTTTGATAATTCCCGAGATTTCGGACACGCTATTACGCACAGCGATGGTGCGGGTGAAGCCGTTGAGATCAAGATTATTCGCGAAGGTCAACTTGCTGTCGGAGTGGTTCCAGTTCAGGCTGAGAATGTTGGTGTTCCACTGGGCAGAGTTATTTTGCGAGCCAGTTACGGTGACTGCAGTCGCCTGAGCAGCGGTCGTTGGATTGTTAATGGTCAACGATGTGGGCGAGACGGCGGTAATGGTTGCGTTGGTTGGCAGCCCCGTTCCACCGCTGATGACCATGCCCGTTACGTAGCCAGTGGTGCTGGTCATGTTGATGGTGGTAGATGTCGTGGTCCACGTTCCTGAAGTTGCGATGGCGGCAAAATTGTAAAACTTCACATCCGCACCCGCTCCGCCAAGATTGACCGTTAGCGCCCCACCCCGAGCGCTGAAGCCTGTTTCGCGAGCACCGTTCTGGACGTAGGTAGAAAACATCTGCCCCGCGCCAGTGCCGAGTGCGCGGTTGAAGCTGCCTGACGATTGGATGGAACCTGGGTCTGAGGCAGCATGCGCAAGGTTGCCATTCGGCAGCGTGCCGGGCTCAAACCACAACAGGCCACCGGAGTGGGTGGTGGCCCCGGTCCAGTTGTTGCTGGTGTTCATGAGGTGGACGCCCTCACTGGTGGCAAGGCGAAAGATGACCGGCTGCGCTCCCGTGATTTGGCCGGAAATGTCCAATCGCGTGGCACCCGTATTGGAAATTCGCACTCCTGCGGACTGCAAATTAATCGTGCCCTGAATCTCGTTGATCCCCGTGCCGGAACTCACCAAGGTGCCGTTTGGGGCGCTGTTGCCGCCCTGGCCGCTGAGGTTGAACGTGACCGTGTTCGGAACGATGATGCCCGTGCCGTTAAGGCGGAAGAATCCGCCCGTGGTAGCCGTTCCAAGGGTGGTGACAGTCGTGATGCTCCCGAGCGCGGCCAGGTTGTTGATGAACACCCCTCCAAAATTGGTCGCTCCGGGATCGGAAATGGTCATGGTGCCGCTGAGTCCCGCATTGTTTCCGGTGAGGGTCAAGCCAAGCGCTCCCGTCTTGGTAAAGCCGCTGGTGCCGGCAAGAGGAGCGTTGATGGTAAAGCTATTGCGCAACTCAATCGTTGGCGTGGTCCCGCCAAGTGTCAGTGTGCCCCCGATGCCTGCGTTGAGCACCCCCACAATGTCCGCCGTCGTGCCCGTATCTTCATAAATGAGCTTGTTGATAGTCGTGGAGGCATCGAGGGTCCAAGTGGCTGCGGTAAAATCCTTGGTGAGTTGGACCGTGTCCAGGCTAGTGAAGGTGGAACCTGCGGCATTCGGGGTCCAATTTAAACCCGTTTCCCAGGATCCACCTGTGGTTCCGTTCCAGTCGTAAGTGACTTGGGCAAATGCTGCCACGGATGTGAGGCTGAGGCTCGCGGCGGCCGGGAGGATTCGACCAGTGAAGGATTTTTGGAAATTCGTCATTTGTTTATGGGGGGGAGATGGATTTGGGAAATAGAGAGCTAGTTGCGTTACTGAGGGCGGAAATACCATGCGCTTTCTTCAGGGGAGGATTTCCATTTTGAGGCGCATGAAACGTTTTGGCACGGAAGCGGTGGGTTGCACGTCCTCCAAAGTGTAAGTTGTGTGGTTCAGAGTGGAGGAACCGGTGGTCACTGTGGCCAGACCGGTCCAGGCACCTGATCCCGTTTTTGTGGCCAGATCTGTCCAGGTGCCAGGCAGGTCATCTTGGACCTGAATGATGTATTTCACATCGGTTGGTGGCGCATCCGGAAGGAGAAATTTGAAGTTGAGCTTTTTGTTTGGATCAACGCCAGCCACATCCGGAGTAGGCAGGAGGAACGTGCTGTTTGAGCCAACTCCTGTCACGGGGATACCGCCAAGAGCATATTCGGCTAGGTTCGTCAGCGAGTCATTGTCGTCGTCGCCCGCAGCACTGGCTAGTCCATTGCTGCCAAGCCACGCGAGGAACCCGCTGGGAGTCTGGAAATTGAGTTCACCCAGGGTTGAGAGATTGGTGGTTTGCCAGTTGCCGGGGGGAAGATTGAGCGTTTCGAAAGTTCCGGTCAGGGACGTGAAATCAAAAATGTCGAGAATATCACCGCTGACACCCAAATAGCCACTGATGGCGGTGACATTCAGCGTGGGACCCGCAGGAACTCCGCCGTTGAGCAGAAGGATGTTGCCACCAACCTTGATTTCATCGTGCTGAGTGCCGGGCGTGGTGCCTGCCGCTTCGATATTCACGATGGACCCTTGTTTTAAGGTGAGGTTGCCGTTGATGGTCAGCGTGCCTGGCGCTGCGCAGGCGATTGTTGCCAGACCGGGGCACAACAGGACTATAAGCAGATTTTTCATGCAAATTCTGGCGGGGAGTATTGGGTTCAGTAAATTCTGTCAGTAAATTCTGTAAGAGGGATGGGAGAAATGACCAAGCTTTGCCCTCTTTGAATACGAATTGGTGCAAATGCAGTCAAGTCAAAATGCTCTCTCTGATAAAAATCTGCACTTTTAACATGCCCCATTTAAGGGAAGGTTACCATCTCGAAAAAGATGGACCAAATTGTCGCACCATCCTTAATCTGGGGATTATTTAATCCACTCTAACCGCTCGCCCCCAGGCAACCAGATGAAATCCATCCCAATCCTTTAACCCCTAGGCCATCTATCCCCCGCAGCAGCCGTGAGTTTGGTGGACGATTTCGCGAAGCTCTAAAGGAACGCTCCCTAGCAACCTCAAACCATGAAATACCCTCTCTCCACTCTTCTCGTTGCACTGTTCTCCTTAAATTGCGCGCCCGCGCTCATGGCCCAAGTCGATGCGCCGCAGTATGACGTGGTGGTCTATGGCGATTCGTCGGGCGCGGTGATTGCGGCGGTGGCCGCCAAACGTCAGGGGAACTCGGTCGTGCTGGTCAATCCCACCGGATTCCTTGGGGGCATGAGCGCCAGTGGCTTGGGGGCGACGGATTTTCTGGGCCGACGCGGCACGTTCGGGGGCATTGCCTCGGAGTTCTATGATGGCGTGGCCGCAGCCTATGGCACGGATTATGTGCGGAGTTTCGAGCCGCATGTGGGGCTGCAGGTATTTCAGAAATTGATCGCTGATGCCGGCGTGTTAGTGGTGCTGAATGAGAAATTGGATCGCGCACCAGGGAAGGGTGTGAAGCTGAATGGGAAGCGCATTGAAGCGATCACGACGCTCAGCGGCAAGACTTACCGGGGCAGAATGTTCATTGATGCCACCTATGTGGGCGATCTGATGGCTGCGGCAGGGGTGACTTACACGGTGGGACGCGAGCCGGAGAGCCAATACCACGAGGATCTGGCGGGGGTGCGTCGGGGGGATACCAAGCCAAGGGTGCATTACACGCAGAAGGATAAAGATCATTTCGTGAAGCCGGTGGATCCTTACATCAAGGCAGGCGACCCGACCAGCGGTCTGCTGCCGCATATTCATCGCATCGAAGGACTGACCAATGGCCAAGGCGACAAGAAAATCCAAGGTTACAATTATCGGGTCTGCCTAACCACCGATCCCAAGCTCCGCATTCCCATCGAGAAACCAGCGGGCTACCAAGCGATCGATCACGAACTGCTGTTGCGTAATTTCGACGCAGGCGATGCCCGACTCCCCGCACTCGTCGAACCGTTGGCAGGCACAGGGTCCAAGGTGGATTGGAATAACATGCATGCCGTGGGATCCGATTACTCGGGAGCAAACTGGGAGTATCCGGAAGGCAGCTATGAGAAGCGACACGAGATCGAGCAGGCGCATGAGACTTACATTCGTGGCTTCCTCTGGACCCTTTCCAACAACCCGCGGGTGCCGGAAGCCATTCGCAAGAAGGCCAGCGCGTTCGGACTCTCCAAAGATGAATTTACCGACAATGGTGGCTGGCCCTGGATGATCTATATTCGTGAGGCGCGACGCATGGTGACGGACTACGTCATGAACCAAAGCGACTGCGAAGGGAAACGCTCCGCCCCTGATCCCGTGGCGCTGGGATCATTCGGCATGGACTCTCATGTCGTGCAGCATTTCGTAACCGAGGATGGCCTGGCGCAAAGCGATGGCGTCATTTGGCGCGTGCCGCCGAAGCCCTATCACATTTCCTACCGTTCCATCATCCCTCGCAAAGGCGAGTGTGAAAATTTGCTTTCGCCCATCTGCATTTCGGCTTCCCACGTGGCCCATGGATCCATTCGCATGGAACCCGTCTTCATGGCTCTAAGCCAGAGCGCAGCCATTGCGGCCGGACTGGCGGTGGCAACCAATGTCAGCGTCCAAGAAGTGCCTTATACCGCGCTGCGCGAGAAACTCCTGGAAGCCAAACAAGTCATTGCAGTCCCCGCTAAATCCAAAGCGAAATAACCCTTCGTGAGTCAATAATTTCAAACCAACAACATGATACTCCATGAAAACCACCAATCCTTCCCCCCGCCAAGCAACGATTGCCAGCGCCCTGGCGCTGGTGATGCTGACGTTCACCGCGAATTACGCGAGTGCCGTCACTGAGAAATTTACAACTGCCGGAACCGTCAATTGGATCTGTCCAACCGGCGTGACTACGGTCCAGGTTGAATGCTGGGGCGGCGGGGGGGCGGGCGGCAGCGCCACGAAAGCCACGGGCGCCACGGGCAATGCGGGTGGTGGCGGCGGCGGCGGCGGGGCCTATGCCAAGCTGATTACGGTCCCGGTGACTGCTGGCAATACTTATACCGTCACCATCCCAGCGGCCGCCGTCAGTCCTGCGGCTAATACTTTTGTTGACAACCAGGATGCTCCCGACGGTGCGGCGGTATCTTTCACTGGCGATAGCGCGGTGACCGTCACTGCCAACGGAGGTAAGGGCGGAGGGTGCAGAGTGGTCACTGGAGCAACGGCCGCCAGTGGCACCGCAGGTGTCGGTGGTGCCGTCAGCGCAGGGGTTGACGCAGGATTTAAAGGAGGAAATGCCGTGTTTTGGAGTTCAGGCAATGGCGGTGGCGGCGGCGGCGGTGCGGGCGACCTGGGGGCGGGCGGTAATTCTTCGGCGGCCAACGCCACCTTTGGTGCTGGTGGCACTGGGAGCGACGCGGATCACACGGGCGGCAATGGTGGCACTTCAAGAAATGGCAGTGCTGCGGGCAATGCGCCAACGAGCCCTGGCGGTGGTGGGGGAGGTGCAAAATGTGCCACGGCAGGCACCTCTTTCAAGGGTGCCAACGGAGGCTTGGGCAGGATCATTCTGACTTACGCTGCCCTTGGAAGCATCAAGGCAAACAACGAGTTGGCACTCAACGATCCAAGTAGTTGGTCCGGAGGTGTGCCCACCTCAACGGGCCTCGCCACTTGGAATGACACAGTGCTGGCAGCTAACACCACAGCGTTGGGGGCGGACCTAACGTTTGGCGGAATCACGATTACGAACCCCGGCGGCTTAGTGACCATCAACGCGGGGCACTCCTTAACCTTGGGGGCGCTTGCCACGGACATTGATTTAAGCGCAGCCACGCAGGATCTCACCCTGAATTGCCCGCTCATGTTCAATGCGGCCAACCTCTGGAATGTCACGACCGCCCGCACCTTGACTTTGGCTGGATCCGTTTCGGGCGCATTCCCCATCACCAAACAGGGAGCCGGCAAAGCAGTTCTATCAGCGGCCAATACCTACATTGGAACGACGACGCTCAGTGCCGGCACTGTGAGTGTCAGCACGACCGCCCACTTGGGTGATGCCTCTTCAACTTTAGTGTTCGACGGTGGCACACTGCAAATCACCGGTTCCTCCCTAACCTCCGTTAGCACTCTCGGCCATACCGTTTCCTTCAATGCGACCAAGGCGGTGGGCTTGGACATCGATAACGTCGGGCATACGTTCACTGTGGACCAAGTGCTCAATCAAACCACGGGCGGCTTCAACAAACTCGGTGCTGGCCATGCGATCCTCACGCAGACGAATACTTACACCGGTGCCACCGCTGTCAGTGCGGGAACGCTTACTTTATCTGGAGGTTTCACCACCGGCAATCGTTCGATCACGGTTAGCAATACTCCCGGCCTCAATGCTACACTGAATATTACTGCGGGCACTTACGCTTTTGGAACGGGACAATTTAACGTCGGCAACGCCACCACCACAGCCGCCACTGGAACTGTTTTCCAAAGCGGTGGGGCGGTCAGTTTTGCCAGCGGCAACGGCCTGCTCCTCGGTCAGAATACCGTTGCGAATCAGGGTATTTATCACCTGAGCGGAGGCAGCATCACCACCTTTGCTTCCACGTCCCGCGGCATCATGCTGGGGGTGAACAACGGAGCCATGGGTGGCACTTTCAACCTCAGCGGGACGGGCGTGCTGAACATGACTACAGCTTCGGGTGGCGGTGGCGATGCCACGCTGCAGATCGGCCGCTATGATGCCACTGCACCTAACACGACCAACCTTTTCAACCAAACGGGGGGCACTGCGAATGTCGGCATTTTATCCATGGGGGGTAACGGAACCGTCAGCCCTAGTGTTGCTTCCACCCTCACCATTACGGGCGGCACTTTCAGCGCCAATCTGTTTCCACGCCTTGCGTTAGGAAATGACAACACTGCCGTCATCAATATCGGTGGCACCGCCGATGTCACCCTGCCTGCATTCCCCACCGCACGGGGCACGAACACGACCACGACCCTTAATTTCGATGGCGGCACCCTTCGTCCCGCAGGCCCCAGCGCAACCTACATCAGTAATTTCACGAACGCCTACATTCAGGACGGCGGAGCCAATTTCAACGTAGCCACCGGAAAAGATATTACCATCCCGCAGGCGCTGCTGGAGGACGCTGGCTCTCTGGGCGGCGGATTGTCCAAGGATGGCAGTGGCATCCTCACCTTGACTGGTGCCAACACCTATGCGGGAGCCACGACAGTTACCGCAGGCACCCTGGCGCTGGTCGGTGGCAGTTCCAACTCACCCATCACGGTCAACAACCTCGCGTCTCTGGGCTTCACGCTCGACTCCGGCACCACTTCTACCAAAACAGTGACATTTGCCGTCGGCTCCACGGTCAAGATCACGGGCACGTCCGCAGCCGCCACAACCTACACTCTCCTAACAACCACTGCCAGCATCACGGGGACACCTGTGTTGGACGCCCTGATCACTGGCTTTAAGCTGCAAGTTGAAGGCGGCAACACGCTCCAACTCATGCCCGATGTCGGGGGTGGCTATGCCGGATGGCAATCCGCCAACGGAACCTCTTTGGCACTGGATCTGGACCATGACGGAGATGGCGTGCCTAACGGGGTGGAATATTTCCTTGGTGGCTCCACCACCACGACGGGCTTCACCCCTCTCCCCAGCCCAACGAATGCAGGCGGAACAATTAGTGTAACTTGGACCAAGGCTGCAACCTACACGGGAACCTACGGAACCGACTTTGTGGTAGAAACCTCCTCCTCCCTGGCAGCTAGCAACTGGACGACCGAAGCGCTCGGCGGCAATGTCACCATCATTGGCAATAACGTGACCTATACCTTTCCCGCCGGGAGCAGAAACTTCGTCCGCCTCAAGGTCAGCGGTCCTTAATCGCACTTTGCCAGCATCGTCAGATTCCCACATAATGAAATGCATTTTCTCAAGTGCTTTTTGCCTTGAGCAATCGATACTGGTGAGGGACTACAGAGAACTAAACCTGAACCACCACTGCGGTCTTCCCAACTCTCGCGGTGAAAGCTAATCACTCCCCTTGCATGTCCCGCCCTTTCCTGCTTTCCATCATCCTCTGCTGCCTCCCCGCCGCCGCCTGCGCTGCTTCCCCGACGGAGAAACCTAACATCATGCTCATCTTGGCAGACGACTTTGGTGTTGAGTGCCTTTCCAGCTATGGTGGCACCTCGCATCGCACCCCAAACCTAGATCGACTCGCGAAAGAGGGCATGCGCTTCACGCATCATTTCTCGAACCCCTTTTGCTCGCCCTCGCGTGCCCAATTGCTTACCGGACGTTATCCGTTTCAGAATGGCCTTAAAGTGGTGCTCCACAGCAAAAGCCAGGAGAACCTCTATCTGCGGCCCACGCAGCCCAGTTTCGTGCGCCAACTTAAGCAACACGGCTATGCCACCCAACTTGTTGGCAAGTGGCATGTGGCCTTGGAGCACAAACACAACACCATCCAAGAGTTTGGTTTCGATCACTATCAGACGTGGCAAATCTTTGATGACAAAGGCGCCAGAACCACCCGCTACTGGAACCCCTATCTCCTACGGGACGGACGCGTGATTGCCAATGTAATAAAGGATCGTTATGGCCCGGACGTGGACCTCGAATTCTATCTCGATTTCATCAAAACCAACGCCAAAAGCAATACCCCCTTCCTCGCTTACTACTCCACCTGTCTGCCCCACTATCCTTGGGAACCAACCCCGGACAGCAAAGAGAAAACCTATCGCGCGCCCAGCGAAGGTCACAAGGGTGATCCGAAATACTTCCCGGAAATGGTCACCTATCTCGACAAGCAAATCGGCAGCATGTTGCAGACCCTCGACGATCTCGGCATTGCCGAAAACACCATCGTCCTATTCCTAGCCGATAATGGAACCGATGCAGATCTTGTCAACACCTGGGGCGACGGGAAACAGATCGCTGGCGGCAAAGGCACCATGACCGACCGCGGCACCCACGTTCCACTCATCGTGCGCTGGCCAGGGCAAATCCAGCCCGGCACCACCTGCCAAGACCTCGTTGATCTCTCTGACATGTTCCCCACCCTGTGTGAACTCACGGGCGCCAAACTACCTGAGCAAACCATTCACGGACATTCCTTCGCGCCCCAACTGCTGGGCAAGCCAGCCCACCCCCGTGAGTGGATTCACATTCAGAATGCAGGCGACCGCCAGCTCCGAAGCCACGACTATATGCTAAATAACCAAAATGAACTCCGGGAGGTAAGAGAGCTTTGGGAGGACCCAGCCAAACCCAACCCCAGCAATGAATCAGAAAAAGCCGCCGCGGCCCGCAAGACCCTCCAGCAAGCCTTTGATACCTTGGGCATTTCAAAATAACGTGGCGGGGGCATTCTGCCCCCAAGCCAGGAACCCGTTGCAACCCACAAGCCATCAATCGTAGCAAACCAGCATCAACCCCAAATTCTTCACATGCCCAGGCTAGGGGGCAGAATGCCCCCGCCACACTTGCCGCCCATGATCACATCTATTTCAGCGAGGTCAATTCTTGTCGTGCTCTTCGCGCTGCTTTCACTGCGCATGGCTAGCCCTGCTCAGAAGCCCAACATCGTCCTGATGCTGGCCGATGACTTGGGCTACGGCTCTTTGGGGTGCTACGGCAACAAGGAAATCAAAACTCCTAACATCGACAAACTTGCCGCCAGCGGCATCCGCTGCACCGATTTTCATAGCAATGGTGCGCTCTGCTCCCCGACGCGCGCTGCGCTCTTGACGGGGCGATACCAACAGCGCTGCGCCTGGGTTCCTGACGAAGAGCTTTCACCGATATTTCGGGAACAGCGCAAGGCGAACCCCGTGCAACGGTGGGCTTGGGGGATCGCAACTGCAGAACTGACGCTGCCCGCGTTGCTGAAGCAGGCGGGATACCGCACCGCCCTGATGGGGAAATGGCATCTTGGTTACGATCCGATGTTTCATCCCATGGGTTACGGCTTTGACGAGTTTCGTGGTTTTATGGGTGGCAATGTTGATTACCACACCCATGTCGCAGGCTACGGCAACAAAGAGCTGGATTGGTGGAACAATCAAAAAATCGAACATGAGGAAGGCTACACCACAGATTTACTAACCCGCTATGCCACCAACTTCATCGCACGGAACAAGGACGTCCCGTTCTTCCTCTACCTGACCCATGGTGCGCCCCACGAGCCCTGGCAGGGGCGAGATACCAGTAAGAAAAAATCTCCCGTGGAGACCTACCAAGAAATGATCAGCATTGTCGATGAATCCGTCGGAGCGG
Organism: Verrucomicrobiales bacterium; assembly: GCA_031411295.1. Classification (GTDB taxonomy): domain Bacteria; phylum Verrucomicrobiota; class Verrucomicrobiia; order Verrucomicrobiales; family V1-33; genus JAGNEJ01. Next base: position 10,585 of record JANOAV010000052.1, on the reverse strand, counting down.
TCATGGCGGAGTTACGGAAGCATCACCTCGAAGCCAACCCCCTGGTAATTTTCTGTTCCGATAACGGTCCGGCTGGCCCGCGCGATTTCGCTGCGAACGCCAATTTGCGCGGCAAAAAGGGCACCCTGTTTGAAGGCGGCCATCGCGTGCCATTCATCGCCTCATGGCCACAAGCGATTCCTCCCGCCACGACCAGCAGCGAGTCATTGATGACAATGGATTTGTTGCCAACCTTGGCGCAGCTAGCAGGAGCTGTGCTGCCTGCCACTCTAACAATTGACGGTATGGACATCATGCCCAGCCTCAAGGGCTCAGCCTCCAAGAAGGAGCGCGATCTCCATTGGCAATCAGGAGATGCCTGGGCCGTTCGTCGTGGGGTCTGGAAAATGATGGGTCAAAAGCAAAAGCCAACGGCACTCTTCAATCTGAAAAATGACCTCGCAGAAACTGACAACCATCTCAATCAGGAACCCGCCTTGGCCAACGAACTGCTGTCAATGCACACGCATTGGTTACTATCCCTGGGTAGCTACGCGCAAATTCCTCCCGTGCCCAAGTCTGAATAACCACCATCCTTTTTCCTTCCCCCCCCTTATGATTCGACACCTCACATTCCTTGGTTTGACTTTCGCCTTGTTCAATGGGTCGGCCTCCTCCCAAACCACTGTCACCGCTTCAGCTCCGTTGGTGCTCGATCAAGACACGGGCATCTCGCTCCGAGCCGGGTTTGACGCGGAACTGCTCTACGAGGTGCCCAAGTCTCAAGGGTCCTGGGTGGCCATGGCGTTTGATCCCAAGGGCCGCCTCATCGTTTCCGACCAGGATGACAAGGGCGTGTTCCGCGTGACGCTGCCGACCAAGGATACGGAGATCCAGGTGGAGAGTCTGCCGGGATTCCCCTATGAGCCGGTGGATTGGGGGAAACGCAAGGTCGGCGGGGCTTATGGCTTCCTCTACGCCTTCGACAGTCTCTACATGGCGAACATGCGGGGCTTTTATCGCATCAGAGACACGGATGGTGATGACAAGTTTGACGAGTTCACGCTCCTGCAGAAGCTGGACATGGGCTACGAGCATTCTGCGCACTCCATCATCCCCACGGCCGATGGCAAAGGTCTTTATTTAGTTAGCGGCAATTTCACCAAGGTTCCCAAAGGAACTTCTTCGCTCCAGCCGGCGGTATGGCAGGAGGACTCGCTGCCCCCTCCGCTGCCCGATCCCAGCGGACACGGGGTAGGACTCAAAGCACCGGGCGGCTGGGTTTGCCGCATCTCACCGGACGGCAAGGACTGGAAAATGATCGCCTCGGGTTTCCGCAACTCCGTGGACCTGGCGCTGAATCGTGAAGGCGAACTCTTCACTTATGATTCCGATATGGAGTTCGATGTCGGAGTGCCGTGGTATCGGCCCACGCGGATCAATCATCTCACGTCCGGAGCTGAGTTTGGTTGGCGGGCGGGATCAAGTGTGTGGCTGGACTACTTTGCCGATAGCCTCGGCTCGGTGATGGATATTGGTCCGCGCTCGCCCACCGCCATCAGTTTCGGTCATCACTCCAATTTCCCGGCGGAGTTCCAAGACAAGCTCTTTGTATGCGATTGGACTTTCGGCACGATTTTCACCGCCGCAATGCAGGAGAGTGGTTCCAGCTACACCGGCACCAAATCAGAGTTTCTGCACGGCAGTCCGTTGAACATCGCAGCCATGCGGTTCGGTCCCGACGGAGCAATGTATTTCGTTACGGGTGGCCGCACCACGGCCTCCCGACTGTATCGCATTCGCTCCACTAGCAAGCAGCCAGCGGAGGTTCCGCGGACGTTGCTAGCCAACAGCGCACTTAGAGAGCTGCGCCATTCGCTGGAGAAACTTCACGTTCGCAGCGATGACGGTGCCGCAGCCATCGAGAAGGCTTGGCCGTCTCTGGCGCACGCGGATCGCTCCATCCGCTATGCTGCTCGCCTCGCCATTGAATGGCAGGACCTCCCACTCTGGCAGGAGAAAGTTTTCGCTGAGAAGAATCCCCGAACCCTGATCTATGCGTGTATCGCCTTGTGCCGCCATGGTGATAAATCCTGGTCCAACCGACTGCTGGATAAACTTGCTGAGATAAATTTTGGCACACTGGAACGCGAGGACCAACTGGCATTGCTCCGGGCCTATGCGCTCAGTTTCACGCGTCTGGGACCGCCTGCGGGTGAAAAGGCCGCGGCCGTGATCGCTCAGTTGGATGCGCATTATTCGTCCAAGGACGACACCGTGAACGCAGAGTTGTGCCGCGTGCTGGCCTCGCTGGATGCTCCCATGGTGGTTAAGAAAACCATCGAACTGATGAAATCCACCCGAGCCCAGACCGTGGACTATGATAAGGAAATGCTCGGTCGCCACGAATATGGGGCAGCCATTTTGAAGATGATGGCCAACAACCCTAACACGCGGAATATTCACTACACTTACTTCCTGCGGCGGGTGCGCAGCGGATGGACGATTGACGATCGGAAATACTTTTTTGGGTGGCTCAACGAGGCCTTGGAAAAGGACGGTGGCAAGAGCTTTGCCGGCTACCTCCAAGCCATTCGCAAGGACGCCATTGCCCAGTTGGAGACTAAGGATTTCGAGCAGATGGCAGGCTTGCTGGGCGACTTTGCCGCCGTGGATCTTACCAAGTTACCCAAGCCCAATGGTCCGCCGGTAGCATGGACTGTGGATACTGCGATGAAGCTCTTCAAGTCTGATCTTCAGGCCCGAGATTTCAAGCAAGGTAAAAAGATGTTCTCCGCCGGGTTGTGCATCGCCTGCCATCGCTTCAGTGGCGAAGGCGGACACTCCGGGCCCGACCTCGGTTCCGTGGGTAATCGTTACTCCATCCGCGACATCCTCGTGGCCATCTGTGAGCCTAGTGCCTCGATCTCCGAACAATACATGGCCAGCACTGTGAAACTCAAAAATGCCGACCCGCTGTATGGCCGACTGATTTTCCGCAACGACAAGGAAGTCGGCGTGGCCTCGAATCCCTTTGATCTCAACCAGATCACCAAAGCTCCGGCGGATAAAGTCGAGAGCGTTGAGTTCTCCCAAGTATCCCTCATGCCTCCAAGCATGATCATGGGCATGAATCGCGATGAACTGCTGGACCTCATGGCTTATCTGCTTTCGGGCGGAGACGCGCAGCACAAGGTATTCAAGAACAAGTAAGTTGCTGGCCGAGATTACACCGCAAATCTAAGGTCGTGCACATGGCGGTTGATTGCAGTGCAAATTGCGGGTAAACTTTAGTTCCCTCCCCCTGCTACCCGAATGTCCCTCCTTCTACTCAGTTTGACCAAGCGATTTGTGCCTGCGAAACATTTCAAGCGACTGGTGACCAGCGCCTTGTGGTTCGTGCTACTTGCCCTTGCTTCCCGCCCTGCGCGAGCCGCTACGCTTGATTGGGACGGTGGGAGCGTGGACATCACGGCCAACGGTGATGGCAGCAGCGACGGCGTCAGTGGCATTTGGAACACCACCCTCAAGAACTGGGATCAAGGCAGTGGTCTGCCCCACGTGGCATGGGTGAACGGTGGCAACCAGGCCGAAATTGATGGCGGGTCGCAAAATCTCACGCTCGGGGCGAACATCACGCTTGGAGGGATGATTCAGAAATCCGGTGGCAGCGTCTCCATCAATGGCGGCACCGGCCCGTTCACGCTCACGTTGAACATTACCGGAGCCAATACCTTCCTTGCGGCCGCGAATGCCACCACCGGGAGAACCTTGACGGTGAATGCGGTGATTGCCGGGGGCGTCGGCAAAAATCTAGTGGTGGCAGGACCTGATACCTCCGGCACTGGCACCCTCAATCTGGGCGGTGCGAATACGTTTAGCGGCAATACCAGCTTCAGTGCTGGTGCCACGGGCGGGGCACGCGTTTATCTCTATAACCGGCTGGCGTTGCAGAATAGCACCGTGATCCTCAGCGCGGATGCCAGTCTGATTTTTGACAACAGCGTTTCCACGAATGCCTTCAGCCTCGGCGGACTTGCCTCCAGCAGTGCAGGCACTGGGTTCAACTTCGCCCTGCTGAACGATACCAGCACGCCCATCACGTTGACCGTGGGTGGCAATAACAGCAGCACCACTTATAAGGGGGTGCTCAGCGGAGGTGGTTCACTCATCAAAGCGGGCAGCGGCACCCTGACTCTGGCTGGGGCAAATACCTACACCGGCACCACCACGGTCAGCGCTGGCACTTTAGAAGTGGACGGTAGCACCAGCAGCCCAACCACCGTGAATAGCAGCGCGACGTTGGCCGGAGACGGAACGGTGAACGCAGCCGTCACGGTGAGCGCTGGCGGCTTGATTTCTCCTGGCAGCGGCAATCTCACCGTTTCCAACCTCACTTTTAGCGGCACCGCGACCGTGAATGTGGGCACCCTGTCCAACTACACCAGCGTTGCTGCCATCAAGGTGAACAGCGCGCTAACGGTCAACGGGGGCGCGGCGGCGGTCACGATCAACCTGCCGACAACGTTGGGATACAATGGCACCTACCGTTTGCTGCAGTTTGGCAGCGGCCTGACGAACACCACCGGCTTTAAGCTCGGGACGGTTCCTACACTCGCCTGGAATCAGACCGGCACCTTGCAGGTCGATGGCAACTATCTGACTTATGTAATCACCGCCGCCGGTGACACGACGCCACCAACCTTGGGCAGCACCCTGCCGGCCAACAATGCCACGAACGTGTTAGCCGACGCTGATCTCCTGGCGACGTTTGCCGAGACCATCGTGGCCGGCACCGGCAACATCGAATTGCGGCGGAGCAGTGATGCTGGCCTCGTGGAAACGTTCAACGTGGCCTCGTCGTCGCGACTCGCGTTCAACACCACGCAGTTAATCATTCAGCCGACCAACGTCCTGCCCACGGGCTCGTATTACGTGCTGATCCCAGCTGGCGCGATCAGGGACACTTCCGGTAACAACTACGCCGGAATCACCACCACGACGGGCTGGAAGTTCACCGTGCCGGTTCCTGCGGTGCTTTTCACAGATACCGGCAGCCCCGCGAACCCGCTTTGGAGCGCCATTTTACCCACACTGAACGTGGACTCCCCTGATCCCGGCCCAGTGTATGGGTCGCTGATCCAGGTCAATAATGCCGCCGTCGAGATCGGGCTCTACGGCAATCGACCGATTTCGGTCGACCCGATGAGAATCCATGTAGCTTGCAACACGTCCGCGACCAACTTCGCTGATTTCACCCGGTGGTTTCAGACCGATGGCAAGACACATATGCTCCGGGTGTTTGTGAATGATGAGAATACCGCCACCACGCGGGCTGGCACTTCTTCGCACACCGAGGCCTTCGCGAGCGATGGCTGGAATTACACCGAAAGCATGACTCACGAATGGACCGCCCATTACACCGGTGCCCAGATCAAGCAAGGGTTTGCCTGCTTCCAACTCAAAAACAGCGTCAATGATTGGGCGGTTCAGCTCAGCTTGAGCAGCAATGGTTCGGTAAACGTGAACAATCGCAACGGCACCGACAAGTTAGTCACCAATCCCGATGGCGCTGTAAAGTATTTCGACGAACGCGGCTTTGATGTCCGAGTGCTTGATGATGGTCTGAAATATAAGCTATGGATCGATGGTGTTTTGTATGCCGACAGCAGTTATCCCCGCCCCACCGGGACGACCAACTTCCGCTGGGGGATGTATTTTGGTGCCAACAAGCTCAATGCGCCGTCCGATTTCAACATCCTGCTGGTCAGCGGTGCGCAGGTGCAATCCTGGGCGGGCAATCTGGACACCGGGACCACAGCGATCTTCAAGGACAACAACACGACGAGCCTGGACGATGGGGGAAGCTGGGTGGGCACTGCGAATCCCGGGCTTTACAAACAGTCGGTTTGGAACAGCACGGTCACTGCCGCGAACGCCAGCACGCTCGCCAAAGATCAGGATTGGGCTGGCATCAAAATCGTCAATCCTGGTGGGCTGGTGACCATCAATGGAAGCGCGACCCTGGCATTGGATGACGCGGGCGTGGATTTGTCCACAGCGACACAGAATTTAATCGTGAACTGTCCGGTGCAATTGATCGTCCCCAGCAATTGGAATGTGGCCACAGGACGCAACGCTACATTTAACGGGAAAATCAGCGGCTATCCGGGCCTCACGGTAAATGGTGGCGGAACCGTGCAGTTGGAAGCCGCGAACACCTACCGCGGTGACACCACCGTGAGTGCTGGCACCTTGGTGGCCAATGATAACTTGGCACTCAGCACCGGGCAGCTCATGCTCAATGGCGGAAATTTATCCAACACCGCGAGCTGCACCCTGGGGAATGACGTGACGCTGAGTTCCAATGCCTCCGTCAGTGTTGCCTCGTCACAAAAGCTGACGTTGAATGGTTCCATCGCTGGTGCAGGATCACTAACCAAGACCAGTCCCGGCACGCTGACCTTGACGGGCGAAAATACTTACACGGGCGCCACCAGCGTTAGCGCGGGCACCCTGGCCATCGACAATACTGGGGCCCTGCTCCGCACCGCCAGCCTGACGCTCGCTGGAGGAACCCTGCTGGAACCGAATTCAGACGGCGTGGTCATCAGCGCGCCCATCACGGTGGCCAGCAGCGGAACCACCGCCACCATCAGTGTGCCGACCGACAATCCCGGCAGCGGAGTGGTCTCCACCCTCACCCTGAGAAGCGTGCTAAGCGGCAGCGGCAATGTCATCTTTTCCAGCAGCCTCAATGCCAACGTGTTGTCCACCGTCTATTTGGCCGCGCCCAGCACTTACACCGGCAGCACCCTGCTGAATACCACCGCCTCCACGGACGGCACAACCACTGCTGGCGAGCACCAGATCGTCCTGAAGCTGGGGATCAACAACGCGCTACCGACGACCACGGTGGTGACGATTGATGGCGGGAACGGCAGTGGCACCGGCCGATTTGCAGAGATCAATTTGAATGGCTTCAGCCAACAACTCGCGGGGTTGACCAACGTTGTCAGAGCAGGAGCAAAAGCGGCCTTGAGAAGACAGCGCGTAGTTAACAGCAACGTCTCTGCACCAGCCATGCTGACGATCAACAACAGTGCCAACCACACGTTTTCCGGCAACCTCGGGAGTGATATTGCCAATGGCTCAGTGGCGGCGGCGGCCATGCCGGGAACAAGCAACGGAAACAACTTTGGGTTGACCAAGAGCGGGGCGGGCACCTTCACCCTCACCGGTGCCAATACATACTCGGGGAACACCATCGTGAACGGCGGCACGCTCAGTCAGGGCACCAACAACCCCAGCAACAATGCCTCCACCGTCACCATTGCGCCCTCGGGTGCCATGCTCCAACTAAACTTCACTGGCACCGACAGCGTGGACAAACTCTTCATCGGCAGCAGCCAAAAACCTGCCGGCCAATATGGCCACAGCAGCACGGGAGCTACCAACGGCGGGCTTGGCGTGGGCGCTTTGAACGCTTACTTCGCCAGCGGCCCAGGCACGCTCACCGTGACCAGCGGCCCCGTCGGATTCTCGGCCTGGATCAATGGCACCTTCGCTGGCGGGGCGAGCGTCCCCGTGGGGGAGCAGGGCCCCAACGACGACCCCGACCACGATGGCATCAGTAACCTCTTGGAATACGCGCTGGCCAACCAGGACCCAACGGTGGCGAACCCCTTCGTCGGCACGTTGACAAGCAACACCCTCAGCTTCACCAAGCGCCCCGGCACCAACGGCCTCACCTACGCCATCCAAGACTCCACCGACCTCGGTGCCACCGACCCTTGGGCCACCGTCTCCGGCGTGACCTACGTGAACACTAGCACCACCATCTCCTTCACCTTCACCCCTGGCACCTCAGGGAAATTCTTCCTGCGGCTGAAAGTCCTATCGAACTGAACTGGCGGCTCCCACTGTTGGCAATTGCAAATGCTCTGGCCTAGCCGTGGAGAGCGACGTGAGGAGACCTGCGCCACGCAACGCAATTTCTACAAGGCTTGGCGCTGATGCCATCACAGAGCCTGGTTCCGACGCACTAAGAATGTTGGTAGCACGGAGCGGAAGAGCTATGTTCATGCAACGGCAGGACTGCGAGGCAGGCCCTGTCAAATCTGACTGATCTGTCGGATCATTTTATAGCGGCACAGCGCCCTTACAGTCTGGGTAACCGGTGCAGCCCCAGAACTGGCTGCCAGCGTTTTTCCCCTGCTTGGCGGTGCGCAGGGCCATTTGTTTGCCGCAGGTGGGGCATGGGGGAATGGGATCGGTCTGATCTGACTGATTGGACTGATTTCCTCGGCGGTGGGCCATGCGGGCGGTGGCTAGTTGTTCGGTGGCTCCGCCGCCTTCGATGAACGCCTGTTCCATGGCGGCTATTTGCTGGTCTAGCAGGTAGTTGGCCTGGTGGATCAGGCAGATGAGGGCGTTGGCGGTGGCGGCGGGGTCCTGTTGGCGGAGGGCGGGGGCGTAATGTTTAGCCCGGGCACGGTCACCTGCGTCTTGGGGATCGGTCAGATCTGACTGATCTGTCGGATATTTGCTCAGCGCCCGCACGGTGGCGGCATTGGGGCTGTCTTTGGGCCAGAGTGGGAGATCCCGCTGGCGGAGGAAGTCCTGGAAATCTAGTAGCAGTTCTTCGAGGCTGGCGCGAGCTACGTTGGTGAGTTGCAGCTCGGATTTGCTGCTGGTGGATCCCATGCGGTTGCCTTCGGCAATGTTCTGTCGGCCACTGCGAGCGGCCTGCACCATCTGGTCGTGGGTGCGGCTGCGGCGGTCGATGTGGGTGTCACAAAACAGCACGGTGGCGTCGTAGATGAGCGTGGTAGTCTGGAAGCTACGCAGTTCCCGATAGCCGCCAGATGGGCGCATTTTCTTGGGCGTGGGGGTAGGTGGGTTAGGGCTGTTGGGCTGCGTAATCATAGGGATCAGTCTGAGCAGTCTGATAGGACGGATCAACCATAATCTGATTGATCCGCGATACGCCGGGGCGGGGAGATAACGTGCTCCTCGATTTCATTTGCGAAGTATAGCCCAGGGATATACCTATGGGCGATGACCACGACTTTACAAAAATGGGGTAACAGCCAGGGGATTCGCCTCCCACGGCCCGTGATTGACCAACTGCATTTCAGTCCTGGAATGGAGTTGGAGCTTACCGTCTCCGCTGAGGCCGGCACGCTTATTATCTCACAGGCCAAACCCGCTCGCAAAGTGCGTGGTCGGCATCGAATTGAGGACCTCGTCGCTGGGATGCCGAAGTCTTATCGTGCCAAGGAAGTTCCGTGGGAATCGAAAGGAAAGGAGCTTTGGTAATGGCCGCCTATGTGCCCAAACAGGGCGATTTTGTAGCGCTGAATTTCGATCCGCAATCGCGTCACGAACAACAAGCGCGGAGACCTGCACTGGTGGTCAGCAAGGACGCGTTTAACCTTGGCACAGGAATGGCAATTTGTTGTCCGATCACGAACACTGATTGGGGGGTGCCGTTCCATGTTCCTCTAGCCGGCCGCACTGCCTTGACGGGATTCGTCCTGTGCGAACAAATGAAATCCTTGGATTTCCGTCCGCGAAAGCTTAAATTCATTGCCGCAGCGCCCGTTGAATTGCTTGAGGATGTATTGGCTATCATTGATGCTTCCATTTTCGACTAAACTAAAAGCCCTATGAAATCAATCTATCTCCTCCTCCTCCTGACCAGCTTGGTCGGCCGTCTTACCGCCGCTGAAACAGCCGTTGAACCGATTGCTGCATTTGCATCGGAAGCACGCATTCTTTTTCAGGGCGACTCCATCACTGATGGCAATCGCGGGCGCAGTGCTGATCCCAATCACATTCTTGGCCATGGCTACGCCTTCATCATCGCTGCGAAATACGGCGCAGCGTTTGCGGGGATGAAGCTGGATTTCATGAATCGTGGCTCATCCGGTAACACGGTGCGTGAACTCCAGAAGCGCTGGGAGAAGGACACGCTGGAGTTGCAGCCCGATGTGCTGAGCATCCTGATCGGTGTAAATGACCAGTCGCATGATGTGCCGCTGGATGAATATGAGCGCACCTATGAGGAACTCATCACGCAAGCGAAGACCAAAAATCCCAAGCTGCGGCTCGTGCTGTGCGAGCCCTTCACGCTACCGGTCGGCAAACGAAAGGACGGTTATGCCGCATGGCGTGCCGGGATTCAAGCACGGCAGGACGTGGTCGCCAAACTGGCCGCCAAGCACGATGCCGCACTGGTCCATTTTCAGCAGATTTTCGACGCAGCCTGCAAAGTCGCGCCCGCCGAGCATTGGATCTGGGACGGCGTGCATCCGACCTATTCCGGCCACCAACTGATGGCTGACGAATGGGAGCGGACCGTCCGGGCGAAATGGCCTGCAAAGTGATCGTCCTCCACAAACCTCGTGAAAAGCCGTCTTCCAATCCTGGCTCTCCGCCACGCCGTTCCACACCGATGCATTGACAGAAAGAGCGAGGAAAAAATCTTGATCGACCCGATTTCCGGTGTAATCCACCGCCAGGGCCTAGGCACGTCTTGGACCATTTCCAAAAAGAAAACGGTAGAGTGTGGAGCAGCCCGCTGGGCTGCTCATTTTGGATC
>JANOAV010000051.1:0-108973 GCA_031411295.1 Verrucomicrobiales bacterium | reverse complement strand
AAGGCCAGGGGGCCCCAGCCGGTGCCGCGATCCACTTGCAGTTCGCACATGTCCAGCCAAGCTCCCCAGCCGTTCCAGCCCCAGGTGATTTTCACGCCGCTGGCGGTGACTTGGACGCTGATGGTGGGGGCGATGGTGTTGAGGTCGGGGCCGGTGGCTTCGGAGCCGATGATGCCCAGATCTGTGCCGTTGGTCTCCGTGAAGTTGGCGGCCTTCTTGATGACTTGCACCAGGGCAAAGATGCGGTCCAGCGCGCCTACTTTCACCGGGACCACGGCGGGGTCCGGGGCCACGGCGGCGGGGAGGCCGGGTGGGACGAAGACGGGGAGGACCATGGTGCCGGGGCCGTCTGGGGATTGGGCTTCGGCGGCGGCATCTGTGCAGGAGAGTTGCCACTGGCGCACGGCGGGCAGCCAGGAGCCGATGACGTAGATGACCCATCGCGCATCTGCGATGGCGGCAGCACAGGCGGCGGGGCTGACGCCCAGACTGGCGGCGTGTCCCGCGATTTTATTGCGGAAGTTTTCCAGCCAGATGATTTGTTCTGCGGTGCTCGTGGGATAGTATACCTGTCTTTTCATGGGTTTGGTTTTGGTTTTGGGTTTTGGTTGCGGGAGGGGCGCTTCCGGCGGCGTGTAGCCGGGATCGCCTGGCTCCAGAATGACTGCGGGACTACCCCAGCGTAAATTTTTGTCCCCCCACGTGTAGGGGGTTCCGGTGGCGGGGTTGATGGAGTCCCAGGAGAGCGGTTTCATGCGGTGGTAAGGGTGAAGGGAGTTGGAAATCGGGAAATGGGAGTGGCGGCGGGGGAAGGGGCCTCCCCCGCGCGACTGGAGGGGGAAATGGAGCGACAGGAGGGGCCCGTCGAGCCACCGGAGATCGCCCTCCCGCAGCAGGAGATCGTTCTCTCGCAGCAGGAGATCGTTCCCTCGCGGCGGGGGATCAATCCCTCGCGGCAGGGGATAGATCCCTTACGGCTGGAGATCGATCCCTTGGGGCTGGGGATCGATCCCTTGGGGCGGGAGATCGATCCCTTGGGGCGGGAGGGAGCCGTGGTGTCCCTGAAAAAAGCCCTCCGGTGGCTGGAGAATTCCCTTCCGCCGTGGGAGGGAGGCGTCCCGGCACGGGAGGGAGTGGATTTCCCAGCGGCCCACGCCCCCTCCGGCAACACAGGGGCCTGCGTTGGAATGTCCGATCCGGAAATGTCAGTTGGTGAGCGCATGATGCTTCTGGGGTGGCCCCTCTTCCGTTGATCCGATGTCCGGGAAATGGGAAAAGGCTGTGTTGTCCAATAAGGAATTTTTAGAGAACTGTTACAGACTTTCGTTGGAAATTTTTGTCGGCTGTCAGGGAAAGCTCTGGGACGCTGTGGTGGGAAGCGGGGAAGACTAACAGCACTAACCTCACACTAACCGGCAAATTGGAAGTCCATCTCAGTCCTGTAGGGACGGGACATCAAAGCCCAGGGTGCAGCGAAGCGTAACCCTGGGAAGGAATCACCAACCACAAGCAGCCCTGTAAGGGCGTGACAATGGAATGTGATGGGGGCCAATCGGAGATCGAGTCACTCCCAGCGTGTTGCCGATGTCTCGCCCTTTCAGGGCTTAGATCGAAATGTGGGCGCAGACCCAGGGTTACGCTTTGCTGCACCCTGGGCTTTGGTGCCCCGTCCTTACAGGACTGAGACCTAGACACGCCTCTACGAGCCATGAAAAACGATCCGCGCGATATCTTAACTTTTCTGTCCTCCACGCCTTGATGGCTCTCGGGGTGGAAGGATTTTTACAAAATCATGGTTATAGAATAATGCCCATGATCCCCGCATGATTTTGTAACCATGATTTTGTAAATTCGTTCCACTCGCAGGGACAGGAACCGCAGCGATAGGCTTTCAAGTTGCAGATCGATGCCATGCCTGTGGCGGGGGCATTCTGCCCCCTAGCCAGCAACCCGCAGCCCACATCCTCCCCCATGTGTGGCTCCCTCATGATGCAGGGCTTGGGGGCAGAATGCCCCCGCCACGCCTACTGCATTTTCTTCAGCAAAGCCTCCAGGTTCTTCCGCCCTCCGACACTATTGGGATGCTCCAGCCCGAAGCTGGCCTCCCAGATTTTCACCGCCCGCCGCATCAGCGGCTCCGCCTCCGTCAGGCGGTTGGTATCCTGGAGCAATCGCCCGAGGTTGTTGAGGTGGATGGCAACCTTGGGATGGTCCTGGCCATAGCTGGCTTCATCAATCGCCAGCGCCCGCCGCATCAGCGGCTCCGCCTCCGTCAGGCGGTTGGTGGCCTGGAGCAATTGTGCGAGGTTGTTGAGGTCTCTGGCAACAGCAGGATGGTCCTGGCCGTAGCTGGCTTGATCAATCGCCAGTGCCCGCCGCATCAGCGGCTCCGCTTCAGAAAATCTGTGAGTGGACAGAAGCAAGCCTGCAAAATTGTTTAAACGAACCGCCACTTTTGGATGAGTCGGTCCAAAGCTAGATTCATCAATCTCTAGTGCTCTCGTCATCAGTGGTTCTGCTTCCTTTAGACGGGCAGTTGCTACAAGGAGCTGAGCTAAATTATTGAGATCGAGAGCAACGTTCGGATGTGCCGAGCCAAACTCGGCTTCATCCCGAGATAACACCATGCGCATCAGTGGTTCCGCCTCGGTGGTTCGGTTTGTGAGTTTGAGCAGAGATGCGAGGTTCTTCAAATCTCTTGTGACACTTGGATGATGCATTCCAAAGCAGGAAATGTTAATCTCTACTGCTCTTCGCAACAGCTTTTCCGAATCAGCCAGTCGATTTTTTACCATAAGTAATAAGCCTAGATTACAAAGCCTCATCGCGACGTTGGGATGCTGCGGGCCATATTCTGCCTGGTCAATGGCAAGTGCCCTCTCCATCAGCGACTCAGCCTTATCGAGTTGGCCCGTCGCTTGCAGCACTTGTGCTAAGTTATTGAGCCCAATTGCTAAAGCAGGATGATTTGCCCCAAGGTGCTTAAAGCGGATCTCTATGCTTCGGCAACACAATTCCTCAGCCTCAAGAAAATTTGCTTTAGTTCTGAATAGTAATGCAGCTTGGAGTAACAACCTAGCCGACGGTTCAGGTATGTCACGCAGAGAGGCAAAATTGGCGACATCCACCACATGAGGCATTAATGGACCTGCCACTGGCCATGTCTGCACATTGTCAGTGTCGTCAGGCATTTCTCCATTGATCCACTCCAGCGCAGTGAGGAGCGCTGGGGGCTGGGGCTCCGGTTGTTGCTGGCGGGAAATTTCCTGGAGCAGGCGATGGACGCTGAAGGTTTGGTCCTGTGGGTTCAGAGTGGCGAGATGGAAGTCCTTTAGTTCGTTGAGGCCGCTACGAGCGTCAACGCCTTCAAAAGCATCCAAATGTTTCAGCGGCAGGGGTTCTGGTGCCAGCCAGGAGAGGATGAGGAAGAGTTCCCGCGCAGGAGCGGTGAGCTGAGAGAGGCTGGTCTCGTAAGTGACGACGAGGCTGCGGGGCACGGACATTTCAGCATGGTAGTCGTCGATGCCCCGGTCGGAATATTGCTGGTGCAGGAGCACGCTGGATTTCTCCCAAGCCGCAAGATACTGCGCGAAGCCACAGCCGTTCTGCCGAATGTAAGCCGCCGCTTGCTCCAAGGCCAGACACAAGCCGCCCAGCTCCCGCGCGATCTTTCCCGCCAGGGCTTCATCCTCCGGGGTGGCGTGGCGTTTCCCTTCTGTATGATCCAGCAGCAGGCGGATGCTGTTTGCCTCATCCAAGACATTCAACGCCAGGGCACTAAAGCCCGTGGGCCAATGCTCCAGCCGACTGGTAATAAGCACATGACCATGCGCCCCAATCTGCTGCAGCAAGGCCAGGACGACTTGCTTCGACTCCGGGCTGTCCACGTTATCGATGATGAGGAACCAGTCCGGATGCTGCCGCAGCCAATGGATGGCGGCATGGACTTGGGCGTCGGTCTCCTTGACGCTCTGCTCCGGCAGATCCAACACTAACGGCCCGCAGAGTCCGGCTAGATTCCGCTGCAAGGTCTCTGGAGTATCCGCCGTGACGAAGAGGAGGGCGGAGTAGTGATGTTCATTGGCATAAGCATACTCCACCGCCGCCCGGGTCTTCCCCACGCCGCCCAGTCCATGAATGGCCTGCGCTCCACGAATGACGGTGGGCGTGTGCTGCGCCAACTCCGCCCGGAGCTGCACCATGAAGTCCTCCCGGCCTTTGAATAATTTCCCCAAGGTGGGATACGGCAGCAGGCGGGGTTTCTCCGCCGGAGCGGAAACGCCGAAGTGGCGATAGATGGCGGCGGGGATCTTGGTCAGGAAATCAAGCTCGCCATCGCAGGGGACGGGATGTTTCCTGGCTAGGAGGAGTCGGCTCAGGTGGTCCTTCTGCGCGAAGCTGGGGGAAACTTTATTTGCCTGCATGGCATCCGCAGGCACGAAGACTAACAGCGGAATCCCAAAGTGCAGCGCCAGCAGGGCTTCCCATTGGGTGTAGGTAATGCCGGAGAGATCCCCCAAGGCTGCCCGGAGTTCCGGTTGGTTCGCCAGCAGGGTATCGGCAGGAATATTCCGCAGCAAATCCGCCACGGCCCTGGGATTAGCCACAGCGCCCGGTTGATGCCCCACGATGTGGACGACCATGGCATCGTGCTGGATTTTATCCGCCAGCATCCGCACGGTATCGCTATCGGTGTTGGGGAAAATTTCCTGGAACTCAGGATTGAATCCCGCCGGGCGCAAGGTGGCGTCGAGCTTGCCTCGCAGCGATTTGAATTCACTGGTGACGGTGGAGAGGAAAATGCGTCGGTCGGCTGGCATGACGTGAGTGATAGCAGGATGGGAATGTTTCGCAAGCGATGGCATACGCATGCTGGTCGGCGTTGGCTGACGTTTACCGATGCGATTGGCTGAAGGCCATGGGGGGCTGGGTTTCCCACGGATTCAGGACGACCACAGATGGCTTATTAAGGATTTGCTGAATTCTCTCGGCGGTGGTTCTGGATCTGTGGGAAAATCCTTGCCTCGCTGTGCTTGGTATTCGCTGGTGACGGTGGAAAGGAAGATGCGGGGGTCGGCAGGCATGACCTGAGTGATAGCAGGAATGGGTTTGGAACAGAAGAGGGGAAGGAAAGGCAGAAGATTCGGATTGGCGGGTGGGCGGTATTTTTTCAATGCTTGGGGTATTTCTTCCAATCCTTTCTAACTTCTGTTCAAATCTGCCTTGGAATCCTCTTGGCTAAGCGGGAATGGGTTTGGAACAGAAGAGGGGGCGAAACTAGCTTGGCCATGAAGTGGATCATCCGTTGGTGTCCTGCCTTTAGGCGCCTTTAGGCGCCTGCAACCCGACCGCATGATATGGCGCGCGTGATCCTGTCGGGCTAATGCTGGCGAAGGCCCGCAGATATGTCCCGGGTGGATTCAGAGTCTGATTCACGGGGAGAGTTTGACGGGCTGAAGCCCCGGACTACGGCGGGTATTCCTGTCTATTGAAACGCGGCGGATGGACGCAGCAGAAATGTTTTGCCGGACAGCGTTTCCTTAGTGTATGCTGGCTGCATGAGATCCTGGACGGCACTGGCTTTACTATCACTTTCCACCATTTCCCCGCCGGGCGTGCGGGCGCAGGGGGTGGAGATCATTGCGCATCGGGGGTCGTCTGCGCAGGCTCCGGAGAATACCGTGGCTGCATTCAAGCTGGCTTGGGAGCAGGGCGCGGATGCTTGTGAAAACGATATTTACCTAACCCAGGATGGCAAGATAGTGGTGATCCATGATGCGGACACCAAGCGCACCACGGGCACCTCGATGCGGGTGGCCGAATCTACCCTGGCCGCCCTGCAAGCCCTGGATGCGGGTTCCTTCAAGGACCAGGCGTGGCGGGGGGAAAAGATCCCCAGCTTGTCGGAAGCGCTGGCCACGATGCCGGTGGGGCGGCAACGTTTCTTCATTGAGATCAAATGCGGTCCGGAGATCGTCCCGGCCTTGTCTGCGGTGCTCACGCCCATGCAGGCCAGAGCGGGGCAATTGTGTGTCATTAGCTTTAACCTGGCGGCGGCCAAACTCACGAAGGAGAAGCTGCCCTGGGTGAAGGTCTATTATTTGGCCGGCGGCAAAAAGCAGGGGGCCCCACGGACGGATCTAGCCGAGCTCATCTCCGCCGCCAAGGAGGCGCAGTTGGATGGTCTGAACTTGGGCGCGGACTGGGAATGGAATGCGGCCATGGTGCAGCAGATTCGCGCGGCTGGACTGGGGGTCTATGTCTGGACGGTGGATGAACCAGCGGAAGCGCGTCGCTTGGCCGCTCTGGGCGTCGATGGCATTACGACGAACGATCCGGTGGCGGTGCGCCACGCATCAAGCGGTCTCTAGTGTGCGGTTAGCAGCCGCGTTAGTAAACGCCTTCGATTACCTTTTTCTCCATCATGCCGAATGGCCGCACGTCGCCCACGCCGTCCCAGGGATATTTTTCCGTGGGTTGACGACGGATGGCTTCATCACGTTCGAGGAAGCGGGGCATGAAGAACTCTTTCGTCAGCGTGGTCAGTTCCACGCGTCCATACTGGCCGTAGCCCATCAGTTCGTTGGTGCGTTCGCCATGGACAATGCGCAGCACGGCCCGGGGTTGTGGGGCGTAATAGGTGACGCTGTAGTTTTGTTCTTTAAGCTTGTGCGGCAGGCTGCAGGCCAGGCCCATCAGCGTGTTGCCGTATGTCGGCACGAACTGGGCTTTGCCTTCGAGCACTTCCTCACTGAGGAAGCGGACCATCTGCGGGGTCATGCTGGTGCCGCCGCAGAAGACGCCCTTGATGCCGAGCGCAGGCAGGGAAATTTTCTCCGCCAGGGATTCGAGCAGTCGTGGGGTGGTGAAGAGGCAGGAAATGCCACGATGCTTGATGATCTCTGCGCCTTGATCGATCACGTGCTTCATGTAGCGCTCCACTTCATCGTATTGCTTGCGCGCGATCAGCTTCTTCACCCAGCGGGGATCCAGATCGACGAAATAGCAGGATCCGCCACGATAGTTCGCCAAGTGTTCAATCGCCATGCGCAAACGACGTGGCCCAGTCGGCCCCAGCATGAGCCATTTGCCACCGCGGGGGAAAAAATTATCGTCCAGATTGTCGCCAAACTCTTCGTAGTCCGTCTTATAGTCTTCCCAGCCAACGCGTTGCTTGGGCAAACCAGTGGTGCCGCCGGTTTCAAAGATATTGAACGGCCGACCGCCGAACCCCTTGGGCACGAAGCGCTCGTTCTGCTCATCGCGCAGCCATTCGTCCTGGAAGTGCGGGAAGCGATTGATATCGCTGAAGGTCTTGATTTCCGTGCGCGGATCCCAGCCCGCCTGCTTGGCCCAGTCCAGCCAGAATGGGCAGCCTGTGTCCTCACTGAAATGCCAGGAGATCATGGCACGGAGGTGTTCGTCAAGGCGGGTTGCGGCTTCAGCTGAGGTCATGGATGAGTGGGGTGGGGGAGTGAAAATGGTGCGCTTTCGAGAAACGCAACTTTGGCCTCTGGGCAACCGAAAGTTTAATTCCTCAGCCGTAAATGCGGTGCATCCGCAGCTCTTTCCGATGGGAGAAAGTGGAGAAGGTTGCCCCAGCAAGTCTTCCAGCTTTACAGAAGGTAGATTTTCCGCTTCCATCGCCAATATTATTAGCCTGACCACCACCATGGCCTTCTCTGGTATCATCGACCGCACTTCCCCCATCACGCTCGCGCGCTTGTTGGAACGCATTTATGATGCCGATGAACCAGGTGAACTCAGGTTGATCCATGGCGACACCAACGAAGCCGCCCGACTGGTCATTAGCCGTGGTGAAGTGGTTAGTAGCCAGTGTGGCGAACTTGTGGGAGAGGCGGCCCTGAGACATCTCAGCAGCACGTTTCCTTGGTCCTACCACTTCACAGGCCGTCATGCCAGCGCTTCCGAGGGCGCGGGCGCGGAAACTTCACCACGCTCAATGCCACTGGCAACAAAGCGTCCGGCGGTGAAATTGAAGCCATCAGCAGCCAGTGAGGAGCGTCCTGCAGTCCACTCCTTGGGGGCAGCGGAGGTTCCGTCGGCCACCGCAGCACCAGAGGCTTTGGTGGCGTTGCCTACCGCCAGTCTAGCGGCTTGGTTGGTGGGGGGCGACGATCATTTCATTCGCCTTGCTGAATCTGCGGGGATTTGCCAGGGAGCCGTGGACTCGGAGGACTGGGAATATTTTCGCGCCGACTACCAGTGGCTAACGACGGTGGCCAAGGCCATCGGCCAGAGTATTGGCTTTTCCACGCCCATAACCGTGGCCGTAGCGGAACCGCAGCGAGCTGCGGCTTACGGCAGACTGGAGCATGGTTTTGCCGGTATCCTCGGTGGGAAAGGAGCCGGGGTGGCTCAAGTCCTGCAGTTTGACGACCCTTTGCCGCCCTAATCCCATGACCCAACCACTGGAATTTTTAGCAAATGCGTCCGGCGTGAAGGGATGGGTCTTTCACCGGGGGCTTGAAATTGTGGAATCAGGCATGCCGGAAACTTGGGGGGCTGAGAACCTTCACCTGCTGTGTCGGGCCGTGATCGAGGGAGTTAGCGGCTACGCTGCGTCCGGGCGTCAGGCGACCCAATGTTGGTTTGAATATCCCGAAGGCTGCGTGCTGGTGCTGACTCCGCCGCTGCAGGAAAGCCAAGTTACCCTCAGCATGGCGCGCGGTCCCGAGCAACCGCAACACATCGCAGCTCCGTTTTTGACCTTCGTGCTGGCAGATCGGACGGTGCTGGACTCGGTGGTGGTGCCAGCCAATACATTCTTAGCCAGGCAAGCGGCTATCCAGATGGACCTCTGGCTGCGCTGTCGTCAGGAATTATTGCGCATCTTGGGGAAGGCCATGAATTTAGCAGATGCCAAACTTCTGTTAGTAAACACGATGGCGGCAGCGAAGCTCGCCCCGCAAGCCAGCGTGGCTCCAGCTGATTTCCGTTTGCTAGGCGAAATGCTGATTCGGCAAGTGCCAGAGGCCACGCTGCAACCGCAGATGCTAGAGGAACTGAGTGCTGCGCTGGCGGCCACGCTCACGCAGAGACCTTCGATTCGCACGCGGGCGGTATAGATCCAATCATTCCCGAGGTGGCGGGACGCACAAACGGGCGGAAATTTTAATTGGCTGGTAACAGAGATTGTGATTTCCTAGCACCCTATGAAAATCAAATTCCTTTTCCTTAGTATCCCCTTTGCCGCATGCCTCATCAGTTGTGACAAGGCCAAAGAAACCGCCAACGCCGCCGCCGAAAAGGCCAAGGCGACGGCTGAAAATGCCGCCGATAAATCTAAAGATGCCGCCGGCAAAGCCGCAGACGGTCTCAAAGCCGCCGCCGAATCCGCCAAGGACAAGGCTGGTGACATGGTCGCTGCGGCCAAAGCCAAGATGGCGGATTTCGGTGGTGCCGAACTCAATGGCTTAGTCGAAGGTGCGGAAAAGGCCATTGCTGACGCCAAGGCCGCTGGTGGTGATCAATGGGCGAAAATTAAGGACCAGGTGGCCCCGATGATTGAAAAAATCAAGACTCTGGCGGCTTCGCTTCCAGAGGATAAGGGAGAAGCCATCAAGGCGAAGATCAAAGAATTGATGGCCTCCGTCGGCATGTCGGAAGCCCCTGCGGAACCCGCTCCGGTTCCAGCTCCAGCAGTTCCGGTTCCAGCCCCTGCTCCAGCAGCCCCAGCGCCTACTCCGGCAGCTACCGCAGCGGCAATCGCCGAGTAAATAATCCATCATTAAACCTTTAGCCACCCCTTCGTTTGCATGGCGGACGAAGGGGTTTTGCGAAGGCAGGGATCATCTGCCAGTCGCTGCGGGCACCACAAATTCATCCGCCCCGCAGTCGCATTTTCCGTCGGTAACCCGGATTTGGCCATCGATATCCAGTTCCCCCGCCGGGCAGAGGAATCCAGGATCGCCCTTGTCCCGAGCCCCGGACGTGGCTGCGATATGGAGATTGAGGGTGCCGGTGAACGCGGTAAATTTGGGGTCTGCAAAGATGGAATGGGCATCCATGCCGGAGAGCACTTTCCAAGCCCCGAAGCCTTGGCGATACGTGCCGCGCCACATCCAGTGACACACATTCACGGACGTGGGCCCGCTCAGCGAATAATAAGTGTTATAGTCGATCTCATTGTTGCTGGTGCCGGTAGGGGTCCAGTTGCCGATGAAGCGATTCAAGGTGGAGGCGCAAACGATGTTTTGTTTCACCACGTTATTGACGGCCCGGCACTGAATGACGATTTCTCCAAGCCGGGAGGGCGTCGTATCGTTGGTGAACAGGGTGTTGTTGCGCATAACGTTGTTCGTCGCCCCACCGGTGTTGGCGGTATCATCTCCCCCAAAGGCGATGCCGGCCACATGGTTTTTGTAGAGCAGGTTATTCCGCACCAAGCAGGCTTGGGTGACTTTGCCTGGCGTTTCGCTGCCCAATTCCACCCCGAGATTGCAATTATAAACGGTGTTCCGCTCGATCAAGATATCCCTGCCGCCATCAACGTAAATCCCCGCCGCCGAACGGTCCCCGGCATAGGCCGGATTCTTGCTGCTGTCGATTTTGTAGATCTCGTTGTTGCGGATGATGCCATTGCGAGCCCGATCCTTTTCGCCACCATTGAACGCCACCCCTTCGTATCCGATGCAATCGATTCCGATGTTGTTGGAGTCGTGAATTTTGCAATTTTGGATGATGAAATTCTCCACGTTGCCGTTGAATGCGATGGTCTCAGTCCAGCCAGTTTTCAGGTTGTAAATCTCGCAATTGCTGATCTCGATGTTGTTGACGGAGGTTGTTGCCGAGGTGCCGAGCACGGCCACGCCGTTAGCGGTGCCTTGGGGGCCACTCGGTGCTGCCAGTGTGGTGAACACATCGTGGATGCTGCAATTTGTAATCTTGATATGGTGGGAGGTTCCGCGGATCAACACGGCAGCTACGTCGGAGGTATTGGTCGTCCCAATCATGCGAATCTCGAATCCGTCGAAAGTCACGTAGGCGCGGTTGGTCCAGGTAATCAGGCCGCGCATCGCCCCGTCATTGGGCATCACTTTCCAGCAGTTAGTGCCATCAATGATCGGCTTCTCTCCAGGATAGTTTTTGAACACAATGGGTGCGCCTTCCCTGCCGCTCACGGTGGTCTCGGCAAGCCATTGATTGGCATAAACTCCGCCCCGGAAATAGATCGTATCGCCCGGTTGCGCTTTGGAGATGGCATAACCTGCACTCCATGGGGCGGCCATCGTGCCGGCCCCGCTGCCGATGCCATTGACGCTGACGTAACGGTCTGCGGCATGCACTGAGCCGGTCAGCGCTGTTGCGATACTTAACAATGGAAGGATTTTAGAGGGCTTCACGAGAATATGGGATTTACAAAATCCACGATACATCAAGAAAATATAATTACCACCTAAAAGTATGGAAATTATAATAATTCAGTAAACGAGATGTTTTTGGTGACCTCGCAGCGATGTCATGCTTGGTCGAATGTCAAAAAGTCCTCGGGGTCCAGTTTGCCAGCAGGCAAGGGAATGCTGATGCCGTCCGGGCTAATGCAGCACAGTCCCGCAGGGGATTTGTCGATCTTGTAGCCCGGGAGGAGACGCCCGACCGAACCCGGTTTGTTACCGGATTGGGGGTCGGCGGTGCGGGTGGGGGGCGGGCTATCGGGTAAACTCAGACTCACGATGCGACTGGTGGTCAGGTCTAGATGGGACGGGCAAACGGCTAGTTTCCAAGTCTCCGCTAGGCTGTGAGCCGCCGCAGGGGGAATCAAGTGGCTGGTGCCGTCGAAACAGAACAGGGCCCGTGCCCCGGGTGCGGGGAGGTCTGGATCCAGCACGGGTGGCCGCTGCTCGGCAAGATCGCAGGCGAGGAATGCTCCCCCGATGAAAATTTTCCCCTCTGCCAATCGCGCTCGATCGGTGATGATGATCCCCCCCTGCAACAGCGTGTGCCAGAGGCCGAGGACGGAGCCTTCGAGGGAGGCGAATCCACCTTCCGTCCACACGGCCTCGCCCTCCCGCACCGCGTCCATGGTGCTCAGTTGCTCACTTTGCATCAAGACCTCCATTTGCGACAGGGCGCGATAATCCAAAGTCCCCTCAGGACCGGCTTCCAACCAGCCAACGGCCTCGTCCTGCCGCAAGCCCTGATGGCGCTTTTTCGACTGGAACCAGGCTTGCATGCGTTTGGGGAAGGCGTAAATGGAGGCGATTTTCATGGCCAGACGCAGGGAGTCCAGCCCCGCCATTTCAGTCTGCATATTGATGCATTCCAGCGCGGCGGGGCAATCCTTTGGCTCCCCATTGATGATGGTCCCAATCCCCAAGCCGGGTAATTTTTCCAACCATTGTTCCGGCGTCGCCAACAGCGATGGGGGCAGGTTTACTGGCGTAAAGCCACCCAACCGCAGGGCCAGATTTGCCACTAGGGCGGCGTAACCCTGGCACAGCACCAGGACGCGATCTGAATTGATCCGATCCGCCCATCGTCGTGCCAAAGTCCAAGCTTCGGCCAGCAGCATGGCTCGAGTGACATCGTTCGTGCCCAGGGCCGCCGGGCGCCAGGGTTGACGGCACAGTTCCAGCACGGTGGCAATTTCCAAGCGAGTTCGGAGTTCGCCCCGCGAATTCATGGCCTCCGCGCTGAGATCGCGGAATTGCGTCCTCGACCAATCTGCGGTGGCCGTTTCCGGTGGTTCAGGATTGCCGAAGCTGACGCTCACCTGATAGGCATAGCGTTTGGGCCATTTCGTCAGGAAGCGACCTCTTTCAAAAGAAAGCACACTGCCCCAGAGATCGTCCAGAAACACCGGCACTACCGGCACCTGGCCCCGGCGGGCGATTAATTCGAAGCCTTTGCGAATCTCGTTCATGACCCCAGTGCGGGTGATTTGCCCTTCCGGGAAAATGCAGACCAAGTCTCCCGCCGCCACCGCGTCCGCCACGCTTACGATCGCGTCCTTGGCTCGCGTGGGGCTCACGGGCACGACGTCGAATAGCGTTAGGAATGGGCCGATGAAGCGCATTTTGTGAAACTGATCGGAAGCAATAAAACGCACCTTTCGCTCGCAAGCGGCAGAGACGATAAAGGCATCAATGTAACTGACATGATTCGCGATCAGCAACGCCCCGCCCGTCTTGGGAATGCGGTCACTGTGCTCCACACGGACCCGATAGATTAGTTTGATCAACGCCAGACAGACAAAGCGCAGGAAATTCTGGGGGATGATCCGCACCACATAAACAGCGGTGAGCAGGCACAACCCGCCGAAGACCACAAACTGCACCCGAACCCCCGCATCCCCCGTCAATCCCACCACTTTGAGGAGCACGTATTGCACAATGATCCCGAAGAACATCCCTAGCGAATCCATCAGCCCGCTGGCCGCCAGTTGCCGACCGCGTTTGGCTGGCTCCACCAAATCCTGCAAATAAGCATTCAGCGGCACCAGAAAGACGGCACTGCTGATGCCGATCCAGAACATCAAAACATTGAAGACCCAGCCGCCCAGATCAATCCACGGCAGCGCCACCGCAACACACCCCATGGCCATCCCCAAGCCACCCAGCGGAATCAACCCCAGTTCAATGCGGTTGGTCGAAATTAACCCCACAATCACACTGCCGGCAGCAATGCCCAGTCCCACCCAGACCAGCAAAAATCCACTCAACTCTGCCTGCGCAGAGCGATCATCCGTCATCACCTGCGCCACCTGCACCAGCAGCAACGCAATCAAGGTAGCGGCAAACCAAAAGAACGACACCCCGCAAGCGGTCAGGCGGAGCGTGCGTTCCCGCAGCAAATCTTTCAGATGGAAAAAGTGCTCCCACAGCAAGCCCCAGCGCGCTGGCTCTTGCGAATGCGAAGGGGTTCGTCGCACCCGATACGCCAAGAGCACCGGAATCAAAGCCGCCAGCGCCAGCAGGAAGGCGGGCCAGAACGCTGCCATGTGCGGTTCATCCTTAAAGTAGGGAGCCGCCCATTTAAACAACGCGCCCCCCAGCCATGGTCCTGCTACAATCGCCACCAAGCCGGTGGCCTGCACCCAGCTGTTGGCCCAGGAGAGCTGCTTCTCTCCCACCAGTTCCTTAATGATTCCACCTTTGGCCGGACTAAAGATCGTCGCCTGCGTGGCGAGAATGAAGAAACAAAACGTGGCTGCCCAGAACCAGTCAAAATAGAAGCTCACGGCAATTGCCGCCATCCCCGCCCATTGGGCAATGGAGCACCAGAGCAGGATTGAGCGTTTCGAATACCGGTCCGCCAACCAACCGGCCAGCGGCATGAACAAGATCAAGGGCAATGCCAGCAGCAGCGCCCCCACGTGGGCATACGCCTCGCGTTGTGAATTGGTGAGCGCTGGAATCACCTGCGCCAGCCCCAGCAGAACATACTGGGCAATCTTGTCATTCAGCGCATTCTGCGACTGAATCACCACCACCTTCCATAACGAAGGGCGGCACGGAGCCTCCTCGTCATGGACTGCCATGGGATCATGTATCTGGGGTGGTGTCATCTCGGGCACCAGTAATTCCTCACTCATTGCGCGCACCATAGACTTGGCTCTGGCGAACTTTCAATCAGCAAATTCTCTGATGGCAGATTCTACTCAGTTGCCTAAGGTCACTCAAGTCATCCTGCTCCAACCATTCACCATCGCACTCTCCAAACTAGATTTCTCACGTGCATGAAATTCTTCTTGCACCTCCGCAAAACTGTGGTTCTCTCCCGACTCTTAAAATTCCAGCTAAAACATGCCTGCTCCAACCCCAGCCCTTACCGCCCTCAAGTTGCACGATAAAGACACCGGTTCTTCCGATGTCCAGATCGCCCTCATGAGCGCCCGCATCCTCCATTTGACCGAACACCTCAGCACCCACCGGAAGGATTTCTCTTCCCGTCGTGGTCTGTTGATGCTCGTAGCCAACCGCCGTCGCCTTCTGGATTACCTGAAGAACACCGACGAGCCGCGTTACCAAAAGGTCATCAAGACCCTCGGCCTCCGCCGCTAAGCCTTGGCTGCCAATTAGATATTTTCGCGAAATCCTGACTCCACCGATACACAAACTCTGGAGTCAGGGTTTTCGCATTTACCAAACTACAATTTCCCGAACGGAGCAGGCGCACAAGCCGACTGCTCCTGCACCACGAAGGAAGGACATCCGCTGATCAGCGCTGACCTCTTCTGAAAGAAAAAGTGGCATGGGCGTCCCGCCCATCAGCCCACACCGGCCAAGCTTCAACCAAGCCAAGCCACATTTCAGCAAAGCTCAGCGACGATAAGCGGAACCACAAAGAAGCCTCCTTCCTTCTGCCAGGCACATTCGGAATCCACAAACCGCCTCCCGTCAGGAAATGTAAATTTCCCGCCCGGAAGCACCGTAACAGATTCTCCCCGCCTAATATTTCCGGCTGGGAAGATCACTTCGCATCCACATCAGCTTGTGGTGAGGGTGCATCCGAACAACCAAAACAGAATAAGTAAATACTATGAGTATCCACAATGCGATCGCCCACGTCGGCGGCCAAGACATCAAAATTGAAACCGGTAAAATGGCCCGCTTGGCCGATGGAGCCGTCACCGTTACCCTCGGTGAAACCATGGTCATCGTGACCGCCGTGAGTGCCACCAAGGTCAAGGACGGCCAAGACTGGTTCCCCCTCTCCGTTGAATACAAAGAAAAAGCCTCTGCTGCCGGGAAATTCCCTGGTGGTTACTTCAAACGCGAAGGCCGCCCTACGGAAAAAGAAATCCTCACGTGCCGGATGACGGACCGCCCACTGCGTCCGCTCTTCCCCAAAGGCTACCTCTTCGACACCCAGATCGTCGCCCTGCTCTTGAGCGCTGATGGTGAAAACGATTCCGACATCCTCGCCATGAACGGTGCTTCTGCCGCTCTCTGCTTGTCTGACATTCCCTTCGCTTACCCAATCGGTGCAGTGCGCGTGGGTCGCGTGAATGGTGAGTTCGTGGCCAACCCCACCCATACCCAACGCGAAGACAGCGATCTGGATCTGGTTTACGTCGGCAGCAAAACCGAAGTCATCATGATCGAGGGCGACGCCAAGGAACTCCCTGAAGCCGAATTCGTTAAAGCGTTGCATTTCGCTCAAGCAGCCATTCAGCCGCTGATTTCCGCACAGGAAACGCTCATCACAGCCGCAGGTAAAGTGAAGCGCGAGTTCACCCCAGTGCTCGCCAAAGACGAACTCCTCGAAGTGGCTTACGCCGTCGCTGGAGACCGGATCGAAGCCGCCCTCTACACTCCCACCAAGACCGCCCGTGGCAAAGCCGTGGACGCTCTGCGTAACGAAGTGAACGCCGCCATCCTGGCCAAGTTCCCTGAAGCTGGCAGCTTCGAAATGTCCCAAGCCTTTGACTACCTGCAGAAGAAGGCGTTCCGCATTTCCATCCTCGACAAGCAAAACCGTTGCGACGGACGCGGCATTGACCAACTCCGCGATCTCAGTGGCGAAGTGGGTCTGATCCCCCGGACCCACGGCAGCGCCTTGTTTGCCCGTGGCGAAACCCAAGCGCTGGCCCTCGCCACGCTCGCTCCGTTGGATGAAGCTCAGGAGTTCGATAACTACACCGGCGGTCCTAACGCCAAACGTTTCCTCCTCCATTACAACTTCCCTCCGTTCTCCGTGGGCGAAACTGGCCGCTTCGGTGGTCAGAATCGTCGCGAAATCGGTCACGGTGCGCTGGCTGAAAAGTCCATCGTTCCCGTCATCCCTGACGTCGAAGATTTCCCCTACGCCATGCGGATCAGCAGCGAAGTCATGGAATCCAACGGTTCCACCTCCATGGCCTCCGTTTGTTCCGGCGTCATGGCCTTGCTCCAAGCCGGTGTCCCTCTGAAACGCCCCGTCGCTGGCATCAGCGTCGGCCTCGTTTCCGAGCACGATGACAACAACGTGATGAAGCGTTATTTGACCATGCTGGACATCCTCGGCAGCGAAGATCACTTCGGTGACATGGACTTCAAATTGTGCGGCACGGAACTGGGTGTCACCGGCTACCAGCTTGACCTCAAGCTCCCCGGTCTCCCGCTCGCCATCCTCGAAGAAGGCATCAAGAAAGCCAAAATCGGCCGCACCGCCATCCTCGAAGTCATGGCCGGCATTATTGCCGCTCCAAGCGAAATTAGCCCATACGCTCCACGGATCGAAACCATCAAGATCGACCAAGATCGTATCGGTGAACTGATCGGGCCAGGCGGCAAAGTCATCAAAGGAATCCAAGCGGAAAGCGGAGCCAAAATCGACATCGAAGAAGACGGCACCGTCCACGTTTACGCCATCAAGCGCGAAGGCATGGAGCGCGCAGTGGCCATGATCCGCAACCTCTTCGCAGAAGTGGAAATCGGCATGACCTATACCGGCAAAGTCGTCAGCACCAAAGACTTCGGAGCCTTCATGAGCATCTTCCCTGGCAAAGACGGCCTGATTCACATCAGTGAACTAGCCGACTTCCGCGTCCAATACGTTGAAGACATCGTCAAAGTAGGCGACACCGTAACCGCCAAATGCGTCGGCATCGACGAAAAAGGCCGCGTGAAAATGTCCCGCCGAGCCGTCCTCAAAGAACGCGAAAAGGAACTGGCCGAAGCCGCCGCCGCCAACGGCACCCCCGCCGCCGAAGCCCCCGCCGCCGAATAATCAAAGGAGCCGGGGCAGCCTGCCCCGACACCCGAACACAAACAAACAGGCCGGAGAGTGCAAGCTGCCCGGCCTGTTTGCGTTTTGTCAGGCCCCAAGGTGGTCCGCACAGTCCTCTGTGCGGCGGAGCATGATAAGCCGCGCAGGGGACTGTGCGGTCCATCTGAGGGCCGAATACTGATATTCAGCCAAAATGAGAAAAAATGGTTCTTGTTTGAAGAGATAAATAAAGTTATGCAATCAGCATGAATCGCCTCATTTTATTCTGTGCCTTGGCCTCGCTTACTGCTTCCTACGCGGCACCTCCTGTGGTCTCTAATCTCCATGCCGCGCAGCGCGCGGGGACGAAGCTGGTTGATATTACTTACGATGTGGCGGACCCGGATAGTGGATCGCTCACGGTGCAGGTGGAAATTTCTGCGAACAGCGGAGTGACTTATGATCTGCCTGTGAAGAGCCTCAGTGGAGCCGTGGGGCCAGGAGTGGCACCAGGCACTGGACGCGTGCTAACATGGGATGCGGGCAAAGACTGGAACGGCAACTGGTCCCCCACCTGCAAAGCCCGCCTCTGGGTCCACGATGGCTCCACCCCCGTGCCACCGTTGGGGATGGTTTATGTGCCTAATGGGACGTTTGTTATGGGTTATGTGGATGCTACAAGCATTGGTGGGCAAGTGGAGCTTACTAAGGGGTATTTCATGGACCGCACTGAAACCAGTGGTCAGTCGTGGACCGAGGTGAAAAATTGGGCTTTGGCGCATGGATATAATTTTGGATTCCCTGGAGCCTTCGTTGGCCCCAATCATCCAGTGCAGACAGTAAGATGGTCGGAAGTCGTCAAATGGTGTAATGCTAGGAGTGAGAAAGAAGGGTTGAATCCGTGTTACTACACCGATGCAGCCAAATCGCAGTGATATCGAACAGGAGATTTGGACCTCGTTAATGAAGCCGTGAATTGGGCTGCCAATGGCTATCGGTTGCCAACATCCGCTGAGTGGGAGCGGGCTGCACGTGGCGGGTTGGACCGGAAGAAATATCCGTGGGGAGATACGATCGATGGGAGTATGGCTAATGGTTTCAACAGCGGGGATCCATTTGAAACGGCCGCAATAGGAAT
Source organism: Verrucomicrobiales bacterium (assembly GCA_031411295.1). GTDB lineage: Bacteria > Verrucomicrobiota > Verrucomicrobiia > Verrucomicrobiales > V1-33 > JAGNEJ01. Next base: position 90,180 of record JANOAV010000051.1, on the reverse strand, counting down.
CACGCCCGTCGGTTATTACAACGGAAACCAAGTGCCCAGTGGCCCGAATATGGTAAATGGTTTTGGCTTATATGACATGGTGGGGAATGTGTGGGAATGGTGTTGGGACATGGTCAGTGGAAATGAATCAACCTCTTTAGATCCTAAGGGCGGCACAGTCCCCAACGGCTATAGAATTATTAAAGGGGGGAGTTGGGGCGATCCGGTAGCCAATTTAACTTCCCCAGCTAGTGGAAATCAGCCAATATTTTATAGCGCGCCCAGCTATATTTTGGTGGGCTTTCGCACAGTTCGTGGTCTTTAACTAAACATATTGGTGGCCTCCCCCATGAACCGTCCGCCACAGAGCATTCCCAAAGCGGGAGGGCAAATCCCCCAAGGAGACATCCTCACCGCGCCATCATCTCACAACGTGGCGTTCTGGTGGTTTTGTCTAGGTCTCTGCTTGTTCTTGGTTACGAAAGCAGATGCCCAGACAGACTTCGCCAGGCCAACGGTAACGCCGGATTTCTCCGTGGATACGCGTGGAGATGCCGTCTCCACATCCGTGGTCACGCCATTATTTGACGTGGATACGCGGGACAGCGGGTCTGCCATAGCCACGACCACTGGTGACTTCGATGTCAGCACGATGGCGGTTTCTCCCATGTTAGTATCTACAACGACGGAGACATTTCCCATTAATACACGTGCTGGGATGCCCGCTGCGCTGGCGGTGCATGGCATCATTACTTCCACCACGGAGGCTGCGGTGCGCGGGGCCTCCATCGAAATCAAAATCTACGGCCAAGCCTGGTGGCGCGGAGTTTCCGGGCCTGACGGTTCCTTTTATCCGCCGGAAATGAAGGCTCAGAACTACGTGGTGATCGCCCAGAAGCCTGGCTATGTAACGCTGGCCAAGAACGTTGTCGGGGCTGCTGGAGGTATCCGCAGTCTGCCTTTAGTAATGCAGCCGCTATCTGCTCCGCCACCGACGCAGACCGTGGTGCGACAGGCCACGAACAAGGAGAAGAATGATCCGGCTGCCACCACGCCAGAGCCACAAGCAGGGCAACCAGAAACGCAGCTTATGATCTACGCCAGCGGACAATGGAAACCTGTGGGTGCGGTGGGATCACCTGTGGTGAATCCTAACGCGATGATCATCGTGTTGTCCCACGGCTGGTGGCCTATTGGCATCGGGCACGAATCTGAAGTAACGAAATGGCCGATCAACGATTGGCCGCTACAAATGGCATTTCTTGCATCTCAGAATAATACCTTGGCAACAGCGCCAAATATCTTCGCGTGGGACTGGCACAACGAGGCGACTTCCGTTGCCCCCTGGCCAGGCCGCGCCTCGAAGCAGGGTGAGTTGTTGGGTAAGGCGCTGCGCAGGCGCTTAGGTATCAATTACAACCAACACGTTCATTTCATTGGTCACAGCATGGGCACGCTAGTGGACCGCTTTGCGTGTGATGTGGCCCACCAACGAGGGACGATGAATTGGGGTGAAATTGGTTGGAACTCGGACGTAACGAAACCGCATATGACATTGCTAGATGAGGCGGAACTCGCCAGCGTGCTCGGCACGCGGGTCATTACTTCCGCAACTATCGGAGCCATCACTTCCGGCTGGTATGGGGCTTTACGGAATGCCGCTGTGACGGCCTACGAGGATTGGAAATCGCCCATTCCAGCGACACCAACCGCGTTGATTGATAGCTACATTTCCATGGTGGGCATCCAACGCGCCCAGGCGGTAAATGTGTGCTTAACAACTCCTGCGATTGCCTTTGAGAATCCCATCGATGCCCATGCGTATGCGCATTTGTGGTATCGAAATTCGGCCCATCCTCCATTTTCGCCCAGGTTAGGTTTCCCACAATCCTACGAGCGTGGAGGAGTGTTACCTCCCAGCGGTTATGGGCTTGCGGCGGGAAATTTGTGGTTTGAAAATCTGGCGACACCCGACTTGCTAGACCTGTCGCTCGATCCAAATCCCACGAGTCTAGAATGTAACATTTCAATCATCGGCACATATTCAATTCAAACTGCGGCCACCATTGGAAAAGTCCCATTGGACGCAACGCTAGCAGCAGGAGGCGTTGTGATCGACGTCGGAACGGCAGCGGGCAATAAAATTCTAGATACCTATCAAGCCGGAATCAACTGGGCGGGCGACCTAGGCGGCACGGCTATCATTAAGACGCAGCAGGCTTATACTACCACGAAGGAGAAAATCGGAGAAGGCTGGGATGCGGCCAAGGATACGGCTAGCGAAATAAAAAACAGCCTGAATCCCACGCGTTTGATCGACGGCATTTCGCGCAGCGTATTTCAGATTCATCTAGGCGGAGGCGGTAGTTCAGGCGGTGGTAGCTCGACTGGAGGGTATCGGGTAGCGAGAAATGGCACGCCTACGCCCACGGAGCCAGGGGCTTGGCTGAGCTTGGCGGTTCCTGAAAATACGGCCATGATGCAGTTTGATTTCACTGTAAATGGTCCACCTGTGGATGATTGCATTGCCGCCGCAGTGGGTGGGCAAAATGTCTTCAATCTCCCGGCCCGTTTTGCGCCAGCAGGTGAAGTGCAGAGCACGGACCTGATGGATATTTCCGCCTACGCGGGCCAGACGGTGGAGTTTTATTTCGGTTTAGTGGGCCGCACTTCGACGGAATGCGAGCTGGTGGTGGACGGCCTGCGTTTCGTCACCATTCCGCAGCCGCCCCTCGTGTTAGAAAATCACGACACCACTGTTTCCCTGCACTGGCCAAGTGCCGCGAGTGGCTGGCGTTTGGAAGCATCTGATTCCCTGACGGCTGGCTCCTGGCAGCTGGTAGAGCCAAGCGTTCCGAGTGCTTTGACTACAAGCGGTGGCGTGAACCGACTAGAGGAAGCGCGGCCCCTTGGGCGGCAGTTTTATCGGTTGCACCGAGTGCCGTGAGGTGTGGAGTAGCGTTGGCCGCAACGCCAAGCGTTTCATCCTGCACTACAACTTCCCTCCATTCTCCGTGGGTGAAACCGGCCCCGTGTTAGCGGTGGGTGGATAGAATCGTCGCGAAATCGGACACGGTGCGCTGGCTGAAAAGTCCATCGTTCCCGTCATCCCAGACGTCGAAGACTTCCCTTACGCCATGCGGATCAGCAGCGAAGTCATGGAGTCCAACGGCTCCACCTCCATGGCCAGCGTTTGCGCTGGCTGACATTTGCTCCGGCTTGACCGAGGGAAGATCTTGAGGTAGCGTGGCACTATGAACACCACACTAGACTTACCCGATGACCTTTACCAAGACCTAGAAGCAGAATCAGCTTTGCGCGGGACCGAGCTAAGGGAACTCGTGATGTCATTGATCCGCTCTGGCTTGCCGAAGCGTCAACGAGGCGGTTCTCCCTCGCGGCAACGTAGTCCGTTGCCCAGTTTGCAATCATTTGGTGGCCAGATGCATCCGTCACTGACGAATGCTGAGATTGAGGACATACTCACTGCGGAGGAGGCTGATGCCTGTGCTTGATCTACCGGACTTGAACGTCTGGCTCTCCTTGGTGGACCCTTTACATCAGCATCACAACCGGGCCAAAGTGTATTGGCACTCGGAATCTGCCCCTGAACTTGCATTCTGTCGGATTACAGAGTTAGGATTGCTACGGCTGTTGACCAACAACAAAGTGATGCGGGGAGCGCCACTCACGGCGCAACAAGCATGGTCTGCCTATAGAAATTTTCAACAGTTGCCGGAAGTCATTTTTCTGGGTGAAACCGGAGCAGAGGAATCTCAGTTCATTTCCTGGACCGATAGCCCAGCTTTTACCCCGCATCGCTGGACTGATGCATGGTTAGCGGCCTTTGCCTTGCAGCAGGGTGCGCGACTCGTGTCCTTTGATTCTGATTTTCGACATTTTGCGGGGCTTGATTTCCTTCATTTGATTCCGTGAGATACCCCCCCGTGGCTGGTTTGCCGCTCCAGGCGAAATCAGCCCATTTGCCCCACGGATCGAAACCATCAAGATCGACCAAGATCGTATCGGTGAACTCATCGGGCCAGGCGGCAAAGTCATCAAAGGCATCCAAGCCGAGTCTGGCGCCAAGATCGACATCGAGGAAGACGGCACCGTCCACGTTTACGCCATCAAGCGCGAAGGTATGGAGCGCGCTGTAGCCATGATCCGCAACCTCTTCGCAGAAGTGGAAATCGGCATGACCTAGACCGGCAAAGTCGTCAGCACCAAAGACTTCGGAGCCTTCATGAGCATCTTCCCTGGCAAAGACGGCCTGATCCACATCAGTGAACTAGCCGACTTCCGCGTCCAATACGTTGAAGACATCGTCAAAGTGGGCGACACCGTAACCGCCAAATGCGTCGGCATCGACGAAAAAGGCCGCGTGAAAATGTCCCGCCGAGCCGTCCTTAAGGAGCGTGAAAAGGAACTGGCCGATGCCGCCGCCGCCAACGGAGCGCCCGCAGCAGCGGAAGCCCCCGCCGCCGAATAAAGCCGTGGCATGGGCGTCTCGCCCATCAGCCCCAACATCAAACAACAGGCCGGAGAGCGCAAGCTCCCCGGCCTGTTTTGCGTTCCTACCACGATCATTGACAAAACACCGATCCAAGTGATTTTAAAGAAGATAGCACCGTCCAAAAACCCATGAGCTTCGCCCAAGTATTAGCAGAACTACCCACCAAATGGTGGCCCCGAACGCGTTTGTTAGTCTCCGGCAAATCGGTCCGAATTGATGCCGAATCGGACATGGGGCACTTCGCTCAGGGGCTGCGATATCATTTCGCAAACTTGGCGGCATAAGCCAGATATTCATCGCTTTTGATCGCTTCGTCCAAATAAGGATCGCCCGACGGTTTCAAGATCATTTGTTCACCCACTCCTTCATTGGCGAGTTCCAATCGTTTTACCACCTCCTTGTAATCCTTGCGTTGCGCCGCGATTTGCAGGCCTACCATGTGATGGTTGAAAATGTCCGGTTCAAGTTCGATGGCTTTCTTGTAGGCCTCATCAGCCCCTTCCAGGTTTCCTCCCTCTCGACGCACCGAGGCACAAAGATGCCACAGATTCCCATCCTCCCCCAGAGCCTCTATAGTGGCTACTACGCATTGATCGGCTTGCGCAAAGTCCTGCTTCATGTAATGGAAATCCACCATCATGAAGGTGAGAGCGGGGTCTTTGGGAAACCGCATCCGGCCTTCCTCCATGGCCTTCATGTAGATTTCCTCGTCGTTCAACGTCAGGGCCGCCTGTAGGTAAGTCGCGAAAAATGCCCGATTCTTGCGGACCCCGATGGGCAATTTGGGATACAAGGACACGGCATGCTTCTTGTCCGTCTTCATGCTCTCGATATAGTCCATGACCTGTTTGGAATCCTCCTCGGAGGCCTCGCTGCCGCCCAATAACCTAGCCAGCACACCTTGCTGTTTGGGGAGGGATTGGGCCACGGTGGACATCATTTGTTTCATCGCATCGCTGACCCGGGTGCCCATGCTCCGGTTGTTTAAATCGAGAAACGAAATGGTGCCATCTTTTGCGAATAATGGAATGAAATCCAAATAGGAACTGCCACCTTCACTGACGATGCGAATCCTGGCTACGGTGCCGTCTTCGGTATCCACTACGCGAAGAAATTTGGCGGCTCCTTTCCACTGCGCAGCCATGGTGTTTCGGAGTCCTGGCAACGCCCGGTTGATGCCTGATTCCATCTCGCGACGAAGCTTTGGTTCCAGATCTAACTCAGCGATGATATTCTTCATTAATTCTTCGATCTTGAACTGCTGTAATACCTCTGCGGCCTTCCCTGCGGAGATGCTTTCCGCCCACCCGTCGGCCGTGCTGGCCAGCAACTCCCTCTGCGCTTCATCCTTGAGGATCACTGGTGCGGCCTTGGCTTTGACTGCGGGAGTCGCTGCGGGAGTGCCCGTGGTGGTCGAGGGTTTGCTATCACAAGCGCAGAAGGCCAAAGCTGAAAAACCAAGGCATAATAGTCGGAGAGGGTGTGAGCACGTCATGCCGTGAGGAAACTTTCTATCAAGCTCAAGGTCAAGTCTAATCCTGCTGACACAGGGCGGCTTGCTTGGTTTTCATCGGACTGCAAGTCGTCCCGCTAACATCCTGCGTGGAGCCGGAAGTGCCCCGGGTTCAAGCCCTGGACTAGGTGTATCTTGCTAGTCGAACTAAGGGATGACGCGTTTGCTAGCCCAATCCACTTTCACCGTCTTCCCCCCGCGGAAACAAGCCCGGAGGTCACTCACTTCATTTTCTGTTAGTTTATGCGGAGCCGCGGGAGATGCTTGATCGGTTAATGGCATCTGATCCTTGATGCGCTGGTCTTTGCCAACATACAGCAGGACGAAACGAGGCTTGGCTCCACCGGAAGCGGAGAGGTGGTTAGCGTGGGTGTTGACCCATTGCTCCAAGGCCGCTTTGCTGGACTTGGAGTTGGGCATCAGGAGCGACGGGCGACCCGGCTCCACCAAGCAGCACGATTCCCCGCCTCCCGTGGAGCCAGTGGTGGCGCAACTACTGAGGCAGCAGAGCAGGAGGGATGAGAGAACGAAGCGGAGCATGCAGCTAAATTTAAGTGAAGAGTTTGCCAACCGCAGCGGCTTTCACCAGTTCCCGCGGTTGATTGAGATGATTATACACAATGGTGTTAGGGTCAATCCCAAAGGCATGATAAATGGTGGCCAGTAGTTCGCTGGGGTGCACGGGATCTACTAATGGCGCGGAGCCTGTTTTGTCACTCTCGCCATGGACGTAGCCGCGTTTGATGCCCGCTCCGCCAATGACGGAGGTATAGCAATACGGCCAGTGGTCCCGACCGTCCGGGGTGTTGTCATTGCCGGACGTGCTGACACCCTTTTGCGGGCTGCGGCCAAATTCTCCCACCGCCACGACTAACGTGGAGTCCAGCAAGCCGCGTTCATCCAAGTCAGTGAAGAGAGCCGTGAGTCCGGAATCGAGCATCGGAGCGGCCTGGTCTTTCATGCGTTTGAAGAGGCCAGCATGGCAGTCCCAACTGTGATTATCAGAATTGGCCACCTTGGGCCAGATGACTTCCACGACGCGGGTGCCAGCTTCCACCAAGCGTCGTGCCAGCAGCAGGCTCTGACCAAATGTATTCCGACCATAGCTGTCGCGCAGTTTGTCCGGTTCGGAGCTGAGATGGAACGCTTCCCGGGCGCGACCGCTGACAATGAGGTTCAGCGCGCGATCGTAGTTTTCATCCAAATGATATCCTGCCACCGCTTTCTCCAATTCCGGCATTTGCGCGTCCAAGGCTTTCCGCAGACTGGCGCGACGCTGGAGGCGCAGCGCGAAGACATCGGGACGCAGTTGGAGATCGTCAATTTTGATGCGCTCCATTTTGGCCATGTCCATGTCATCGCCATCGGGATAGAGTGTGTAGGGGTCGAACGCCTTGCCCAAGAAACCAGCGGTGCCGGACTTGCCGACCACATTGGATTCCTGGAGTGGCCGCGGCAGCATCACGAACGGCAGCATGGGCTCTGTGCTGGGTTTCAAGCGAATGATGTTGGACCCGAAATTAGGGAAATCCTTGGGGCTGGGCGGCTCCAGTTGGCCCGACGGACTTACCTTGTCCGTGGTGTAGCCAGTCATCATTTGATAAATGGCAGCCGTGTGATTGAAGAGGCCATTGGGCGTGTAGCCCATGCTGCGGATGGTGGTAAATTTATCATTCACCGTGGCCAGCTTCGGCAACAGTTCGGTGAAATGCACTCCGGGGATCTTCGTGCTGATGCGCTTGAATTCGCTCCGCACATTGTCCGGCACATTTTCTTTGGGATCCCACAAGTCAAGGTGGCTGGGGCCACCCTGAAGATAGACCAGAATCACGCTCTTGGCTTTCCCCCAACCGGGGCCGCCACCTGTGGGCTTTGTCTCCTGCGCCAGACTCTGGCCCTTGAACATTTGCGCCAGGGTCAGTCCCAGCATGCCGCTGCCACCAACGCGCAACACGTCCCGACGAGTAACGCCGAGTTTGGCGTCACAGAGGTCTTTACCAGCAATACCGGGGATTCTTAGCATGGGATGGAGTGGATGAAATTTGATCACCCTAAGCCCGGAATTGCACGGAAGGCAAGGCCTGTCGCGTCCGGCTACAGGAATGCGGACTGGAGGGAGCCGCGAAAGTGGCTAGTGAGGGAATCGGTGCGGCAGGAAGCAAGTGGGGTAAAATCCAGGCAACCTCACACGGCCTGCGGGAGGCGGATCAGGAGAGATTCGCGCGCGTCGTTGAGATTCACATCGAAGCGTTTCCGGTTCAGGAAATAACTGACTTTGGTGTAGCCGGCTTCCTCCAAGACATCCATGGCGTAGCTGAAGTCGGCACTGACGCGACGCGGGCTGTGCGAATCGCTGCCGAGCACCACGGGGATGTTCCGCGATTTCATGAGGCTGAGGAATTTGGGGCCGGGGTTGAGTTCGGGGTATTTTTTATGCACGCCGGAGGTGTTCAATTCCATGGCGACCCCGGTCTTGGCGATGCGATCCAACGTGCCTTCGATGGTGTCTTGGAGTTTCTCGAAATCGTAGTGCTCGGGGTAGAAATTCTTCACGAGATCCGGGTGCGCCAGCGTGTCGAAGAGGCCCGTTTCAGCGCTGTCGGCCACGTGACCGAAGTAAGTTTTGTAGAAATCGAGGACGTCACCTTTCCAGAACTTGGCCTTATACTCCGGGCTGAAGAAGTGCACGGAGCCGAGGACGTGGTTGAAGTTGGCCTGCTCGTTGAGTTTCTCGGCCCACCATTCCATGCCGGGGAAGTAGTCTGTCTCCATGCCAAGGCGGACGTCGAGTTTTCCCGCATAGACCTTGGCGGCTCGTGCGACCATTTCGACGTATTGGGGAAATTCTTCTGTGGACATGCGGACTTCCGGCCAGAAATTGTCCGGCATGGGGCTGTGGCAAGTCATGACGATGCCTTTCAAGCCTCGTTGCAGGGCCATTTCGGCATACTCTTCGGGCTCCCCTTCGGCATGTTTGCAGAGGGGGGTGTGCATGTGGTTGTCATAGTAGATCGGCTTCATAAGTAGGGGAATGCAGGGGCAAGGTAGATTCGAACGGGGGGCTTGTCGAATTGTGAATTTTGCTGGTTGGGGAATGGGGAGATGGGCACTGGGCCGAATTAGCGGCCAGTGACGACCTTGGGATCATACTCCAATACGACGTTGCCGTCCTTGAGGGATGCAGACGTGGTGCTCTTCAAGGGAGGGCCGGTGACCGGGTGCTCGCGGAAGGCTTTGAGCAGCATGTCGTCGAGGTAATGCATCTCCTTGTAAAGATTGATGAACCCCTCGGAGACAGTCTTGCCGGGCACCGAGACGGTTTCGGTCTGGACGGTGAGTCCGGTGGACGGTTTCACGATGGGGGTAAACTCTATTTTGCCATTCAGATAGCGTTGTTCGCGAATTCCGTTGAGCGGGAAACTGATGTTGGCGATGGCGCGCTCTCCGATGCTCTCCATCCGCACGTTGTCTTTGATGGAGGCCAAGGTGGGGTCTGCGCTGAGGAGGACGTTGAGGTCTTCGAGGCCGAGGCTCACGGTAGCGGCCTGCTTTTGCTCGATGGCTTTGGCGTAATCGGCCAGCCTTTGTTGGATAGCAGGGAGTTTGCTGCTGGCGTCGGCGGTAGCATCGAAGACCATGGGTTTGGAGTCTGTGAAGCTCGCGATTTCCTTTGCCTGCTTGAATCCCGCGTAGAGGAACCAGGAGATGAGCACAATGATGGCGGTGCCCCCAATCACAAAGATGATACACCCCGGGGTGGGGGAGTAGGGAGCAGTGGGCATTTTCTTGTAAACGGAGCGGGAGGTGTCTTCGGCCATGCGTGAGGGTGGCGTGTTCAGCGCGCTGTGCAAGAAGAGATGTGGGGGCGAAGCGAGCGGGTGCCGAGGCGTGCGGTAATGCTAGTGGCAACTAGCGGACCAACCGATGTCGTTAGCATTGATGATGGCGAATATTTCACAATCATGATTCGATTGACCGTCTCGGGTGCATGAAGGATGAGACGCGCGCCGCGTGATTTGGATGGAGGATCAGAGGATTTTCCAATTTAAGCCGGCACCAAAACATACCCCCACACCTAAATGAGCGACCAGTCGAAATCATCACGAAACTCAGCAGCAAATTCCGGAATCGAAGCCATGCAGGGATACCGCGCCATGAGGGCGGATCCCGATGCCGTCGAATACAGCCCCGACGATTTTATTGAAAAAACCAAGCTGCCAGCCAAGGTGGATTTGCGGCCGTTAATGACCGCCGTGGAGAATCAGGGACAGACGAGTTCCTGTGTGGCCAATGCAGTGGCGGGAGCGTATGAATACTGGTTCCGCCGATTGCATGATGAGAACTATGATGTCAGCCGACTCTTCGTTTATTACAATGCCCGCTGGAAGGCGGGGGACCAGAACGAAGATGGTGGGAGCTACATTCAGCTGGCCATGAAAGGGTTGGGAGATTTCGGAGCCTGTGCGGAGACGACCTGGCCGTTTCAGAAGGAGTTGCTAATCCAGAAGCCGAACCGGGACGCGTATCAGGAAGCGAGCCAACTGCGGGTGCAAAAGATGGCGCAGATGCCGTTGGATCTGCAGAAATGGAAGCAGGCCCTCGCCTCCGGGTTGCCGATTGTGTTCGGGGTGGCGTTGTTTGAAACGTTCGACGACTGCGGGAAACGCGGCGGGGTGGTGCCGATGCCGTCCCCGCAGGATGTGGGTCGCGGAGCCCATGGCAAGCACGCCATGTGCTGTGTGGGTTACTCCGATGTGGATGAGGTGTTCATCGTGCGGAACTCATGGGGTAGCGACTGGGGTGAGGATGGCTACTGCTACATGCCCTATAATTACCTGATTAACCCAAAATTTAACGACAACGATTGCTGGGTCTTCGTGCCGGATGAACTGCCGGATCCCCAGGTGAACTGGGTAAACGACGACACGCCGGTGGTGAACCGTGGGCGTGGAGTTGACTTTGTCATCAATACCTTTGCCGTGGCCGCCTACTCCTTGATCGCCATTGATCTATGGGAAACGTTCACTGTGGATTACACCGAGAACATGGATGAGGAATATATCAGTTATTCCGCAGCAGTGGAATCGGAGAGTTGGGAGGAAATCGAGGAGTTCACCGTGGAGGAGGTGATCGAGGAATACTCTGAAGAGGAGGAGATCTCCGAGGAGGAGACTGAAGAGGAAACTGAGGAAGAACAAGGGGAGGACTCCGAAGAGGAAGATGATTCCGAAGAGGAAGAGGAAGATGATTCCGAAGAGGAGGAGGAGGAGGATTCCGAAGAGGAAGAGGAGGATGATTCCGAAGAGGAAGAAGAGGATGATTCCGAAGAGGAAGAGGAAGATGATTCCGAAGAAGAAGAAGAGGATGATTCCGAAGAAGAAGAAGAGGATGATTCCGAAGAGGAAGAGGAGGACGACTCCGAAGAGGAAGAGGAGGACGACTCCGAAGAGGAAGAGGAGGATGATTCCGAAGAGGAAGAAGAGGATGATTCCGAAGAGGAAGAAGAGGATGATTCCGAAGAGGAAGAAGAGGATGATTCCGAAGAGGAAGAGGAGGATGATTCCGAAGAGGAAGAGGAGGATGATTCCGAAGAGGACGCTGGGGATGAGGGGGGCGATGACGAGTAATCGGGTTGTCAGATAGTTGCCGGGCGGCTTGCAGGTTGAAAATTTCAGCTGCAAGCCGCCTTTTAATGCATTTCACTCTCAGGGTTGCATTCCGAGGATAATCGCGCACTCTAGGGGTGCTCCTGACATTGCAGGTGACCTTCATGGTCCTTCTTCTCTGCAAATTTCACGTTTCCCTTGCTCCTTGTCCTGTGACTGTCGCCAACCTCATAACGCTCACGCGTTTGGCTCTCATCCCCGTTTTCGTGGGATGTGCCATTACGTATGCCCAGATCGTGGCCACGGGATCCACGGATACCACTTGGCGCTGGGCGGCGGTCGTGGTATTTGCCGTAGCGGCCATCAGCGATGGCTTGGACGGTTGGGTGGCGCGGCGGTTTAACCAACGCAGCGTGCTGGGAACTAAACTGGATCCACTGGCGGACATGCTCCTGCTGCTCTCCGGCATCATCACCCTCTCGTGTGTTAGCTGGGGGCAGGACCAACAGTTTCCCAGTTGGTTTCCCGTGTTAGTCATCTCGCGCGATGTCCTTTCCGTGCGTGGCATGCAGTTGATCAAAATTCACTCCGGCAGCGTTATTATCCGTCCCCATTGGACGGGGAAACTGGCCACCGTGCTGCAAATGACGGCCCTCGGTTGGCTCATGCTGGATTTCTCAAAATACACTCACATTCACCTGCTGGTGCCCACTGTCCTGGCGGGTATCTTCGTTTTCTGGTCGGGCTGGACTTACCTAACCGACGCCTTTCAACAAGTCTCTGACAATCTCAATGCGAAAAATCACTCCCCATAACTCCCGCGTCGTCGCCATCGTCGGCCGTCCCAACGTCGGCAAAAGCGCTCTGTTTAACCGCCTGGCGGGACATCGCATCGCCATCGTGCATGACATGCCCGGGGTCACGCGCGACCGACTTTCCGCTCCCGTCAAGGATTCCACATTCCCCATCCAGATCATCGACACCGGCGGCATCGGAGCCACGCTGGGCGATGGCTTTGCCGATCAAGTGAAGGCCGAAGCCATCATTGCCGTGGAATCTGCGGACTTAATTCTCTTTGTGGTGGACGCGCTGGAAGGCCGGCATGTCATCGACGATACGGTGGCCGCCATCCTGCGGAAGCAGAACAAGCCAGTCGTGCTAGGGATCAACAAATCGGACGATGCCAAGCATGATCGCATGATGGCGGATTTCGCCCGCATGGGTTTCAAGAACGTCGTTTCCTTCAGTGCCACCCACGGTCGGGGCATCGAGAAACTCCTCCGCACCATCGAGGAAAATCTAATTCCCCCGCCCGTGGAGATCGAAGGTGAAGAGGGCGAAGGCAAGCCCCTGGGGGAACCGATTCGCATGGCCATCATTGGTCGTCCTAACGTGGGCAAGAGTTCGCTCTTCAACGCCATTCTGGGAGAGGATCGCGCGATTGTTTCGGAAGTGGCTGGCACCACGCGAGACTCGGTGGACAGCCTTTATCAACGCGGGGAGCACTATTTCCAACTCATCGATACCGCCGGGATTCGCAAGCAAGCCCGCGTGGATACCGTGGTGGAATCCTTCAGTGTGGCGCGCGCAGAAAGCAGCATCCGCCGCGCAGATCTCGTGGCGTTAGTGTTCGATTGCTCCCGCGGCATCACGGCCCAGGAACGCAAGATTGCCGGAACCATTTTGGAAGAGAACAAACCATGTATCCTCGTGGGAAATAAATACGACCTCTGGCACCCGGATGCGCAACAGAAGGCTCGCTTGGAGGAATTGGAAGAGTATGCCCGGCGGGAATTGTATTTCCTCCATTACGCCCCGCTGGTGGCCGTCTCCGCCAAGGGTGGCCAGTTCTTAAACAAAGTGTTCGGAGCCATCGAGCGCGTTAAGAAATCCAGTGCCGACTCCCTCAGCACCGGCGCATTGAATCGGGTCCTCCAGGAAGCCATTACCCGCACTCCGCCCCCGCACATCAAGGGGAAACGCTTCAAGCTGCTCTACGCCACCCTAACACGGGACATTAATCCGCGCCCGATCATCGCTCCGCGGGTCGTCTTGTTCGTGAATCACCGGGAATTACTCCACGAAACCTATCTGCGCTTCCTGGAAAATGAAATCCGCCGCCACACGCCGTATGAAGGTCTGCCGATCAAGTTCGATATTCGCGAGCGGGTGAAACAAACCGTCTCCGAACGCAAAGAAGGTCGAGGCAAACGCCGTGCCGCCGAAGCTGCCGAGGCCGAAAAAAAGGAAGGCGAGTAACTGAGGGTGGCAGCAGCCCGCTGGGCTGCTGCGAGGCACAGGATTAGAGCAGTCCAGCGGCCGATAATTGAACGGTCACTTAACTTGGGTCACCCGCGCACTGAATTCTGGTTGCTCTTGCTTCGTCACCGTTTCCCAATCGTGGCTCTTCATCTCGGTGTAGCTCTTACCGCCGCTCGGGGTGAGTCTTACTAATTTGCGCTCGAACGTCAGGGCCCAACTTAAGCTAATGCTAGTTGCTTCTGGGACGGAGCCCTTAATGACTACCTTGTTTGAACCGTCAGGGGCAACTGACTTCTCTTCCTTAATCCGAAAAATGGTTTGATCATCAAGTTGAAAAAAAGCCCGCAGCAGCACGTTGGCCTTTCCGTTCAGGGCTGCAGGGAGAGGTTCGGGACGCCAACTTCCCACTGTGATGACAAATGAGCCAATGACTAGTTGATCACCACTGACGGCACATTTTGGCGTGGTTCCCAAAGGTAAGGGCGTGGCATCGTCCAGCGCAGCGAGTCCCTCTGGGCGCACCAACGAAGCCTTGCACTTGATCGGTTTGATCGGGCCTTCTGGGATCCTCCGGGAGCCGTTAAAATACTGTCCCTCGGCGGAAATTTCAATTTCTGCGGCCGCGGTTCCTGTCTTCGGTCCGCGCGCTGTGCGGATGATTTCGGCCTTGAATCGTTGGAAATTCTTGGGGTTCCAATTCGTTGCCACAAATGAATTGTTAGTATGGATTTCGCCTCCCTCCAGTCCGGCGGGAGCCTCCGTCACCCTAAGCCGCCAAAGGTATCCGAAAGGTGAAGCTGTTGGGTCTTCGGCATGTGCCGCCAAAGAAGGTCCCATGGTCAAGGCCATCAAAGCCAAACGGAGTCTGGACTGGGTTTGTAAGATGATGTTGGATAGCAGTCTCATAAGCGCGGACGAAGGATGACTGGAGTATGCGGCGGGAACGCATTTGTTGTCCACCAAATAAAACCTGTCGCCAATAACGAGTGTGGCAGCAGCCCGCTGGGCTGCTGCAAGAGCATGGTTAGAGCAGTCCAGCGGACTGCTCCCACACTCGCTTCGCTTGACGCAGGCGTGGCGTTGGCTAGGATGGGTGATGATTCCTCGAATCCGCAAATTCATGCTTGGTTGCTTTCTCCTGATAGTGTTGGGATGGTTGCTTTCTGAGGGCTATTCTCGTGTGATGCTGCAATGGAGGGCTCGTTCTGCCATGCGCACAGCCTACAGTCTGCATCAGGCATGGGTTGCCTACGCCACGAATCATGACGACGATTTCCCCACTGCGGAGCACAACTCAAATGAAGCCATGCGGCAATTGTTACGGGCGGGACTAGTTGACGATGAGAAACTATTTTATATCTCAGGATGCGCCTGGTGTGGTCCAAACCAAAAACCTGACGGGATCATAGGGAATGAAGCCAATGGCTTTGCGGAAGCTGTTGCCGCTGGAGAGAATCATTGGGCCTGCACTGCCGGACTGAACCTAAGACAGGACTACTCCATACCATTGATCATGGATGGATTCACGGAAACGCTTGGTCAGTGGAGTGACGACCCGCAAAGAAAAGGCGGCGTGTGGAGAGGACGTTATGCCATCGTGGTGCGGATTGGTGGTTTCGGTAAGGTTTATGAGTTGCCGCCAGCGATGTCCTTGAACTCTCTCGATGGTCCAGATCAAACGCTCCAGCAGCGCATCGATCAGGTCCCGGGTGCCCGGTTGTTGAATCCATTATAGAGTGTGGTAGCAGCCCGCTGGGCTGCGGCAAGGCACATGATTAGAGCAGTCCAGCGGACTGCTCCCACGCTCGCTTAGCCATTACCGCTTCACTTCCGCCATAAAGGCCGCAGCGGCTTTGCTGATTTCTCCGGCCACATCTGCTTGAGCCTTGGCAAAGGGTGGGCGGAACCAGGGGAAGGCTCCGGTGAGATCGTGCGTGACGAGCACTTGGCCGTCACAATCCGGGCCAGCTCCGATGCCGATGGTGGGGCAGTGGACGTTACGGGAAATTTCTGCGGCCACGGCGGGGACCATTCCTTCCAGCACGATGGCGATCACGCCGATTTCGTCCAAGGCTTGTGCGTCCGCCAGCAAACGCTCTGCTTCCTGCGGCGTTTTGCCTTTCTTCTTATAGCCGCCTTCTTCGCGCACGGACTGCGGCAACATGCCGATATGGCCCATCACGGGAATGCCGGCTTTGAGAATCGCCTTCACTTGCGCAATCATGGAAATGCCGCCTTCCAGCTTCACAGCATCCGCTCCAGCCTTCACCAGCTTTTGTGCGGAGTGCACTGCTTTGGCGGGAGTTTGATACGTGTGATACGGCAAATCGGAAACGATGACCGCCCGCTCCACGCCGCGTTTCACGGCCCGGGTATGATGCTCCATTTCCGTCAGGGTCACTTCCACGGTGTCCGGATAGCCGAGCACCACCATGCCCAAGGAATCGCCCACGAGCACGATGTCCACGCCGGCTTCATCCAGCAGCCGAGCCGTGGGGTAGTCTGCCGCCGTGAGCACACAGACTTTCTGCCGGGCGGGCTTCAGGGTGGCGAGATGCGCGAGTTTTGGAGAGGGAGTTATGGGAGCAGGCATGAGGAGGAAAACTGGCGCAGGGGAGGTTCGGGAGAATCCAAGTGCGCCAATAAGGACGCGATGTTGTGCGTGAATCCCGGCAAGATCAAGTCGGGAGATAAGTCGGCCAACGGTTGCAGGACGAAACGTCGCTGGTGCAGTCGGGGGTGTGGGATTTGCAGTTCGGTCGTGGCGATGATTTCTGGACCGAAGGTAAGTAAATCAAGATCGATGAGGCGGGGAGCGTTGCGCGAGCGGTTGGTGGGGCGTCCTAACTTGGCTTCGATGCCCTTCGTGATCTTGTGAAGTTCCTGGGCCGTGCCTGCCCATTCCACGGCCACTACGGCATTGAGAAACGGCAGCGAATCCGGCGGGCAATCAACTGGATCGGTCTCATACACGGCGGAGGATCGATGCGGCGGCAGCAGGGCGCAGGCGGCCTGGAGGTTGGCCGCCCGTTCTCCCAGATTGGATCCCAGCGCGATGTGACAGAGCGCCATGCCGGTTAGGATTTCGTGCCGTAAACTTTCTCCGCGTCGTAGGCCTTCTCCGTAATTTCGGGGGCGAGCGCCACCGGATCGGCCACGGGGAATTCCACGCGACGGTAGAAACAACTGCGATAACCCGTGTGGCAGGCCCCTTCACCTAACTGTTTCACTTTCAACACCAGCGCATCCTGATCGCAGTCGGTGAGAATGGCTCGCACCTGCTGGACATGGCCGCTGGTCTTGCCCTTGTGCCAGATTTCCTGACGACTGCGGCTGTAGTAAACGGCCTCGCCACATTGCAGCGTGAGTTCGAGTGAGGCTTCATTCATGTAAGCCACCATCAAGACTTCTCCGCTGTCCGCGTCCTGCGCGATGGCGACGATGAGTCCGTCCTGGTCGAATTTTGGGGCAAAACCGCTGCCGGTTTCGATGGCCTTTTTGTCAGTGCGGGGAGTAAACATGGTGGGGGAAATTTTAGTTGATGGAAGCAGCTGGTTTGGCGCGCAAGACGGCCAGCGCCTTCGTGTAACTTTGACTGCTCAGGAAATGTTGCAACTGGGGCGACAACTGTGGGCCATATTGTTCCTGGAGTTGGAAAATGCGCTCGGAAACTTCCTGCAGCGCTCGCAACTGACCAGCGGGGTCAGTATCCCGCAACGCATGGTCCGCAATGACATCGAGTCGTTGCTGCAAGGCGGATTCCAGCGCGGTTAGCGCATCGGTAAGGGAAGGTTCAGACATGGGTCGGCAACCAAGAACGAGATTGCAGGCGGGTCAAGATGATTCACGCACCCGCCAGCCGTGATGCGAGAGTTGCAGGGGGGGCTCCGCATGCAGTGGCTGCTGTTGGCTCATGAAGCGCCCAGCCTTTTCGCTCTGCGCAGGGAACATTACTCTACTGGGTTATCGGTGAAAAACCGTCTTAGACCATTTCCAGAAAGAAAACGGTAGAATGTGGAGCAGCCCGCTGGGCTGCTCATTCTAGATCAGCCCAGCGGGCTGATCCACATTCTTTCGAATTCACTCATTTTAAAATGGAAACCCTCTTAGATCTCCACTTGTTGTCCCAATTCAATCACACGGCCAACGGGAATTTGAAAATACGTCGCAGGCTGTTGGGCGACGCTACTAGCCAACGCAAACAAATGCTCCCGCCAGCGCGCCATCCCGGGCTTGTCACTGGGAACAATGATTTCCCGGCCGAGGAAGAACGTGGCTTGATCGGCGGCAACTTCCAAGCCCAGCGCAGCGCACTGGCGCAGCAGGCGCGGCACGTTGGGCTTCTGCATGAAGCCGAAGCGACCGGTCACACGCCAAAACCCATCCCCCAGCTCCGTAACTTCCACCCGCCGACTAGGCGGCACCCAGGGTTCATCCTCCACCAAGAGCGTCATGAAAATGACGCGTTGATGAATCGCTTGGTAATGTTTCAAACTATGGAGCAGGGCCACCGGGCTGCGGCCACTGGAACTGGTCATGAAGATGGCGGTGCCGGGCACGCTGATGGGAGGCCGACGGCCCAGGCTCTCCACCAACATTTCCTGGGAAATGGCACTGGCTTCCAAACGCAGGCGCACTAACCGCCGCCCGGTCGCCCAGGTGGTCATGATCACGAAGAGGAGTCCGCCCACTGCGAGCGGGAACCATCCGCCGTCGAAGAACTTCAGCAGATTGGCGCTGAGGAACGCGACCTCGATCAACCCAAAGATCGTGCAGAGCGCGGCGGCTTTAAGAAATGACCAACTCCACAAATGGCGTGCCACGAAGTAGAACAAAATCGTGGTGATGAGCATGGTCATGGTGACGGCCACGCCATACGCGGCGGCTAAATTTGACGACGTCCGGAACGCCAGCACCAGGCCCAGACAGGCCAGCATGAGTGTCCAGTTCACCAGTGGAATGTAGATCTGCCCGCGCGCATGTTCTGAAGTATGGCGAATGCTGAGGCGGGGCAGGAAACCCAACTGCACTGCACTCAGCGTGAGGGAGAACGTCCCGGTAATCAACGCTTGCGAGGCAATCACGGTGGCTGCGGTGGCCAGCAGCACCAGCGGCAACACCGCCCAATTCGGAGCCATCTGGAAAAACGGGGAGTAGGCCAAGTCGGGTTGCTTAATCAACAGCGCACCCTGGCCCAAGTAGTTGAGCATCAGCGCAGGAAATACTAGCGTGAACCAACCCCGGCGGATCGGGCTTTTCCCAAAGTGACCCATGTCGGCATACAGCGCCTCTCCTCCGGTCACAGCCAGGAAGACGGAGCCGAGGATCACAAACGAGGCATGACCGCCATGGAGGAGGAAATTCCAGCCGTGCAGAGGATTGAACGCAGCCAGGATTTCCGGACCATGAATTAAGTGCGAGGCACCCAGCACGCCGATGCACGCAAACCACACGGCGGTAATGGGGCCGAAGAATTTTCCCATTTTGGCCGTGCCCAAAAATTGCACCGAGAACAACACAATGAGAATCACCGCAGTGATACCGATGATCAGCCATTGGGTGTGATGCTCCCAAACTAAAGCGGCAGCTGCATCCACGGGCACTTCTCCCAGCAGGCCACCGTCCTTGAGTCCCTCCACGGCACTGAGCACGGAAATGGCGGGCGTGATCACCCCGTCGCCAAATAACAAGGCCGCTCCAAACAAGCCCAGCACGACAATCACCCGCCTCCGCTTGGCGGTCTCGGACATGCCATGCACCGCCAGTGACATCAGGGACAGCACGCCGCCCTCACCTTTGTTATCGGCCCGCAGAACAAACACCAGATACTTGATGCAGATCAGCAGGATCAACGCCCACAGCACCAGCGAGACCACCCCGAGAATGTTTCCCGGTGTCGAAGCTATGTGGTGCGTGCTCAGTGGACTGAAACATTCCTTCAGGGTATAAATGGGACTGGTCCCGATGTCGCCAAACACCACTCCCAGAGCGGCAATGATTAAGGTGGTTTTGGAGAGTTTGTGTAATCCGTGCTTTTCACTAGTTTCGCTAGTATCGTTGGTTTCCTTCATAACGGTTCCAATCTGACCCAACCGAAGGCTTCCGCCAGTGAAATCGACCGTGCACGGTGCAAAATTGTGCCGCTCTGCCGTCGGTGGCAACGCCGTTGACCAATGAAAATCGCGTCATTTGCAACGAGTTCTGCACGATAGGGAATTCCCCGTTACTTAAATCAGCACGGAATTTCTTGACCCCTGCTGGGAATCCCTGTTACAAAAGCGCCACATTCCCGAGGCCCCTGCCTCTTTCCCCCGCAATCCTATGATTCATCCCCGTTCCTTCCGTTTTCTCACGGCCGCTGCTGCATTGGCACTGCCTTCGCTGGGTGCTGCTGCACCTGTGATTAGTGAAATTATGTTTCACTCCGCCGCAGTGCCGGAAAATATTGCCCAAGAGTGGCTGGAAATATATAATCCGGATGCGGTGGCGGCTCCGGTCGGAAATTGGCAATTTACCAAGGGCGTGGCATTTACGATTCCTGCGGGCACGGTCATTCCAGCGAATGGTTATCTGGTGGTGGCGGCCAATGTGGCGGTTTTCCAAGCGCTCCATCCCACCGTGACTAACGTGGTGGGTGGATGGACGGGGAATCTTAGCGACTCTGGGGAAACGATCCGGCTAGCCGATGCAGCAGGCGTGCAGGTCGATCAGGTGGATTATTTTACCGAAGGCGATTGGGCGACGCGCGCCCGTGGGGCAGATGATTTGGGCCACAAGGGCTGGATTTGGGTGAATCCCGCCGATGGTGGGGGTAAATCGATGGAGTTAGTGAGCGCTGCGCTGCACAAGAACAATGGCCAGAATTGGAAGGCGAGCACGACGACGGGTGGGACTCCGGGGGTTGCCAACTCGGTGGCGGCGGCGGATGGGGCACCGGTCCTCTTGGCGATGAAACATCATCCGCTGGTGCCTCATGCCACGGAGCCAGTTCAGGTGTCGTGCGATTTGTCAGACGAAGCGGGTCTGGGCCTGGCTACGTTGCATTGGCGGTTGGATGCAGGAACATGGCAAACGCTACCCATGGCGGATTCTGATTTTGATGGTGAAGTTGACGCCACGATCCCCGCTCAGGCGGACAAGGCGGTGGTGGAATTCTACGTTTCCGCCACGGACGGCACGAACTCCCGCACTTGGCCCGCGCCAGCTCGGACGTCGGATGTGGGCGTGGTGCCGGAAACTTACGGCCAAGTTACCAACTGTCTATATCAAGTGGAGAATAGTTTCAATGCGGCGGAGGATTTCAAGAACCTGGCGGGGGGTCCGTTGTATCGTTTCGTGATGACGGAAGCGGAGCGTGCGGAATTAGCAAACATCGGCAGCGCCTTGCCACAGGCTGACTCGGACGCGGCCATGAACACGACCTTCATCATTCAGGATGGTCGGGGCATGGAAGTGCATTATCGCGCGGAGACGCGGAATCGGGGCACCGGCAGCCGCGTGGGTCCGCCGAATAACTACTATTTGGGCCTGCCCAATGATGATCCCTGGGGCGGTCGGGTGAGCGCGCAATTCAATTGCCAGTATCCGCACAGCCAGGCGATTGGCGCACTGATGTTCCAGTTGGCTGGCATTGCGGCCCAGGAAGCGACGCCCGTTAGGATTCACGTCAACGGCACGGACTTGGCACAGCCAGCAGGCATCATGTTCGGTCACTATGTGCGGATCGAGCCTGCCAATGGGGCCTGGGTGAAAGAGCATTTCCCAAACGATCCTGACGGAAATGTTTATCGGCTAGACGATCACGCTCCCGGCACCGTGGGCGTCCCGGTGGGAAATCTGGGCAGTGGCGAGTTCAAATATGAGGGCACAGACCCAGCGGCGTATAGCGACACTTACATCAAGAAGACAAACGAGGAACTCAATGATTACTCGGACCTCGCTGCGCTGTGTAAAGTCATCAGCGCGCCCATCACGGGCGGCACCGTGGATCAGCCTGCCATCACCGATGCGAATTACGTGGCGGAGTTGTCTGCGAAAATTAATCTGGACCAATGGCTGACGTTCTTCGCCACGGATGCCGTGATTGGAAATCAGGAAGGCGGCCTGCAAAGCGGGCGCGCGGATGATGCGGGGATGTATCGGGGTGTCGTCGATCAACGTTTCTTCCTGCTACCGCATGATTTCGATGCCGTATTCAATCTGGGGTTGGCTTCGGGCAACCCCGTCACACGCTCGATTTTTAGCTATGACAACGCCTTCGGCAGCACCACTCCTGGAACGGGAGTGGTGGGCCTGACGCGGCTGTTCAATCATCCTGACATCGTCCCGCTCTACTATGCAAAGGTGCTGGAGCAGATGGATAAATGGTTCAACCGCGCCACGCTGGATCCGATGCTGGATCGTCTGGTGGGAGCCTGGGTGCCCGCAGCCACGCTGACGAACATCAAGGCGTTCATCGATAACCGCCGGGCCAATTTGCTGACGCAAATTCCCACGGCCTACTCTCTCATAGCCACCACTGCTGGAACCGCCATTGAGGGCTTCAATCGGACCAACGATGGAGCTGCCACGATCAGTGGAAATTTCAATGTGGCGGCCACCCACAGCATCCTCGTCAATGGCGTAGCAGCGACATTGAGTTACAAGACTGTGACCACTCCTGCCGCCACTGCAGGAACATGGAGTTTGGCCGTGCCTATTGGTGGAGGTTCCGTGCTGCGTCCTGGCACCAATACGGTGACAGCACTATTTTACAGCGGTAAGAATGGCACTGGCACGGTGCTCCAGACGCTGACGGCCACCATCATTTGGCAACCGGTTGCGGCCACTTATACCAACGTCTCCGGAACGCTCAGCGGCGGTGCTGCCAGCAGTGTAATGTCACTGCTGGCACCGGACTCTTATCTGCCGGGTTACCCTGTGTTAGTGCGCGTGGATCTAAAGAATCCTCAGGGAAATTTAGATCGTGATAAATGGAATACCACCGTCAATCTAACCGCCAGCAATGGTGTTAGCATTTCCCCCACCACCGTGGATGTAAAAAACGGCATGGGCAGCGCCTTGATTACCATTGGTTCCTCTGGAGGCCCTGGGGCCACCACGACGCTAATTCAAAAGGGAGGGACCGCAGCGTCTCCTAACCTGACTGCCCCTACTTGGAAATGGCACAGTCCCACCCTCAATACCGCCCCAGCCAACGATACCAACGGCAAGGCGTGGAATGCAGTAGGTTATCTAGATTCCGCTTGGGACAGTGGCACGGGCGAACTTGGTTATGAAGGCGCGGGCAATACGCAAGACCAGCGCACCACGATTTCTAACGTGACTTCAATAGCCGCCGGCGGGACCGCTCGACGCACTTGGTATTTCCGGCACACCTTCAATGTGGCGAATCCTGCGGTCTTTAACGCCTTGACCTTGAAACTGTTAGCCGATGATGGGGCCGCGATTTATCTGAACGGCACGGAGATCACCGCGGCCCGCCGGGGACTCCCAGCGGGGGCGATTACTTATACCACCTTCGCCAACCGATCGATTAGCGGTTCGGGCACGACGCCTCTGGAAACGGAATTTGAGACGATCGATATCACGTCGTCGTTGAATTTGCTAACCGTGGGCACCAACACCATTGCGGTGGAAATGCACAATGCTCTTAACAGCGTTGATTTGAGTTTCGATCTGGAACTCATTGGCACAGAACCCGGTGCTCCCACCACCAATCCCGGACCCTTCACGCTCAACGCCACAGCAGCGGGAGCCAGTTCTGCCACCAAGAATTTCACCAGCCTGTTTGGTGTTACCGAACGCACCATTCCAGCGGGCAATTTGGCCGGAGGGGATCTGGTTTGGGGGGATGAAGCCAGTGCTAATCCACAGAAAATCATCCATCTGGCCGGCTCCGTTACCGTCCCGACCGGGTCAACCCTAACGATTCACCCCGGCACCCATATCTTACTGCCAGGCACTCCAGGATTGGGCGACCACTCGGGTGCTAATCTCATTGTCAGTGGTTCCCTGCAAGCCATGGGCACCTTGGCCCGGCCCATCAGTTTCACCAGCGCGGATGCCACGGCCACCGCTCGCTGGGGAGCCGTGCGGATCGTGAATGCGGCTGCTTCCACGCTGCAATATTGTCTGCTCAACCGGGCCGGTCACAGTGCTAAGGAAGGGGACCACTTGGATGCTAACACGGGTGTCGGTTTTTACATTAGTAACTCCAACGTTTCCATCCTGGATTCCGTGACCGCCAACGTTTCAGGCAAGGGGTTGGTCGGGCAAAATTCCGCCAATCTAACGCTCCGCCGCAGTCAGTTTGCCCGGTGTGTTTCCGGGGCGGAAATTAATGCTACCACGTGCATAGTGGAAGACTGTAATTTTTCTGAAATGCTGAAAGACTACCATGATAACCAGGTGGATGACGATAACGACTGTTTCTATATTCACGACTCCGGTGGCCGGAGTGTGCTCTTCAGCCGATCCGTCTTCGCCAACTGTGGGGACGACGGTCTCGATGGCCTGGCCGGTTCCTTTACGGTGGAAGATTGCATTATTCGGAACTCGTTCGATAAAGGCGTCAGTCTTCTGCAAAACAATGTCACCGTGCGGCGGTCCCAGATCATTGATTGTGATTTCGGTATTTCCTCAAAAACGCAAATTGGCGACGAAGCTTCAATCTACACGACCATCGTGGAAAATTGCACCATCGCCTGCGAGGTGCATCCGCTCAATACTTCCGACCAAGTGGCTGGCGTCGCTTATCACAGTGTGGGCCTCCATGCGCGCAACAAATACGGCACTGCAGCCAATGCGCATTTGGCATTCAACGTCAGCAACACCATCATTTCCGCCGTGACTCCGCTGGCTAACGACTACGCCACCGTTCCGATTCCCTGGCCCTACACCACCGTGGCCTATACCTGCTATCAAGATAATGCTGGCACCAATCCAGCCGATCCTGTGCCTCCCACGGGAACCGGAGTCGTTACGGCAGATCCGCTGTTCGTGAGCCCTAGCTTGAAGAATTTCCACCTGCAAGCCACGTCTCCCTGCCGTGACACGGGCGATCCTGCCCTGACCGATCCCGACTCCACGCGCTTGGACATGGGAGCTATGCCTTACTCCGCTACCGGTGTTCTGACATGGACCGCTGCAGGAGGACCTTACCGCCTTACGGCTGCTACTACTGTCCCCAACGGAGTCACCCTGGCCATTGAGCCAGGCACCAGCGTCTATTTCGATGCTGGCGTGCGCATGACGGTCAATGGCCGCATTCTGGCGCAAGGAACGCCTGCATTACGCATCAAATTCTCCCATGTGCCCGGCACCGTGGCGGCGGGCGATTGTGATCCCATCAAGGTTGGCGTGCAGACCGGCCCCGCCAAATGGGGCGGACTGCGCATCGTGGATTCGCTGAGCCTGGAAAACATTGTTGCCAACGTGGACTTCATCAATGCTCAGGGCACATCTCCCATTGATGCCACGGAAGCGGATCAGGAAAACTGGGGCAGCATCGGCAGCATCCGCAGTTGGGTCTGGGTGGACGGTTGCACCTGGACCGGTTCCCACCTGCGCTGGTGCTATGGCCGCTGCGCGAAACTGACGGTTAGCCGTTGTAACTTTGGCGATATGTTTAATCCGCTGGATGATTTGGACTCCCCGCCCTCAGGGTTTATTTCCGGGGCTGACAACAAGCAGGAACCACTTAAGGTGGAATACAAATCCACCGATGCCGCTTTGACTGGCAACGCAAACTTCGTAGGCGGGTTCCCCGTCGGAGGCTACTTCCGGGTGTATGCGAATGATTTCCACGGCAACAAAGGCCACAACGACGTCTTCGATGGCGATGGCGGGCAAGTGGGCGTGAGTTTCCCGCTCGATTGCCGTTACAACTATTTCCACGGCCTAACCGGAGATGAGCACATGGACTTGAAGGGAGATGCGCTCATTGCGCACAACATCATGGAGCACGGCACCAAGGATCGCTGGACCTCCGACACTGGCTACTCCAACGCAATTTCCACCGATGGTCTGGGCGGCAGCATCCCCGTCACGGACATGATCGCACGGAATCTGGTCTTCGACATGGATCACCTCATTAACTGTAAATTGAACGTGGCCGCCATCGTGGAGCACAACACGATTGCTAACATGCATGCCGATTTCCACTACACGGACAGCGCGTTCGGGATCGATCAGCAGGTGAAATGCTCCGTCGTTAACATGATGGTGGAAAATGACGCCGGCAACTCGCCACCGCGTGGTGACGGGTGTTATCTGGGCTACAATGTCATCAGCAATGTCCCCCGACTCATCAGTTCGGCGGATAAACGCCAGGCGGGCACCAAGGATGTCTTCTTCACGGACGTGACCACGCGCGTTCAATTCAATCAAAACATTGTCGATCAAATTACGGACACCGTCATCGGGGCCAATCACCCAGGCGGTATCTTCAATCCCGCCTATGGCGTGAATACACAAAGCCCCGCATTGTTTGTGGATCCAGCGAACAAGAACTACAGTTTGAAAACGGAGTCCTTGGCCAAAGGCGCAGGCCCTGGCGGCATGGACCTCGGCTTCGGCTGCCCTGAGTGGGCCTACATCGCTGGCGGCCCCAATGGCACCACGGATGCTACGACCGCCACCTTCACCATCGGTGGACCTGGCCTCATCGCTTATAAATATCGTTTGGATGGTGGGGCTTATTCTGCCCAGACCACCATCGGAACTGGAGCCATCTTTAACCGCAGCGGCCTCACGGTGCGGGACGCCACCCTCACCCTCACCAGCCTGACACCAGGCCTGCACACCTTGGAAGTGCTGGGCATGGACTACGCTGGCAACTGGCAGAATGCAGATCCAGCCAAGACCTATCTGGGTCTGCCACAGTTTGCTCCCACCTCCCGCACTTGGACCGTGGGCACTGCGCTGCCATTGGTCATCAATGAAGTGCTGGCAGAAAATGTTGCTGCCCATAACAATGGCGGCACATTCCCGGACTATGTGGAAATTCACAATCCCAATGCCACCAGCGTTTCGCTTAACGGTTGGATGCTGAGCGACAATTCGCTGAAGCTCAATAAATATGTCTTCCCAGCCGCCACCACCATCCCAGCGAACGGATACATGCTAGTCTATTGCGACGGCCCCGCAGCCACTCCCGGGCTGCACGCCACGTTCTCGCTCAAGGGCGAAGAAGGGGAAGCGGTCTATCTTTCCCAATCTGGAGTGGTGAAAGACAGCATTGTCTATGGTCGGCAAATTCCGGATTACTCCATCGGCCGACTCGGCACCGCTGGCACGTGGAGCTTGAATGTCCCAACGCCTGGAGCCGCCAATACGGCCGCGCGCTTGGGCGAACCCACCAACGTCCGCATCAACGAGTGGCTGGCCTCCAGTGACATTCGTTTCAACGAGGACTGGATTGAACTGTATAATCCCAGCACGCTGCCAGTAAGCCTGAGCGGGCTCTCCCTAACCGACAACGTGGCGAACGCGTTCTATCACACCCTCTTCCCACCCCTGAGTTTCATGGCTCCCGGCTACGGTAAATTTACTGCCGATGCTTCCCCCACCAAGGGCGCGAATCATCTGAGCTTCCAACTGAATCAGTTCACCGATGAATTGGCACTCTATGCTGGCAGCACGCAGCTTCAACGCGTGCGCGTGGATCCCCAAGTGACGGACGTTTCCCAAGGTCTCGTGACGACGGGTGGCGTGGGTGGATTGGACTACTTCGTGCTGCCCACGGACACGCTGCCGAACGGCACGGGCGATCCTGCCTACGCCAATGCCCTGGCCATTCTCAACGGCCTGCGCATCACGGAAATTATGTATCATCACCCGCTGGGAGACGCACTACAGTATGTAGAATTGACTAACACCGGAGCTACTACGCTGAATTTAGCTGGCGTCTCGTTTACGAACGGGATCGATTTCACCTTCCCACTTGGATTTACGCTGGCCGCTGGCGCTCAGTGCGTCGTGGCGGCTAACGTGGATGTCTTTACCGCTCGCTATGGTTCCGGCACGCCGATCGCTGGAACGTTCATTGGCAACTTGGACAACAGTGGCGAAACGCTCGCCATCACGCTGGCACCACCCTTCGATGCCAATATTCTCAGCTTCGACTATCGTGGAAACTGGTATGCAGCGGCCGATGGCGGTGGCGGGGCAATCTTGCTAGTCAGCAACACCACGGCCATTTCAGATTTCAAGAATCGCAGCAGTTGGACAAGCACCGCCCTTGGCGGCAGTCCCGCCGGATTAGCCACTCAGGCCCCACCACAAACCGGCTACACCGCATGGCGCAACTACTACGGGGGCCTCATTGCGCTGGCTGATGAAGACTTTGATGGCATCGACAATCTCATGGAATACAGCGTGGGCACGGATTACACCAAATCCAGCACCACCCAATATTTGGCCCCCAACGTGCCAGCGGACGATCACCTGCGGGTAAACTTCACCCTCCCCCAAACCAGCGTGTTAGGCGGCATGGGCCTGCCGGACATCCATTACATCATCCAAGCAGGCGACGACCTCAACGGCTGGACCACCATTGCGGAGAAACTCCCCACCAGCGCCACCTGGACCGGCACCGCCACCGTCACCATCGGAACCGCCAGCGGAGGCCGCATCCCCGTCACCGTGCGCGATCCGCAAGCCACCGCCGGCCAAAACCGCCGTTTCATGAGCTTGAAGGTGCAAACCGTTCCGTAGGCGCTCAAGGTCAACACTGTGGAGGGCGAGGTCACGAGACCAACCGCACTTGAGCTTGGTTGCAATTCGCCCAAGGGATTGACACGGGAGCACGATAGGGCGGATTTTTGAAGGGCTGAAATTTACTGGCAATCAACGAGTTGGGAAGCAATCTACTTCCACCGCGCTAGCGTCTTGGAGTGCGGCGGGAAGGCGTTGCGCCACGCCGCTTTCGATCTCGTTGGGCGCTCTAGTTTTCGCTCAAAACGCAAGGAGCACTTCGGCGCAATCCCATATTGCAGGATCTCTCCGCTTCAAGAGCGGTGTCGCGCAGAGCCGTGCCACCGCACACCGGGACGCTAATGCGATTCACTAAAATTTGCTCCGAACTCTAAGGGTTTCAATGCAATACCGCCGTGCATAAATCCGCCGTTGGGAGCGCGATTCTCACCGTGCTTGGTTGGTGATTTTCCAACTCGTCCTGTTTTAACCGTCTTCCCGTCTTTGGAAACAGTTACTCCATACCGACCGAAGTATCCTGGCACGGTAGCCTGGCCTTGAGGACTGGATTTGAGGTTGGTTTGGTTTCCCAGCGTCCGCAGACCCGCTCCTTCCAGTCCCTGGCGCTGAGGTTTTCGCTCCTTGCTTTCTGGCCGCCGCATGATTTCGGTAAGCCATGAGTCCTCTACCGCTACGCAAAACCAAAATTATTGCCACCCTGGGTCCCGCCACGCAAAGTGCGGAGATGATAGCCGCCTTAATTGCGGCCGGGGTGAATGTGTTTCGCTTGAACATGAGTCATGCCCCGCATGCGTGGTGTCGGGAAATGGCCGTCAAAGTGCGTGCGGCGGCAGCCTCCAGCCAGCAAGCGGTGGCGCTCCTGATGGACCTGAAGGGGCCGACGATTCGCACGGGCGATTTGCCGGAAGCGTTTGATTTACTGCCGGGAGATTTGGTGGAGTTCCGCTTGCAGGATCAAGCGGCCACCATGCCCTACTCGACGACGGTAAACTATCCTGATCTCTACGCGGACCTGAAGGTGGGGGCTACGGTCCTGGTGGATAATGGGGTTCTGGAAATGAAAGTGCTCAGCCTGGAACCGGCCCGGGTGGTGGCTTCCGTCATCAATGATGGAAAATTCGGTTCCAGACGCCACATCAATTTACCCGGGATTCGGGTCAACCTGCCGGCTTTGGGGGATCACGATTACAAAGACTTGGATGTGGGCCGGGACATTGGCGTTGAGTTCGTGGCGATGAGTTTCGTGCGGGATGCCAGTCATATTCATTTCCTGCGGGAGCAATTGGCGTTGCGCGGGATGAAATCGGATATCGTGGCCAAATTCGAGGATCAGGAAGCGCTGAAGCACAGCACGGAAATCATTGCCGCTACGGACGTGGTGATGGTGGCCCGGGGCGACTTGGGAATCGAAGCCCCACTGGAGGAATTGCCCATCACGCAGCGTCGTTTAATTCATGAATGCATTCGCCAAGGGCGCAGGGTGATCGTGGCCACGCACATGCTGGAGAGCATGTGTGAGAATCCGGTTCCCACGCGCGCAGAAGTGACGGATGTCGCCCATGCGGTGCTGGAGCAGACGGATGCCATCATGCTCAGCGGAGAAACCAGCACGGGCGAGCACCCACTGCGTGCCGTGGAGGTCATGAGTCGCATTGCCAAGCGCATGGAGCTGGAAATCGACCGTTCCGCCGGGGATACGATGCCGCTGGATGATGATAAGCAACGGGTCGTGCGTTCGGCGGTTAAGCTGGCGGATTCCTTTGCCTCCAGTTGTGTGCTGGTGTTCACCCAACGGGGTAAGATGGCCCGGTATGCGGCCCTGGCGCGTCCGCTGCGAGCCTCCATTTTTGCTTTTTGTGCCGATGCCTTCGTGGTGCAAACGCTGGCCCTCTGTCGCAGTGTCACGGCCTTCAATCTGGACTTCGCACCAGGCGATGGCGAAGCCGCCATCTCCGCTGGCATCACCCTGTTAAAATCACGGGGACTACTGACAGGTTCGGAGAAGTTAGTAATCATCAGTGATATTCTGCACCAAGGCGATGCCGACGGCATTTGGGTGCGTTAGGGATCACCTCAAAGATCCAACCCCTTCGTAAGGTTCCCCAGGTAATCCCGATAGAAGGAATAGATGCGCCAAACGGCATACAGCGCGATGGGCGCATAGAGCAGCTTAGGCACCCAAGTGCCAGTGGTGGCCGCAGAGTTGCGGGCCGTATCCATGAGCTTCCGCGCCCGCGCTAACGCTTCCAGTTCCAGCCGCCCCGCCGTTTCCGAAGTGGCCAAGACTTGAGCCAGTTCAGGGTGGAAGTGATGACTCATGAGCAACAACGGCCCCAGAGGGCATCCTTCCGCGTTGATCGTCTGCGCCATCGCCTTCGTGGCGTGCTTGAGGTTGGCGGTGGCGGATGCTTTGCCGGCGCTAGCCACGGCCTTGGCCACGTTCTCCCCGGCCTGCAATTGGATGCCCAGAGCCTGGCAGAAGCGTGCCAAAGCCAGGCTTTTGCGCCAAGTTCCCAGCGCGGGGATGCGATTGAGCAGGGCATCAATCCCATCACTCCACTGGCCTTGGGCCCAGAGCCAACGCCCGCCGCACCAGACCATCGCCAGGATCGCGTAGGCCATGAGCAATGGTTTGCCCATCGACTCCCAAACGGTGCCGCCGCCGCCCACAAGGACGCCCACGGAGGGCAGCACAATGGCGGCATGGAGGACGATGATCGGGTAAACCATCGCCCGGAGCATCTGGTTCCAGAGTTGCGCTTCCAGTTCGTAATGCTCGCTGAGTTGGCGGGTGGCCAATTCGATTTTGCCACCGCGTTCCGCAGCGCCCAGGAGCGAGATTTCCAGCGCATCGACTTGCTTTTTGGGAGCAGTTTCCAGCGCTTCCGCCAGAGTGAGTCCACGGCCCGTTCCGTCGGCCAGAGCGGTAGCAAACGCTGGCAACTGCTGATGGCGTTGGGTGCGGAGATGCTCGGTGGCGGTCTGCACACCGATGCCTGCTTCCAGGAGCGTGGTCAGTTGGTGGTAAAATTGCGCTTTGCGCGAGGACAGTCCCATGCGCCAGACCCTAGCGGTTCTGGCGGCGGGTGGCAAGGAGCGAAATTACTTCTTGCTGGCGACGCAATTGTTCCCAATGATGAACTCATGGCATCACTCATCCAATATCTCTGCGATTGGCGCACCCTGGCGGTGGCGCTCTTGCTGGGCGTGGTTGGTTGGCGGTGGTGGCGCACCCCTCGTTCGTCTGAAGCCGTCATTTCCATCGGACCCATGCGCAGTGCGGATCTGTTGGGAGTCCTTTATGCCGGGCTGGGGGATGTGTGCTTGTTGGTCTCCGCCAGTGGAGAGATTCTCTATGCCAACGAAGGTGCCTCTGATCTCCTCGCCAGTTCTGGGCTGGAGGAGAAACGCCTGACGCAAGTCTTGCCGGACCCCCGCATCTCAGAACTGTGCAGCAAAGCCATGGAGTTGGAGCAGGGGTCGCTGGAAGACGAGTTCAGCATCACTATTCTGCCGCGGGGACGGGCGGAGGAACGTTACTTTGTGTTCAGTGCGGCGGCGGTTAACTTACCTGACCAGCCCAACAAATTGGTCCGCCTCGTCATGCGCGATGAAACGCGTCGGCAGGAAACCGAGCAAATCCGCCGGGACTTCGTCGCCAATGCTTCACACGAGTTACGCACCCCGTTGGCGATTATTAATGGCTATCTGGAAAACTTGGTGGAAGGCGCGATCGCGGAACCGTCCGCCGTCCAGAAATCGCTCGAAGTCATGCAAAAACATGGCGAACGCCTCGAGCGACTCGTGGAAGACATGCTGATTATCTCTCGCTACGAGGCGATGGATTCCTCCGAGCATCGCGCGGGACTTCTGGCCAAGCACTTCAGTTGCCGCGAGTGTGTCACTTCGGTCATCGAGCGGCTCCATCCCATGATTGAGGATAAACAGGCGCGTATCGTGATTGAGATTCCCGAGGCGGACGAGGTGGCGGGTGATGCCTTTTATTGGGAGCAAATTTTCTTCAACCTGATCGAGAACGCGTTGAAGGAGAACGCGGCGGATGGTCGGTTAGTAGTCACGGTCTCCATGACTCGTGGCCTCAAGGCGGTGACTTTAGCCGTTAAGGACAACGGCAAAGGAATTCCGCACGAGCACCTCCCTTTCATTTTCAAGCGATTCTATCGCGTTGCCACGGATCACTCCCAGCAGAAGGTCAAAGGCACCGGACTGGGCCTCAGCATCGTCAAGCGAGCCGTGGAGGCGCATGGGGGCACGATTCGAGTGGAGAGCAGCCCGGGTTTCCGCACTGAATTCATCATGGACTTGCCGCTTAGTTAGCAATGCCAACTGGCCATAGCGCGGGGCGGCCTTGCAGAAATTTCATGAGTTTTCGATTGCCCGTAGTCAGGATTTTGCAGGAGAACTCCAACTGCGGTGGGAGATGCTTTGGCACCAACTGGCAGAAGCTTTGAAAGCAGGCCGGATCCTCCTTACGCAGCCAGAGAATGAAGTGTAAATCATTGCCTGACACGAGCCCAGAGATTGGATCGGCCTGATGGAAAACATAGATTCCCAAGGGCGTATGCGACGTTTCACAGAGGTCACCAATCGCCTGCCGCAGCGCTGTCGGGATCAACAGCTCTGGCACCGGATGGAGGCTTACCTCTTGGGCCAGCTTGGTTTTGGTCAAAAGCGGACTGGGGGTGGGCGCATCCATGCGATCCACTGGAAAGACCCCAGACACCAAGGCTGCCACCGTTGCGGGCGGTAAACTGATTTGTCCGCCGCCGGCGCCCAAGATGCGCGCGGTGGTGTGACCATCGTTGAGAAATTTAAACAGCACCTTGGCTGGCAGGGAGGCAATCATGGGGAGTGGGCCATCACGTTGGGGCAGATTACGCAAGGCGTAATCTGCGCAGGCTACGCTGGTGAACACTGGCGCAAACAGCCCCTCGGCATCGCCAAAATTACACCAGGTGAAACCTTCATCCGCACTGCGCCAATGCTCTCCCACTAACTCCGGATGCGGCGGCACATAAATACACATTTCGTCCAGATTCCACAGCAGCCGGAACATTTCGCCATGCACGGAAGGATCGCGCGGGGCTAACTGCATCAGGCGGTCCAGTTCATGCTGCGGCTGGGGGGCAGGTCGCCATGGGGGGGGTGGATCGTGGGACATGATTGGTTGGTCGAGTTGGTGGGGAAAGGATGATCGCTTTCACTTGGTGTGCGTCGTGAGGCGACCGAATCGTTTGGAAATATCGCACCAGAGCAGGATTCTGCATCAATTTTCCTCCAGACAGTGTGGCTGCAAGTCTGCTGGATCGGCTCAATTACAAGCCGCAGATCTGAAACATGCTCCGCGTCGTCGAATTTAACTTGCACGAGGCGGTGCTAGTCGATTGAATGCGCGCCATGATCGGTTGGCTCCAAAATTATGACCCGCTGGGCAATCCCTGGCTTTCCACTGCCTGTGCTGCTTTGCCTGTGCTGGCGTTGCTCGGGCTCATTGCCTGCGGCAAAGTGCCCATTCACCGTGCCGCCATGCTGGGGTTGGTGGTGGCAATGGGCGTGGCCATCATCGGCTTTGGGATGCCCGTGGCCCTCGGTTGCGCGGCGGCTGGCTACGGTGCGGCCTTGGGCCTGTTTCCGATCGGTTGGATCATCCTCAATTTACTTTTCCTCTACGAGTTGAACGTCCGTCGTGGTTTGTTCGAGCTGTTGAAGGGGAATTTACTGCGCCTGGCTCCGGACCCTCGGATTCAGGTCATTCTGATCGCGTTTTGCTTTGGCGCGTTCTTTGAGGGCGCGGCGGGCTTTGGGGCTCCCGTGGCTGTTTCCAGTGCCATCTTGGTTCGCTTGGGATTTCCGGCATTACAGGCCTGCTGTTTGAGTCTCATTGCCAACACCGCGCCTGTGGCTTTTGGTTCACTGGGCACGCCCATCTATACCCTGGCGGAAGTCACGGGCTTGGATGTCCGGGAATTGTCCGCCATGGTCGGGAAACAATTGCCACTCTTCGCACTGATCATTCCCAGTTGGTGTGTCGTCGCCATGTCCGGCTTCCGCGGGTGGCTCGGAGTCTGGCCCGCCGCCGTCATTGCTGGCTTGGCTTTCGCGGTGCCGCAATACCTCATGGCTACCTATCATGGTCCAGCCTTGGTGGATCTGGTGGCATCCCTAAGCAGTGCCGGAGCCTTGCTGTTGTTCCTCCGGTGCTGGCGTCCCAAGGATGTGTCAGCGGAGACGGTGGTGTCTGCCTCGGCGGCTATGCCCACGAGATCGACCCGGGCTTGGATTCCCTGGTTAGTTCTGTCCGTGGTGGTTTTTCTCTGGGGATTGAAACCAGTCAAGGAGGCGCTGGATAGTTTGTGGAGCACCAAGGTAGGCGTGCCGGTGCTGCATCAGGAAGTGATGCGCGCGGCCCCGGTGGCGCTTCCGGGAGCCAAGCCAGATGACGTCTTCTATAAGCTCAACCCACTGTCCGCTACCGGCACTGGCATCCTCGTAGCGGGCCTCATCGTCGGCCTCTGGCTGCGTTTCTCCCTGCGCGAAATCATTGGCGCCTGGTGCGGAGCCGTTTTCAAAGCACGCTGGTCTCTGCTGACCATTTGCTGTATGCTGGCGTTAGGGACCGTTACGAAATATTGTGGCGCCGATGCCACGATGGGACTCGCGCTGGCTCAGACGGGGGGATTGTATCCTTTCTTCGGCACCCTGCTCGGCTGGCTGGGCGCCGCCCTCACCGGGTCCGACACCGCCTCGAATGTCCTTTTCGGCGGCCTCCAGAAAATCACCAGCCAGCAATTGGGTATCGACCCCGTGCTCATGTGCGCGGCCAATAGTTCCGGCGGGGTCATGGGTAAAATGATCGACGCCCAGAGTATTGTCGTCGCCAGCACCGCCACCGATGCCGCCGGCCTGGAAGGTAAAATTTTGCGCTATGTGTTCTTTCATAGTGTCGCCCTCGCCATCCTCGTGGGGTTGCTCGTTAGTGCCATGGCGTAAGCGGGACTGCGGCTTCACGAGCCAGTTGACGCTGCGGGCTGCCGCGTCACGTTGTTGGCATGATCGTTATCACTGCTGAGCAAGTTCATGCCGCCCTTTCCTGTCCCACGGTTTTGCAAGCGTTGGAGCAGGCCTATGCCGGCGCATTCACCATGCCGCCACGGAATGTCATGCGCCTTTCCACCGAGTCCGTGAACCACGATGCCTTCGCCCTGCTACCCGCGTGGAATGATTCCGTGATTGCCGTGAAGGCGTTCACCTATTTTCCCCAAAACAGTCCGCCCCATGCGTCGCTCTATGCGCAGATCCTCCTGTTCGACCGCCAGCACGGACAGCCTTTGGCGCTCGTTGATGGCACCAGCGTGACCTATTGGCGCACGGCGGGAATTTCCGCCCTCGCTGCGAAATATTTAGCGCGTGAGGATGCGGCCACCTTGCTGCTAGCCGGCACCGGCCAACTCGCCCCGTATCTCATCCATGCCCATGCCTCCGTGCGACCCGTGCGTCGGGTCTTGCTCTGGGGACGGGAGGCCACCAAGGCCCAAGCCCTCAGCGCGCGGATGCAAGCTGAGCTGCCGGAAATAGCGTTCTCGGTGGTGTCGTCCCTGGAATCCGCCTGCGCGGAAGCAGATCTGATCGTCTGTGCCACTGGCTCGCCTGCCATTCTGTTGCAGGGCCGTTGGTTGCGGCCGGGCACCCATGTGGATTGCTTGGGGAACCACCACGCCAACCAGCGCGAATGCGATACCGAGGCCATCCTGCGCTCCCGGGTTTATGTCGATACCTTTGCCAACTGCCTCAAGGAAGCAGGGGAAATTCTCCTCCCCATACAGGAAGGAAAATTCACCCCGGAAACCATCATCGGAGAACTAGCCGATCTCTGCGCCCAGCGCGTCCCCGGTCGCTCCACCCAGGATGAAATCACCCTCTTCAAATCCGTCGGAGCCGCGTTAGGAGATCTCGCCACCGCGCAGTTAGTGTGGCAGACGCGCCCCCGCGTCTGAAAACCCCAACTCATGCCAAGCGAACGTGGAGCAGTCGGCTCGACGGCTCAAAACCATAGGCAGGCAGCAGTGGCCCAGAGTGCTCCAACGCCTGAAGGCGGAACTCCAGCGGATGATCCCTGCGGGTTGAACCAGCAGGTGCCTGCGCAGCCCTTGCTCCCGGCTGAGGACAGCCGGGACACGTTCTAAACAACGTGTGCCGCCTGTCCTCAGTCGGCAGCGCCCCGCCGCCAATCCGCTCTGGAGGATGCAAGCCGGAAGGATTTACGAATAACCAATAACCAATAACCAACGACGAAGTTTACCACCGCCAGCGAAGGCGGATCAGCCCGCTGGGCTGATCTGGAAAGAGTAGCGCAGTCCAGCGGACGGCTCCACACTCTACCTGGTTCTTCCGCTATTATGGAAGGTCTTGCAGGCTTGGCCAAAGGCTTGGAAAATAGCCATGGAAACGGGATTGTTGGAGGCTAACCATTCGGGATGCCATTGCACGCCGAGATTAAACCCCGGGGCGGTGGGCAGGGTGATGGCTTCGATCACCCCATCGGGTGCTCGCGCTTCGATACACAGGCCGGGAGCCAAGCGATTGATGCCTTGGCCGTGGACCGAATTCACCAGCACACGTCGGCAATTAAGCACGCGCTCCAGCAGACCGCCGGGCGTAATTTCCACTTCATGGGCCGGGCCATACCGCACGGCTGCCGGTTCCGCTTCGTGAGGCTGGTGATTGTCATGGCCGGGGATCCGATGGATGGCTTGGTGCAGGCTGCCGCCGAGCGCGACGTTGATTTCCTGGTGGCCACGGCAAATGCCTAACAGCGGAATCCCGAGTGCGATGGCCTGACGGATCAAGGGCAGCGTGAAGTCATCTCGCTGCGGATCCAGCGGCAGAGTGTCATCAAGCACTGCTTCGTCGAAATGGGATGGATGCACGTTGTTGGCTGAGCCTGGCAGGAGGATGCCGCTCGCGAGATGTAGCAGGTTCTGTAGTTCCTCTGCTCCGGCAGCCGTGACCATCAGTGGCTGGCAACCGGCTAGTCGGACGGCTTCGCTGTAGGGCTCGGGCACCGCCTGCCAGCGTCGGCCTTCGATCTCGCGACGACAGGTGGGCAGCAGGATTAGGGGCAGGGAGGAAACGGTGGTCATGCGAGACGGGAGGCGCTTGCTGCCAGTTTGTCAATTTAGGAAAGTAGTGCCACACTTTAGTCCGCGCGCCAGTGGATCGGCAAGATCGCTGGATGGGCGGGTTACGGACTAAAGTCCCTAACTACGTTGCTTAAGACCTTGGAACTACAGGCAGGTCACGACCACGGGATCACCGACGCGCACGAGGCCGGATTTGCTTTCTTGAATGAGATTCACGCCGAAGTGGACTGAAGGTGAATCAAGGACTGTGCGCCTGAAGGTGGTCAGGGTTTTGAGTGGTTCCTTGCCGCGTTGGCCCGTAAACTGATCCGCCGTGATGACGAGGCAGCGGGAGCAGGGACCGGCCGCGCGGAAGCGAGCTCCGGCCACGTCCAGAGCGCTCCAGTAGTCTTCCGCAAAGGGCGCACCACCGTCGAGCACCAGGTTAGGACGGAAGCGATCCATGGTCACGGGCGCACCGTCGGTTGCCGCAAGGCGTCGATTGAGTTCCTGAAGCGAAGCGGTGGTGGTGACGAGCAGGGGAGCCCCATCCGCAAAGGAGAAGCGGTCCCCCGGATGCGCGGTGCCCCGCTCCACCGGGCGCCGGAAGGCCGGGCCGATCCGCACTAACCGACACGGAGTGGTTAGCACGTTCGTCAACCAGGCACCGACTGCGCTGCCGCAGTCTTCCGCGAGCAGGCCGTCATCGCTCCAGACACTAACAGCCACGGTGGGCGCAGTGGGATCTGGCGCGAGGGGCACGGAAATATTGCCAAAGCCCTCCGCCGTCAACGTGAGGAACCCGTCGCTGAGGGTAGTCGCAACGATCGCCATCTGCGGCACGGTGCGTTGGGTGATGAATCGCCCGGTCTCGTCCACCACGAGGAAACGTCGATCCCCTACGAAACCAAGTGCATCGATCTCAGCAACGTTGACCGAGAACCCACGCAGCGACTTCACGGGATAAAGATGGAGGGAGGCAATGGTTATCATTTTAAAAATCCATGGTTACGATGTCATTCCAGCCCAGCGGCAGCGTGAACTTGGCCACGGTCGCGAAACCTGCGGCGGCCAGTTTCGCGTTAGGGGCAACCAAGCTGAATGGCAACGCGCCTTTTTCCATGGAGATCACCTTGGCTGGCGCTTTGTGCAGGGGGATCTGCACCGTGAGTTCAGCGATGGGGGTGTATTGAAAATTTGCCAGGATGAGTGCGGTGCCCGCAGCGGAATCAAAAATTCCAGCTTCGACGACCGAGTGCGACAATTGGACCAGCCGCTGCGCTCCAGCCTCGGCAGCGGTGGCGTTGATCCACTCCCGCTGCCCCGCTGGCCATTGCTCTTTCAGCGCGTCGCTCACGAATTTTGCGTCCTTGGCATACGAGACGCCCGGACAGGTCGCGATGTAGCGGGCATGGCCTTTGCCAAAGGTGTGTGCCAACACGGCGGGCGATCCGTCTTTGAAGGTGCCGGTGACTTTCGCTCCCGCAGCGGTAACCACCGCCTTGAGACCGAGCGCGCCCACGCTGGTTCCGTTTGCGAGCTTCACCTCGTCGAGCCATGGCAGGTCGTTCAGCGCTCCGCGCAAATCGAAGCGGCCTTTCTGCACCGTCACGTCAAGGCCCGGCTGCAATCCGAAAACACGCGACAGTCCCTCGTGAGGCTCACCGAATTCATTGCGCCCGCCTGCTGCACCAGAGCCGTAGATCGAGCCGCCCTGGCTCACCCAATCGCTGATCACCTGACAACTCCTGCCGGAAATGCACGGGTCTGCGCAGTAGAGGACATCGTATTCCTCCAGGCGGCCTGATGTCACATCCTGTTCGGTTAGCATGTCTACGAGATACTGGTCATGGATGAGCGAGAAATACGTGAGCCGGCGTTCGGCCATCGACAGATACCCCAACGGTTGCCAGAGGTCACTGGAAAGACTGTAGAGGAGCGCGACCTTGGTTTTGCGAGGTTTCCCGGAGGCGATGAGATGCTCGGAGCCCGCCAGTTGGCGATTGAGATGGACAATGCCATCATAGGCCCCCCGGAGGTCACTCCAGTAGTTTTCGGTGCTGGTGGCGGTGGGACCGTAAGTCCAGTAAAAGAAATGTTTCCCGCCCTGACAAAGCGCCGAGGCACTCTTGAGCCGAAGGTTCTTTTCATCGCTGGGCGTGATCCACGTGATGATCGGAATTTCCCCACGACTCCCACTGCGCATCATGGCGGCTTGGAAACCAATCAACTGAAATCCCTCCCACGTTGACGACGGACCATACATGTAGTCGAGCCCCAGCCAGTCTTCGATGCCGATGACATCGACGACGCGATCCCGCGCCATGGCAAACCAGTCCAAGGAAAGCGGGAATCCGCCCCAAGTGGTGTTTTCCGTCGCCATGCCCATGCCGAGCCCCGATCCGCCAAAATAAGGGTGATCCGCCACCAAGGTTGATGTTAGCACGCCCGGCGGAGCATGCTGGTGAAATGTCTCGTTGAGCCAATGAATACGTTCGTTAGCGGATTCATGGCGGAACCGTGTGGTCCACGTGAAGGTCCGATTCGCTGCGGCTGGGTCGACTTTCTGCCGCGCCAGCAAGTCAGCGGGAGATTCGATTGGGAGCACGTCATCCAGCGAGGAGACGCCGAGTTCGGCTGGGGAAATTTTGTTCAGCTTGAGCCATTCCCGAAAATTGACCGTGGCCTTCGGATCCTTGCCAATGGGCGGTCGGCAGGCGATCTCATCCGAGAAGCCAAACAGCGTGGGATGCGACCCCGGCGTGGCTTTCTTGGCTGGCTCCGTGATTTGCCTGGCACAATCCTCACGGCTCAGGGCGGGACCAAATTCCACCCATTGGTGACCGCCGGGTTTGCGAAAGGAAAATTTCTCCGTCATCTCTGGCGTAGTGCCGCCCACAAGATTGAATCCCAGCAGCCAAAGCACTTCCGCCTCCTGCACGTTCAGTTCCGGGCGCTGCGGACTCCAGAACTGCGTTTGCACCCACAGTTTTTCCGGAGCCGTGCGCTTGCCTCCACTGGCCTCACGAGCCCACTGCAGGTGGCGGGCGGTCATTTGACTGGCGGTTTCCAATTCAGCGGCATCCTTTTTCAAATCGGCGGAAACCAAAAAACTGGTTAGATTTCCCGTGAACTTCTCTTCCATCCGCTTTACTACCGCAGCCTCGTTAGGGGCCGTCGCCAGCTCAATGGCGATGGCCATTTTCCCGTCCGCTGGAGTGGAAAATTGCAGCGTGATATTGGGAAACTCTGCGATGCCACCGGCCCGGCTGTGCTTGCCATGAATTTTGGCCCCGGCATGACCCACCAAATCAAACCAAGGACTAAACTGCCCCGGCATGACCTGCTTGGCCGGAGCCTTATCCGCTCCCACCGGCAGCACCGCCCCCGCCATCGACCAAGGATCCACGTGGATATGCCCGCCAATCTTGGCGTGCCATGGCTGATCCATTGGTTCCGCCAGCTTGATCCGAAAGAACACTCCTTCCGCGCTGACAGCGCTCGGTCCCATGACTAACAGCAAAACAATGACAAGCCGCTGCAGGAGGAAAAAGGGAGTGAACATAGACATCATTGGAATCAAATTTCCCTCGTCCCGACAAGCCCTAGTCCGGTGCGCTTTCGCGGATAGGGAGGGTCGGCAGCAGATGTTGCCAGCAAGTAGGAACCGCCTGCAAAGGATCCGCTTCAGCAGTGGCATGAGCACCACCGAGTGCGGCTTTTGGACCTGGCGGAGATGCGATGAGGTGGACCAATTCAAAGTTGCGTTCAATCTGAGGTGATCCCGGAGGGATCTGAGAAGATCTCATCTTGAACGCTACTTGGAATTACCACCCGCTCTCGAGCTTGGTAGTGCGGTCCAGGCGGGGATGGTTTTTCTTGAAATCTTCCCGGGTCACGCCCTTGCCTTTATTCATGCCATCCAGGTAATGCAGGCTGGCGAACATTCCGTGGAGGGCTCCCAGCACATCGCTGGTGTGACCGGTCTCACTGATGGTGTGCATGTTGCGGATAGGGAAGCCAATGCTGGTGGCCACGCAGTCGAAACCGGCTAGAGCGGCTCCCATGGCATCGGTGCCGGTGTCGCGTCCGACGACTGCGGTCTGCACGGGAATGCCAGCCTGCTGGCAGGCCTCCATGATCAACTGGTTCAAATATGGGGTAACAATCGAGCCGACCGTAAGCGCGAAACCTTTACCCATGGCTTCGGGGTTCATGCGTTTGGTCGTCAGGTTAGGTGCGGCTTCGTAATCGTGGCCGACATCCGTGCCGATGAGCACATCCGGCTTGAAATCACCCGCCAGCGCGGCGGCCCCGAAGCGGCCGATTTCCTCATGGGTGGCGATGGCCAGCAGAACGCGCAAATTTTTGAGCGGACTCTTGGCCAGCAGTCGCCCGAGTTCCGTCACCATGAAGCAACCCAGACCGTTGTCCAAATACGCCCCGTAGTAGGTGTCAGGGCTGAAGCCGCGCTTGATGGGACGGTGCAGAATGATCGGGTCACCAGCCTTGATACCCAATTTCTCCAACCGCTTCTTGGGCTTTTCCCCATGCATTTGCAACTCAAGGTAAATTGATTCGGGCGAGAGCCCCTTTTCACCCGAGCGCTGCGCGAGTTCGCTGAAGTGGATGGCTCCGATGGCTTCGATGGTTCCACCTTCGATGCGACGCCAGTGGCCGGGCTTTTCGGGTTGTTCCGTGAATAGCAGCACTTCATGGCCGACAATCACGTTGGGCAGGAAGGAGTCGGTGTTGATGTAAATTTTACCATCTTCTGCGATGCTGCGGACCTGCATGCGGATCTTATCGGCATGGCCGACGAGCATAATGCTAGGCGGCGTGGTGTCACCGGGATGGGTATCGAGCACCAAGCCAGCGTGGCCTTTGAAACGATGAATGGCCCAATCTTGCGGCATGAACGAGCGCATCATGGGCTCAATGACCCCAGTGGACATGGCGGCTTCCATCCCAATAGGGCTGGGCGCTGCGAGGATGGCGCGCATGCGCTCGAATTGGTCATCGGGCATCGGTGAAGCCCAGGGTTTGCTCTTGGAGGCGGATTTCTTGGGAGCAGATTTTTTAGAAGCCATAGGAATAAGTCAATTTAGGAAAGAGAGGGAAGTGGTGACAGCCCCCGACGAGGACCGCAGTTTAAAATCAAGCACGATGCCGAGCGGGAGGCTACCGTTAATTTTCCTGAACGCCACGGGAAAGCGAGCGGGCACCACTGCGTAGTGGGAGCGCCCCGCTCTCAATCATCGTTTCGGGGACGCCCTCGTCCCCAGTAATCACGTCCACTTGACTCGCAGCGGAGGCGCTCCTTTTACAATGAGGGGAGCGAGGGCCTCCCCCTACAATTGTAACAAGTTATCAAACACGCTCTAAGGAGTGCGCCCTCGCGCTCCTTCATGGTTTCGGTGCTTCGGTCTGCTCCGCTTTGGCGTTCTTGCCTTTCTTGTTCTTGCCCTTTTTCTCTTCCACTGGGGGAGTTTCGCCACTGGGATCGCCTTCGTTGTCGCTCATCTTGCCTTTGGGGCCATCGGGCTGATTGATGCTGGGAAGGCGTTTGGCGAGTTCGGCTTTGAGGGCGGCGTGCTCCGGTTTGGTGGCGAGGTTTGTCCACTCGTATTGGTCATTGCTGTGATCATAGAGTTCTTCTCCGCCGTCAGCATAGCGGATGTAACGCCAGCGGTCCGTGCGGACGGCATGGTTGTTTCGCCCGAAGGTGGTGATGCCAACTCCGGTCCAGGCGGCGGCGGGATCGGTGAGCAAGGGTTTGATGTTGTCGCCCTCAAGCCAAGTGGGTTTGGGCAAGGCGGTGAGGTCGCAGAGCGTGGGATAGACGCTCATGAAATCCACCGGGCTTTGACAAACGCTGCCGGGCTTGGTCACGCCAGGGACGACCCAGATGAAGGGGGCGCGGGCCGCTTCTTCCCAGAGGGTAAATTTCCGCCAATGTTCTTTCTCACCGAGATGCCAACCGTGATCGCCCCAGAAGACGATGATGGTGTTCGCCTTGTGCGATGACTTTTCGTAAGCATCGAGCACGCGGCCGATTTGCCCATCCAGATAGGAGATGCTAGCCAGATAGGCCTGGACGGCTTCTTTCCAGCGACCTGAAGCGAGGACGTCAGCGTGATCGCCCGTGGATTTGGCCATTTTGATGCCTGCGGGAGGGACATCGGAGAGATCCCCTTCCTTGGTGGGTGGCAGCTGGATGTCCGCCAGCGGATGCATGTCATAGTATTTCTGCGGGACATTCCAAGGCATGTGCGGCTTATGGAATCCGAGAGTCAGGAAGAATGGTTGGTCGTGCGTCTTGCCGAGTTCTGCGATGCCATAGTCGGCAATGCTAGTGTCGGAGACGGCTTCGTCGCCACCCTCCACGATCGGCCCAAAAGAAATGCCGCCGATGCTGCGATCGCTGATTTTACCTTTCTTGACGGACTCTGGTTGAGTCGTCGTCCACTGCGACTTCCAGCCGAGGCCACCATGCCAAAGTTTGCCCGTGCCGAGGGTGTCATAGCCTCCATTTTTAAACTGCATGACGAGTGATTCCTCGGGCTTGAGGACCCCCATGAACGGAATGCCATTGTCATAAATTCCCGTCGTGCCGGGCCGCTTGCCGCTGAGCAGG
This sequence comes from Verrucomicrobiales bacterium, assembly GCA_031411295.1. GTDB lineage: Bacteria > Verrucomicrobiota > Verrucomicrobiia > Verrucomicrobiales > V1-33 > JAGNEJ01. Next base: position 45,809 of record JANOAV010000051.1, on the reverse strand, counting down.
GCTGCGCGCGAAGGATTGCAGACCGGGGCCGCGCACTGGGCGTTGGTGAAGGTGATCCCCATGGCGGCCAGGCGGTCGATGTTGGGGGTCTTCGTTTGCTTGTTACGTCCCAGATGCCCAACCCAGTGATTGAGATCATCCACCGCAATGAAGAGGACGTTAGGTTTCTCAGCCGCGGGCACTGGGGTTAGCAACAGTAAGGAGAGGAGAAGGAGCGTATATTTCATGATGGAGCAGTAAATTGCCGGAGCGTCGGAGGATTCTTTCTAAAAGCACAGCCTGGCGCGGTCGAGCTGGGACATCAAAATTCTGCCCGACCCTCAAGATAAATGCTCGTTGCGATTTACCTCCGCACAGCGCATGATCACGCCCACCCCAAAGCGGAATCCCTAAACATGACCCCTGCAAACGACAACACCATCCTGCCTGCCTTCCGCGATCCCACTTGGAATCCGGCCCGCTGGCTGCCGACCACTCGCGATGAGGTGCTGGCCCGTGGTTGGGATGAGTTGGACGTCATTATCGTTTCTGGTGATGCCTATGTCGATCACCCGGCTTTCGGCACGGCGGTGATTGGCCGCATGTTGGAAGCAGAGGGCCTGCGCGTGGCTATCATTGCCCAGCCTAACTGGCGGGATGATCTGCGGGACTTCAAGAAACTCGGTGCGCCCAAGATGTTCTTCGGAGTCACTTCCGGCTGCATGGACTCCATGGTGAATCACTACACCGCCGCCAAGAAACTCCGCAGCGAGGATGCTTACACGCCTGGTGGACAGCATGGTTTCCGTCCGGATTATGCGACCACCGTTTATTCCAACATCCTCAAGGACCTCTTCCCTGACACGCCCGTCATGATCGGCGGCATCGAAGCCAGCCTGCGTCGCGTCACGCATTTCGATTACTGGTCCAATAAACTCATGCCCTCCATCCTAGCCGATAGCCGGGCGGACCTGCTCATCTACGGCATGGGAGAATTGCCGCTGAAAGAATGCGTCCGCCTGCTAAAACGTGGCGTGCCCTTTTCCTCCCTCGCAGCCGTTCCGCAGACCGCTCTGCTGCTTCCTCCCGGCCAGGTGCCTGCAAAAAACAAGAACTGGGAAGACTTCGTGCTGCACTCGCACGACGAATGTCTGGTGAACCGTGAGCACTATTCGAAAAATTTCAAACACATCGAAACGGAATCCAACCGCGTCAACGCCCGACGCCTCATCCAGCAAACCGGAGAACAACTGCTGGTGGTGAACCCGCCATTTCCTGTCATGACGGAAAATCAGATCGATGCCTCCTTCGAGCTGCCCTACACGCGGCTGCCGCACCCGAAGTATCGCAAACGAGGCCCCATCCCCGCTTACGAAATGATCAAGCACTCGATCAACATGCACCGAGGCTGTTTCGGTGGTTGCAGCTTCTGCACCATTTCGGCGCATCAGGGAAAATTCGTCGCCAGCCGATCCAAGGAATCCATCCTCAAGGAAGTGGAATCCATCAAAAAAATGCCAGACTTCAAAGGCACCATCAGCGATCTCGGCGGGCCCTCGGCTAACATGTATCAAATGAAGGGCAAACAGCAGTGGATCTGCGATGAATGCATCCGCCCGTCGTGCATCTGGCCCGATGTTTGTCGCAATCTCAACACCGACCACTCCCCGCTGCTGGACATTTACGAAGCCGTCCGCAAAACCGATGGCGTCAAACACGCCTTCGTCGCCAGCGGCATCCGCTACGATCTCTTCCTCCACGACAAAGGCACCACGCCCGAAGTCAAAGCCAGCCACGAGAAATACATCGACGAACTGGCCGCCCATCACGTCCCCGGCCGCATCAAAGTCGCTCCCGAGCACACCAGCGACCACGTGCTCAAAGTCATGCGCAAACCCACCTTCAACCTCTTCTACAAGTTCAAAGAAAAGTTCGATGCCGCCTCCAAAAAAGCCGGGAAGCCTAACACTCCCGTCATCCCCTACTTCATCAGCAGCCACCCCGGTTCCCGCCCCGAAGACATGGCCGAACTCGCGCTGAAAACAAAGGATCTGGGCTTCCGCCTGGAACAAGTCCAAGACTTCACCCCCACACCCATGACCGTAGCCACCGAGATCTACGCCACCGGCACCCACCCCTACGACGGCAGCAAAGTCGATGTCGCCCGCACCCCCGAGGAAAAGCAAACCCAACGCAGTTTCTTCTTCTGGTATAAGCCCGAAATGCGCACCGCGCTCCGAGCCACCCTCACTAAACTCGGCCTAAAACACATCGCCACCCGTCTGCTAGACGAACGCCAAAAAACCACCGACGTCACCCCGCCCCCGCACATCACGCCCGTGGGCAAACAGATGCCGATCACAAAAGAACAACCTCCTGCGAAAGAGTTCTTCAGGAAAAAGAAGGACGGAAAGTGATCGATAAAAGCCATGGAAAAAATCTTTTCAATCATCAAGCAAATGGAATCGGATGGGGTCATCGGGCGCTATGCCATCGACTGAGCCATCGGAGCCATCTTTTGGCTGGAACCAATGGACCACGACCGAGTATCCCGCTTCGTGGAAGCAGGCGTCCTCGAAGCGACCACTTTCGAGCGGATTCTGCTCCGCCATGATTTGATGGACAAATGGGCGAAATTCCAGCAAACATACCCGTCATGACGACCGAACCCATGCAGCAATTCCTAGCTCGTAAACAAGCCCGCCGCAAAGCCCTAGCCGCTTTGCCCGTGGGGGAAAAACTGCGTATGCTCGAAGAAATGCGGCGGGATTTGAATGGCCTGCGAATCACGCCCGCTCCCAAGCCCGTGAATCCTGTTCGTTCCAAAAGACAGTGAGTAGCCCACTACTACCGTAGCCAAGTCGATGTCGCCCGCATCCCCGATCCCTGCAAATCCTGGCAACCAACGGAGAGCCAACCCCAGAGCAGATCGGTCAGTAGGACCTGATCTCCGCTTACCGCCAACGCGTGCGCGGCACGCCATTGAACGCACGGCTTTTTCCGTGACGGGGAAGGACTTTTTCAACCTGCCCGAGAAGTTTGCGAAGCTGGGGGGGAAGTGGTGATCGAGAGTGTCGTCTAAAACAGACACTGCTTGACACAATGTCGTCTATACCGGACAATAACAGACATGCCAAAGCCACCATCGCTTCCCCTTCCCGCCGCCCACGCACTTCGCAAACTGGGGCGCGACCTCGCGCTTGCGCGTCGGAAGCGCGGCATCGCCACTGCTGACATGGCCGAGCGTCTGTTCATCAGCCGCGACACACTTTGGCGCTTGGAGCGTGGGGATCCCACTGTAGCCCTTGGCACGCTCGCGACTGCGACATTTGTGCTTCAGTTGCATGACCGTCTCGCGGATCTCGCTGCGCCTGCAACCGATGCCCTCGCGCTCAGCCTTGATGAAGGGCGTTTGCCCAAACGCATCCGCCGCACACGATCATGAGTGTCGAAGTTCACATCGAGTGGGAAGGTGAAACGCATCATGTCGGACGTCTCCACACGGCGGATCGCAGCAGTGCGGTGTCGTTTGAATACACGACTGACTGGCTTCGGCGGCCTGGAGCTTTCTCCATCGATCCCACGTCGCTACCGCTGCGCGCCGGAGCCCACCATAGCGCCACGCTCTTCGGTGCGATGCAGGATTGCGGCCCGGACCGCTGGGGGCGGATGTTGATCGAGCGCGCGGTGCGCAAGCAGGTGATCGAACGCAAACCGTATCAAGACCTCGACTATGTGCTTGCGCTGGATGACGGTTCCCGCATCGGCGCGCTACGCTTTCGGGCGGATGACAATGGCCCCTTTCAAGCCGCCAGCAGCGGAAAGATCCCTCCAATCGTGCAGCTCTCGGCCCTCTTGAACGCCGCCAACGCCGTCCACGGGGAGACCGAGACCGCGCAAGACCTTCGCTTTCTGCTCGGCCAGGGATCACCGCTCGGAGGCGCACGCCCCAAGTCCGCCGTCGCGCTATCCAATGGCCAGCTCGCCATCGCCAAGTTTTCCAAACCCGACGACCTGCGCGACATCGCCGCTGGCGAAATCCTTGCCCTCACCCTTGCCAAGAAAGCAGGCATCCATGTCTCGGGTCACCAGCTTGTGAACGTGAAAGGCAAGAGCGTTTCAGTCATCACTCGATTCGACCGTGATGGCCCACGACGAATCCCATTCATTTCCGCGCACAGCCTGCTCGGTCTCGCGCCAGGCCAATCCGGTGCCTACACCATGCTCGCCGATGGTATCCGCCAACTGGGCGACAACACCACCAACGATCTCCGCGAACTGTGGCGCCGCCTTGTCTTCTCACTGCTTGCCAGCAACTACGACGACCACCTCCGCAACCACGGATTCCTCATGCTCAATTCTGGCCGCTGGTCTCTTTCTCCAGCCTACGACGTCAATCCCGTGCCCGAGATCGACCGCACCCAAACGCCCAAGACACCCATCACTGAAGACCAAGAAGAGCCAAGTATCGAAGCCGCCCTGTCCGCCGCTCCACGCTTTGGTCTTAAGACCACAGCCGCCAAAACCATCCTGCACGAAGTCCTCACCACCGTCACCAACTGGCGCAAAACTGGCCGCCAACTCCGCCTCAACGCATCTACCCTCGATGCCTATGCGTCCGCCTTCGATCATCCGATGATGGATGAAGCAAGGCGTCTCTTGAAGTGAGTTTTCAGCGACGGGGAAGGATGATCCTAAAAACGTGAGCTGGGACGCTAAAAATCACCCAACAGGCTATCACTCAAAAAATGAACTGCGGAGCAGTTGGGATTTAGCCATACAGGCTGATCGCTGCTGGTTATCAGTTTTCGACGCGAAGCTGTGAGGGAAGGGGAAATGAGGGGCAATTTCGGGTCCGAGTCTAATTCAGTGATTGACATTAATTTGATGGAGTGGGATAATCTCCATCATGACAAAGACACAGATCCAAGTCCCAGAAGAGTTGTTTCAGGAACTCCGCACCTTCGCCAAACAGCGAGAATGGTCCTTGGCGGAGACGTTTCGCCGTGGCGCTGAGTTGTTGCTTCAGGTCTACCCCGAGACATCTAGCAAGGCCGCCGTCGCATGGACACCGCCGACCTCCAATCGCGTTGGGTGGAAAGGCCTCAGCGCCGACGAACTCCGTGACGCTGTCTTTGCCGATGGAGACCCACGTTTGGCCTGAAACACCTTCTGACCGGCCATGCTCTCCATCGACACGAATCTCCTACTTTACTGCTACAGCGAAGCCGCACCACAACACGCGGCAGCCCGCCAGTTCATCGAGTCTGTCTCGCAACGGGAGGATGTGGCCATCAGTGAGTTCGTGCTCACCGAGTTCTACCTGCTGCTCCGCAATCCCGCCGTCCTTGCCCAGCCGCTGACTGCGCCGGAAGCCGTCGCGGTCATCCAAAGTTACCGCCAACACCCCCGATGGAAGATCCTCGGCTTCCCGCCCACCAGCCGCGAACTCCACGCCGAACTCTGGCAACAAGCTGCCGTTCCCGACTTCGCCCGCCGCCGCATCTACGACACCCGCACAGCACTCGGCCTCCGCGCCTTCGGCGTCACCGCGTTTGCCACGGCAAATGTGAAGGATTTCGAGGGTTTTGGGTTCGCGAAGGTTTGGAATCCGATCTCTAATAGAGGAACTCATTGAGAATGCGCCCCTATCAAGACAGACCCGAAGCATTCTTCGATTTGGTCATTCATGACAAGGCGAGTAGTCCAGGACTTACGGGGGCGAGTGCAGGCTACGAGCAAGGAAAGTTCCGCAACGATGAGCTGGCCAACTACCTCTTTGACTGGCTTCCAGAATTTGCACTGAAGTATTCGGAGCTAGAAGAATTCAACTCTGGCACAGCAATGAGGCTGGTGAAGCAGGCAGCCAAGGTCGTTTACACCACAGACAAATATCAGAAGCGCGGAGAGTTTGGCGAATTGCTGCTTCATGCGTTGCTCCGTCAGGTTTTTGACTCTGAACCGGCCATCAGCAAGATCTACTACAAGTCTGCAAACAACGAGACGGTGAAGGGCTTTGATGCCGTTCACATCGTGGAGAACGGTGATGATCTTGAGCTGTGGCTTGGAGAGGTCAAATTCTACAAGAACGCCAATGCGGCGGTGGCAGACATCACCAAAGAGATAGTGGATCACACCGAGCAGCGCTACCTGCGTGACGAGTTCGTCCTGATTGGAACCAAACTGGACCCGCGCTGGAAGCACTGCGACAAGGTGAAGGAGTTGATCAACCGGCGAAAGTCACTCGACGAAGTGTTTGCGCGCATTTGCATCTCCGCCCTCGTTACATATGAGAGCAGGTGTGTGGCTTCTCACACGAAGGTTTGCACGGCGTTCAAGGATGAACTCAAGGTGGAGATGACGGCAATAGCCTCGAAGTTTGGAGCTTCGAAGCTGCCTGACATTCGGATCCACCTGTTTCTTGTGCCGCTTCACGAGAAGGAAACTTTGGTCAAACTTCTTCACAGCAAGCTGGAGGGCATGCAGCGATGAGTAACGAGCGTTTCTCCAACCCCGGCTGGCTGAAGGAGAATGGCTTCTCCGCGTTGGCTGAGATCTCAGGTTTACTTGAGACTCGCGAGAACGATGGGCGCGACGCGCTCATTCGCGTGCTGGAACATCGCCAAGTTCTTGAGCGGTATGCAGTCATTCTGTCGGCGTTAACGCAACGGGCAGGTCTTTATCCCTACCTGGAAAATGATGCGAAACTCTCGACCGCAGACTTTGTCGATCTGGAATACCACTGTGCAGATGGCCTCGATGGGATCGTGCTGCACTCAGCGCAAGCCAAGGTCTATCGAGCACTAATGGACGGAGTGAATGTCATTCTGAGCGCACCCACGAGCTTTGGCAAGAGCCTGTTGATTGACGCCATGATCGCTTCTGAGAGGTTCTCAAGTATCGTCGTCATTGTGCCAACCATAGCACTGATTGACGAAACTCGAAGGCGTCTGGCGAAGCGGTTTGGCACGAAATTCAAGGTCATTACCCATCCATCACAGGAGCGGTCGGATCGGAACATCTACGTCCTGACCCAAGAGCGCTTTGTCGAATTCGAGACAGCGATCAATCCAGAGTTCTTCATCCTGGATGAGTTCTACAAATTGAGTCCCAATAACCGAGGGGATGAGCGGACCTTCGTGTTGAATCAGGCGTTTTACCAGTTGTTCAAATCTGGTGCGCAGTTCTTTCTGATCGGTCCTAACGTTCAGGACATAACGATCAACGAAAGTGAACTCAATTTCAGATTCTTCCGGTTCGATTTCACCACAGTCGCAACTGAAATCCGATACAGTCAGAAAGGGACCGAACTTGAGAACGCGCTGGATATCTGCCGCACACTAACAGAGCCGACGTTGATTTTCTGCAAGTCGGCAGCCAGCGCTTTTGAGCTCGCTGGCCACCTAATCGCAGAGGGCGTCGCCGCTCCAAGCACAGAAGCTAAAGAGATGGCTGACTGGCTGCGCGCCAACTACCACCCTGAATGGATTCTCGCTGACTTGCTGGACCAGGGGTATGGCGTTCACCACGGCTCGCTACCTCGCTCCATCGCGTATCATTTGCTGAGGAAGTTCAACGAGGGCTCCATTCGATTCCTCCTCTGCACCTCGACCATCATTGAGGGGGTAAACACTTCAGCGAAGAACATCATCATCTACGACAACAAGATCGCGACGAAGAAGTTCGACCAGTTCACCTTCAACAACATCAAAGGAAGGGCTGGCCGAATGCTGAAGCACTTTGTTGGGCATGTTTACGTTCTCCACGCTGAGCCAGATCCTGAACTGCCCATCGTGGATTTTCCATCACTGACTCATACTGGCGCGCCGGAATCGCTGTTGATTCAACTGGATCAGCGTGATCTATCCGAGCGCGCCCAAGAGCAGCTTCGATACCTGCACGCCCAAGACATTCTTCCCATTGAGGTAATGCGCTCGAACAGCGGTGTTGAACCTCGCCCTCAACTGGATCTGGCGACCGAGATTGCATCCAATCCTCACAAGTATCATCCTCTGTTGAGCTGGTCCAGCATCCCAACGGGACCTCAGCTCCAGGAGGTGTGCCGTTTGATCTTCAAACACTTCCTCGGCGACAAACCCCGTGATGGTGTCGCCAGTGGCAAGCAACTCTCGTTCTTGCTCTTCCGCTTCTACAACAACCCGTCCATCCCGCAGCTTATCCGAATCGAGCTAGCGAACCCTCAAACCAAAAGCCCCTCTGATGCCATCGAGCGTGTCCTGAAATTCTTGCGCCAGTGGTGTGAGTTTCATTTCCCCAAGTTCCTGGGAGCCATCGAGCGAATTCAGCGGTCGGTCTTCGAGCGTCAGAATATGAAACCTGGAGATTACCGCCTCTTTGGTGGGATGGTGAAACATCTGTTCATGCACCCAGCGGTGACTGTGCTCGAAGAATACGGCCTGCCCTACAAGCTCACGCTCCAAGTGCTCCAAAAACACGATCTCGGTGATGATGTAGACTCAATCATCGATAACCTTCATCGAGTTGAACCATCGAAGCTTTCGTTGACTCCTTTTGAATCGGAAATGCTGCGAGACACGATTGATAACCTGTAGCTTCAATACCTTAGAGGGCTTATGTTCTAAAATAATGCGCCCCGCGCCCTTGTCCCTTCGGCACAAGATAGCCTTTCTCGACGAGTTCCTTCAGGCGCAACTTCACGGTGCTGGGTTTGCCCTTCGTGAGCCTCACGATCTGACTGAGTGTGAGGGTTTCGTGATCGGGGAGGAGGGCGACGATCTTTTGGGCGAGCGGGTGGAGGTCTTCGGTGAGGGTTTCTTCGAGGGCGATCTTTTTGGCGAGCGCGTCTTTTTGCTTCACGAGGGCGCGGAGGAAGAAGAGGTGCCAGGCTTCCCATTCGGGCTTCTTGGAGGTGAGCGTGGTCTGGGTGCGGCGGAGGGCGCGGTAGTAGCCTTCTGTTAGCCTAGTGCAGCGCCTTTTGCTTTCCTGGGGAAAAATTTCTCAAGGGTGTTCCTTGAGGGTGGCTTGGTGAGGAGGCTCACTGCGACGATCCAGAAGACGGAACCGAAGCACATGAACATCACTGGCATGAATCCGAAGATGGTGACGTTCGAAGGAGTCCGGAGAAAGAGTTGCCCAAGCTCTGCAAAGATCGGCACCGGAGGTTGCCCTGGTTTCGGGGCCAGCGATTGGGAATGAACCTGGAGCCACCACAGGAAAGCCATCGAAACCACCACCCAGAGCACGGCTGCCAGCGCTCCCCATTGATTGCTCCTGCGCCAGAACAGTGCGGCCAGCATCACTGGAGCAAGGGCTGCGAATCCGGAGAAACCGAAGCGGATGGCCAGATCGAAGATCGACTTCTGCCCTTCCAGTATCAGCGCAAGGACATAGCTAACGACTGCGATGACGATCACGAACGCCCGCCCCATCCAGACCTGGGCTTGTTCGCCATAGCGCTTGGTGCCACCGTAGTGGGCGAAAACATCCTGACTGAACATCGTGCTGAGCGCCATGATCTGCGAATCCGTGGCCATGACGCAAGCCATGATCGCGGCCCCGAGAATGCCGGCCACAATGACATCGGTATTGCCCACCAGCAGCCGCAGAATCACATCATCGGACTCACCCATTTTCAGGCCGGGAAATTGATGGGCGGCCACAATGCCCAGGAATACGCTGGGCAACCAGATCAATAAAATGCAGATCGGATACCAGACGACGGTGCGCTTGAAGGAAGTCACTTTCTCCGCCGTCAGACACATGATGGCCATGTGCGGGAACATCATGGCGGAAAGTGGAATAAACGCATAGCTGAAGAATTCCTGAGGTGAAATGCGTTGGCGCGTCAGCAGTGCGGAATCCTTCGGGTCCGCTGCAATTTCGCCAATAATGCGGTCGAAGCCACCGAGATTGCGGGAGATCAGGATGAAGGCGATCGCCCCGAAGGCCAGGAAGAGCACCGTTTGCAGGGCGTTGACCCAGGCCACGCCCCGCATGCCTCCGAAAAAGACATAAAGCATCACCACCACGCCCACCACCGCACCGCCCAGCCAATAGGGCACCAAGCCACCGCTGAGTTCCTCCAAGGTATGTCCTCCACCCATCATTCCGATCACGATGTAAGGAATCATCATCAGTGCGGTTACGGTAAAGATCACCGTGCCAACCCCGCTGCACTCCCAGCGATCCCGAAAATACTGCACTTGCGTCATGTAGCCGTGCTTTTTTCCAAGCGCCCAAAGTCTGGTGCCGATGAGGAAAATCGTGAGGGGAATGATCAGTCCGGAAGAGGATGCCATCAGCCCGTAAACGCCAATCCCCCGCTGATAGGCCAAGCCTGAGCTGCCAAGGATGGCGAAGGCGGTCATGTTCGTGCCGAAGACCGTGAGCAGAAAAACCCACGGCCCCAGCGACCGGCTCGCGAGGAAGAAGTCCTCCTTGGAACCAGTGCTCATACGAAAGGCAAACAGCCCAACGTAGAGCACGATGGCCAGATAGATGAAAATGACAATGGTCGGGATCATGGTTCTGATTTGTGGACAGGCGGTTGCTCAGCTGTGGCTTCATCATCCAGATCGGAAGGCCAGGCGAACTTAACGAGAAGCGCCATGGTAAATGCCGCCAGCACCGAATATCCCAGATGATAGGTCAACCCCGGCGGCAGCATGCCGAAGAGCAGCGGATCAGCCTGGGTCCAGTTCCAAAAGTCCTGGTGCAACGCGAAAAAGCTCAGCACCCAGAGTGACAGCAGCCAGTGTTTCAATTTCATATGGGTGATTTTGGAAGTTTCGCCCGCAGGGACTCGAACTGCGTCCGCAAGGTGGTGAGTTGTTGATCGATCAACGTCAGCGCAGAGGAGACGGTTTCATCATTGCGTGAGGATTTGCGGCCCTGTTTCTGCTCGTCCAACTCTGCGTGCATCTCTGACATGCTGCTCATGATGACGCCGATGAAGAGGTTCAGCATGATCATGGTTCCGAGGAGAATAAAGGTGAGGAAATAAAGCACTGATGCGATCGGCGCAAAGCGATTGACGCTGTGGAAGAGGTCACTCCAAGCATCAAGCGTGATCATTTGGAAAAGGGATAGCATGGCCGCCGACAGGGAACCGAATTGGTGCGGGGCATGCTGCCCGAATAACTGAATCCCGATGATCGCATAAATGTAAAAAATCAGTGAGAGCAGCAGCGTGACATAACCCATGGAACTCAAGCTTTTCAGCAGCGCCCCAACGATAAGCTGGAGCCTTGGCAGAGCCGTCACCAGGCGCAGCAATCTCAGCGTGCGCACCAATCTCAGCACGGCCGCGAATGGTCCGCCGATGGGAAGCAGGCAGACTGCCACAATCGTGAAATCAAAGACATTCCATCCGTCGCGGAAGTAATTCAGCGGACGCTTCCCTTTCGCGATGATCTTCAGGGCTATTTCAGCGATGAAAATACCCAGCACCGTAAGATCCAAGGCCCGGAGTAATCCCCGATGTTCGCTGGCCAGTGCGGCGTTAGTCTCCACGCCCACCAGCACCCCAGCCAGCAGGATCACGACGATGATGGTGGCTCGGAAGGCCTTGGAATCGACAATGCGGTTCGCGAAAGAAATCATAGCGCAGCAATTCGTGGTGCCGGGTGCTTAGGCAATCTGCTCAGGAGCCACTGTGGACCATTCGATTTCGCGGTATAGGCAGTGAGATTCAAACACGCCCGGGTGTCTTGAGAGGACGCTTTCCACGACCGCCTGGTCATCCAGATAGCCAACCTCTGGTTCATCATCAGGCACCAAATCGGCATCATTGAGCGTATACAGCAGGGCGAAGATCGTTTCCGAGCGGACTTGATCCGGAAGACCGGGTGAATTTGTCAGATAGAAATCGACCAGCAGGTCCAATTGATCCGCCAGTCGGTTATGCTCGATTCGCAGGGACCTGATCTTGGCGCTGAGATCATTGAGCCCAACGGTCAAGCTGGCGGACTCGGCAGGAGTAAGCAGACGGGCACCGTGTTCCACGAAACGGTCCAGATCCAAGCCTTCTTCGGCGGTGCAGTTCATGTAGGCGGCTAGTTCAGGGTTCTTTTTCATAAGTTGTTTTTATTGAGTGAAGGGTTGGCCGGCAGCGAGGTTTACAAGTCAAACAGGTCTCCGAGGAAGCTTTTCTTCTTCTTCCCGTGACTCGTATATCCGTCCCGGGTGCGGTAACTGAAGTCATCATCATCGTCGTATTCGCGACGACGATCCCGTGGAAGCGCAGAAGCCGCAGGTGCCGGATAACTCTCGGCAGCCTGCGGCTGAGCCGCAGCCACCGGGGCCGCATTCGAGCGCTCAATGATTTTGTCCAGTTCTCCGCGATCCAGCCAGACGCCACGGCATTGCGGGCAGAAGTCGATTTCAACTCCCTGACGGTCGGACATGGAGAGCGTAACAAGGCATTTTGGACAGTTCATGAAATGTTGGATTAAGGGTTGGGTGGGTTGGTCAAGATTCTTGACGCCTCAGAGATCGTCCGCATTTTCAGTTTGAATAATATTCATTATGAAACGATTACTTTCAGATTATGGAATCCATCGAATCTGCCAGTGACTGGCTGAATTATCACCACCTGCGTTATTTCCAAACGGTCGCCACGACTGGCAGCCTGCGCTCCGCTTCGGAGAAACTCCGGGTATCGGAGCCGTCCATTTGCACTCAAATCAAGCAGCTGGAGGCCGCCTTGGGGGAAAGCCTCTTCCGTCGCAACGGACGGGTGCTGGCGCTAACCGAATTCGGACGTCTGGTGCAAACCTACACCGCAGACATTTTCGCCCTTGGGCAGGAATTGCTCGTGGCCACCAGGAGCGGTCCGTCCAATCGGGCGATGCGGTTGCAGGTTGGGATCGTAGATTCTTTTCCCAAGCTCCTGAGTCTGGATATCCTGCGGCCGGCCTTCCTCCATGCGCCTTCGGTGCTGCTTTCCTGCCATGAGGGCAAACTTGACGATTTGCTGGGCCAACTGGCATCCCATCGGCTGGATGCAGTGCTCTCAGACGAACCGCCGCCTACCCAGGGGAATATCAAAACTTTTACCCACCCGCTGGGATCCAGCGGCATCACCTTTTGCGCTGCTCCCGCGCTGGCGCGACGATTGAAAGGACGCTTTCCCGCCAACCTCCGAGGCGCTCCCGCACTGCTGCCCACGCCGAACACGCCGCAACGTCGGGAGTTGGATACTTGGTTCCGTCTGGCTGGCGTGGAACCCCGCGTGGCTGCGGAGTTCGCAGATGCCGCGCTTGCCAAGGTGGTGGCCAGCGAAGGAGTTGGCTTCACAGCCATCCCCACCATCGTGGCCGCCGATGCGGTCCAACGCTACGGATTAGAGATTCTTGGAAAGACGGAGGACTGCCGCATTCACCTCTATCTGATCACTGCGGAGAGACGGATCGAACACCCGGTAGTGCAGCTGATCGCCAGCAAAGGTGAGGCGGCCCTGTCACGGCGTTATCGCGGCAAGACCGCCGCACCAGTGCGGAAGCACGCGGCTGCGGGATGAGTAGGAGCGCTCCGCTCGCTCGGCCCTTCTCACTTGCGACGTATGATAGATTGACTGGACTGAAATTTTGCTACCCAATCGGGCAGCCAGATGTAAGACTCGACCGTGAAGCCGACCTGCATACAGGGTCGCACGCCTTTGTGGGATGAAAACAGAAGAATGAATGACAGGATGGCGGAGATATGGGCCGGGGAATTATCATTTATCGAGGCGATTTGATCTTTGCCAGCCATTGGCGGGCTTGTTCGCGCGCGGGGCTGGGACGGAGGATCCAAGCGTCGTTGTGATTGCGGAAGCCGGTGCTCAGGAATGTGAGCTTCGCGTCGGGCAGCAATGGCTTGAGATAGTTTTCAGTGTCGGCTGCGTTGTCATTCTCACCACAAATGAACTGAGGCCGTTCGCCCAACCGCTTCAGCCGTGTGAGCGCGGAGGCTTTGTCCGCCTCTGGATAAGGCCACGAGCGGACGCCATCGTAATGACTGCAGGCAAAGAAGCCGCACCAGAGCTTGGCAGTCTCGTCGTCATGCAGGCCAAGGTAATTGCACGCAATGGCACCGCGTGAGAAACCACAGAGCACGACACGACTGTCGTCGCCACCAAATTGCGCGCACACCTGACGCACGGTTTCGCGACAATACTTCAGCGTCGGCTGTGGGTCGCGATTCGTTGCATCGCCCCACCACGTCAGTGCCAGATCATCCCCGGCAGCATTGAGATAGGGCACGCAAAGCCAGATGAATCCACGTCCTAATGACAACCCGTAGCCCAAATTACTACCCTCCGGCCGACCGGTGCTAACATCACCGAAAGCATTGGAGTAGCCACCATTTCCAGCGAATTCCACCAGCACGGGCAGCTTCGCGTTCGGCTCCCAGTCCGTGGGCAAATAGAGCACATGGTAAACAGCCGTGCCCTTCCACGCGGCAAGCGTTTGCTTCGTCCGCAGGCCAGCGGCAGGTGGCTCCGCAGTCAACGCAGGCACTGTAAGATCCGGTGGCACGCTGCGAATATCCGGCAACTCAGCAGCGGGCGCAGAAACGAGAGTCAGCAGCAGAACTTCAAGGCAGATGATGATGCTTTTCATGGTGAGAGAAGAATTCTGGCGGTGAGAATCAGGAGGCCGGGCGGAACATCGAGTGAACAAACGTGATCATCAAAGGGCGGCGGTATGGTTTCAGCTCTCTACTTCAAACTCATCCGTAGGATCAAATGGCGGCATCGGCACATTGATGATGCGCAGATTGCCCACGGCGCGATGCACGCAGCCGGGGCGAATCATCACGGTGGTCATCGGCTTGAGCGGAATGATTTCGCCATCGGCCTCGAGATAGCCTTCGCCTTCGAGCACGATGTATATCTCAGTCATCTTCTTGTGATAATGGGCGCGGCTGTCCGCGTGGATGTCCGTGAGATGCACCGTAGCAAGCTGATTCCAATCTTCCTTAAATGCGCGTCGAGCCTGGCCGCAGGGACAGGGTGTCGGCGGGATTTCATCGAGTTGAGCGACAGCGAAGCGTGGATTCAGCATAAACTTTTAAAGTTAGGGTTTATTGGTTGCGGTTGGCAAAGTCCCTTCATACACCCGCACATAATCCACCACGAACGCATCCTCCTTGGTCGGGTCCTTTTCCCATTGATTGGTGGCACCCGCCCAAGCAGCGGCTTCGCAACTCAGCTTGAGGTAGCCAGGCTTTTGGCAAGGGCCTTGAGAGGTCGTTTTACCATTGTCTTTGCCACCCAGGCCAATCAAGTCCGTGCGACCAACTTCACGTCCGTCGAAGAAGGCCACGTAAACTTTCTCATCCCAATACATGCCGAAACGATGGAACTCGCCATCCGCTAGTGCGGGAGTTGGATCAAGTTTGATGCCCGTGGCGTTGTGTTCTTTGCCGTAGCCGTTCCAATGAAAATTCATGCCGTAGCGCGGCACATTGGACTGTTGAAAACTCTCCAGGATGTCCGCCTCGATGCCTTCGCGCGTATCCGGACTGTTGACATTGCCACACATCATCCAGAACGCAGCCCAGTAGTCGGACTTCATGTTCTTGGGCAACTTCGCGCGCGCTTCGAAGTAGCCGTAGCGCTGCGCAAACATCGTCTGGTTCGGATCGTAATCCTTGCGCGTCCGGACCGCCGCGCAATCGTAGCGCAGCACGGGATCGTTGGTTAGGCGAATGCCAAGATGCAAGGCACCATCATGCACTGTGGCCAGTGACTTTACCCAGCGACAGCTTCCCTGACGTGGCATTTCTGGGGCCTGCCATTTGGTAAGGTCCAGTTTATTACCATCAAATTCATCGCTGAAGGTGAGTTTGAACTTGGTGAGGTCCAGCGCTGGTTTGGCACTGGACTGATCAACGGATTTCGTGCCAGTGATGGTTGCGACATAGTTGAAAAACGCCCGTTTGCGAGTGGATGAAATCCCCCAGTTCACAGGTGGAGATTGATAACCCTCTGCCAGCGCCTCGCCTTTTCGACGGTAGTCGAACCAGCCCCAGGAGACGTGGTCAGCCACAGAGGCAGCACAGTTGTTGGTCGGTTGATCGAAGTTCTCGTGATCGTCTTCGTTGTAAAGGATCGGCATGGGATGGAATCCAGGGACCCGCTTGGTTTGCGCGATCATTTGAGTGATGCGGGCGGGGTCTTTCACGCCGTTGCCGTGCAGCAGCAGGTAATCAGACGTCCGGACCACGTTCTCTTGCGGGATTATATCGCCACCGTAGCTGGTGCCGACTAACAAGCGTCGGCCCTTGCGCTCGGTTTTGCGGACCCGCTCCATGAGTTCGTGGATGCGGGCGGGACGCAGAATTTCATGATCATAGCTGCCATTCGTTTCATTGTTCAGCTCCACGAGGACATTTCCCCAACCGCCATCCAGCAGCCATTGCGTAGCTTCGTCGGTGGCTTTAACGACCGCAGCTTCATCCTGTAAATGTTGGTCCTGACCGAAATAGAAATAGCCCAGAATGACCACCATGCCATTGCGGTCGGCGGCATCGAGCACGCGTTTCATCCGCGCAGCGAATTCCGGACGAAGCGCACCCTCTTTGGTGAACGCCCCCGTGATCCAAGGTTGCCCGCCCGAATATCCTTCGGGCGAACCGCCTTGGAAATTCACCGTAACCGCCAGCAAACCATGCGCTTTCCACTCCGGCATGGCTGCGATGAACTCGCGCACATTGCGTTCCGCGTCCCACTTGCCAGTATCCGGGTAGGCCCAGCGTTTGGCAGTTTCAGGATTCAGATCATCGTAAGTGGCTTGCACCATCCGCGAGTTCATGAGCAGACCTTCGATGCGATGCCCGTTCCAGACGCGACCCGCGTAAGTAGGTTTGTCGTTAATATGAAAATCCTCGCCTTGGATACTGACCGTAGTTTTCGCGCCAGCGACGGCGTTAGTTAGGGCGCAGAGGCAGCACAGGAGGGCAGAGAGGAGTTTCATGAATGGGATCTTGGACTGGCTGGATAAGTCAACGAGAGGCAGGCGGGGCCAAAAGGATGTCGTAGTAAATGTGCCGCCTTTCAGGAAGCGCAATCTGAAGTATCTTGGGACCGTAAAGACGCATGGATCAAAAACCGTTGCGGTCAGCAGCGCGACAGGCCTGGCAGTGGGGAAGATCCTCCATTAAACATTTATAGGAAAGAGACCGCATGAACCAACAAATTGCGATGGCCACGATTCTGAGATGGTCACTTTACGACCGCGGAGTTGGCTTGCCCTGAGCGTGCGAGGTGAACCAAAAGGCGGTAAGACGAATTCCCATTTGCCACGGCTCCCATCCCCGCCATCTTTCGGTTCATGAACAACGATATTATCCTCAGTCGCGAAGTAGAAGCCATCCAGATTCCCAGTGGAGACACCGTGGTGCTCCCAGTGGGCACCAAAGTCATCATCACCCAGAGCCTGGGCGGAAGCTACACGGTAGCAACCGATCAAGGTTTGGCCCGCATTTCTGCCAAGAATGCGGATGCCTTGGGCATGGACAAAGCCGCCAGTCGGCCCGAGCAGACGGGCGAGAAGCTGGCCGGTGAAGCGCTGGAGGCCGCTATTTGGAGCCAATTGAAGCAGGTCTTCGATCCGGAAATCCCCGTCAACATTGTCGATCTGGGCTTGGTGTATGATTGCGCGATTGAACCCGCTGGCGACAACTCCATCGTCAATGTGAAGATGACCCTAACAGCTCCCGGTTGTGGCATGGGTCCGACGATTGCGGCGGATGCGCAGAGCAAAATCATGGTCCTCAATGGAGTGGAAGACGCCAGGGTGGAAATCGTTTGGGATCCCGTCTGGCATCAGGATATGATTTCCGAAGCAGGGAAAATGCAGCTCGGGATGATTTAAGTTTGCCCGGGAAATTTCAGCCAACCAACCAACGTCATGGCCCTGCCGAAGATAGACCCCGCCCTGCATCAGGACAAGAAACCCCCGTGGATCAAAGTCCGCCTGCCCAGCAACCCTGTCTTCTGGAGCACGAAGTCCCTTGTGGCTGACCTGAAGCTGCACACGGTGTGTGAGGAGGCGCAATGTCCGAATCGCTGGGAGTGCTGGAGTCAGGGGACCGCTACCTTTATGATTGCGGGGGATCGCTGCACGCGGGCCTGTGGGTTCTGCGCGGTCAAGACCGCCAAGCCTTTTGCGCTGGAGGCGGACGAACCGCAACGGGTGGCCACGGCCACCAAGCGGATGAAACTAAACCACGTCGTGATTACGGCGGTGGCGCGGGATGATTTGGCGGACGGAGGGGCGCAGCATTTCGCGGAGACGATTGAAGCGGTGCGGCTGGAGAATCCCGGCATCACCATCGAAATTCTGGTCCCAGACTTCAACGGCAAGGATGACGCGCTGCAAATCGTCATGAATGCGCGGCCGCATATTTTCAATCACAACTTGGAAACAGTGGAACGGTTGACCCCGCTGGTCCGCAGTCGGGCGGTGTATCATCGCAGTTTGCACGTGCTGAAGCGCGCGGCGGAGATGTCACCCGGGCGGGTCGCGACCAAGAGTGGGATTATGCTGGGGTTGGGGGAAACCGAGCCGGAAATCTTCCAAGCGCTGGACGATCTGCGGGAGCATGGGGTGACTGTCCTAACGATGGGGCAATATTTGCGGCCCAGCGCGAAACATCTGCCCGTGGTGGAATACATTACGCCGGATAAATTCGACTGGCTGAAGGAGATTGCCGAGCGCAAAGGCTTCAAGCACGTGGCCTCAGGGCCGTTGGTGCGCAGCAGTTATCACGCGGCGGATTTCCGCCCGGAGGCCGATTTGATCCAAGACTAACCCGCCATCCCAGCCATGCAGAATCGTCGCACCGCTCTGAAATTCCTCGCCACCGGGGCTGCCGGGGCCTCGACGCTGGCGGCTCGCAGCGAAGACAAGGTAGTCGCGTCAGATCCAGCCATCGCCAAGGCCCGGGGAACCAGCACCGATCCGGATTTGAATTCTCCCATCAAGGCTCCGTGGCCGCTCGTGCTAACGGCACCCGAGTTGGCGCTCATGGCCGTGTTAGCCGATATCGTGCTGCCAGCTGACGAAGTTTCCCCCGCCGCCAGCAAGGTTGGCGTGCCGAGGTTCATAAATCAATGGTTGAGTGCTCCGTATGAGCTGCAGCGGGCAGACTTGGACATCATTCGACCGGGGCTGGGCTGGCTGAACACGTATGCTTTCAAGACGCATGCCCAGCGTTTTACCGACCTCACGGAAAGCCAGCGCACTGGACTCCTGGACACGATGGCAAATCCGGCTGCGGTCAAGGCGGAGCATGAAGTGGGGGCGGTGTTTCTGCAAAAATTCATCGATCTTTGCCTGACCGGATTTTATACGTCAGGCGCGGGCTTCCAGGACTTGGGCTACAAAGGAAATGTCCCCACGCCGACCTTTCTGGGACCGCCGCCGGAGGTGTTAAGGCACTTGGGCCTGGCTTAATGCGGAGACTACAACTGGCCTTCTTTTTTGATCTCCAGGTAACGGTTCACTAACTCGATGGGCAGTTCCTTGGTGGTGGCGTCAATGACGTGGATGCGCTGGGCTTGAAGGTGCGCCAGGAGAGTGGCTCTTTCGTCGAGATAGACGTGGGTGGCACCATAGCGGAGGGCTTGGGGGAGCGTTTGGATGGGGTCTGTTAGGACGTGTTCCAAGGTTTGCTCTTTGAGCGTGGCCAGCATGACCAAATGTTTCTTCCGCAACTGAGCCAACGGGGCGATGATATGATCCGTGTCTTCGCTGCGCAGATTGGTCAGGAATACGACGAGGGCGCGACGTTTTTGCTGCACCAAGAGGCGCTCCACGGCCTCACTGAAGTCGGAAGGTTCCCCGCTGGTCTGGTAGTCGTAGAGATGGTTGAGTAGCGTGGGCATCATGTGGGATCCCTTGACTGGTGGGAGCCAGCGACCGCCACCGCCGAAGCCGAGCACGCCCACGGAGTCGCCTTGGCGCATCGCCATCTGCGCCAGGAGGAGGATAGCATTTAAACAATGATCAAACTGGGGGAGATCGCCATCCATGACCCGCATGCGTCGTCCGCAGTCCACGGCAAAGATGATCGTCTGATCCCGCTGCTGGCGGTATTCGCGGGAGATCAGACTGGCGCGACGACTCGTGGCTTTCCAGTCGATCTGGGAAAGGGCATCACCCTCCTGGTAGTCGCGCAATTGATGGAATTCCTTGCTCACACCGGGTCGATTCAGAGAAATAATCCCCATCTGATCGATCCGGTTAGTCATGGCCAGGAGGTTGAAGCGAATGATGGGTTCGAAGTTGGGATAAACTTTGATTTCTTCAGCGGAGCCAAGGCGCAGGGCTCGCTGCCACAGGCCCAACAAGGATCTGCGCAGCAAATGGGCGGGGGAGAACTGATGGGTGCCGCGCTCCAACGGGGTGATTTCGTAATGCAGCGTGGCGTGCCCGCGAGCGGGGAGTCGGCCGTGCCAGGGAAGTTGGGTGGAAGTTAGGGTGGGAGGAAGCCCATCGAAAAATTCCACTTCCAAGGATTGCGGATGGCCATTGTGCAGGGTGATTTCCACTTCCTGCTTCACGCCCAAAGCCAGGCGGGTGGGGAGGTTGCGCGTGAGGGAGACAGCAGATTTCCCCCACAGCCATAAGGCATCGATGATTAGCGCACAGCCAAAAATAACGGTGGCGATGAGCCATCCCACCATGAGCGGAGACCAGAGGGCGGTCGCGATTCCGAGGAGAAACCAGCCCCAGAGCAGAGCAAGGCAGCGGCGGGATGGGCGCATCAGTGGCAGTGGTAAGGTGGTTAGTAAATGCGGGCGGACCAGTTAGGGGTAGCCGGGGTGGCCAGATTAAGCACACCCAGAGCCTGTGCGTCGTTGCGTGGAAGTCCCGGTGAGACGAGGCTGAAGCTTTGTTCCAGAGAGAAGACTCCAGGGGCATTGTCATCCGGGAACTGCAGTAGTTGCACTTGGGCGTTGAAGCCCAGGGTGCTTGGTTTACTGCCTTGCAAATCCCATTCATGGAGGTAAAAATAGGCCCGCGGAATGCTGAGGCGCACCTGGCGGCGGTCATCGCGCTGGGTGCTTACGGTGGCTATGAACAGGCTAGGATCCAGCACGCGATCATAGCCCGGTCCGAAGACCCCAAAGGGGACTTTCTCCACGGAGAAACGACCGTCCACCCACGGAACTTCGAGGGAGATATGCTCGCACCATCCGATGCCGCCGCGCTCGCCTGGCTTGCGGGCATCAATGGTGACCTCGATTTTGGCCGAGGGTTGATTGCGTTTGCGATTTTGGTCCACGGTGGGCAGATCGAAGATGAAGTAGATGCCACTGGAGTCGGCTTTGCAATTAAGATTCACGCTGAGACCATCGGTTTTAGGCGGGGGCGCATCGGCTATGTGGGTGGCGCGATTGACGAGGGCCGCGCGTTGGTTCAAGGAGAGATCTGGCGCTACTTCCAACTCCTTGGCGAAGTCGTAATGTTTATTCCCCTGTTTGAGGCGCAGAGTGACTTGGCTTTTAAAAACGGTTTTGACCTCGGGCGGGAGCGGTAATTTCAGGGTGACTGGCACTGGTTTTCCAGCGGGAAAGGTGACGGGAAATAGCTCGGAGTGCCCGCGCCAAACGACCTCAGCTTGCCCAGTAAAGGCTTCGTTACTGGAGTTGTGAATCGTAACCTTCAGCGGGATTTCGTTGGTTAGGCCCTCGATACGTCCGCGCGGAAAGGTGGCTTGGATCGGGACGATGGGGGCACGGAAATTGATGAGGCGGGCCGTGCTGCCTTCGCTGATGATGAGGCTGCTGCGGGCAAAGGATTCCTCACCGATGGCCAAATCTGGCCGGGACATCATTTTGACACCCAGCACCGGAGCGAAAGCGCAGGGAATAGTAAGGTTCCACCCATTCACGACGTTACTAGCGGCAGACGCCGGACTTTGTTGGGCAGTTTTCTCGACTTCTGTCAGGGTGGTTTTAGGGGTCCAAATGCGGTCAAGTCCCAGTGCGCCGATGGCGATTTCCTGGATTTCTGCCTGACTCCCGCTAGTTGTCTTAAATGCAAGTTGGAGGATGGCGGGAGCTGCTTCCTGCGCCGGCAGGGTCAGGCTGGCCTGGACCGCAATGGGATCCGGGGTGGGGGACTGGCTAAGTTGATTCCAGGCAGCCTCAGCCATGATGCGGTGGGCGTCCGCGTTGGGGGTTGCAAAATCTTTGACCCGAGGGTGGATATATTGACGACGCAACTCGCGCACCACCAGGTCATAGCCCTGAGTGCTGCGAGGAGCCTTGGGATCGACTTCACGCAACAATTGCAGGGCGCCCAAGTCGAGGAAACAAACTTTGGCGGCAGCGGCAACCTCTTCAGCCACGCTGGCATAAGGCCGCGTTGCTCCTAAAGAGCGTAGCTCCACGTCTCCCATCGTCAAGGTGGGACCAGCCACGAGAACGTCAATTTTCCGGTTCTGGCAAAATTTCACTGCGGAGCCCAGGGCTTCGCCATAGGACAGCGGGCTGACTCCTTGCGCGAGGTCCGTGCCGCCATAGTTGAGGATCACCAGATCGGGATCATGATCCAAGGCATCGGTGGTGAGTGCCGTGATGGCTTCACTTGCAGTGACGGAGTTGCGGGTGTCGTTCTCCACCAAAATCGGGGCCCCGGCAGTATCGAAGTTGAGGGGCTCTGCCTCCTGTGGCCCATCCTCTGAATTATCCTGCAGTAATACCTGAGCCGCTTCGGTTACTGACTTGCGCTTGCTCTTGCCAGCTTCGGCCAGGCGCACGCCACCGGTAAAGTAATAGCGCCCCGCCAAGTGCTCCAGGAGCCGCCAGTGCCAGGATAATTCAATATTGGAGGACTCAGCAGGGCTGGGTTGAGTGAAGCTCGCGACGCGATCCCCCAAGACGAGGACGCGCACGGGCTCACTGCGTCGCAGGAGCTTCGCGTGAGTGCGAGGGAACCAGCGTTTAATCTCCGCGTCCTGAGCTGCGTAGGCATCAGCAGCAGGGTCGGCCGCAGGCGCATCTGCGGTCGGTTCAGCAATGGCGGAAGCGAGACTCAGAAGTGAAATGATTAGGAAATGGGGCAGGCGATGCATAATTCAGTGGCCCTTTTTAACCAGTTTCGTGGCAACACGCAAGCCGGGCTCGCAGAATCTTTCAGTTCCCTCGCCAGCCAGGTGGAATTTGCTGAATGCGAGATTTTGCGTCAAATTCCTCAAAAGGCCAAAAAACTCATTGCCAATTTATTTAATGTCCGTAGAATTTTACATGCGCCAAGAAAGGAATTCCGGCCCGTAGGCCTTGCTCGTGGGTTAGTCTTTTTGGAAGTGCAATTTTCTCATTCTCCAGTTATTTATCATCTACTTGAAAATCTCTAGCCGTGCTTAAGCAAATTATTGGTCAGAAAACACAACAACCAGAGCCTGCAGTCACTGTGGCTCCGGTCGAGCCCGCCTACAGTGCACCCGCTGTAGAGTCCTATTACAAACCCGAAAGATCCCCTTCAACCCCAGTCAAAAGTTCCCTAATGAGCCCCAACAAAAACATCCTGAGCAGCGACGTCGAAATCAAAGGCAGCCTCAAATTCTCCAATGACCTCATCATTGATGGTAAAATCGAAGGAGAAGTTACCTCCGATGGCGCCCTGACCGTGGGAGAAAACGCTTTCGTGGTTGGCGAAATCCGCACGAAGTCCGTGGTGATCTTTGGACGCGTCCAAGGCAACATCAGCGTCACTGAGCGCTGTGAACTGAAATCCAACGCTGTGCTCGAAGGGGACATCGTCGCTGGCACTCTCTCCATCGAAGAAGGTGCGACCTTCATGGGTAAGAGTTCCGTGGGAGCCGCCGCTACCGCCGCTCGCAAAGGTTAATGCGCGGGATGGGCTTGACTCATCGTCCTCATGGTTGTCGACTTCTCAACCTTAAGACCGAACTCGCCTATCACCCCTCACAAACACCTTGTTTCTTGCCCGCATTGTGGGTTCCAGCAAATGGAGCCCACAAGCGGGTTTTCCACGTATTGCCGCAAATGTGCGCAATATTTTCGGATCGAGCCCCCTGAAAAGTCTGGCGGTGGATTCCTTTCCCGGATGATGGGGGCAAAGTCTGCCAGCCCGCCACCAAAAACCTCCTCCCGTCCTCCGTCCATGCCGTTGCAGGTCCTGGGTTTTAGCGAGGAAGCGGATCTAGTGGCGCAGTCCCAGCCTAGCGCCGCTCGCGCATCTCAAGAGGAAAGACGCTTCCGTCCCGTGGTCTGTTTCGAATGTCAGCATCACCACCGGGTCTCAGAACATTCCACTTCCAGTCTGTGCCCTAACTGCGGTAGCTACATCGATTTGCGCGATGTTGTCATCAAGGACCGCACAACGCAAAAAATTCGCACGCGCGGGGATGTGCTGGTGGAGAAAAAAGGAGCCCTGCTGGGAACCAGTATCACCTGCGGTAATCTCACGGTGGAAGGTCAAGTGGCAGGCAGTATTTATGCTTCTGGTCAAGTGACCTTCCGTGCTTCCGGCAAGGTCCTGGGAGAGGTGCGGTGTCAGCATCTCGCCCTTGAAAAAAAATGCGAGGTTCATTTCCTGCAACCCATCCATTGTGAGACAGCTGAAATTTATGGTCAAGGCCTCGGTCGAATCCATCTGACGGATCGGCTTTTTCTCAATCGCAAAGCTTCCTGGGACGGAGCAGTTGCGGCAAAATCGGCCCTGATGGAACCCGGGGCTAAGCTCCAAGGCGTGATCGAAATCTTACCCCACCCTCTGGCACCAAGGCCGGTGTTCTCCCAGCCCAAGACCACCCGACCATCTGCGGTCTCGGCTCCCAAGGCGAGAAAATCAGTCACTCCTGAGCCCGGTTTATCTCCGGCGGAGAGTTTGGCACTGTGGGCTGCAGAAGGAGAGCTGGGCGGGGTGTGAGCAGGCGACGACGGGTCTGCTGCTCCGTCTGTCGCCTTGGTTATCATAGACTCTGAGGGGGCTCCGGAGTCGCCCTAGCACGGACGCAGTGTGGGTTTCGATTTCGTCGCGCATATTTTTCACGCCCTTTTGTGTTTCCCTGTGAATCCTACTTGAACTCCCCAGAGTCCCCTCTAGTCTCCGCACAATTCCTTTCCACAATTTTCCCCTCTCACACTCTCATGTCCGTTTTGGTCGATAAAAATACTCGTCTCCTCGTTCAAGGTATCACTGGTGCCTCCGGTGCCTTTCACGCGAAATCCTGCATGGAATATGGCACCAACGTTGTCGCTGGGGTGACTCCAGGCAAGGGGGGGCAGAAATTTGAAGAGAAAGTGCCCATTTTTGATACGGTGTCCGAAGCCCGCGCAGCCACGGGTTGCAACGCGACGATGATTTTCGTGCCCCCTCCATTTGCCGCTGACGGCATTATTGAAGCTGCCGATGCTGGCATCGAACTCATCGTTTGTATTACCGAAGGCATTCCTGTCATGGACATGATGCGGGTGAAAGTGGCACTGCAGGATTCCCAAAGCACGCTCATCGGGCCGAACTGCCCGGGGATCATCACGCCAGATCAATGCAAGATCGGTATCATGCCAGGTTACATTCACAAGCCGGGCAAGATCGGTGTGGTTAGTCGCTCCGGCACCCTGACGTATGAAGCCGTCTGGCAAATCACCAGCTTGGGCATGGGTCAGAGCACTTGCATCGGAATCGGAGGTGACCCCATCCATGGCATGACGCAACTGGATGCGGTGAAACTCTTCGCCAATGATCCTGACACCGAAGCCTTCATTATGATCGGTGAAATCGGTGGTAGCGAGGAAGAGGAAGCGGCCGCGTGGCTCAAGGATAACTGCAAGAAACCCATCGCTGGCTTCATCGCTGGTGCGACGGCACCTCCGGGCCGTCGCATGGGACATGCGGGTGCCATCATTTCCGGCGGCAAGGGCACCGCCCAAGCCAAACAAGCTGCGCTCCGTGAGGCTGGCATCGAAATTGCTTCCAGTCCTTCTGATATGGGCCAGGCGATCGTCCGCGCCATGCAACGCCAAGCGAAATAACCGGTTTCTCCTTGCTTTTTTATTTTTCCACTCACTTACTCCCCTCTTAAAATGCTAGTTGCTAAAGGTCTAGAAGGCGTCATCGCCAATGAATCCCGCCTGTCCGAAGTGGACGGAGCCAATGGGAAATTGTGCTATCTTGGCTACACGATTGATGATCTGGTGGCCAATTGCACCTTCGAAGAGGTGATGTATTTGTTGTATAAGTCCAAGCTGCCCAATCAGAGCGAGTTGGATTCGTTTACTGTTGAATTGCGGAAGCATCGTTTCCTGCCGGAGGCGGTCGTCGCTTTCTTGAAGACCATTGTTCCCACGGATGGGAATGTGATGGACATCCTGCGCACCGCGGTCTCTTTACTGGGCGTGCTGGATCAAAAGGAACAGCACCAGGACCGCGCACTCAACGAAGAACGCGCGCTGTCAATCTGTGCGAAGATTCCGCTCATCGTGGCCGCTTATCATCGCATTCGCCAAGGGCTGGAGCTTCCTGTGGTGCGGACGGATCTTTCCGAAGCCGCCAGTTTCCTTTATCATGCTTTCGCTAAAGAACCGGATGCTACTGCCGTGAAGACGTTGGATGTGGCCCTGATTCTGCATGCCGACCATGGCATGAACGCCTCCACTTTCAGTGCTCGGGTGACGGTGGCCACGTTGTCGGATTTTTATTCTGCGATCACCTCCGCCATTGGCACGCTGAAAGGCCCGCTGCACGGTGGAGCCAATGAAGGTGTGATTCATATGCTCCAGGAAATTGGTGAGGAGGACCAAGTGGACGCTTATGTGGCCGACAAGTTGGCCAAGAAAGAAAAGATCATGGGCATCGGCCATCGCGTTTACAAAGTGCTGGATCCACGTGCGCCTCACCTCCAGAAGATGGCGATCGCCCTCACGGAGAAACTCGGTGAGCCAAAATGGATTCGCATGAGTGAACGCATCGCCACCATCATGCGCGAGCAAAAGGGGCTGAACGCCAATGTCGATTTCTACTCCGCCACGGTTTATTACAGCCTCGGTCTGCCCACCGATCTCTTCACCCCGATCTTCGCCATCAGCCGGGCTGCTGGTTGGACCGCGCAAGTGCTGGAGCAGTTGGAGGACAATCGCCTCTATCGACCGCTAACGGACTACATCGGACCCAAGCCGCCGCAGCCGATCTTACCGATCGCGCAACGGGCGTAATGCAGAACGCAGTGGGCGACATGTTCGTTGGCGCAAAGCTCTAAGCTCTATTCCAGTGAAATCTCTGCCGTGACCATTCCTGCCTCTTGGGCGCGAAGACGCAACCAAGTTGCCGAGTAGCCTTCAGGGAACACATAGGGCACGTAACTGTGAGGAGCCACCTGCATCCGATATAGCCCGCGATAGGCCTCCGTGTTGTTGGCATCAATTTCCAGATCGACTGTGAGAGGCGAATCACCTTCGTTACTAAGGTGCACGGTTCGTTTCTGGAATCCGGCAATCAGGAGGCTTTCACTAACTTGGTTTGCGTTCACGGAAGTAGTGCGCCACCAAGCGCCCTGGCCAGTAGGACGGGGGCTTGCGGTGATTGCGGCTAGCGTCGTTTCCCGCAGCAGGGGTTGGGTTGTGCCGGCGGTCCGATCCTGTTGCCCTCCTGCCAAAACGATGCTGCCACCCCAGGCGCAGAAGTCGTGCAGGGATTCAGTGCAAGCGCTCAAAGGTCTCACCTGGGGCTGATTGGATCCGGGGATCGGCGGTTGGATGAGATAGAAATTACCGAACGCCAGCATCAACCATTGACCGGGAGAAATTTCGCGAATGCGCTGGCCGATTCCGGTGCTGGGGCGCTCACGCCAAGGGAGTCGATATCGTTTCCATTGGAGGTTGCTATAGACTCGGAGTAAGACTGACAGATCATCATAGCCCAACGCTAGCACCAAGTTCTCGCGCTCACCATTCACGCTTTCGATGCCAGTGACATCCACAAAGGAAGCCGTGTCCACCATGCGCCAGGCTCCGCGCCAGTCCCATTCTGCGAGTCTCCCACCACCTTTGCCAGCTTGTCCGGCATTTGCTTCATTGGCTAGGTAGAGTCGATCATGCGCGGCAAACAGCGCTCGCAGGTGAGCTGGATGCGAGCCCAGTCCAAGCGCTTTTGGTAAATTTTCAAAGATGCCTGCCACTTCCTTGGTTGCGACATCTGCACCCAGCAGTCGGCCCTCCTCCGTGAGGAAACAAAGCCGGTGATCTGCCGGATGGCGGCAAACTCCAACCACGCTGGCAGAGCTGAGCCCTGGAAGTGCTTCGGCCTTGCCAGAGGCGCTGATCAAGGCACCAGCTAAGACTCCGCCGGTCTGGCTGCCCATCATGAGTCGAGCCGAGCCGCCAACTCCTTCCATGCTCAGGGTTGTCGGACTGCCGCCGCCGCGTTCCCACATGGTGATGGCGTTTTTCTGAGCTATCCAGAGTCGATTGTCAAATGGCAGCAGCGCCTGGATGGGATCGCTGGGGAAATTCTTTGGCAGGGTGAGATTTTCGCCTAGCGCGACGGCACACGGCTGCGTAAGTGCCATTAAGAGCAGGAGTCGCAGTGGAGTTCTCATGGGGAGCATTGTGCGATGAAAGACCGACCTTGGCGAGTGAAATCTGGCATATCGAGCATCGAATTTGGCTGCATGTTGAGACAACCACAGGGGAGTTGAGAGCCAGTCGCAGAAGTGGGGTGGGGAGGTCCTAGCAGAGCCGAACCAGAGCGGAATCTGGGCGAAGGGAGTTGGTTCTGCGAGAAATGGGTGGCCAGGCGCTCAAATTGCCACAGTTTCCGTGGAACATGCTCTAAGATGCTGTGGAACAATGATTATGGCGATTTTTGAAGGCAGCCTTTTTTCCCATTGACCCCGCGTAAATTGGCTCCACCTTATAGTTTCTAAATTTTCCCGTCATCTTTGGGAACGCTGCCACATCCGATTCCGAGTCCCTGCTCGTCTGCTGGGCTCCGGTGGGGTTGAGCGTTAAAAGAGATCCAGCGGGGAAGTGGTGATTTTATTCGGCGTTGGTCGTAAGATTGGCGCTTCTCAATTTGTATTTAATACTCCAAACTTTTACCCCTAAACCAATTTAAATGATCGGCAGATTTTTCGGATGGTTCTCCAATGATATTGGAATCGACCTCGGCACAGCCAACACGCTAGTTTATGTCAAAGATCACGGTATCGTTCTCCGCGAACCCTCAGTGGTGGCCGTCAAGGCCGGCACCAGTGAAGTGCTGGCGGTGGGTGATGACGCCAAACGCATGCTCGGCCGCACTCCGGGCAACATTGTCGCAATTCGCCCCCTGAAGGATGGTGTGATAGCCGACTTCGAAGTGACGGAAGCGATGCTGCGCCACTTCATTCACAAAGTTCACAACCGCCGCGGTATGGTGCGGCCTCGCGTGGTCATTGCGGTGCCCAGCGGGATTACCGAAGTGGAGAAGCGTGCGGTCAAAGAAAGCGCCACCCAAGCGGGGGCGCGCGAAGTCTATCTCATCGAAGAGCCGATGGCCGCTGCGATCGGCGTAGGCTTGCCGGTGCAGGAAGCCAGTGGCAACATGATTGTTGATATCGGTGGTGGGACCACGGAAGTGGCGCTGATCTCCCTGAGTGGCATCGTTTACAGCCGCAGTGTCCGTGTCGCTGGCGACGAATTGGATGAAGCCATCGTGCAATATATGAAACGCGCCTACAATCTGATGATTGGGGAACGCACGGCGGAAGACATCAAGATCCGCGTGGGATCGGCCTATCCGCTGCCCAAGGAAACCACGATGGAAGTGAAAGGGCGGGACATGGTTGCCGGCCTGCCCAAGACCATAACGATCACGTCTCAAGAAGTGCGGGAGGCCATGTTGGAGCCTCTGCGCACCATCATTGATAGCGTCCGGGTCACCCTGGAACGCTGCCCCCCAGAACTCTCCGCTGACCTTGTGGACCGTGGACTGGTGCTGGCCGGAGGCGGAGCTTTACTACGCGGCTTGGACAAGCTGCTATCGGAAGAAACGGGCTTGCCCGTTCATGTGGCGGAAGATCCGCTCTCTGCCGTTGCCGAAGGCACTGGCAAAGTCCTTAGCGAACTGGCCTTCCTTAAGAAGGTCACCAGCCGGGATGCTTGATCCTTTCAAGTTTTCTCCGATTAGCTGAAAGCAACCAGCCTTCGACTCCGTATTCCCATCCAGCCTGTCTGTGGGCGCTAAATTGGAGAGATCGCACTCGGGAAATTTCGTCACCATCGTCATGAGACGCCTCAACGTTCTAGCTTTATTGATTTTCATTGGTGCTCTGGTATGGGTTTTCGTGCTGCCACGCGAAAAGACTCAGGCCATCCAGCGCACCATCGGATCGTGGTTCTCTCCGTTCACGCGCACGGGAGCCAAGGTGCAGGATGCGATTGTGGGGGCGACGGAAGAAGTGAAATCGCCTCAGCAATTGCTGGTAGAAAATAAGCAATTGCAGATCGAATTGGACCAACTCCGGATCCAGCAACAAAACTTGGCTAGTTTGGAACATGAGAACGCTGATCTGCGAGTGGCCTTGGAATTTCGGAAGCGCTATGGGTATAAATTAATCCCGGCGGAAATTATTAATCGTAAGCAGTCCGCTTGGTATCGCGAGGCGCTGATCGACAAGGGCTTGAAACATCATGTGATGGAGCAAACCCCGGTCCTGGCGGCGGTGCAGGTTAATGATGGAGGCGTGGCGCGATATGAGGGCGCGCTGGTTGGCAAAATCGGGCGGGCCGAAGATAGTAGTGCGACGGTAGTTTTCCTGACGGACGAAAACTGTCGGGTGTCGGCCACGGTGAAGGGCTTGAACAATGTGCGGGGAATTCTCATGGGGGCACGCAGTTCGACCCGTTCCACTCCAAATTTGCGTCTGAGATTTCTTAAGCCGGAACCGGCCCTGGAACCAGGATTGCAGGTGCTGAGTGATGGGGCTGGCGGAGTCTTTCCGTTTGGGGTGTTGCTGGGTGATGTGAGCGATTTCCATCCCGGGGATGGCACGGCCGAGGCCGAGGTCAAGCCAGCAGTGGACTTCGACGTGCTGAGGCACGTGTTTGTTTTGCAACCTGAGGAGGCGCTGTCCACGGCAGTAGTTCCCGTATCCGGTAAGAATCCATGATCTTTACCTTGCTGTTAGGCGTGATTTTATGTTTCGGAATGATTATTCAGGATTTCATTCCCAGTATTCCGTGGGCCTATAGTTCGCATATTCATTTGGTGGCGGTGCTGTTCTTTGCCTGCGCGGTTAGTGTCCCCTTTCCTGTCATGCTAATCTTCGCCTTCTTCACAGGTTTTGTTTGGGATGCCAAGAACATGGTGCAACTGTTGGATTTGGACGTCACTCAGGCGGCGGCCAATCTGGGAGTTCTGCTGCCGAAATCCGGCAGCACGTTTGGATTTTCCATTTTCCTTTACGGCCTCTTCGGTTCGTTGATGCAGGGGATTCGCCCCTTGTTCCGACGAGGTCGCTGGGAAATGGCGCTGCTCATGGTGGGCGTAGGCACGTTCCTGCTCCTGCTCTTTGAGTATCTTTGGATTAATTTTCGTCGTGGGGGATTCTATTTCCCTGCGAGTATCTGGTATTATATATCAACCACCGCCTTGCTCTCGATGGCCGTGGCACCGCTTGCTTTCTATCTGATTCATCGTCTTGCTCGAACCTGCGGTTACCACATTCGTCTAGAAGCCATGGCCTATCGCAGATGGCAGTCATGATTCAATCGTCTCGTTTCCGACTCATCCTTTTTGGTTTGGTGATCATCGGCGGCTTCGGCCTGCTGCTGAGCCGCCTGTGGTATCTGCAATTCCAAAAGCAGGAAGAATACGCCAAGAAGCTTCCTGGAACCAAGGAAGTGCGGCACCGTTTCCCTGGTCCGCGCGGGCGCATCCTGGATCGCAATGGAGTCGAGTTGGCCAAGAATCGCAGCGTGCTGCAAGTGGGCCTGGACCTGGGAGCCATTGTTCAATACTACGCGGATATTCACAAGGGAGAGAAGGGTGGCCTTCCCAAGTATGAATGGGATCCGGCCAAGGCCAAGGAGACGGACATCGTTGCGATTGTGAAGGACGTGGTGATTGATCCATTGTTTAAACTGGGCTTAGCTTCCAGTATTCATCAGGACCCCAAGGATGAACAGGAGTGGGAAGACCACCTCCGCATCCATTATCGGAGCTTCAAGGGAGAGGTTCCTTTCAATTATATTCAGGGCCTCAAGTGGGATGATTTCGCGAAATTTGCGGAGCATAACCTGAACTTACCGGGTGTTACCATCAGTCAGCGATTCCTGCGGGAATATCCCTATGGCCCGCTGACGGGACACTTGATTGGCTATGTGAAGCTGTTCGATAAGGAAATTCCTGCTGAGGACAAGGGAAAGTATAAATTCTACGAAGGGGATGATCGTGGTGTGGCTGGCTTGGAGAAAACGCTGGATAAATTCCTTCGGGGCAAGC
This sequence comes from Verrucomicrobiales bacterium, assembly GCA_031411295.1. Classification (GTDB taxonomy): domain Bacteria; phylum Verrucomicrobiota; class Verrucomicrobiia; order Verrucomicrobiales; family V1-33; genus JAGNEJ01. Next base: position 13,401 of record JANOAV010000051.1, on the reverse strand, counting down.
CTGGATTCCGCACGCTGCTCATCAACGAGCACGGGCGATTGGAGCGCGAGGTGAAATATGAAGAAGCTCGCTCCGGGGATGATGTTTACTTGACGATCGATATCCGCGCCCAATACGCGGCGGAGATGGCACTGCGCGATGCCGGGATTGGACGTGGGGCAGTCGTGGCGCAAGATCCTAACACGGGCGAGGTGATCTCGATGGTGGCGGTGCCAAATTACGATCCCAACAAGTTTATTCCCAAGATAACGGTGGCTGATTACAAAATCTATAAGGATGACTTGTCGATTCCCCTATTAAATCGCGCCATCAGTTCCTTTGCCCCGGGGTCCGTTTTCAAGATCCCCGTGGCGTTGGCCGGATTTCTGGCCCCCGGCCAAATGAACAACTACTACAATTGCAGTGGCTCAATTACCTACGGGGCTGGTAAGCCCATGCACTGCTGGATTGGCAAAAAGGGTGGCTCACATGGTTCGCTCGATTTAATCGGCGGCATCAAGAATTCCTGCAACTGCTTCTTCTTTCAGTATGGAAATGACGCCGGGATCGATAACATTAACAAGATGTGCAACATGCTGGGCTTGGGGGTGCAAACTGGCATTGAGCTGGAAGGAGAGAGTCCCGGTCTCGTGCCCGGTAAAACTTGGCTTAAGAGCAATGGAGGCGGAGTTTGGGGGCAATCGACCACGGCCAATGTTTCCATTGGTCAGGGGGCGGTCATCGAGTCCCCGCTGCAAATGTCCTGTGTCGCGACCACGGTAGCCAACGGCGGCAAGGCCTACTATCCAACGCTGGTGCACCATCGGGTCAACAACATCAAAGAATCCACTTCCTTCAAACCCAAATTGCGGGCGGACCTCCTCAAGGAAAACGTCACGCCCAAGCAAATTGAACTGGTGCGCAAGGGGATGTGGAGCGTGGTTAACGCAGAGCGCGGAACGGGCAAAAGTTTCCTCTCGGACATGCCTGAGATTGCGCAGCATGGAGGTGGCGCGGGCAAGACTGGAACCGCCCAGGCTTGGCGCTACATCCCGGGTGACCACTCCTCTGTGCGTGATGACAATACCTGGTTCATGTGTTTTGCTCCTTACGAATCCCCTAAAGTGGCGTTGTCACTCATTGTGCAAGGCGGTAAATCTGGCGGTGGCACTGCGGCCCCGATCGCCAAGCGCGTCGTGGAGCAAACGATCGCCATTCTGAATGGAAGTTACAAAGTGGATCTGGCCACCATCGCCAAGCTCACTGAGGCCAAAGGCCATTTCAAACTCATCGACAGTGTAAGTTATGGCACCGCGCCCAACGTCCCCAAGTCTGATGACGATGCCGACGTTCCTGACGACGAACCACCTCCAGAAAAAATTTACAAACCCCAAGCAGTCCCCGCCGCCGTGCCCACCGAAGCTCCCTCTCTGGGAACTCAGGGCAACGTTGTGGCCCCAAAGGCGCGAGTCATGGAAGGCCCGCAGTTCAAACCCAATTCACCGTCCCAATAATTTTACTTTCTCAGACTTTATCACCCTTACTTAATTTATTCCAGACCATGCCCATCGCCAACATCGTAAAACGTATCAGAAAATTCTTCGGAGCCAATTCGGATTTTAATATCGGAACCAGAGTCGTCGTTAACACCGAGCGACTCGAACAACGCATCGCCCTCGTCGAGGACGGGGTGCTGGAAGAATACAACATTGAGCGCGCCGGTTCGCAGAACATCGTCGGCAGCATCTTCAAAGGCCGCGTCCGCAACATTGAACAAGGGTTGAAAGCCATGTTCGTGGACATCGGTTTCGAAAAAAATGCCTTCCTCCACTTCTGGGACGCTATCCCCGCAGCCGATGCTGAAGAAACCGATTTCGAAAAAATCGACCGCCACGGCAACGCCCGCCAAGCGCCCAAGCGAAAGAAAATCACGGCCAAGGACATCCCCAGCATTTATCCCGTCGGGGCGGAAGTTCTGGTGCAAGTAACCAAGGGACCCATCAGCACCAAAGGTCCGCGGATCACGACTAACATCTCCATGGCCGGGCGTTTCCTCGTCCTCATGCCGTTGACCGACATGTTTGGCATCAGCCGTAAGATTGACGACCCCAAGGAACGGGATCGCCTGCGCAAGATCCTGCGGAAACTCAGCGTGCCGGAAGGCATGGGTGTCATCATGCGCACGGTTTGCGCGGGTAAGCGGGCCCGTTTCTTCGTGCGGGACTTGGCCATGCTCGTCGAGCAGTGGAATAAAATTTCCCAGAATAACAACACCAGCAAAGCCCCCGCCTGCGTCTTCCAGGAGCCGGATATCATCGAGCGCACGGTGCGTGATTTCCTGACGGATGAAGTGGACGAAGTCATTTGTGACAATGCGGAAACCGCCGAACGCATGCGTGATCTGGTGGGCGTCATTTCCCGTCGCTCCAAGAAACGCATCCGTTACCTGCAAACGCCGGAACCAATCTTCGATAAACTCGGCCTCCAGAAGCAAATCGACAACGCCTTCTTCCGCCAAGTCTGGCTCAAGTGCGGCGGCTACCTCGTGATCGACGAAACCGAAGCGCTCATCGCCATCGACGTCAACACTGGTCGCAATAAGAGTCAGGACGATCTGGAAAAGACCATCGTGCAGACGAACCTGGAAGCCGCCGATGAAGTATGTCGTCAACTCCGCTTGCGGAACATGGGTGGGCTCATTGTGGTGGATTTCATTGACATGAAGCATCAGCGGGATCGCCAAGCGGTCGCCAAAGTCATGAAGGACCGCCTCCGTCGGGATAAAGCTAAGACCCAGACGCTGCCGATTTCTGCGTTAGGGCTCATGGAAATGACGCGTCAGCGACTCCACGAGAGCCTGAGCGAGTCCGTCTATGATGACTGCCAATACTGCAATGGTCATGGCAAAATCAAGAGCACCGAGTCCATGAGTGTTGAACTCCAACGCCGCATTAATAGCATTCTGCTGCGTTATCCCGAGAGCGAGCACGATCTTCTCATCATCGTGCACCCGGACGTCTTGCAGCGTCTGCGCACCAAGGACGAGCAGATCCTGGTCGAAATGCAGCGCAAGCACCACGGCCGCCTCAGCTTCCGGAGTGACCCAAGTTTCCACCGGGAACAAGTCAGCATCCAGAACGCGGTCACCAATAAGGAATTCAAGTAATCCCTCGGCTCACTAACTGCAATGTCTCCTGTTCCTGTTATTCCCACAGGCGGCTTGTTCGCTGGCAAGACGTGGCTGAGTTCGCCTGAGCCATTTCCGCTCTCCAGCGGGGAGGTGGAGGAAATCAAACGCATCGGGCATCGTCTGCAGGTCTTCCTGCGGGCGGTAAACTCGTTTTACTATCGCAGTCGGGCCGGCAAGCTGCCGCCTTGGATTGCGGAGTATGCGGACGTGGGGAAACCGGCGGAATTACTTGAAGTAGCCAGGAATAAGGCTTGGCGGGATGATCTGCCGCAGGTGATTCGACCGGATTTAATCCTAACCGAGAACGGGTTTGCGTTGACGGAAATCGACAGCGTGCCGGGCGGGATTGGTTTGACCGCTTGGCTCAATCAGATTTACACGGAGTGGGATGTGATTGGCGGCCCCCGTGGCATGATCGATGGCTTTGGCGGGCTCTTCCCGCAGGGGGCGGATTTGGTGATTTCTCAGGAAGCAGCAGATTATCGACCGGAAATGGAATGGCTCTGTGGCAAGCTAAGGGGGGATTTCAGGGTGCAGGCTGCTGAATCTTACGAGGCATGTGGGCGGGACATTTACCGATTTTTCGAAATGTTCGATTTACCTAACCTGCCTCGCTGGCAATCCTGGGCTAGCAGTGGCAGCAAGATTTCCGCGCCTCTCAAGCCGTGGCTGGAAGAGAAACTTTGGTTGGCCCTGTTTTGGAGTCGCCCATTGCGGGAATGGTGGCGTCAGGAACTAAGAGAGAATCATCAGCTGGCATTGATGAAACTCATTCCTCGCAGCTGGATTGTCGATCCGTCCCCGATCCCTCACCACACGGTGATTCCAGGTTTGGAAATCTCTAGTTGGTCAGAGCTGGGTGAATTTTCCCAATCGCAAAGGGAGCTGGTCCTGAAGCAGAGCGGTTTCTCCGAACTGGCTTGGGGGAGCCGCAGCGTAGTCATTGGCCATGATGAATCGCAAGTAGCGTGGCGAGAAGCGGTTGCCATGGCCGAATCTTCATTTAAGCAACATCCATATGTATTGCAGACGTTTCACAAAGGGAAGCTGGTCCGCCATCCGTTCTACGACCGGGAGACCGGGGCCGTGCGGGAAATGGAAGGCCGCGTGCGCCTCTGCCCATATTTCTTCGCGCCCAATCAAGGCCAGGGGAAAGATATCACCCTCGGCGGCATCCTCGCCACGATCTGCCCAGCGGATAAGAAAATTATCCACGGCATGGAAGACGCCATCATGGTGCCATGTCGCATCTCAGACCATTGAGGTTCCTGCGGACGAGGGAATCCTGGTTGCGGCACTAGAACATGAATTGCCAAGTGTCGTAGAAACCACTCCGCGCGAAATATTTGTCGAGCGACTGGAAGCATTATTCGTGGGGCCCAAGCGCTATGAAGTGCCGCCCGCTCCGCTGCCAGCGCGAACCACGGGAAGCACCTGGGGCTGGAAATGGCTCTGGTTGCCGGGTGCGCTCGGGGTGCTGGGAACGACTGTCGCGGTCATGCAGTATTCCCTCCAACAACAGCGAGAGTTGGCCGCCAGTCAGTTGCAATTGGCGGAGACGCAGCAGGCATTTTATGCCTTGCAGATGAAGCCCGTCCCCACGCAGGAATTGGAGCAGCGATTGCAGGCGCAGTCGCAACAGTTAGCGGAGTTCCAGCGGAAACTGGAATCCACCGAAAAGAGCCTGCTCTCTACCAGCGAGCAGGCCACCGCGCGCGAGCAAGAATTGCAGCGCTTGGTAGTTTTTCTGAAAGATGAAATCAAGGCCTCGGAGGCTCAGATCAATGATCTGAAGCAAATGCTCAAGGCTCGAGTTGAAATCAAAAAAGCGGAGTGATCGTTGCTGAGCAAGCTTAGGCGGGTAGCTTCCACTGGCCGCGGTATTCCCGGCTCAGGAGTTTGGAGGCATCCGCATCCCCAATGATAACCTCCTTGGCCGCATCCCACTTCAGGGGGCGATTCACCATGAGGGAAATCAGCGCCAAGTGACCGGGAATGGCACTATGGTGGGCGGTGGCCACGGGCGTGATCGTGGGTTCGCGGCTCTTCACGCAATCAATGAAATTCTTGAAATGATCGCCACTGTAATAAAGCGACGTTTTACGTTGGGCCTCAGGGAGTCGGCTGTAACGCTTGTGTTCCGGGTCAGAGGAATCGAATCCGCTGCGGTCCACCCAGATCCAGCCATTCTCGCCGATCCATTTGGTGCCCATTTTGATATCGTCATGTCCGCCAGCGATGATCATTTTGATGTCGCCAGGATAAGTTAGTTCAGCGCGATATTTGGTGGCAGTATTCCAAGGAGCCGTTCTGGCTGGGAAATCGACTTGGAGCGGCTTGACCTCAGAGGGGCCGGAATTATCACAATCCATGCCCCAGTGGGCGATATCGCAATGGTGCCCAATCCAGTCGAGCAGCTGGCCGCCGCCGATGTTGTAATTCCAGCGCCAGTTTTTGTGGATGCGTCCTTCGATGTAGGGCTCCATGGAGGCCGGCCCGATCCACATTTCGTAGTCCAAATGCGCGGGAGGGTCGGTCACCGTGAGTTTATCCTTGGTGCCGGCAAAATCATTGTGGCCGGACGGGAGTCCCACATGGACTTCCTTGATCTTCCCAATGAGGCCATTGCGCACCATTTCTGCCGCCTTGAGGAACTGGGAGGTGCTGCGCTGCCAGGAGCCGGTTTGCCAGATGATTTTATTGGCATGGGCGGCTTTCACGATGGCTTGTTGTTCAGCTATGGTGCGGGCCAGGGGCTTCTCGCCATAAATGTCCTTTTTGTTATTCGCTGCCTCCACGGACATCAGGGCATGCCAGTTGTCAGGCACCGCCAGCATGACGGTATCGATGTCCTTTTGGCTCATCATTTCCCGGTAGTCTTTGTAGGCGCGGCAATCCTTGTTGCCATACTTGGTGTTGATGGTGCCCAAAGCGGCTTCCATGTGGTGCTGATCAATGTTACACGCCGCAATAACTTGGACATCGGCTTGACGGAGAAATTGCGCGGTGTTGCCCGGGGCCTGCATGCCCCAACCTGCTACGCCCATGGTGATGCGATTGCTAGGCGCGACGGCTCCATCTGCTCCAAGCGCACTGCTCTGGATGATGGTGGGAAAGCCCCAGGCGACTGCAGCGGATTTTACGCCAGTCTTGATAAAGACTCGGCGGGAGGAACGGGATGGATGATACGTGTTCATAGATTGGGTTAAAATTTGGTTGCTGTGGAGCGACGCGAACGCTGGTAGGAAAACTAATCAATACCGGATCGAATCGGGAAGCAAGAAAATCATCACGTCTCTCCAAATTTGCGGGTGATTCCTTGGTTGACCGTTCGCTCGATCCGTCCATTCCGCGCCTTGTCGAGCGGAATGGGAGAATCATTGGTGCGCTAGCTGCTGCTCCAGCCAAGGTGCGATCTTTCCCGCCCAGCGGGCACCATGTTCCCTTAGGCCGGGGCCGCTGAAGTGCACTCCCTGCCCGTTGTTTTCGCGAAATTCGCTTTTCAGGGCATCGCTATCCGGCCCTTCCAAGGCTGTGCCATCCTTCCAGAGTGCGGCTTGGGCCTCGCGAAGATCTGGCGAGGATTCGTCCCCGGGAATATGATAACTCACTTGAGCCACAAACCACGGAGGAGACCAGCCAAGCTCCTTACTGGACTCTCGAATCACCTTGCCTAAGTATTCCTGATAGAGCTTTCCCGGCAGAGTTCGGGTCGCGTCTTTTTGATTGGCATCGCTCTCACCTTGATGCCACAGGACAGCTCTGAAGCCCTGAGGGCCGAGCGTTTTCATTTTACCAACCAGATCGGCAAAGGGTTGCCCTTTGCTTTCCCAATGACCTTCTGCGGTCTGCTCCACATTCCTCAGTATAGTAGGCGGATTGGGGAAGGAGGCTCCCCGCGGCAGCCATTCTCGGACGCTGGTGGAACCGATGCCACAGCACAGAAACCCCACCGGCACTTGGAAACGCTGTGCTAGAAGATCCCCCAGCGGAGGAATAAAACTCCCGCCACCACCGCTGGCTCCCGGTTGCGGGTCGTTGGAGGGTTGCCAAAGTTTACCATCGAACGTGGCCACCAAACCCGATTTCGGCTGCTGTTTTTCCGCGCCATGATTGGCTGAATTCGACTGGCCTGCCACCACGAAAATCTCCCCCACACCAACATGGGCCACTGTCGTCTCGCCCACCATTTGGCCGCCACTCATCACTCGCACCTCCACGCGATACCAACCTCCCGTCGGAGCCTTGATGACTGCCTTGAACGTGGCTCCCTGAGTTTCATTGGATGCGACCTGCCAATCCCCCGGCTTGCCATCCTGAGTTATCCTGGCTTCCACGGCATACGTCCCAGCAACTGCTCCCGCCAGCGTGCCCTCCAAGCGGATGTGGCCACTTTCCCGACTCGACCGTTGTTCGATTTGCCAATCAACAGGCGAGGAAAGTTTTACTTCCGCTGCCAGCACCGGGGCCGCCAGTAATACCAGAGTCCAATTGAGGAGGTTCATATAAAAGCAGTAGATTTACAGGGTGGGGGAGTTCATGGTTTTGGGGGACTCCAGCTACTTGTAAGCGGAGATCGGCTGCGGCTTCACTCCCAGTTCTTTATAGTTAAAACCGCTTTCCAGTGGCTTGTAAGTCCCGACGATCTCCACGCTGCGGTCGGCCTTGATGGCCGCTTCCATGCCCATGCACCAGTAACTCGCGTTGATGATCATGCGACGCAGCCCCGGGTTTTCCAAATCACTGCCGCTGCCCATCGTAGATTGGAAAACTCGCGCCGTCTTGCCTTCGCTAGTCTGCCACGGCTTGAACCAAGCGACTGGCAATGGCTCCAGCTTGGGGTTCGGGGCGTCGTCCGGTTTCCGGCCCATCAGTGGTTGGCCCCAGACTAACGCGGTGCAGTCAGCGGGCAGACTGCCACCCTCCTTGTAAGTCCGGTAAACATCGGAATTCCCCCAGATATCGCTCACCCCGATCAGAATCGGATGGTCCTTCTGTTCGGGCACAATAGTGCCCCGGGTGGAATCCGCATGCCAACGGCCATGGTGTCCCATGAAGGAGCCGCCAAGAATATCATTTCCCCAGTTCACTTGCTTGCCATTAATTTTGTAGGGCAACGGGGCGTGAAATCCATGATTTCCGGTGCGGAGCGAAATGATCGGTTTGCCGGAGTCGATATATTTCACAATCATCTCCCGCTCCGCCATCGGTAAGGTTAGCAAGCGCGGGAAGAAAATTACCAAGTCCGCCTGCGCCAGGTTCTCCAGCCCCGGAATGTGATGTTCCTGCAACGGTTGCCCCTTTTCGGGATAAACCGGCATGGTCGGATCCACCTCACCTTTTTCATTCACGCAGAACAACACCGTGCAATCGAACCCATGATGCTTGCTCAGAATCTTCGCCAGCATCGGCATCGATTGCTCACTGCGATATTCTTGGTCCGCAGCTATCAGCACGATGTGCTTACCCTTTCCCGGCCCCTCTTCTCCCGGGTAGGTTAGCCACGGCACATCTTCCGCAGCATGAATCGGTTTGGTGGAAATGAGAGCGGCTAGCAGCAGCAACCAGCAGTTGAGTAGTTTGGACATAAGCCGACTTATGGATCTTTCAGTTCTCTCCGTCAATCACCATCAAAACCAAGTAGTGATGGAGCCGGAATTACGAAATCCTGCAAGGAGCGCGAGAAACGCATGGCTGCGATGAATGACGCCATGCTCAAATTACGAGAAGCAGGTGACGAGGAAGCGGCCAGTCGATTGGAAGCCCGCTTGGAGGCGATGATAGAAACGAAAGATCCCCGTGAGGATGATGCGCTGGTGGCTAACAAGGCAGAGTTGCTCACGATGAAACGTAGTGTGCTAGAACTTACAGCGGAGGTGGCCAACCTGCGATCCGTGCTGGGACAGAATAATCGGATCATTGATGATATCGTGAAGAAAGCGGTTCCGGACATTTCGGTATCCGTCATTGAGGAAATGAAGCATCAGGCCAAGAAGCAGGAAGTGCGGAAGGTGCCTTGTGCGTGGGATGCTGGGAGGAGCGCCCACAAGCCACGGTCTATTGATCCATCCGTGCGGAAACCCGAACACCGACGGATGGACCCATTTCATTTGGCAAATTCATCCATCCGCACCACGCGTTGTTCAAGGCGGGCGGTTTCGGCGGCAAAGGTAATGCGATGGCTCTCCAGGGTGGCGGCCGGGCCGGAGAGAATGTGGCTAGAATCGTGGCTTTTGATGGCCGTGAGGAAGGAATCCATCAACCCGAAATCTCCTCCGCCATGGCCTGTGAGCGCGCTTGGGCTCCGGACGTTGGCTTCGGTATCGATGGTGGAAATGGAATCGGAGGCAAAATCGTGGACGGTGAGATTCTGCCCGTCGCCATAGATGTGGCCGTGGGTTCCGAAAATGTTGGTTTTACGCGGAGCGGCAGCCGTAAACGCGGTCATGGTGAAGCTGGCGGTAGGGCCTCCAGCAAACTGTAGATTAACCACTTGATGGTCCACCACATTGTTATCGCAAGCATAGACACAGCGCCCGTAGGGGCCGGTGCGCAGGGCTTCCCGGATGGAATCCTCGGTGGGATGCAGGGCCAGAATATCCAACGGCCAACCGGTTTGACCTGTCGCCAATCGATTCAGGTAAATTTTCTGAGCCGAGTAAGGGCACGTTTCTTCAATACGCGAGGGGCATTCCAGGCAACGATCCGCCGCTCCCGCAGGCTGGTTCGCTCGGGTGAAGTGTTGCAGTCCGCCGAAGCTACTGACAGCTTCACAAGGGCGATCCATGATGTGGCGGATCCAGTCCAGATCGTGGCAGGATTTGGCCATCAACATGAACGTGCTGCTGTTAGTGTTACGCCAATTGCCCCGCACGAACGAATGCGCCTGATGCCACCATCCGACCGGCTCCAAGTGTTGCAAGCTAACGATTTCTCCAATGATTTTACGGTTGAGCAGTTCCTTAAGTTTCCTGGTGTAGCGGGTGTAGCGCAGCACGTGACCGACCGCCAGAAAGACTCCGGCCCGATCTACTGCGTGAACAATTTGCTGGCATTCATCCGGGGTGGGGGCCAGCGGCTTTTCTAAAAGTAGATGGAGCCCCTGCGCTGCAAAATGAAGCGCTGGAGCGGTATGCAATTGGTCGGGCGTGGCGATGACGACAGCATCCGCCAGTCCTGAGAGCGGTGGAAGTTGGGTCCAGTCAGCCACGGTCATGGGGCCAGCCACGTGGTGACGCGACGCCATTTCCGCGCGTCGATCCTCGCGAGGTTCAGCTACCGCCACCACTTGCGCGCGCTCGGGAAAATGAGTCGCGAACGAGGCATAAGTGCAGCCCCGGCTGCCGCCACCGATGATCGCCAAGCGAATCGGCTTACCCATGGCTAGTCTGAGATGGCTTGGTAGCTGTGGTTAATGGAAGTGCCAGCTTTGGTTTGCACGGAGATTTTGCCGCCGCTGCGTTTCAGCGTCAGTGCTTTGTAGTCCTCCCCAGCAACGGAGGTGACTTCGAAGAGGAACCCACCTTTGATCAAGCCGGCATAAGTGACTTCGTTTTCCTTGGGGTGATCCAGGAAATAGGCTTCGGCAGCGAAGGCGATTTGTTCCAGGTTATTCTTGATTTTCTCTTCTGGCTTGGCCTTGGGAGCGGCTTTGGGGGCTTCGAATGGGCCGTCAGCGTCCGGGGCTCCCTGAGGCATGGGCATCATGTTTTGCCAGCGAGAACCTACTCCGGCGGCCAGGATGGCCATGGGGTAAACGATCGCAGTAGCGACGGTGGACTTGTGGGTGTCGGAGCTATTGGACACGAACAGCATTCCCTTGGGCAAGTTAGCGCGGGCGCTGGCCATGGCGTCGTCGCCCTTTGGCAGCAAGGCACCATAGATTTTTAGGATCATGTCCCCCTGCCCGTTAGGTGCGGTCTTGGCCACGCCATCCAGGAGTTCCCAGATCACCTTGATGGCACCTTTGGAAACATAACTCAGCCCATTGCCTTCAGCAGGAAGGCCAGTGGTGGCTTTCTTGAAATCGGCGTTTCCTGACAAGGGCTTATCGCCTGCGAGGGCGGCCATGAGGTAGTCGGTGTTCGTGGCCAAAAGGATGCGGTCAGACTTGATGTCGTGATAGAGCAGGGGCTTGTAGCCTTCAAAGGCTGGGGGCAAGGGCTTGGTGGGTCGGATGGCTTCATAACCGTCTCCTTTTTGCAGTTGGAAATCCTCGCTGTCAGCGGTCATTTTTTTCAACTCGGCAAAGAGCCAGCCCATTTTGTTCAAGGCCAGCACCGCCTGCACTTGCGGGATGGCCACCGGGGCATCTGGGATGTCCAGTTTCTTTTCCCGATCGATGCTGGCGAAGAACGTGATCTTGGTATCGAGCTTCTGAATGAATTCGCCCACCGTGAAAGGCATGGGCTCCATGCGCTTGCCGAGTGCTTCTTCCATTGATTTTAAAGCGTCTGGTTGCTCGGCCTGCTTCATGATATTCGTCACGATGTCGAGGACGACACTTAGATTGAGATCTTCCTCCAGCACGATGTCTGCATCCGCCGGGGCCAGGGTGCTGGAGAGGAAGGGGGCCGCTTTGCCACCCAGCATTTTCAGCACCCCCTTGGCACCATCTGGAGTGGCCAGAAACGCGCGATTATGAAAGAGGTTGCCGTTTTTGCGGGAACTGGCCCCGAGGGCTTTGACGGAGTCCAAGCCCAGTTCCGCAATAATGCCGGTGGCGGTGAGCTTTTCTGGGATGGGTGCCTGACCTTGTTTGCGCACGCCATCCAGAATGGAGTCCAGCGTGTCGGTCAGGGTTTTGATATCCGAATCAATATCAGCGTAACCGTAGAAAACGCCCCCAAGTTCCAAGTGTGAGGAAACTTCTGCAAAATGCGTGGATAAGGACTCCGCAGGCAGTTTGCCTTCCTGCGCGAGCAAGGGGTGAGCCAGCAAGATGGAGGCGAAAGCGGCGTGACGTAGCTTCATATATTTTGGAGAGTTTTAAAATAATAACGATCATCCCAATTAACCATGGCCAATCAAGAAGGCACAACAAAGCAAAGGATTGGCAGAAGGGAATGCGAAAGTTCACCTTTTTTTGCACTCAGCCTAGATTTTGTGGCGCGGCAGAATGCTCACGGTTTAGATGTTATCTGAGGCTCTGTCAGGGACTTCATTGCCGAGGTATGGAGCCGGGACGATTACGGCGTCACGGAAAGGCGGCAGAATTTCGTCGGCGCGCCGCTTGGCAGGGTGTAGGTGACTTGGTTCGGATTGCTCTGATCAATGCTCGCATTCGGGGGCACGACATCGGTCCAGCCTCCGGCGCCAAGGCTATCGGAGATTTGCACCTTGAAGGTGGCAACCGCCGCAGGATCGCGCGACCAAGTCACGGTTCTTACCGCGCCGACAGTCACGACTGGAGGATTGGCGGTGAAGGTCGAGCCGGTTTGACCCATGAAATATTCGACTCCGTTGGGCATGCCGTCCTTGTCGAAATCCAGGTCGGGCGCTTGGCTGCCCGCGTTGGCGGACGCCCAGGTGGAAAAGCCACTCACCGGACCGGAGGTCACGATGAGGGTTCCCGCACCGGTGAAATTCGAATTGGCGATGGTTCCCCCTGCGCCGGTGGCGCTGTAGGTTCCAGCAATTTGTTGAACGACGCCGAAGAAGAGGCTGCCGACGGTTTCCGCACCGGTTAGATCCACCTTGCCGCCGTTGAGGACGAGCTTGTTGGAGTTCGCGATCGAGGAACCATTGACGGCAAGAACGCCGCCGGTGACGGTGGTGGGGCCGGTATAAGTGTTCACGCCAGAGAGCGTGAGCGTGTTGCCGCCCAGCTTGGTCAACCCGCCCCCCGTGCTCGTGGGATGGGTCAGCAGGCTTGAACTAATGGTGACGGGGCGACCATTGGGATCAATCACCGCGCCACCCGCCTTGACGAAAATGCTGCCCGGCTGACTGCCGGTCACCGTCGCCGAAAAGAGGTTCGAACTGGTGCCCACCGCCTTGAAGGTGCCGCCATTCAGATTGATCGTGGATGTTCCCAGCCAGCCGGCAGCCGGTGCGAGTTGGACCGCCTGCAAGATCCCGCCATCCAGATTGAGGACCGAGGTCGCCGTGGAATTTCCAGCGGTTCCCAACTCCACTAACCCGGTGGTGGGAATGACAACGGTCCCGCCGCTTTGGGTGTAAATTCCCGAACTCCCATTACCCACGAGGATCTTCACCGTGTTCACGCTACC
>JANOAV010000050.1:0-52027 GCA_031411295.1 Verrucomicrobiales bacterium | reverse complement strand
GGACTTGCCCAGCCCGGCAGGGAGGGGTGAAAGGATAGGCACTGTTCTGTGTGGTGTCGGCAGGGGTGGTTTGCATCGTAACTCACCACTACGTAAGCCCGCCCGCACGGACAGTGCTTTTTCAAAAGCTGTTTTCGGGTTAAACAATTGTCAGTTTGTCAAAAGTGCTCCTGCCCCTCGTGTGAAATGAAGGTCGCTCGGAGTTTGCTTTGCGCCAAGAACTAATGCTGCCCGCGCGCCTGTTCGCTCCGCAAATATTTCACGGCCGCAATGCGGAACGCTTTATCGGAGGTGAACTGCTGTTTCTGGGCCCATTCGTAATAGTGCTGGTGCAGGTGCCAGGCGGGTTGCTTCTGGTTCTTTTCGTCGATGAGCCAGAAGCCGCCGGGCTTCTCCGTGGTGCCTTCGTTGTCGTAAAGTTCCCAATAGAGCACGAACGGACAGCCCCATTCGATGCCAGCAATCATGGCTTCGATGCTCTTGCTCCGTTGCGCTTCGGGCGGGTAACGCGGGGCCGGGAAGCCGTATTCTCCAATGAAGACGCGTTTACCAGGAATGCCAGCCTTGGGTTGCAACTTGGACTCGATGTGGTCTAGGGTGGCCCAGAGATCATCGTGGATGACCCGCTGGAGGCTGTCGTAACAGGAGTAGCTGACGAAATCCACATTCACTTGCGGCAGAATATCATTGGTCAGGCACTGGCCGCCCTTGAGGAACGGCTCCACGAGATTCACCTCCGTGTAGTGCCAAACCTCCACGCCTTGGTGTGGGGTATCGCGTTTCGCGTCATCGATCGCTTGTTGACGAACCTTGAGCCAGGCGATGAAATTTTCGCCAAAGTGCTCTGGGAATGGCTGCTTGGGATCGAAATGTGGCCGCAGGTGCCAGTCACCCTCCCAGTGGCCCAGGTAGAATTGCTTGCTGGTTCCGTTGTAAGTTCGCAGCAGATGTGCGGCCAGATCATACATCTCCCGATACTCCAAATCCCGCTCCTCCGGCTTGAACTTGCCAGCGCTGCCAGTGGGGGTAAAAGGATAGGCCCAAAGCAAGAAATGCCTGAACGGCAGATCCAACACCGCCCGATGCGTGGGATCCTTGCTCGCCACCTCCGTCAGCGTCTTCAGGTTGGGATCACCCTTCGCCACATTCGCCTTGGTCTTACCGAACGAGGCCTGTTTCGAAATGGAAAATTTCATAATGCTCGATCCCAGTTCCGCAATCAGCTTGGCGCTTTCCAGTAACGGCTCGTCCTGCGTAAAATGATATCGCCCGCCAATGGCCTGCGTGCCAAGCATGGTATTGGGGGGCTCATTCGAGAATGCCACCCGCAGCGGGCAGACGGCGCAGAGCAGCGCGACGAGGTGAGCCGTGATCGTCGATGCGGGCAGGAGGGAAAGGAAAGGGCGGGGGCGATTCATAGAAGCTAAGCAGAGACTCATTTGCGGAATCCCAAGCTTAAGCAACCGCATTTGCCCGGCAATCATCCTTGCTCATGCCGTTGCCAGGGAGCGGGCTCCAAGCGGGGCGCGGTCTTGGTTTTGGCAAAGCCCACGGTGGTGTTGACCACGGAAAGTTTGTTCCCCAGCAGGCGGGTGGCCAATTTCCGCAGGCAGACGCGGAGGTAACTACTCCGGGAAGGAGGACCGATGGTGCGAGCGCTCGGGGGTTTGCCGAGAATCGTTGCCAACCGAGCGATTATCGCAGGGGTAAACGATGGATCAATCAGTTCGGCAAACGCAAACATCTCTGGTTGGAGTGGGCTCCAAAAGGTCTCGTAGGCCCGAAGTGCGCTGGGCAGATCCCGCTCCCGGTCTCCACCCAGCATGCGGCGGTAGGAACGCGCGACGTCCACCGCCGGACGGGCAGGCATGAGGAGAATGGCGGCCTGGAACACACGTTCATAAGCCGCCTGCTCCTCGGCCGAAAAGGTGGCTTCTGGATGGTGTGTCTTGAGCACATACCCACCCACGCGCAACAAGTCATCCATCGGCAGGCCCGCCCGAAGGTATTCGTCCAGATTCACATAGAGTGGATCCCGCCGGTAGGCGGGGAAATTATTCAGGATGAGGTCGATGAGGACATGCGTGCCAGTGCGGGGAAATGAAGCCACCACCACCAAAGGAAGCGGGCTCGCGGAAGCGGACAGCGGGCCCGGCGGGCAAACGGTCTTGGTGGTGTTGGGCGGCAGGTGGCGGGAAAGGAAGCGAACGAGGGGATTACCCATGGCAATATGGAAAAGAAACTGGTCGGGGCAGGAGTTGTCGAACAACGGCCTGCGCTGTTACCTCACGACGACTCATGGACAGCTCCGGTTACATTAATTATGACAAAAATGCCACGATTTATCGTAACAAACTGGTTACGTTTCGGGAAGAAGGGCGGAAACCGCAGGCTCGGCGGCAATTTATTCCCCTCGTGGAGGTGATTCCCCCTGCCAACGCCAAACTACGGTTGCTCACATCGTAGCGTTAACGCGGTCTGAGGGATCCGTCTGCTGGCTTGATTTTTCTGTGCTCCGCTTTACTTCACTGCTGCTTCCTTACTCATGAAACCAGCCATCCTCCTTTCCCTGCTGCATCTGTTGCCTGCCGCCGCTGAGGCTTCGGAGCTGACGGACAAAATTGCTTCCGCCTCCGCCCAGTCAGAGTTGGCCGTGGTGGGTCAGGATAAGTGGCTTTTCCTGCAGCAGGAAATGACGCACCTCGTCAAGGGCGCGCTCACGGCGGAGGCGGTGACTCCCGCCGTGCAAGCCATCATTGCCTATCAGACCGCCCTCGCAGCCGAAGGCGTGCAGCTCATCGTGCTGCCCGTGCCCGCCAAGGCGGAAATTTATCCGGACAAACTCAGTGCCGGAGCGGCCCCGCAGGAACTGGCGGGACGGCAGGCGGAATTCATCAAGGCCTTGGAATCCGCCAAGGTAAATGTCATCGATCTGGCGTCGGCCTTCCAGGCGCAGCGGCAAAAGGATCCCGCCACCCTGATTTACTGCCAGCGCGACGCCCATTGGTCGCCGGCGGGAATTCAATTGGCCGCCACCTTGGTCCAGGCTAAGATAAAAGATCAATCGTGGTTCAAGCCCGCCGTGCCGCTGGGGGAGGCTAGCAGTTTGGAGATCACGGGTGACCTCATGACCACGCCGGCCACGGAAGCTCTGGGACCGGAGAAGATCCTGCTGCAGCGGACCTCTCAAGTCCTGCCGCCCACCCCCGACGCAGCCGCCATTTTACTGGGCGATAGCCACACGCTCATCTTCAGTGGCGGGGCGAATGCGGGCTTTCACTGTCAGGGTGGGGGATTGCTGGATCTCCTCCAAGCCGGCACCGGCCAGCCTTGGATGCAGGTCGCCAATGCTGGTGGGGGCACGGATGCCGCCCGCATGCAGTTGGCACGCAAGGCGATTACCAAACCGGATTTCTGGAAAGGAAAGAAGCTCGTCGTCTGGTGCTTCTCGATCCGTGAGGTGACCGAGAAAGAGTGGACCACCATCCCCATCAAACGTTAACCTCGAAAGTAGCCTCTGCTTTGAACGATGGCCGCAAAAGAACGCAAAGAACGCAAAAAGCAGGGCCGTTTCTGCCGAGGGCAACGCTCCCGACCGCGTTAATAACTTCAATTTTGCGTTCCTTGCGTTCTTTTGCGGCAATTGGTTTGAAAAGGGGTTAACTCAAGCCCCATTGCTCAAGTTCAGCCTAAAACTGGAAATACAGAAACGGGCTATACCCTTGCTGGAACATCATCGCCACCGCCACCACGAACAGCAGCAAGCACAGCACCACCTTCCAAGCCGTCAAACGTTGCAGCAACACCTGACTATTGGGACAGAACCAAACAATGATCGCTGCCACGGCAAAATAAAAAGTAGCGGCCCGACTCGTTAGCACCGCCGTCAGCAGCATGGCTGTATCCGCGGTCTGCGCGAATCCGAACATGGCCGTAAGGTAGGAGCGGGCGACGGTGAAATTTTCCGCCCGGAAGAAGACCCAAGTGATGAGCAGAATCACAAACGTCACCAGCACGCGCCAACTGGAGGCCCAACCGGGATGCGTGGGCTTCTGGCCCAGCATGCGTTCTACCGCCAGCATCATTCCGTGAATCCCGCCCCAGATCACAAACGTCCACTGCGCCCCGTGCCACAGCCCGCCGATGAGCATGACCGTCATCAAGTTCACATACGTCCGCCGCACGCCCTTGCGATTACCCCCCAGCGGGATGTAGAGATAGTCCCGCAGAAAGGTGCTCAGGGAAATATGCCACCGCCGCCAGAACTCCGTGATGCTGCGGCTCTGATAGGGCGAATTGAAATTCTCCACAAACCGGAACCCAAACATCCGCCCCAGCCCGATCGCCATGTCGCTATAGGCACTGAAATCGAAGTAGATCTGGAACGCATACGCCACCACCCCCAACCACGCCGCCAGCATCCCCAGCGATCCCGGCCCGGCCTTGAACGCCGTATCCGCCAGTTGTCCCATGGCATCCGCCAGCAGAATCTTTTTGACGAAGCCCAAACAGAATCGCGCCACGCCCGCCGTGAAACCCTCCACCGAATGCGTCCGGTGCTGCAACTGATGCGCAATGCTCCCATAGCGCACAATGGGACCCGCTACCAGTTGCGGATACAGACTCACGAAGCAGGCGAAGTCCACGAAGTTGCGCGCAGGCGGCGCATGCCCCCGGTAGAGATCGATGCAGTAACTCATCGACTGGAAGACATAGAACGAGATCCCCATCGGCAGCACAATCCCCGTCATCCAAGCCGGCGCCTCCGGCAGACTCGACCCCAGCGCCTGGGCCGCCGCACTCAGACTGGCATAGGCGAAATAACAATATTTGAAGAACCCCAGCAGCGCCAAGTTCGACGTCACCGACAGCATCACCCCCAGCTTCCGATGTTTCCCCCGCGCGATCAGCAACCCGCAACCATAATCCACCGCCGTGGACCCGAACATCAGCAGCACGAACCAGGGATTCCACCATCCGTAGAACACATTACTCAGCACCGTCAGCCCCAAATGCCGCCACCGCATGGGCGATCCATAGTAAACCACCAGCGAGAGCAGCAAGAAGTAGAAGAGAAAGAGTGGGGAAGAGAAAACCATGCGACCCCGCGTCCATATCCGCTGCGCCCCAATCGTTCAAGCCGATTTCCCCTCAGAGTCTTGGGCCTCAGGGCGGGAAACGGAGCAAGGCGGCTCTGAGAGTGGCCACAGTCCGCTGGACTGCGGTGGAGGCGCTGCCGACTGGGGACAGTTGACACACGTTGTGTAGAAAGTGTCCCGGCTGTCCTCAGCCGGGAGCCAGGGCTGCGCAGGAACATGCAGGTTCAACACCCATGGATCATCCGCTGGAGTTCCGCCTTCAGGCGGTGGAGCACGCTGGGCTCATGCTGCAGGCTTGGCCTGATGCTCCACATTCCGGGGGCTGCAAACGAGTGCTCCGCTGTGGGGAACCGAGCGGTGGGTCGCTTTTAGGCCTTCTCGATAAGATATTCCAAGAAGTCCTCACTCACAAACCAGACGATTTTTTTCCTTGAAATGAGTGCATCGGCCTTCAGCAACGGCTTGAAGAAGAAATTCAGGCGGTCACCGAATCCTTCCCATCGCTTATTCGACAGGCAAAGCGTTGGTAAGCCCGACAAGGTTGGAAAAGAAATTTGTTCGGCCATCCCAAACCGCAGCCAGCAATAACTCCCCACGTAAAGCACAAGCATGAGCGCCACGACAGAAGCGAAGGGGGATTTTCGGGAAGAGGACATGGTTTCCATGAGGTCAAAGAGTGAAGCAGCGGCTTGGTTTGTTACCATCGCAATCCTCGCCCTGCAACCGAGCAAGGCAGGCGCCAGCCGAAGGTGGTCGCAGTCCGCTGGACTGCGGTGGGCGGGGTGGGGTGAGCAGTCGAGCCGACTGCTCCACACTCGTTCCAGTGGCTACGGGGCAGTCGTCGTGGAGCGCAGCCCCTGAGCCTACTCGAACACGCCTTGCTTTTACAGGTTGCCAAGCGGCAGGCAGACGTTTCTATACCAGCCCATTTCCATTCTCTTTTATGAAACGCCCCCTTATCTGCCCCCTCTCTATTTTACCGCTGCTGGCCCTGCCCTGGTCGCTGTCATCCGCAGCGGATCAGCCGTTGCCCAAGAAGCTGCCAGATGGATTGCAGGCGACGCTGTTTGCCGCTCCGCCGATGGTAAATTACCCCACCTTCGTCGAGGCGGCGGCCAATGGAGATCTCTATGTTTCTGTGGATAAGAATGGCTCGCTGGATACCAAGCCGGATCGTGGGTTCATTTATAAATTGGTGGATACCAATGGCGATGGCGTGGCCGACAAGAAAACGGTCTTCGCTGACAAGGTGACGAGCCCACGGGGTCTGGCCTTGGTGGGGGATACCCTGATTTGTTTACACCCACCGGAGCTGGAAGCCTTCCGGGATAAGGATGGGGACGGGGTGGCGGAGGAGCGCACGGTGCTGATTAAGGGCATTGGCTTCCCCTTGGACAAGCGGCCGCCGGACCACACTTCCAACGGAGCGACCTTGGGCATCGATGGCTGGGTCTACTTGGCCATTGGTGACTTCGGCTTTATGGAAGCGGAGGGGCGGGACGGGACGAAATTTCAACTGCGTGCTGGAGGAGTTGTGCGCGTGCGTCCCGACGGCACGGGAATGGAGCTTTACGCACGGGGAACGCGGAATATTTATGAAGTGGCGGTGGATCCGTGGCTCAATCTCTTCGCCCGTGATAACACGAATGATGGCGGTGGCTGGGACACGCGGGTGGAATACTACCTGGGTGGAGTGGATCTGGGCTATCCCCGGAAATTCAAGCACTTCACGGATGAAACGTTTCCCGTGTTAGGAATCTTTGGTGGCGGCTCTGGAGTGGGCGGGACCTACGTCCAGGAAAAGGGATTCGGTTGGCCGGAAGGTTATGATGATGCGCTCTACACCTGTGACTGGGGCCGCAGCGCAGTCTTCCGTCATACGCTAAAGGATCAGGACGCCTCCTTCAGTATCACCCAGGATACGCTGCTGGAACTGGAGCGGGTGACGGACATGAAAATGGATGCGCTGGGGAATGCCTATGTCTCCTCATGGAAGGGCGCCACCTTTAGCTACAAGGACGAAAACGCTGGTTATATCGTGCGGGTTAGTCCCTCCAAACCAACTGGCAAAAAGCCCGACCTGAATTTCGCCAAGAAAGCCCCCGCCGCTCTGGTGGCTGATCTGACGAATGCGGAGAGCCACATGTTGCGACTCACCGCGCAGCAGGAAATCCTCCGCCGCAAAGACGCGGCGGCATTCATTCCGCTCCTCGAAGCCGCCGCCCGCAAGGGAACGAGCGTGCCGGGACGCATTGCGGCCATCTTTACCTACAAGCAACTGCAACACGCCAAGGCGACTCCGTTCCTCGTGCAATTGGCGGCCGATCCGGCGGTCAAGGAATTCGCCATCCGCGCGCTGGCCGATGTTCCGGCGGAGGGCGCGGATGTCCCCACCGCTCTGCTGACGGATGCTTTAAAAGATGCCAACGATCACGTCAAGGCGCAGGCGGCCATCGCGTTAGGCCGCCTTAACCGCAAGGATGGGGCCGCGGCCCTGCTGCCAATTGCGGCCAAGGCCAAGGAGATCGGCCTCGCCCCAGAACCGGAACCGCGGGCCAATGTGGGCAACATCAAGAAAGGACGGCCAGGCCGTTGTGCCCCCGTGGAAGCAGACATCACGGGCGGTAAGGTGGTCTATTTGGTGGTCACCGATTCAGGTGATGGCAATGGATTGGATCATGCCAACTGGATGGAACCACGATTCGTGGGCCCCCAAGGCGAAACTAAGCTGACCGATCTCAAATGGAAATCGGCCACTCAGGGCTGGGGAGCCACCAACGTCAACAAAAGCACTACCGGCAGCCCGCTGATGGTCGATGGCAAGCCAGTGGCGTATGGCATTGGCACCCACGCCGTGAGCGTCATCGCTTACGACATCCCTGCCGGAGTGACGAAATTTGTCGCCCAAGGCGGTCTGGATGACGTGGGTTGCAACCAGGGCGATGGCGGCAGTGTGCAATTCCAAGTCTATGTGGATGCGCTGCCTTCCGTGCTGGAAGGAAAGAGGAGCAACGAGGAAGAAACTTACACCGACACCACCCGCGCCTTGCCGCACGTGGCCTCGCAGGCATTGATCAAGTTGCAGGCTGCCGAGATCTGCCTCAAGGCCTTGGAGAGCGAGCCGTCCCAGCACGCCGCCGCCTTGCGCGTGCTCCGTCAGTTGCATACGCCGGAAGTTGTTAGCGGATTGATTGCGCGCTTGGAAAAAGCCACCGATCCCACGCTCCAAAAGGGCCTGGTGACAGCTCTGGTGCGGCTGGTGAACGATGAAGGAGCCTGGGACGCCAGTTCCTGGGGCACCCGCCCGGATACCACTGGCCCTTACTACAAGCGCGATCCCTGGAGCGAGACACCCCGCGTGGAACAATCGCTGCTGGCATTTTTCAACCGTGCCAGTGATGCCGCCAAAGTGCACCTTAGCAATGAATTGAACCGCCACCGTGTGAAGATAAATGGCATTGCCGTCGTTAGCACCACGGCGGATCCCCAATGGGCCAAGGATCAGGACACGCTGGCCAAGGCCATGGGCAAGCTGGCCAACATGAAGCCAAAGGACATCGGCCAAATGGAACAAAGTGTGGCCATCGAAAAAGCCCTGGCCCATCTCAAGAGTGGTGCGGCCAACGGCAAGCACGGTCAGAAAGTCTTCCAGGAACAAGGGTGTGGCGCTTGTCACGTGACTGGAAAAGCGGACGCCCCCAAGGGACCGAACCTGTTCGATATCGCCCTGCGTTACAAGCCGGAGGAAATCATCGAAAGCATCCTCAATCCTAACGCCACGGTAAGTCAGGGTTTCCCCACGCATATCGTCACCACCAAAGATGGACAGATGTATGCCGGCTTCGCCATCAAGGAAGCGGGCGATGAAATCGTCCTGCGCAACATGGCCGCCATGACCCAGTCCATCCCCACCGCCAGTATCACCAAGCACGACAAAGACGAACATGTCTCTAACATGACTCCGGGCCTGGTCAACAACATCACCCCCGAAGCGCTGGCCGATCTCATCAAGTTCTTCCAGGAACTCAAATAACCAAGAGTGTGGCAGCAGTCCGCTGGACTGCTGTCTTGTCGGAATTTCGGAGGGCAAGATCCGTTGTCAGACTACACCATCGGCACCGCCGCGCTAGCGGCTGAACCTTGTTGGTAACGCACGATTTGCCGCAATAGCTCCACTTGGATCTGCTGGATCTCGAGGAACCGCTCACTGTGTTGGCGCAGCAAGTGATCCAATTTTTCATGCAAGTGGCGGATCTCCAATTCGGCCTTCAAATTGATCTGATAGTCCGCCTGCGCGTGGTGCCGATCCCGCGTCTCCTGACGCTTTTGGCTCATCATAATCACCGGCGCCTGTAGCGCGGCCACACAGGAGAGGATCAAATTTAGGAGGATGAACGGGTATTCGTCCGGGGCATTGCCACGATATGCTACCATCGCCACATTGATCAAGATCCACACCATCAGAAAGCCGAGGAAGCAGAGGATGAACCGCCAGCTGCCACCAAAGGAAGCGATCATGTCCGCCACCCGCTCCCCGAACGTGCGATGCAGCAGGGCCTCGTCATCGTCGGGACTGGCTGAAAGGATTTCGTGCTCCCGCAGACTCTCGATGACCTCTCGTTCCAATTGCGAAAGTTGCCCTACTTCCTCCTCCAAGGCATCCTCCACATACTTCGCCCGCATGTCATTGAGTGAGTCCGTGCCAATGTAATCCTCAGCCGTGACTTGAGGATGATGCTTCTGGATGAACTGCAAAAGCGATGGGCGCAAGGCTGCCGTAGGCATGGATTCTGCCTCGGGGAGTAGTTGACCGGTGATGATACACGTTTTCATGGAATGTGGACAGGGGTGAAATGACTGCCAGAGCAAACGCCACCTCCGAAGCGATGCCACCTTTATTTCACACTACTCGTAATGCATGAGGAAAGTGTCATGCGGGGAAGGCTCAGGGTCCCGCCTCGTAGCACAAATAGAGTCCCTGGGCGGCCCAAGTAGAGTTAGTGGGGCCGTGGCCCCAGCCGTATTGCCAACAATGAACTTGGGCCCTATCATCATGATAGTAAGCCCAGCCCGGCACCATGCGTCGATTCCTGGCACAGATCCCCCGGGCCAGTCTGAGTGGACCGAGGTGAATCCAGGCCCGCACCTCGGGGGTGGTTGCACTGAGGGAACGCCCCAGCCTTAATTCGGTGTGCGCTCCAATTTTCCAGCTCTGCTGCCACTCTCCCAACCACGGACTGAAAAAGAATGCGCCCAACGCGGTCAACCCCAACAACGGCATGGATACCAGCCAGAATCCCCAGCGCAACGGATGCACCAACCCCACCCACCAAGCACTGCGCGGTGTGGGATGATCGCTGTTAGTCGGAGGCTGGTTCATAAATTCTGCTCACTGGGAGTGGCGCGACTCTGTCCGCCATGCCGCATCCCGCTGCGAAGGTCGTGGCTGGGCGGATGAAACTGGCGGAATCACGCGACTAATTTCACACGCCAGCCGAATGAAAGCAACTGGTGCCTATTTCCTGGTTGCCGTGGCCCGGAAGTTGGCCAGAATTTGCCCCATGAATCGAAAACGACTTGGACGCAGTGGAATAGTAGTGACCGATATTTGCCTGGGCACCATGACCTTCGGCTTACAGGCGGATGAACGGACTTCGTTTGCCATCATGGACCGGGCGGCGGAGGCCGGGATTGATTTTTTGGACACAGCGGAGGTGTATCCGGTGCCTCCCAGCGCGGACTTGGTGGGAGTGACCGAGCAGATTGTTGGTCGGTGGTTGCGGACGCAGAATCGGGAGCATTTCGTGATCGCCACGAAGGTGATCGGGCCCGGCCATGGTTGGTTTCGGCCTCCAGTTAGGGGTGGTTTCACGGCGTTGGATCGGCGGCAAATTATGCGAGCGTGCGAGGACAGTCTCCGCCGACTCCAGACCGACTACATCGATCTTTATCAAACCCACTGGCCGGACCACGGCATGCGCCCGGAGGATACGCTGGAAGCGCTGACGGAGTTGGTGAAACAGGGAAAAGTTCGTGTCATTGGCAGCAGCAACGAAACCTGCTGGGGCGTCATGAAGAGCCTCTGGACATCCGAGAAACACAGCTTCAGCCGCATCGACACGGTGCAGAATAATTTCTCGTTAATCAACCGTCGCTGCGAGAGTGAGTTGGCGCAAGTTTGCCGTCAGGAAGGCGTGAGCTTGCTGCCCTATTCCCCGCTGGGCGGCGGTGTGCTGACCGGCAAATATAACGGTGGAAAATTACCGCCCGGAGCCCGTTTCACAGACTACCTTACCAACAGTGGTCCACGGCAGAAGAAGATGGCGCAGCGTTTCGTCAACGAGCGCACTCTGGAAACCTTCACGCGACTGGAACCCATCGCGCAGGATCTAGGCGTGAGCGTGGCCACCCTGGCACTGGCCTGGAGTAAACAGCATGATTTCGTGGCCAGCACCATCGTGGGGGCCACAAGCGTGGAACAGCTAAATGAAGTCCTGCCCGCTGCGGACCTGGTGCTTGATGCCGCTACGTTAGCACGCATCGATGCCATTGATGTGGCGATCCCGAATCCGATGACCGAGGATGGCTTGCGGCGGTTGTAGATTTGATGGAACTCCGCGGGGCGCTGTCGCCTAAAGGCTATACACCAACGTGCTTTGCCTTGAGGCGAGAGCAAAGAATGTTGGTGTATAGGCTTCAGCCGATAGCATCACGCCAAGCCCACCCCCGAAGAAGCCCCGCTGCGCGGAGCTTTTTCGGAATCGCCTAAAGGCTAGACATCAACTCATGTTCACATCTCAGCATCATCCCAGCCTGCCCCATACTCACTGATCGGATACTTCTTCCACTGCACCTCCGCAGCCTCCCGACCGGTCTGCTTGAGCCACTCCTCAGCACTGCTCCAAGGCCAGTCCGTCCATTTTTCCGTATAGCGATGTTTCACTGGATTGTGATGAATGTAGTTCACGGTCGCGAAGAAATGCCCCTCGCTTTTCATAACTGTTTCTGCGGCTTTGCACCAGACTTGCCGCCCCTGCGTCCCTTCCTCGCCATTCCAAGCATGGGAAGTCCGACCGTGCAGCAGCCCCAGTGCCTTGAGCAAGCTCAGCACCCGATCCGTCCGCACCAGTGCATGATAATGGTTCGGCAGCAGCACCCAAGCGGACACGTGCGCAGACTCAGCGTGCAGCACGTCCAGCCAGTCCCCCATAAATCGATTCATCCGCTCCGTGCTGAACCCAATGTGAGCCTGATGCTAAAAGCAAGCCGCCGTGATATGATAGTAGCGCTCCCCAGCATCGATATGTTTCGGGCTATGAATCGGATGCCCCTGATCCATCCGCTGCACCAACACCTCATGACGATCCTCCTCCGTAAGCCTCCGCCAGCGATACATGGCAAATGAGTTGGAAATAAATTGGTAAATGAGTTGGTGTATAGCCTTTAGGCGACAGCGCTATGAGAGGAAACTCAGCCCCTCACGTTGCTGTCGGCTAAAGCCTAGACACCAACATTCTTACCTACGCAAAAACCGCCGTTGCAGGCTTGCCGTGATTTCCGATGGTAAAAGGACGGCCGCTGGGGCTGAGAACTTCCTTGTCGATGGGGAGGCCCAGAGCGAAGCCGATGGTGGCGTGGAGATCGCCTGCGCTCATGGCGTCGGAGGCGGGTTCGTAGCCAGTTTTATCGGTGGCTCCGTGGACATAACCGCGTTTCACCCCTGCACCTGCGAGGACGCAACTGAAGCCTTTGGGATGGTGGCCGCGGCCGCTGCCGTCGAATTGGGGTTTGCGGCCGAACTCGGTGGTGACAGCCACTAAGGTGTTATCCAGCAAGCCGCGTCGATCCAAATCTGCGACTAGCGAACTGAAGGCTTTGTCGAACTCTGCGCCCACCTTTTCCATCGCTCCTTCGATGTCTTTATGCATGTCCCAGCCGCCGCTTTGCACTTCGATGAAGCGCACGCCGCTTTCCACCAAGCGTCGGGCGAGCAGACAGCCTTGGCCGAATTTACTGTTGCCGTAGCCTTCGCGTGTCTTGCTGTCTTCTTTGTTGATGTCGAAAGCCGCCAGGTCGCTACTCTTCATGAGCTGCAGGGTGTTGGCATAGAAATCATCGTAGGCTTTCACATTCTCGTCAGGTTGGCTGCCGTGGAATTCGTGATCCAGATCGTGCAGCAGCGCGAGCCGTTTATCCATGGCCTGCGGTGGCACGGAGGAACTGGAGTTCTGCAGGCCAGCGTCTGGATCCAGGATCGGCAGCGGACTGGTGCCCGCAGGAAGGAATCCATTGCCATGGCCGGAAGTGCGATTCACGCAGACCGTGGAAGGCAATGTCTTGTGACTGGGACCCAGGTAGTTTTGGGCCCAGGCACCTAACATCGGATGCACGATGGTGCCGCGCTTTTCGAAACCGGTGCGCATGAGATACTGGGCGGATTCATGGACCCCTACTTTGGCGGTCATGGAGCGGATGACGCAAATTTTATCCGCCACTTTGGCAATCTCCGGAAGGAAGTTGGTGATTTGGAATCCAGCTTTCGTGGTGACCGCTTTGCCAGGGCCTTTGTTTTCGCCCTCCTTGGGATCGAAGGTATCGATGTGGGTCATGCCGCCAACTAGGTTCAGTAAAATGACGTGTTTGGCGGAGCCAAATCCTGCCAGCGGTTTGGTGTTGTCGGCGCGCAAATTTTCGCCCGGCAGGAATGGCAGAATGCTGAGCCCAAAAGCGGAACGCGCCATGCGTTCAACGAAGCTGCGGCGGCTGAGAGGATCGAGACGAAGAAGAGTGGATTTCATGATCGGTAAATTTAAAGTAAGGATGGGACTAACGCACAAAAAGGAATTCGCGAGTATTGAGCAGCGCCCAAGCGCAGTCGGCGGTGGCCAGGCCATCGGTCAGGGCGGCGGTCATCCGTTGTTGCTCCTCGGCGGTGGGCCGACGTCCGAGGAAACTCAGGTAGAGGGCCTCGATCTTCGCTGGCGGATTGGAAAGTTTATCAATTTCTGTCAGGGCGCTGGAACCATTGCCCGTGGCCACTTGCTGGACGGGGCCATTCATCAGCGACATCACTTGCGGCACGCTTCCATCCGAGGCGTTGGTATCAGAAACGAGCCGGTCGCTCTGACCGAACAAGCGCAGGAAGTGGCTTTCCGGAGCGGGTTGGGGCAGCTCCGAAGCCCGCGCGAGCAGTAAGCCATCGCGTTCCTGAGGCCGCACACCATCGTAGAATTGGCTCAACACGCGGGCATTGATTTGCGGGTTCTTCTTGTTTCCGCCGCCCTTCAAGGTCACGCCTTCTTTGGCAAGTTTGGCCTGCACTTCCTTGGCGGCAGCGGCGGTCACCCGGCCATCAATGGCGGTGAGTTTCAGTTCATCGCCCCGACGCAAAATGGAGTGATCGATCTCCTTGCCGCTGGCCAGCGTCATGATGGAATCCCAGGCCTGCTCGGCGGACATCCGCCGCACCAGCGGACCGGCAAAAAGGAAGTGTCCTTTGCTGAGATCCGGCGTGGCGCTGGCTTGACGTTGATACGCTGCGGTGTTGAAAATGATGCGCTGGAACTCACGCAGATCGAATTTTGCCTGCTTCATGTAGGTGGTTAGGTGCGCGAGTAACTCAGGATTGCTGGCAGTCTTGGGATCGTCCAGATCACTCACGGGTTCCTGCACGGCCAAGCCGAACGCCTTCTTCCACAAGCGATTCGCGATGGCGGTGGCGAAACGTGGGTTCTCTGGGCTGGTCATCCATTTGGAAAATTCATTGCGCAGCTCGGAAGGCTTTTTGATGTCCACCTTGTAGGCTGGGCTCAGTTTATCCTTCTCAGTCCAAGTAATCAACGCTGGGGTAACTTTCTCACCGGGCTTGGCGTTGTCGTATTTGTAGTCCTTGGGGAAAGACAATTTGTTCTGCTGCATGTCCACCAAATCGTAGGCGTTGGAGGCCAACATTTGGGCCATGGCCTTGTTGCCATCCATGCTTTTGGCTAATCTTTTGACGTCCTTGGCCACGTCTTCATGGAAGCCATCCGTGGCTCCGAAGAAGGCGGCAATCTGATAGAAATCCTTTTGTTTCCATTCGGCCAGCGGATGGTCATGACACTGGGCGCAGGAAACGTTGGCCCCCAGAAAGGTGGTCATTAAATTGGAAACGCCATCCAGCGGCATTTGCGCATCGCGCAGGAGGAATCCGGCTGGACCCGTCTCCACCAGCTTGCCATCGGCGGTTAGCATATCATTGACCAAGGCATCCCAGGGACGATTTATCGCCACCATGTCCTTGAGCCAATCTTCGAAAACAAACGCCTTGGCACCTTTGCCGTAATCGTCTTTCACCCGCAGCATGTCCGCCAGATAGTTGAACATTTGCATCGTGTAGCCGGGGGAATTCAGCAGTTCATCCACCAGCTTGGCGCGCTTGTCTGTTGCTTTATCGGCTAAGAAGGTGGTGATTTCCTCCCGGGTGGGAATGCGGCCCACGACATCCAGATATAAACGACGGGCGAAAGTTTCATCGTTGGCGGGAGCGTTGGGAGTTTGATTCCCTCGTTTCAGACCAGCCAGAATCGTTTCATCCAAGCGAGCCGCCGCCTTGTGAATCACATCCTGGGCCAAGGCGGCCCGGGGTTGGAGACTTTTGCATTGCTCGGCAAATTTTTTGTCCTCGGCCGTCAGTTTGGTGATGGGGAAACGACGCATCTGGCCTGCTTTGTCTTCCACCGTGAGTAAGCCGTATTCCAGCGCCTTGTATTTCCCTTCCAACGTATGTCCCTGGCCATCCGACCACGCATGCCACGGATTAGCAGGATCTTGAATCGGCTTGGCGGTCTCGGCAGCCGGAGTGGCAGGTTGTGCTGCTTCCAGTTTACGACGATTCTTCTTTTTATCTGCCGCCAGAGACCAACAAGGAATGGCCAGTAGCAGAGCGGCTAAGGTTAGACGGAAGGGAGGTTTCATGAGGAAGATCAGGTTCGGAGCTGAGATTGCAAAAGGATCAAGGGACTGGCCAGCAGGGTGCGACTGGTAGCCTACTAAAGATTACCGCAGAGAGTAGTGGGATTGGGACACGTATTTGGAAAATTTTTCGATCCTCCGCTTGGCTACGGTTTATACCATCGGTAATGCCCTTCGATGCTGAACTCGAAGAGGCGGTCTTCTTCCCGGGCTCCCGCCCCGATGTTGTGGATCACTAAGGGGGTGCCGGTGGCACTTTTTTGGTTACTCACGAGCATGATGTGGATGAGTCCATTCGACAGCCGACACACCACGAAATCCCCCGGGAGATAGTCGGCGGGATCTTTGGTTACAGGACGTTTTTTCCCTGAGCGTTCGAAGAATTTTGCCAAATTCGGCACGCGTCGATGGTCGATGCTCCGATCCGTTTTCTGCAGGCCCCAGAGTTTGGGATAGGCGGAAAAATTTGCCGCCATGTCTTCGTGGACCAGCTTCTGGAGATCGATGCCACCAGCCCGCAAGGCTCGAATCACGACATCGCAACAAACTCCCTTGGCGAGGGGCACGTCGCCATTGGGATAGGACAGCGACACATAGTCAGGGTCATAACTCACGGTCTGACCAATCTGGGACAATCCTGCGGCCACCAACCCAAGAGCGCTGGAGGCCGGGGCAGCGACTGCTGCCGGGTCGTCGCGTCGCTGCTGCGCCCACAGTATGGGAGATTGACTTGCAACGATAAGCGTAAGACCGAGGAGCAGGAGGAAAGTTCTCATATTGATGACTTGGTAAGCGCTGGGCGAAATTTGTTCAGGGCAAGAGTTCGATGCGGTAAAATTTGTGAGGCCCGCCGGGAGCCGGATCCGTGTAGGTTGCGCTGGTGCCAACGGCATCCACTGTGCCCAGCGGTTGCCACGTGGCCAAATCCGAACTTCGCTTAATGGCGAATTTAAGACCGGGCGCACTGGGCCAAGTTAGGACGACATGACCTGGGGAATTTACCGTTCCGCTGGCGCGAAATGATTGCGCTCCATTTCTTGGATTCAGTCCCAGGCGTGATTCGGTGAGGTTGGTGGAGCCATCGCCATCGGCGTCTTGCGCGGCATCCAATGGGTTCCAGTAGGAAAATCCCTGGGCCAGCTCATACCGATCCTTCATTCCATCTCCATCTGTATCCGGGTCCGGGGCCAGGCCGGGGCGGGCCGCCGTGAGTTCCAGATTGAAACTCACGTCACTGCTATCGGTGGCCGCTTGATGCAATTCCACCGCCAAGATGTTGTTGCCGGAAACCAGCAGTGAGGTGGTTAGGTTCTGCGTGATTTGGACACTCTCCGTGGCTCCGCTGATACTGCTGGTAGCGGGTGTGGTCGCGCTGGCATTAGCCGCCAGATTATCCCGCCATACTTCGGTGCCATTGAGGTAAATGGCCACGCCATCATCCCGCAACATGCGCCCGGCCAAGCCTGTTACTTCAGCCGCGTTGGTCAAACTGAAGGTGCGGCGGAACCAAGTTGTAATGTAACGATTCGTGTCCGCAGCATTATAGCCAAGCGTAGAATTATCCTCCACGCGCGTCGCCTCATCATTTTCCCCATAGCCTAATTCGGCGGGGCCGGATTTCCAAGTCGAGTCATCGAAGGTGAGGGACTTCCAAGTTGTTGCGGGTGCGATGCCATCATCTTTATATTTCCAAATGGCACCCCACGGACTCACCACAAAAGGCACTGGTCCCAATCCCGCCATCAGCACGGGAATCGATGTCGTGCTGGCGAAGGCATCATCAACGGCTACGGCCCGCAACCAGTGTTCACCCGCAGCGGCGTTGGCCAAGGTAAACGAATAAGGAGCCGTTGCATCCTCCCCTAATTTGGTGCTGCTATCATAGAACTCCACCCGACTGATCTGACCATCGGTATCCGCCGCGTTGACGGTGAGGGTAATCGTTCCGGGCGGAGTAAATGTGCTCAGATGCAAGGGAGCGGCCATCGCCACGGTCGGGGCCACGTTTGAAGCATTTGCTTTTCCTAACGTTAGCCCCTGCCCCTGCCAATTCGTTGGTTCCAACGCCAAGGCCCCGGAACTCAAGCGTTGGAGCGAAGGGCCGGAGCCATCGGCGGTGGCTGGCCAGGGAGCTTTGTCATTGTAACGCACGAAATCCAACGCCACAAAAGCCCCCACCGTGGCAGTGCTGGGACGTTCCAAGGAAATCCGCTCTCCCCCGTCATCCAACGTGCCCGTCACTGGCCCAAGAATGGGGACGCCCACTGGAATCCCATGGCGCGTGCGAAATGCTGTCGGAGCATCCGTCGTTACTAGCAAATAGCCTCCCGCCGCCAGACTTGTGCCTGTGGGAAAGGTATAGCCAAAGCCCTCCAAGCGCCACCCATCCAAGACCACCGCCGTCGCCCCCGCATTGTAGAGTTCCACCATTTCGAAGAAACCCGTGGGCGGATGATACCAGATTTCATTGATGACAACGGGCCCGAGCTTCGGGCTGGCGGCCACGGCTTCTGGGGTGGGGGACGTGAGCGGAACTAGCCACTCTTCGCCACTGGAATCGGTCACGCGGCCCAGCGATAGCGTGTCGGTGGGACCGTATTTCCAGGCATGGCTGTAACCGGTGGCGACTCCAGCACTAGCCGAGAGTAAATAAATGCTGCCGCCAGCCTGAGCCAAGGGAAAACCCAGCGTAGCGGCACTCACGGCCAGCGCTCCGTTGGCGGGAATCAAGCTTCCCATCGGCAGCACGTATTTTCCAGGCACGAGCAGATCGTCCGTGAGCCACCATCCGCTAACATCGACCGCGCCAGCTGTCGGATTGTGCAATTCCACGAACGGACTAGTGCCCGTGAAAATTTCCCCAATCCGAATCGAAGGAGTATTAACCACCGGATCAGCCGCACCGGGCGATCCGTAGAGGTTGGCACTCGCCCGCCAGCGGCGGCCTTCCTCCGGGGCGGCAAAGGTGGCTGGCGCCAGATTCACCAGGGAGAATCCCAAGCCATCCGCCGCCGCCGGCCAGGGCGGAGCGTTGTTGTAAGTGAGTGAAAGAATTTCGCCACCTCCAGGTGTCGCCAGCGTGACCGTCTCCCCGTTGTTGTCCAATTTCCCGGTGAAAGTAACCACCACCGTCACCCCGGGATAGCGCTCCAGCATGGCGCTGGGATTGCGGGCTGCCACCAAGTAAGCTCCCGGTGCCAGCGTGGTGGCAGTGGGGAACGTCCCGCCCAGGCCTGCGGTGAAATACAGCCCGGACAAATCCAATGACTTGTCTCCAGTGTTAGTGAATTCAATGAAATCGAACTCCGAACCAGCCACCGTGGCCGAATCGACGGCGTGATACATCACCTCACTAACAGCCAGTTTGGTGAAATCCTGCGCCAGGAAATAGTCCGCCGCCACCAACGGACTCCAATTCACTCCGTCCTTGAAGCGAGCTCGCAAACGCACGCCGTTGAGCAATGTCAGATTTCCCGACCACACCAGGGCCGCAGGATTTAGCGCCCCCCCGAAGCTGCGAGGATCTACTCCATTCAGCGTGTAGTAAATCACTCCGGGCCCCACGGGCGGAGTCAAGGTTACCACGGTGCCTGGATTCACGGTGCCCGCTGCCGGGGCTAATTCAGGTGCGGCCAAGGCAGGGAAATACCCCCGGGCCCGCAATTGCGAAATCACGTTAGTAGTGCGGGTGGGAAACCAATTGTTGAGGAAGAAATTGATCCGTGGCAGCCAGTCGTTATTGCGCGTTAGGGGCGTGGCGCGAGCGGAATCCCCCCAGCGCGCGGACTCTCCGATCACGGCCAGATCAAGCTCAGTGGCGCGGTGCTGCCAGGTAGCGGCTTGCGCAACTGCAGTGAGGGCACCGTTGCCAAAACAATGACGTTGCACGCGATCGGCAAAAATGGAGCGGAATTCCGCGTTCGCCATACACTTTTCCCACATCCGTCGCGCATTCGAGGACGAGATCGTGGCGCCAACCGAAGTCGGCGGGCCGGTCACATCTCCCGTCACGCTGAACATGGAATATTCTGAATCGTGAGCGAGGAATTTCCATCCAGCGCGACCGTCTCGGGGTCGCACTGCGAAGAAATTATTGGGCTGGTTGCCGTCGATGTAAATGGGGCCATCCCGGTTATCGAGCACGAAATTCATCAGCATGTAATCGCAGAGGTTAACCGCATCAATCTGGATGGGCAGAGCGGGATTGCGCGTTCCGTTGGGATTGTTTCCTAACAGCGATTGGAGCGCAGTATCGCTGGCCACACCGGCCTCGGTGAGATTCCACAACTGCGTCCAGGCATCGAATGAACCTGCGGCAACCTGCGTGTTGAAACTATCCACTT
This sequence comes from Verrucomicrobiales bacterium, assembly GCA_031411295.1. GTDB lineage: Bacteria > Verrucomicrobiota > Verrucomicrobiia > Verrucomicrobiales > V1-33 > JAGNEJ01. Next base: position 31,632 of record JANOAV010000050.1, on the reverse strand, counting down.
TAATCACATCATACTCCTCTTCGATGCCGCCAAAGTAGTTGGCCGCATAACTTGGATTCACCCGCTCTTCGGTGTTGTAGAGGCCCCAGTATTGGCCGTTGATGAAGAGATGATAGAAGTCTCCCCGCGTGCTCGGTTGGCCCATGTTCTGCATGAGATCGCGCGCAAAGGAATCCGTCACGAAGGTTGCCTCTGTGCTGGCAAGATACGCCCAGGAGAAATCTTGGGAAGTGCGGAGATCCACCACGTCCTGCTTGTCCGCCGCATCCGTTCCGAACAAGGGAAAATCAAGTTTCCCGGTGCCGTAACGCTCGCGGAAGAACATGCGGAACGAATGCTTGGCATTGTTCGTATCGCGCGAGAAATTCCCCCGAATGCGCAGGCCGCCATTGGCTTGAAACCCTGGCGCGCCTGAAGGATCAAGCAATTCCAGCGATGCTGGCCGCTCCCAGTTGTCGCCATTCTGACCGGGGTTCGCGTAGATGCCCGTAGTGGAATCAAAGAGGTCCGGTAATTTCATCACGATGCTGAGGGCCGGCACGGCTTGCATGGCTGCGAGCGCTTGACTTTGATAGGGTGCGCCCGCTCCAATGACATCGGGATCCATCCCATAATCCACCCGATTGGCTCCCCAGGTGGCAGGCCATCCGGCCGGAGTTGCCCCGGTGGACGATTGGGTCAAGACATCTGCGAGAAACAAATACGTCCTGGTCGTGACCTCGCTCGGAGCCATCCCGCTGGCGAACGCCGTGGCGCGCACGACGGTGGTGGCACTAATATTTAGTGGAGTAACATACAAAGTGCTGGCGGTCGTCGGGGGCGTTCCATTGGTGGTATAACGAATGCTGGCACCTGGCGTGGTCGTGGTTAACGCTAACGAGAAGGCACTGCTAAAGTATCCTGCGGGAACGCTCGGCACCGGTGCCTCCGCGATCCCGGTGTATTCCGTGCCTGCATTGGCGGCATTCGGAGTTGGGGCGCCAAAGAACCGAAGTTGCCCTGCCGCATTCAAGCCGTAACTCAGCCCTGCCTGCGAGCCCGGCAGCGGAGCAAACGAGGAGATCACCTGCCGGGGCGCGTCCGCATTGTAAAGCCGCAGGCTGCCGCCAGTCAGTTTGAGCTTGAAATTGGCGTGCAATTCACCGCTCGCTGGGCTGCGATTTTTCTCGGACAAGAACACCGTGAGGAAACCGCCAGCCGGGATGGATCGCACGGGAAACACCCATTTCCCGGGCTCCGACGCATCGTCCGAGAGCGACCACCCGGTGAGATTCACCGTCGTGGTTCCGGTGTTGAGCAGTTCAACCCAATCCTCGAAATCCCCATCCGCATCCGCTAAACCGCCGGGCGCTCCGACGGCCACGACTTCATTTAACCGCACTGGATCCAGCGGCGCGTTGGGATCAACGGTATAGTTCCAAGCGGCTCCCGCAAAGGCCACCGGGGGCGATTCCAGGTCCACGATGCCGTGGCTTGAAATAAAATTCACGCCCACGGGCCCCGTGGGAGCAGCGGAAAACGTGAAGCGGTAAGTATTGTTTCCGAGCGGCGTGACACTCGTTGCGGCAAGCCCGCCGATTTGTAAATCTGCCGCATCCACCCCGATCACGGTTTCGCTAAAGGTTATGTCAAGTTGAGTCAGCGAACGCACCGTCGAGCCCTGTGGAGGCGTGACCGTGGCCATGACCGGAGCGGTGGGACCAGCCACCAGGGGCGTATCCCGATCTGTCGCAATCTCCGTGGCACTCAGCGCCCGATTATAGACGCGCACTTCATCGATCGAGCCGGCCCACCATTCCCCCCAAGTGAGATTTCCGCCCAGCCGCAATGGGTTGGCCGAAGTATCGAAGCTGCCCGCGCTTGCCAACGTGCTCACCAACACGGCGTTGCGGTAAACGCGGATGGTGGTGCCATCGAAGGTGGTGGCCAGATGCGTCCACGTATTCAGCGGCAGCGCATTGCCACCGCTGGTTTCACGGTAGCTCCCACCGAATCCACCTCCTCCCATCACCAAATCTCCCGGGCCACTATATAAATAGTAACACGCCCCGTTGCTGGTCTCTTTCATGATCACGGTGCGATACCCACTCAGGGCCGTGGGATAGACCCAGGCCATGAGCGTGGCGCCAGTCGTGAGATCGAACTGGGGATGGTGCGGGATGGTCACCCAGGCGTTGGAACCATTGCAGGTAAAGGCAGCGCCATATTTCCCAGCAGCGGTCCACGTCGCGTTATTGAACGTGCCCACGTGATGGGTCGCAGTGATATCAGTAATCGTCGCGCCCGCGCCCTCGTTGCAGGGGAATGCCGCCACCAATCCGTTCTGAGCCCGGCCCAGTTCGGTTATCGCAAGGTAGATGAGGAGGAAATGGAGCACACGCATACCAAGTCGAACGTCCGTTAATTCGGGCCAGAAGCAACGGCTTCTGGTTCCAAAATATTTTGGCTTCAACCGCCGTGGAGGGCGAGGTAACGAGACCCCGTTAGCGCAAGCAGATTCACGCTTACGTGACGCAGGTCTCGTTACCTCGCCCTCCACGCTTGATTCCGCTTGAGTCAGAACACTTGTGACTGTCAATCTGGGTTCACCACTCTGGCGTTGGCGGGGACGGCATCGTAGAATTTCACGTCGTCGAAATTCAGGTGGCCCCAACCGCTCGTGGCTTCATCTACCAACCGAATTTGCAGGCTGGCACCTTGATAGGCTTTCAGATCTGCGACCACACGCACCATGGCTTCGTTGTCGGGCCCGGTAGCTTGGGCGATGATGACGCCACTGACTGCGTTGAGGATTTCCACGCGAGTTGCTGGGGTGGAACCTCCGCCGATGAGGAATCCGAGGCAAGGCTGGGTGAGCGTGAACGGCTCGCTGGTCAAGATGCCGATAGCCTCGTCTCCTGCCTGTTCATAGCCGCCCACCCAGAAATCACCAGCGTGAGCGCTGCGCATGTCTTTCCGTCGGGCCGCCACGGCATCGCCTTTCACCACGGCTTTGGTGAAGGTGGTGCCTTCCGCTTTCCAGTCCGTCAGGTCCCCAGTTTCGAAATCGAAATTTAGCTTCCTGCCGTCGGCAGTCATGGGGAGAAATGATTTTGCCTCCCGAGGCGGGGGCAAACGTTGCGGTTGGGCGGCGGCAATTTCCTCGGCGGTAGCGGGTTTGGTTTGCTGCAGCTCGACAAAGATGCCCTTTTTGTTCCCCACAATCACGTCGGGTTGTCCGTCCCCGTTCACATCGGTGGCCACTACTTGCGTGCCGACCCCGGCATTCCGGTCGATCAAGTGCGGAATCCAATCTACGCCATCCGCCCCGCGCGCCAATTCAAACCAATACAAGACCGCCTCGTCATTGCGATCCGGATCGCCCATGCGGCCGTGAGACCAGAAGCGTTTCCCGGTCACAATGTCTTTGCGTCCGTCCCCGTTCATGTCCACCAAATCCAACGCGTGAAGTTCGGAGAATTTCACCCCATACCGATTTTCCTCCGGGCGTTGTCCCATGATCTGATGAGCGGTAAATTTGATCTCTCCCTCTCCTGACAGTTGTTCATACCACGCCAAGCCGAACCCATGCGCCGCCAGGCTGGTGATGACGTCGTTGCGACCGTCTCCGTTGACATCATAGACCAGCATTTGCGCTCCCCCGGCGGTCGCGAATTGCTGGGCGTGATGTTTCCACGCTGGATCTCCTGCGAGAACCGCCGGTTGTTCATACCAGCCATCCTTCTCCAGTATATCCGCCCGCCCGTCCCCATTCACATCCCCCACGCCCATGCCGTGGGTGAAGTTGCCGTATTTCTTGTTGGGGGAGACAGGATGCCATTGCCACTGTTTGGCTGGATCCTTCCAATCAACTTCGGCATAGCCATACGCTCCCTTGGTGATGCAGACCAATTCCGGTTTCCCGTCGCCCGTTAGGTCGGTAAACGTGGGGGATTCGTTATCCGTTTGCATGAAAATCGGGTGCCGGACCCAGTGGTTCGTCCCAGCTTGGGGATTTTCAAACCAAGCGGTCATTTGTCCCGGGAATCCCACCACCAGCACATCCGGCCAACCATCCGCATTGAAATCATACGGCCAGGCGAAAAAGTTATCCGAATACGCGTTCTTCTTTCCCAATCCACCCTCGAATCCCGGCACGGTCACGGAGGTCTGCTCCCCAAGGGGCAATTGGAAGGTGGCTGCGGGTGGATAGATCTCGTGCTTCACCTTGAATTCCGGCCCCTCCCACCACCACGGCCCCGCTACGATGTCCATTTTCCCATCTCGATTAAAATCGCCCGCATTCGCCCCTTCACACCAAAATTGGTCCGACAGCGCCACCCGAGTAAAGCTTCGCAAAACCTGCGGTTTTTCCGCAGCGGAGCACCACTGAACCACCCCAAGTGCGACGATGGCGAGTGAACGGAAGCGAATCGGAGTGATTAACATGAGTAGGCAGTGGTTAAATTTTACCTGACAACCGTGGTCCGAAGCATTCCTGATGAATCAGCAATCGTTGGCTGCGGTGCCCAGTTGGGCTTGCATGGTTGTCGCTCAAATTGTCGCAATCAGCAAACTCCAACCTCAGCGCGAGCGCGGGGAGAGGGTCACCTGGATATCTGACAGGTGCACTAATTACGAGTTGCGTTCAAGATGAGGTGATCCCGGAGGGATCTCAGAAATTAGCCGGGGTTGAGCGATAGCGATACCCCCGGTATCCCAACGAAATGACCGCATCCCGGCAGGGATGCCAGAATAGGATCGTGCCAAACCATTTCCTCTCATATTGCTGATCTGGCATCCCTGCCGGGATGCGGTCATTTCGTTGGGATACCGGGGGTATCGCTATCGCTCAACCCCGGCTAATTTCTGAGATCCCTCCGGGATCACCTCATCTGGAACGCAACTTGGAATCAGGAGTGGGAATGCTCCTGCTTTTGGTCTGATTCCGGCTTGGAAAATTCGACCATGATGTTTGCTATCCCCACTCCGGTGCTCGTGGGAGGGCCACGGTCAGATTGGTTCCAAGTGCATTCGTAGTTTACGACTGAACGGAACTGTTTTATGGGAGTGCTCCCCCATGAGTCGTGCCGCTATTTTAAACGTCGTTGGTCTAACTCCTCGCCTGATCAGCGAGGAGCGAACGCCGCATATCTATGGCTGGATGAAGCGTCGCCAAGGCAGCGTGATTCAGCCGCAGATACCCGCTGTGACCTGCACTATGCAGGCGACGTTTTTGACCGGACGGCGGCCGAGCGAGCATGGGATCGTGGCCAATGGATGGTATAATCGGGATCTGGCGGAGGTCCACATGTGGAAACAAAGCAATCATTTGATCAAGGGAGATAAATTCTGGGATCAACTGCGGCGGGAGTTTCCCGGCTACACGGTGGCCAAAACATTCTGGTGGTATAACATGTATTCCACGGCTGATTTCTCCATCACCCCGCGGCCGATGTATCCCGCCGATGGCCGCAAGGTGTTTGATGTTTACACCAACCCTCCAGAAATGCGGGAAGAGATCAAAAAGGACTTGGGTGATTTCCCCTTCCCCTCCTTTTGGGGCCCCATGGCCGGACTACCGTCATCGCAATGGATCGCAGATGCGGCCAAGTGGATCGAGGATCGTCACCAACCGAATTTACAGATCGTTTATCTGCCGCATTTGGATTACAATCTGCAGCGGCTGGGGCCAAATGATCCCGCCATCTGGCAGGATGTGGCGGAGATCGACGCCCTCGTGGGGGATCTCATCGCCTATTTTAAAGAGCAAGCCGTGAAGGTCACGATCCTCTCTGAATATGGGATCACCGCAGTGGATCAGCCGATTCATCTGAACCGACTATTCCGTGAGCAGGGTTGGATCGCCACGCGGGATGAATTGGGCCTGGAAACCCTGGATTGTGGGGCCTCCCAAGCGTTTGCGGTGGCCGATCACCAAGTGGCCCATGTCTATGTCAATAACCCCGATATCCTGGGCCGAGTGAAGGAATTACTGGAAACGACCGCGGGAATTCAAAGCGTGATCGATCCGGTCTGGAAAGCCTCGCTGGGAATTGACCATGCTCGTGCAGGTGACTTCGTGGTAGTTAGTGACGCGCGCAGTTGGTTCACCTATTATTATTGGTTGGACGACGCCAAAGCACCGGACTTCGCGCGCTGCGTGGATATTCATCGCAAGCCAGGCTATGATCCGGTGGAACTCTTTCTCGATCCAACCATCAAGAATCCCAAGATGGTGCTGGCAAGCAAGTTGGCCAAAAAGAAAATGGGCTTCCGGATGTTGATGGATGTGATTCCGCTGGATGCAGATCTGATCAAAGGCAGTCACGGGCGCATTCCCGAGGATGTGCAAGATTGGCCGCTCTTGGCGGGAGATTTCCCCACCTTGGTCAATCGGGATAAGATTGGGGCGACGGAAGTTTATGGACTCCTCCTAGGAATGCTTCGCAAAGGAATCGGAGAATAAGGAGGGTGCGCTGCGTCTGCTAGGGGATCATTCGAGCAGGCCAGCCGCGCGCAAGGCATGTTCTGCAATCCGCAGGGCCCCGTTCGGGTTGCGCCAATGCATCATTTGCGCTTTCGCTTGAGCCCACTTGCCGCAGTTGACGATTTCTGTCAGGCTGGTGCCCAGGGCTTTGGTTTCCGGGACATACCAACCGCAACCTCGACGCTCCAACAGTTCGACATTGCCCGCTTCCTGGCCGGGAATGAAATAATTCACCAGCACGGGGGTGGCCGCAGCAAAGCATTCGTGCACCGTGGCTCCGCCGCCTTTGCTGATAATGACATCGTGGCTGGAAAGCAGTTCTGGCATCTGCTTAGTCCACCCATGAATCGTAAAGTTGCGGGCGGGATAACGAGCGCAGACGCTGCGAACCATTTCGCCCAGGCGGGCTTCGTGGCGCCCGAGTAAGACCGTGATTTCCCATGCCAGCGGCGTGTGCTGGAGGAGGCTTTCAAGGGATTCCTGCACCTCCCGACTGCTGGCCGTGGCGCAGTAGAGCACGCGGAAATGCCCCTGGGTCGGAGCTTCCAGCGTCCGTGGGATCAGGTCCGCAAAGCTGGGGGCGACGGCAAATCCCGTGGCGGTGATCATTGCTTCCGGCACCCCACGACTGGTTAGGACCGCGGTGGAGAATTCATCCGTTACGAAGTAATGCTGCGTGGGAGCCTTGTTCCAGACGTGATTGATGGAGATGGAATCAGTAATGACGGTGCCGCAAAATTTAGGGAAGGGGAGGCCGGGTTTTACCTCGCCCAGCAAATAGGGATACATCGGGAAGGTGGAAAGGACCGCGGCGGGGCGCTCTGTGATGAGACACTGGCTGAGCTGCCGATGCAGTTCCGGAAAGAATTTCCATCCTAAATTTCCATTCCCGGAGTCCTTCTCCGCCAATTTGTAGAGCCCGCCCCAGAGGGCAGGGAAGTGCGTGGTGAGAAACTCGTAGCCCCATTTCAAAAACGTATTCATGCGCGGCACGGCGGTGGGAAACAAGTCCACCATGCGCGCCTGGACCCGTCCCTGACTGACTGCGCCAACGGCGGCCACAATGCTGCGGGCCGCTGAGTTATGGCCATCGCCAAATCCAGCGCTGAAAACAAGTATGGTCGGGGAAGAATTCTCCACAGGTGAAAGGGTTGCGGCTTGCAGATTACGCGGAATCAGGTAAATCAGCACTCCTAACGAAGCCTTTATCCACCCGACCCATGCGCCGACCTCTCAGTAACCCAAAAATTCTCTCCGCACTAGGCGCGGCGGTGGTTCTGGGAATGGTTAGTGTGGTGGGCATGGTCCCGCACTATTCACCAGAGGTTGCATCGGGCGAGGGAAATTTTGCAACGGTTGCGACATCGCACTTACGCTTGGCGGGAGTGACCCATGCCACCACCGCTCGCAGTGTGCGCACGCAAGCCACCAAGCGTCCCAAGCTGGCAGTGGGGAAGGTTGCCCCTACCAAATCATCTGCGGGATCGTCAGTGCCGCAAATTACGGTCACGAAAACGAGTCCCGCCCCGGATTTTGACCGCAAAGCCCCCAAGGGCAATTGGACCTTCCTGACGCGCAGCGTGCGGCAGCAGATCGATGCCGCTGCGGTGCAAGCTGGGCGCTGGAAAATGGTGGTCATCCACAGCAGTGCCACCGATAGCGGCAGCGCGCGGACCTTCGACTATTATCATCGCCATGTGAAGCGCATGGCCCACGGGCTGGCCTATCATTTTGTGATTGGCAATGGTCATGGCTCGGGAAATGGCCGCGTCGAAGTAGGCCCACGCTGGCAGTCTCAGGAAGCGGGCGGGCACCTGCGGAGCGAGGCGCAAAATGAGGTTGCTCTGGGCATCTGTCTGGTGGGGAGTTTCCAAAAAAGCAGCCCCTCGCGACAGCAGATCGAGGCGCTGGATGAACTGATTGATTACCTTCAAGCCAAAGTCGGGAAAATCCGCGTCACCACCCATCGGTTGGTGAATATTCGGCCTACCTTGTGCCCAGGGAAGAATTTTCCGGCCGGGCAGTTCGTGGAGCCTTAGCTGCCACCATGCCTGGCGGGTTTTTCTGAAACGCTGGCTTGCGTTGAGTCGGGCGTGCGGGCAGAGTTTGGGCTTGTTCAGCGAACCTGGAGTCCCCTCGCCATGCGCCTTGCCCAATCTTTCCTAACTGTGGTCTCTCTTGCCCTGATGACGTCATCAGGGGGCGCTGCTGATTGGCCGATGTTTGCCGGGAATGCCCAGCATACGGCCATGTCCGCCACGCGCGGGCGGCCTTTGACGCGGAAACTTTGGAGCACTCCGGTGGATTATTTTCCGGTGGTTTACACGCACTACGGTTCCCCGGTGATTACCGAGAGCAATCTAGTGGTGGTGCCGGTGACAACGGGGGAGGGCAGTAACTTCGTGGTCGAGGGCAGACGGGGCTTCGATGGATCCCTGGTGTGGTCGCAGGCGACAGATTACATCGCCCCAATATCCGGGTGGCGACCATGCTTTTCTCCCATGTTAGTTAAATTTTCCGCGCAGCGGTATCGGGTCTATATCCCGGCTGCGGGCGGCACCTTGGATTGGCGCGATGGGCTGGATACGGCCCTTCCGGATGGGGTGGGGAAGGTGGTGTTCTACGACGGATCCCCCGGGGCCGCCGCCTACCATACGCAGCAGGCGATGTATGATGCCAAAATCAAGGTGAATACGCCCATTACCGCAGATGCAGCGGGCAACATCTATTTTGGCTATGAGGTCTCCAGCGCCACGCCATTGGTGCCTGCGGGTGGAGGTATCGCACGGATTTCGGCAACTGGCGTCGGGAGTTTCGCTCCGGCCAGCACCGTTTCCAGTCTGACGCAGTCCGCAGTGAATGCGGCCCCTGCGCTCAGTGCGGATGGGGCCACGCTGTATGCGGTATTTTACAGTTTGATGGGTTTCGGCACCGGGCAGTTAGTCGCGCTGGATGCAGCTAGCCTGGCTCCTTTGCACGCCACTGCGTTGTTGCCAGGGGTGAGATCGATTACGACGGCTTCGCCCACCGTGGGGCCGGATGGAGATGTCTATTATGGAACCAATGACGATGGTTACAGTCGGGGGGAACTAAAGCATTATTCCAGCGATCTCCAAACCGTCAAACTTTCTGGAGGATTCGGTTGGGATACCACGGCGGCTATTGTCCCAGTCGGATCAGTGCCAGGATACACCTCGGCGGCAGGATCGAGCTACTTGTTGTTCACGAAATATAATAGTTATTCCTATCCCGGCGGACTGAATAAGATCGCGATCCTGGATCCCAATGTGTCCCAAGTGAACCCGCTCACAGGAACTGCCGACATGCTGGAAGTGCGCACCCTGGTGAGTCCGGGAGTGAATAATGATGAGTGGTGTATCAATACGGCTGCGGTGGATGCGGCCAGTCATGCGATCTACGCCAACAACGAGGACGGGCATCTGTATCGCTGGGATTTGGTAACCAACACCTACTCAGATCTGGCGTTGGCAGAGCCTAGGGGCCAACCCTATACGCCGACGGTGATCGGACCGGACGGCACTATTTATGCCATTACCCAGGGGACGCTCTACGCGGTGGGGGATCGGCCTGCGGTGGATCTGCCCGAGGTCACGCTGACGGAATCCGCTGGTCAATGGCAGTTGAGCTTCCTGAGGGCGCGGGCAGATTTGACCTATATCGTGGAGTCTTCCATGGATCTAGTAACTTGGGGGCACGTGGCGACGAACCTCGGGACCATTGGGCAGTGGGCAACAGTGAGCCTTCCGCCGAACGAGGGCGCCAATCGGTGTTTTCTTCGAGTTCGCGTTTATTAGATTGCACATGTCCCGAGGTGAACGATGGGGAAGGGTGAATTTGGTTAAATTTCCCTCGAAGTGAGAAAATCAACATTTCCTCTTGAAATCTTTTGAAAGAGGGGAATTCTCCCGACTCGCAATTTTCCTCCCCAAATTTTATTAATACAACATTTTATGGTAGCAATTAGGCTCAGAAGAGAAGGTTCCAAACACCGTCCTTATTATCGTGTCGTCGTCACAGACTCCCGCGCTCGTCGCGATGGTCCATTCATCGAAAGCATTGGCACGTATGATCCGCTGGCAGCGGGCACCAACTGGCTGGTGGACGTCGATAAGGCGGACGCATGGATGAAAAAAGGCGCCAAACCCAGTGACACTGTCATGAGCTTGATTCGCAAGACTCGCAAAGCGGCCAAGGCCACTGCCTAGGTCTGTCCGCTGAAACTCCTATTTCCCAGAGCCACTTCTTATGAATCCGGCTGCGGGGGTGCAAAGTTTCCTCGAATTTGTTATCACGAGCCTGGTCCGTCATCCGGATCAGGCTTTTGTGCGTTCAACCGTCGTCGAGGGCACGACCGTCTATAACATGCAGGCGGCCGATGAGGATGATACCAGAAAGATCCTGGGCAAAGAAGATCGCGGCCTGTCGGCGCTAAGAAATCTGGCTGGCGCTGCCGCGGCCCAGCACGGGCTGAAAATTCGGATCGAACTAAAGGGCGAAGGCGAACCAAGAAAGCGCCGATTTGTCCCGCCTCGTCGCAAGTAGCAGCTAGGTTCAACGAGAGTGCTCACGGGAAGGCACGCCACGGGCAGTGGGAAAGGTGCTGGAGCCAAGGTCATGCAATCAGTCCTGAAACCACTTTGCCATGAACATCCGTGAGGCGGTAATCGCGTCCGGCGTAACGATACGTGAATTTCTCATGTTCAAAGCCCAGCAGCTTCAGCAGGGTGGCATGCAGATCGTGCACGTGCACTGGGTTCTCTTCGGCTTTGAAGCCAAACTCATCGGTGCTGCCGTAAATGCTGCCTGCATTCACCCCGCCACCTGCCAGCCACATGCTGAATCCATAATGATTGTGATCCCGACCATTGATCTTGCCGGCGTTGGAACCAGGTGTCGGCAATTCTACGGTGGGCGTGCGGCCAAATTCTCCACCCCAGATCACGAGGGTCTCGTCCAACATTCCGCGTTGTTTGAGATCTGTTAGCAAGGCGGCGGTGGCTTGGTCACTTTCGGTGGCGAGTTTCCGGTGGTTTACTTCCAGATCATCATGATTATCCCATGGCTGACCGGGGCCGTGCCACAGTTGAATGAAGCGGACTCCGCGTTCCACTAACCGACGAGAAATCAGCATTTGCCGCCCCTGCGTCGTGTCGCCATACATATCGCGAATCGATTGTGGTTCACGTTGGATATCGAAAGCGTCGGTGGCGTCCATTTGCATGCGGTAAGCTAGTTCAAAGCTCTGCACCCGGCTCTCCAGCGGTTCTTCGTGAGCCCGCTTGGCGGCGTGGGTCGCGTTCATTTCCTGCAAGAAATCAATCTGCCGCCGCTGCTCCCGGAGCGGAAGCTGACTGTTGGTAATGTTCTCAATCAGCTTCTCAATCTGCCGATGCTGCGTATCGATATAGGTGCCTTGGAATGTGCCGGGGAGAAATCCGGCTTGCCAATTCTGGCTCTCCTGAATCGGGAACCCACCAGGGCACATGGAAATAAAGCCCGGCAGATTTTGGTTCAGCGTGCCCAGTCCATAAGTCACCCACGATCCAAAGCTGGGGCGCACCAGCCGAGGTTCACCGCAATTCATCAGCAGCAGGGATGGTTCGTGATTGGGCACATCGGCATGCATCGAACGAATCACGCAAAGATCATCTGCGCAGCCGCCGACGTTTTTGAAAATCTCGCTGACTTCCAGCCCGGATTTGCCGTAGCGGGAAAATTTATAGGGCGACCGGAAAGCGGCCCCGGTCTTGCGTTCCGTGCTCAGCTTCAGCGGAATTTCCTTGCCGTGCCATTTATCCAAGGCGGGCTTGGGATCAAAAGTATCCACTTGGGACGGTCCCCCGTTGGCGAAGATGTGGATCACATGCTTCGCCTTGCCGGGCATTTGCGACGCCTTCATGGCCAAGGGATTCACCGCAGAGGCGGTTTCCTGAAACAACGAGCCCAAGGCCAGTGATCCCAACCCCATGCCGCAGCGATTTAAGAAATCACGACGGGTGAGGAACAGGTGAGAATGGTCGAGGGGGTGGGGGTGTCTCATGCGTTAAACTATCTCAGGTCAATCGCAGTGCAAAGGTAAGGCTGGACATTTTTGCGTGGGATGGCCTCAGGAGGTTGGAGTGATTACGGATTCGCTCTCGCCAGAACGGCATCCGTAAAATCGATCCCAACTAGGGAGGATTGCAGGATCTCGATGCCACTGGCGGAGCGCCCTGATTTGTCTAAGACCAAGTCATACCCGTCCTGAACCGCAACTTTTGTCACAATCGCCTGCAACTCTGCAAGTATGGCGCTGCGCATACGCTCGAGTTGTTTTGCAATGTCAGCCTGGCGCTGGGCGGAGAAATCCAAGATATCTTTGCGAACTTGCACCAGATCTTCGACCTTGGTTGTTGGCGTAGTTCCCAGCTTTAGCTGAGCGTTGAACTCATCCCGCAATCGGTTGAATTGCAACAGTCGCTTATCGACCTCAACCCTTGCCTTTTCTTTTTCCTGATCTAACACCTTTTCTCCTGCTGCCGTGCCGTGATACTCTCGGTAGATGCGGTCGAAATTCAGAACCCCAATTTTCAGTGGTCCGGCATGACGAGAAGAAGGCTGGGAGGGCGTTAGCGGTGGGCTGGATGAAGTCGAGGCGACCGGGATGAGGGAGATCGAAGCGAGATCTGTCGATTCCGCTAGCGCGTTAGGATCCTGAATTGGGCTTGATGACAATGAGATGGCATCGAAAGCCGGACCGGCTTCTTTCGATGGTGCGGGGATCTCAATGGGTGCGGTGGATGAAGTCTTTAAGCCTGAAGGAAATTCTGCGACCTTTTGGGACGGAAAATACCAGAGAGAAAAAATCAACCCAACGACCAGCAAAATCAAAGCGAGGAGCTTTTGGCGCGCTTTAGTAGGAGGTATTTTGGTCGGCTGAGAGGCTGAGCTTGGCATATCGGTCCCGCATTCGACCGTTTAGGGCGTTGCGTGTTCAATCTGTCTCCCGCAAAAAAACATCGAACCCGCCTGGGCGGATGAGGCAGGGCAGCCCCTTGTTTCCCTCAGCAAAGGATTGATTTCCGCAACATCCTAAGCTATGCTTAGGCACATGAGCCAAGTCGCCACTCTAGAATCCTTGCTTGCCTCCCCTGCGCTCCCAGAACTTCTGGAGCAGGGGCAGCGGGCGTTTGCTGCGGAACAGGCGATTCGGAAAAAGTTCCTCAATGATATTACTCCCGAACACAAATGGGAGTTCATCAACGGAGAAGTGATCCTGCACTCGCCAGCGCTTTTGCGGCACTTGGATGCCTCGGGAAATCTTTATCAATTGCTGGCAGCCTTTGTGCATACCCAGGAGTGCGGAGCGGTCTATCTGGAGAAGGCACTGACCTCATTTCCCAGGAACGACTATGAGCCGGACATCGTTTACTTCGGCCTCACGAAGACTGCTCAACTCAGCCGTGATACTCTGCGCTTTCCGGTGCCAGATTTAATCGTCGAAGTGCTTTCTCCGAGCACGGAATCTAGAGATCGTGGGATTAAGTTCCAAGATTACGCTCTGCATGGCGTAGGAGAATATTGGATCGTCGATACCGTGGCTGAGACGGTGGAAATTTATGTGTTGCCAGCGGGAGCATCCAGCTACCCGTCCACCCCACCGATCCGCTCTGGAATGCTAGAAAGCCACGTTCTCCCGGGTTTCCAAATCCCCATTGAATGTGTCTTCAACGAAAAGCTCGCCCGCCGCTTGGCCAGTGAGATTAATCCCAGCGAAGCCTTGGTCCAAGCGCTGAGCGATGCGGAGGAGTCCGTCTTAGAGCATCGGCAAGCGCTTGCGGAGCAGAAAATAGCGTTGGCAGAGAATGCCCAAGCGCTGGTAGAGAAAGAACAAGCATTAGCAGAAGCTGAGCAACAGGTGCAGGCGTCCAACCTCGAAATAGAGCGCTTGAAAGCACTGCTGGCTGGCCAATAACATAGTGCAGATTCGGAATTCCGCGCTCCCGGCAACGGTTCCGAACCCAGCTGATATCACGCCTGCTTCGGTCACGGTTTCAGCCTGCAAGACGGTGGTGGGCCAGACTCAAAAGCTCGTTTTCTGTCTGCTGCGGGCTCGTTTCCTGCTGCAAATTGCCGTAACCACTGGCTTGACTCCGAGGATGCCTCCGTTTATTGGCAATCTTTCCTGTTGAAATTGAACAGAAATTCCCACACCCCAAAACTAAAACCCTACTGATATGATTAAAGTCGGCATTAACGGATTCGGACGCATCGGTCGTCTGGTCTTTCGCGCTATTTGTGACCAAGGCCTGCTTGGCAAAGAAATCCAAGTGGTGGCGGTCAACGATCTCGTCCCCGCAGACAACCTGGCTTACCTCGTGAAATATGATTCCACGCAAGGTCGCGCCAAGGAAGAAGTTTCCTCCAAAAAATCCCACCCAGATCTGGCCGCAGACGATATTCTCGTGGTCGATGGTCAGGAAATTAAGTGTCTGGCCGTCCGTGAGGGCCCTGCCGCGTTGCCTTGGAAGGAACTTGGCGTCGATATCGTTATCGAATCCACTGGCCTATTCACCGAGCGCGCCAAAGCCGCCGGTCACTTGACCGCCGGTGCCAAGAAAGTCATCATTTCCGCTCCCGGGAAAGATGAAGACATCACCGTCGTGATGGGCGTGAATCACGAGAAGTATGATGCCTCCAAGCATGACATCATTTCCAACGCGAGTTGCACGACGAACTGTCTGGCTCCTGTGGTGCACGTGCTCTTGAAAGAGGGTATCGGCGTGGAAGAAGGTCTGATGACAACGATCCACAGTTACACTGCCACGCAAAAGACCGTGGACGGTCCCAGCGCCAAGGATTGGAAAGGTGGCCGCAGTGCCGCCATCAACATCATTCCATCCGGCACCGGTGCCGCCAAGGCAGTCGGCCTGGCCATTCCTGAAGTGAAAGGCAAGCTCACTGGTATGTCTTTCCGCGTCCCGACCCCTACCGTCTCCGTAGTGGATCTGACCGTAAAGACCACCAAGGAAACTTCCTATAAGGAAATCTGCGACCTGATGAAGAAGGCCAGTGAGACCTACATGAAGGGCATTTTGGGTTGGACAGCTGACGAAGTGGTTAGCTCGGACTTCATCCACGATCCGCACAGCTCCATCTTCGATGCCGGAAGCGGGCTCGAGTTAAACAGCAAGTTCTTCAAGCTGGTTAGCTGGTATGACAACGAGTGGGGTTACAGCAATCGCTGCGTTGACCTCATTAAGTATATTTCCAGCAAGTAATTCTGCGGAAATTTAGTTTCAGTAAAACTCCGATCATCAACTGGTGATCGGGGTTTTTGCGTTAAATAGCGCTCCCAGTCTTACTCCGTGTCGCCCAACGCGCGTCCAATCCGAAACGTTCAGCCATCTCTGGCATCCTGTCACCGATCCGCTTGACCGCTCTGCCGCCCGTCCTATGCTGAAATCTGATGAGTGACACCCCTGAAATTGTTCCTGCCGCCGAACCGCCGCCACCTCCCAAGGAGGAGAAGCCAGCGCCTCCTCGCGCCGTGGACTCGGACAGTTTCGTTCACCTGCATTTGCACACAGAATACTCTCCGTTGGACGGGGCAGTGAGGATTCCGGAACTCATGGCCAAGGCCAAGAAGATGGGCATGCCGGCAGTGGCCATGACGGACCATGGCAATCTCTATGGTGCCATCGAGTTCTATCAGGAAGCAAAGAAGGCGGGCATCAAACCGATCATCGGCTGCGAAATCTACCTGGCTCCGGGTTCGATGCACGATAAGACGCCGACGCCTGGGCGAAAAAATGCCTCCCACCTGACCCTGCTTGCCGCCAACGAAAAAGGTTACCACAGCCTACTGAAATTGGTTTCCAAAGCGCATCTGGAAGGGTTCTATCACAAGCCCCGGGTGGACAAGGAGACGCTGCATGAGTTTCGCGACGGCATCATTTGCCTCAGCGGATGCTTGAATGGAGAAATTAATCAATTCATCCGGGGAGACCAACTCACTCAGGCCAAAAAATCCCTCGCTGATTTCCGGGACATCTACACTGACGAAAATTTCTATCTGGAGATGCACAACCATGGCATGGAGGACCAGATGAAGTGCAATCGGCAACTGATGGAATGGAGCAAGGAGTTCAATCTCAAACCAGTGGCTGCCAACGACGTTCATTTCCTTGATGCCAAAGATCACGAATTCCACGACGTCATGATCTGCATTGGCACGGGTGCCAACGTGTTTGATGAGAAGCGGATGCATTACTCCAAGGAAGTCTATTTCAAGAAGCCTCAGGACATGAAGAAACTCTTCCGGGAAGTCCCTCAGGCGATTCGTTCCACGCTGGAAATTGCCGATCGTTGTGAATTGAAGCTCAAGCTGGATTCATCCTCGTCCGAAAAATATCCCGAATACACCCCGCCCGGCTCCAAAACGCGCGAGGAATATTTCCATGACTTATGCTGGGACGGTCTGCGGAAGCGCTATGGCGAGAATGTGGATCAGGATAAAAAGATTACCGACCGTTTAGAGTATGAAATGGGCATCATTCAACGGATGAAGTTCATTTCCTACTTCTTGATCACGTGGGACTTCATCAAATGGGCCAAAGACAATGGCATCCCGGTTGGCCCGGGTCGGGGCTCTGCAGCAGGAAGCATCGTGGCTTATGTGTTGGAAATTACCGACATCGAGCCGCTGCGGTATAATTTGCTCTTTGAGCGATTTCTCAACCCTGAGCGGGTCAGTCCGCCGGACGTGGACGTGGACTTCTGTCAGGCTCGGCGGGGAGAAGTGATTGAATACGTGCGCCAGAAATATGGCAATCGTTCAGTTAGTCAGATCATCACCTTCGGAACGTTAGGGGCGAAGAGCGTGATTCGGGATGTGGGTCGCGTCATGGGCTTGGGCTACACGGAATCCGACCGCATTGCGAAGATGATTCCCGCCGAGCTAAACATCACCCTGGCAGACGCGCGGAAGAAGAATCCGGAGCTAAAAGAAGCCATCGAAAAGGACCCCGCGATTGCCCGACTCTATGAGACCGCCAACTACCTTGAAGGCCTAACGCGAGGCACGGGGGTGCACGCGGCGGGGGTGGTCATCGGGGATTGTGATTTGGCGGAGCACATCCCGCTGACGGCCGGTAAGGAAGGCGAAGTCGTTACTCAATATGCCATGGGGCCACTCACGGATGTGGGGATGCTCAAGATGGACTTCCTGGGACTGACTACCCTAACGATCATTCAGGAAGCGGAAAATTTGATCCATCGCCACACGCCTGGATTCCGCACCGACCAGATTCCCCTGGATGATGCCAATACCTTTGCCTTGTTGAATCGCGGGGAAACGTGCGGGGTGTTCCAGCTTGAATCTGGCGGCATGGTGAATCTTTGTAAGCAATTCGGGGTGGATCGGATTGAGGATATTATTGCGTTGATCGCGCTGTATCGGCCCGGTCCAATGGAGTTGATTCCAGATTACATTGAGCGCAAGAAGGGCAAGAAAAAGGTCATTTATGAACACCCGTTGCTGGAACAAGTAAGTTCCGAGACCTACGGCATCATGATTTATCAAGAGCAGGTGATGCAGGCCGCCAGTTTTTTGGCGGGCTTCACCCTGGGAGACGCTGACTTGCTCCGCCGAGCCATGGGTAAGAAGAAAGTGGAGGAAATGGCCAAGCAACGGGCCAAGTTCGTCGAAGGCTGTGAGCGCGTCAATGGCATCAAGGAGAAGTTGGCGAACGAGATTTTCGATTTGCTGGAGAAGTTTGCGGGTTACGGATTCAATAAATCCCACTCTGCAGCGTATGGCATGATTAGTTATCGGACGGCTTATCTAAAGGCCAATTATCCGGTGGAATTTATGTGTGGGTTGCTGAGCTTGGCGCTCAGCAACATGGACAAAATCACGATCTTCGTGAACGAGTGCAAGAACATGGGGATCGACCTCCTGCCGCCGGACGTGAATCATTCCATGCCCAAGTTCGTGCCGGAGATTCGTGAGGGGAAACCGAACGGTATCCGCTTCGGTCTGGCCGCCATCAAAGGGGTGGGGGAGGCCGTGGTGGACATGATGATCAGTGAACGCGAGGCCAATGGACCATTCAAATCTGCGGAGGATTTCGCGCGTCGGGTGGACAGTCGGGCCGTGAATAAGCGAGTGCTGGAAAGCTTGATCAAGGCTGGAGCGTTTGATTTCTGTGAGAAAAATCGCGCCTTGTTGTTTTCCCGCATTGATCAAATCGTGGCCGGCGGAGCCTCCGCGCAGAAAGATAAAGCGAGCGGCCAAATCAGTTTGTTTGGGGAGGAAGAGGACTTCAGCACGATGGCACCAGCGCCAGTCGATGACAGTGGCCCCGCCGTGGAACCGTGGTCCATGAGCGACACGCTGCAGCATGAAAAGGAGTTGCTAGGTTTCTACGTGAGTGGCCACCCGTTGGATCCCTGGCGGCCAGCGTTGCAAAATGCCAGTTACCAGAAAATCGGAACCTTGGTGGATAACAAGGCGCGGCTCAAAGGCAAGAAGGTGAAACTCGGTGTTTTCCTCAATGCCGTGACCGTGAAATATACCAAGAGCGGCAAACAGTTCGCCATCCTCATCGGGGAAGATTTTACCGGCCAGAATGAAATTATCGTCTGGGGGGAAGATTGGGATAAAATTGGCAAACTCCTCATCAAGGGCACGGCCATGGAAATCCAAGCCAAGGTCGAATTAGACTCCCGCTCTGACGGCGTGCAACTCATCGCCAGTGCCGCCAAGCCACTGCCCATGGGCAATCCAGGCGAGGCCTCTGCCGCCGTCGATCCCGCGCATCACGAGGATCCCGATGCGGCCGATCGCGATCAGAATGGGGTAAATATCCTGACCCTCCAATTGGATGCCAATAATGATGACATCATTACGCTGCATCGCATCCAACGGATTCTCTGTGAGTTCCCGGGTTCCACCCCGGTGCATTTAACCATCAGGCGCATGGGCCAGGAAAGCGTGAAACTCATCGCCAGCCATCGCTATAGCGTTCGCGAATCTCCTGCCTTGCTGGAGCAACTGGAGCGCTGGCTCTGACATGATCATTTGGGCGGGCTAATCTTCCAGAAGGCCCGCTGCTCGGAGCCAGGCAGTGTCTCAAGATAGGTGGACAACGTGGTCGTGGCAGTCACGACTTGCTTGACCGACCACGTTTGCAGATTCGTGCTGCGCTCCACGAGATACGTTCGCCCGACCTCGCTGTTCCACCGCAAACGCCAACTGGTGGCGGTGGGGAAACTGCAGTCAATGATGCTCGGCGGAACAATCGTCGGCGTGCGCGTTACTTTTCTAACGATTCCAGAGTCGTTACTGACGATGATGATAGAGCCGTTAGGCGCCACCATCACCGAACGCGGTTCGCTGATAGCTTCGTAGGTCGTAATGGGTAACGCACTGCCTTCTCCCAGCACCAAATCTCTGCCGCCCCGACCCATGATAAACAAATGGATATACCCAAAAGTATCAGTATACCACACATCCCCACCCTGATGCGTCACGAGGAAATACGCACCGTTTGCGAGAAAGGAAATCCCCCGCACTTCATCGAGAAACGTAGCTGTCGCCAATTCGCCATCACCTCCAGGAATGGTGCTCACTCCGCTGCCTGCCACGGCCGTCTTCGTCGAAATGCTGCCATTCACACCCTGCACATCAATGCGCCACACCTTCGAGCGCGTCGGAGTGGTATCATCCTCCGCTCGATCCGTGACATACAATTTCCCATCCACGGGATTCACATCGATGTTCCCTGGATTCTTAAACTCCAATGTGGATGCCGTTGGGTTGGATGGATAGCGGGTAATCGCCTGAATCGTATTTGTGCTGGCGGACCATTTTTTCACCACGCCCCCGAACTTGATTCCCGAAGAATTAACGACCTCCATCGTATAGTAAATCACCGACTGCGCCTGATTCACCCAGAGCCCTCGACCAGACGAAGCCCAGCGGGAATCCGTGTCGTGGATGACCGTGCTCATCTGCCCGGTTGGCGAAATTTTGCGGATTCGTTGATTTCCAGGATCATAGATAAACACAGTCCCATCGGGCACCACAAAGAGTCCATTCGGTTGACTCAACTGCAGCGTGGTTCCCAACGCCGGACCGTCACCATTGAAGCCGCCCACGTGCGTCCCGGCCCAAGTGTGGATCTTTCCATCAGGGGTCACCTTCAGCACCGAGTCGCTGGCCTTGTCTGCGATGTAAATATTGCCCAGCGCATCCGCCTGCGCCATGTGCGGATTTGAAAGATTCGCAACCAACGCCGAGCCATTTTCAAACTCGGGCGCCCAGTCATTGTTATCCGGATCCAGCGCGCCCACCACCCCATTCCCAGCCACTGTCGTGAGCGTCCCGCATGTCGCCAGCAATGCATTCCACTCCGCAGTGGCGGCTGCAGGGGGGACCGACCAGCCCGCCGCAGAGGCAAGCAGAGAAATCAAACCCACCAGTCGGGTCAGCGTAATGTTCATTGAGGAGGGGAGGGGGAATAAACCGGAGATACAGTCAAATCTTACGGAATTGTCACCCGATAGTCAATCCTTCCCCAAAGAGATTGGTAACCAAACCGTCATGCCCGTGCCCATGAAAATTTCCCCACACACCTTGACAGTAGCTCAAGCCCAATTAAACTACCTCTCCTTCACGCCGGTGTAGCTCAGCGGTAGAGCAGCGCATTCGTAATGCGCGGGTCGTAGGTTCAATTCCTATCACCGGCTTCTCTCAACTCGTTGATTCTACAAAGGTGACAACTATCCAATTAGGTTTTGCGCAAATGGGATAGGACGCAAAAGACCTGGACGCAACGCCGCTTTCTCCTGCCCGATGGACCACTTACCCATTGATTTCATTGCCAGGATCCAAAAACTGGTTAATCAGGTCGGTCCGTTGCAGGCCTATCGGCAAATGATCGCGGAAAACAATGCCCAGATCCTTACGCCTAAACTGGACCACGGGGAGTCCATCACCGCGGCCCGCACGGCCATTTATACGACTCTGGTGGCCGGATGGGCCGAAGCCCAGCAGCGAACGCTCGGCTATGACCGACCGTTCGCGGTGGTGGCGCTGGGCGGCACGGGACGGGGTGAGGTGACGCCCTGTTCGGATCTGGATCTCGCTTTTCTATTTGAGGATGATGTGGTCGAGAACAGCTTTCTCGACGCGTTGATGAAGCAGACGATGCACACGACCGAGTTCGAGGAACATTACGGATTCCAATGCACGGCATTTCCCTTTGGCCTGCATCACGTTCACGAACTGGAGGATAAACAACTCAATGCCTTCCTGGACCTGCACCCGGTCTATGACCCCACGGGGTTGACGGGAAAATTGCGGCAGAAGATCCGCGACAGTTACGACCCGTTCGAGCACTTTCTCCACGTTCGCAATGCCTGGAAAACTCAATGGGAAGCAGCGGGTGAGAAGAGTGAATACATTAAAAGCTTCGACATCAAGAACGATGGGCTGCGCCTCTTCCTCGGGGGGGGGTGTGGACGCTGGGCGGAAAGGAATTTCGGCATAGTCACGAAATTTACCCCGAACTCGATGATGCTCGCGATTTAAAAGCCTATCATTTTCTGCTGCGCATCCGCAGTTGGATCCACTTGCGTCGGCCGCCAGGAGGGCGAGCCAATGCGCTGGGAAACCATGCGGAAGATGTGATGAACTTTGATGATTTCACTTCGTTTGGCGACATGTTGGGAATGGACGTGTCCGAGAGCGAGCGCTTTGACTTTGCCAACGAGGTGCGGTCGCGCATCCTTTCGGCGCGTAGGCGATTGGCCAGTTTTTCGCGTGGCATCATTGAACGGGAGTTGCATGACGGGCGCTGCGTTGCACCGGGTGGCCCAATTATCTTCGGGGCCAGCGGGCTTTATAGCTTGCGGCTGCCGCATGACGCCGCCCCTCAGGAACGCAGTCGGCGTGCCTTGTCATTATTACTGACCGCTCAGCGCTATGGTTTGCCAGTGGCTCCCTCGGAGATGCAGGGGACTTTCCTCAATGCGGGCGACTGGATGGTGCAAGTGCCAGAAGTGGGGATGCTGTTTCAAGAGGTTAGGGGGAGTTTGGCCAACGCCTTTGAGTTTCTTTCCAAGGTCGATGGTGCCGTCGCTCGTCCCTTTCCTGGTTATGGGAAATTCGAGACATCACTGGATGAACGCGTGATGACCGAAGGCGAATTCATGCGCGGGCCTCTGGAGCGTCAGAAGATGCGTGCCTTGGAGGAGTTCGTGGAGCTGGGCAGGGAACGAAACAAGGAGGGCGTCACCTCCTCAACCCAAGTCGCAAACACCGACGAAACGTTAAGGGTGGCGCTGGTCACCACCGTGCTGGATTCAGATCATCTGACCGCCATCAAATTGGCATTGAAGACCAAGCGACTTCCACTCTCGCCCTCCGATGAAAACGAGTCTGGCGAGGCCGATCAACGTTTGCCGGACGGCACTGTTTCAGGATTCTCCGGGATCCCCTTGGCGGATTATTATATCGGCTGGGAGGAGTCGTGCGGGTTTTCCAAAATAACGCTGGAGGTCACCCGATTTTTAGTGACTAACCGCCGGGTATTGAAGGACCTTTCGCGGGCCGGTATGAGTTCAGAAAAGGAAGTGCAGTCCCTCGCTAATCTCTGCGGAGATATCCAGCGGCTGCGTGCCCTCTTTGTCTTTACGTGTGCGGATCGCAGCAAATGGGAGTCCGCCGCCACCCATCCATCGCGCTGGTTCCTTACCAGGGAACTTTACCACAAGACGGTTCAGGTTTTCCAGCCCTCAGCCGGAAGCGACCACGCGCAAGAGTGGCGTCATCAAGGACTGGGGGACGAGGAATTCGCGATTCTAGGAGGTTTCGGCCCCGCATTACTGGGCGGCACTTATCGCCACCATGCCGCTCGCTTTGGCTCTCACCTCCTCCGAATCCTCGGTGAAGGAAAGCAGGCTGCCCCCAAGGCCGCACTACTGCAGGATGTCACCTCTACCATGCTGGGAGTGGCCGCTTGGGACTGGCCAGGACTGGCTGCCTGCATCAGCGGTGAGTTGTGGCAGCGGGGGATCGAGTTGCAGCAGGCGCATCTCTTCTCGGCTTCAAAGCAGGGTTTGGCGCTCGACTTTTTCCATCTCCACACGGGAGGAACGCCGCTGCCGCGTGAACTCACTAAATCCGTGGAGCAGGCCATCCTGCAACGAAGCCACCTTGCGCCCGAGGACGCAGCGGCACTCCCGGTCACCGATGGCACTTGCACGCTGACAGAGGTCCGACCAGGCCAGTGCTGCCTCCGCTTTGAAAGCCTCCATGACACCCCCGGCACCATCTATGCGCTGTGCTACAAAATCTTCCGTCATCTCCAGGGTAACATCCACGGACTGACCGCTTACCGCACGCGCCGCTCCTCCATCATCACCATCTATTGCCAATTACCCTCTGGAGGTTGCTTTAAGGTCGCAAAAGCCAGCGCGGAGCAATGGCGATAACATTCCGAGCCAGCGCGCCAAAGCATCGACTGGACTGCTTCATGTTAGATTTCAGCGATTCACTGCTGGGCGTGTGTTCCATGAGGCTCTATGGAGCTGCCACCAAATAGCGATCAAACCAATCCGCCATAACCTCCACATCCGGCCCCATGTCGGGCCAGCCGTGAGCTTGGTTTGGTTTGACGATTAGCTTGGCCGTGGCTCCGGCCTTGGTAGCGGCTTCGATGAAGCTGGAGGATTGATGCAGGAGGACATGCTGATCCTTCTCTCCGTGGATAATGAGCGTGGGTGGCATTTTTCCCGTAATGCCATAGATGGGTGAAATGCGACGGCCCAAGGCATCGCGCGCGGCGAGATCCGCGGGGATGTCACCGATGAACTTGCGATAATTCTTGAGCACGCTTTCGTCCATCGCATTGAGGTTCGGCTTCACGTAATTTAGAAAATCCGTGGGTGGAAAGAAGCACGCCACCGCCTGCACCGCACTGCTTTCCCGGTCCACAGGATCCTCTGCCCCCTCGACTCCGGGGCTTCCTTGCGTTCCTGCCAGCAGGGCCAGATGACCGCCAGAGCTTGCTCCGGTCACTCCAATCCGTTGCGGATCCACCCCATATTCCTTCGCATGGCATCGGAGGTAACGCACCGCGCGAGGCACGTCCGGGATGATTTCCGGGATGTGAAATTGCGGATGCGATCCATGCACCACGGCAAATACCGTGTAGCCCCGATCAAGAAAGTGCGCGGCGTATTTTTGGTTAATCGCCCCACGGGAAGAAGCCCAGCCTCCACTCGCGATCATGATGACTCCGGCCTGGTTGCTGGCCTTGGCGGGGCGCAAGACATCCATCGTCAGTTTGGTCTCCCCCTTGGTTCCGTAGGTGACGACGTCTTGCTGCCAGCCGCTGAAGAGGGACCAGCTGATCCATCCTTCGGCTCCCGGTTGATGCTTGTCCAGCACGCGCGTTTCCCCGCTGCGGGTTTCGCGCACTTTGTTCAAGGCGGTATGCTGATCGAAGGCCAGTTCCCGCATCCCAGCCACGGTAAACGACGCATCGTTAATGATGAAGCTTGGTCGGGAGTCCATTTCCTCTTTGGTGCCGCCGTAGTTGAATAAGCCCAGCACCTCCGTGCGCCCTCCCTGGCTGGTGGAGAAACGCACGCCCTTGCCTTCGTGCTTCACGCCCAAGCACCACAACGTGCCCCCTTGGTTGCGCACGAGGCCATCATCGGTCGTTCCTTCCGGATTGAATTGACGCGCCCAACAGTGCTGGCCCGACTTTTTTAAATCAAGCGTCCCCGGAACGTCGGTTAGGAAAATATCGCCTGTGCCCGTTCCGATCACGCGGACGCCACAGCTTTCCACCAGCATCGTCTGCTTGCTGGCCGCGTTCGTGAGCATGATGGGCGGACCGCCGAAGGAGTCGAGGTTCTGAAATTTCACGAACGGAGCCGATCCGTCATCCACCACAAATCCCCCTTCTTTCCCTCCCAGCAAACGCGCCCAACCCAGACCCATCAACATCCGCACCGGAGCTGGGACGCGCACCGGTCGATCCAGTTTAAACCAGTTAGGCTCGGCTCCGCCACAGCCGCGGAAATAGACCGTCGTGGCCCCTTTGGCTGCGGCGGCATCCAGCGCTTTTTGGATCGCAGCGCTGTCATCTTCGTTGTCATTCGACGTGACACCATAGTCATCGGCACAGAGCCACTTGGCGGGATCCAGTTCCCAGTCCACGACCGGTTCGCGCTTGATCGGCAATCCCAGCGACGCGTTCGGAGCCTCCTCCCAGAGCTTCCGAGGCTTCGAGGAAGAGAATTCCGTCACCTCCAAGCCCTCGACTTTACCATTGGATCCATTCGTATCGATCGCCTGGGAGAAGCCGGTCGCTTTGACATTGCGGGCGTAGAGCTTGCCCTTGTTGATGATGGCGGCCGTCTTCCCATCGCCACCGGAAAATGTTCCACCCGTGAGTGCGAGCACCCCACACCAGTGATCCCAGCCGTTGGGCACATCCACCATCACTCCCAGCGGCGTGTTTTCCACCACCAAGTCTTCCGCGGCAATGACCGTGGCGGAAACATACAGTCCCTGCTTCCGGCAGTTCTTGATGGTCACGCGGGACAACGTCTCGCTCCAATTCCATTGCGTTAGGATGCCCGTCTCGAACCCATCGATCTCCACATCCTGCACCAAGTTAGGCCCGGTTTGATCCAGGAAACCACTGTTCACCCCCACCTTGCCTTTTCCGATGATGCGCACGTCCTGCAGCGTTCCCGTATTCGTCGCATACCAGCGAATGCCGTCGGTCTCCGGATTCTTGCCGACATCAATCGTGAAGTGCCGTAGATTCCGCATGAACCAGTCCGCGGACGTCGGCCCTTTCTCGTTGGGATGGGTCCGCAGCACCGCCGTCACATCCTTCACGCCGTCATCTAATTTCAGGATCACGCCAGCGCGCGATTCCCCATAGAGCCACGGACCCAGCGCGGCTTTCACCACCAGCGAACTTGTTAGCCGGTAGGTTCCATTCGGTAAATAGAGCGCATTGGTCTTGCCCCGATGCCCTTTGTCATTCCCGCAACTAGCCTCAATGGCCCGCTGCAGCGCTTTCGTGTCATCGGTCTTGCCATCGCCCTTGGCCCCGAAGTCCCGCTGGGCATTGAGCACCGCGGGATCATCCGGAAACGCATAACGGGTAGCTTCAGCGAATCCAAAGTCGGCCACAGAAAGCAGACAGAGCACGAGTGATGGAAGTTTCATGGTCATGAGCGCAGGTTAGGTTATTTGGCGACCGGCTTCGCCATCGTCGCCTTCCAGCCCTCCACCGTCATTTCTCCGTTCACGCCGCAGTCGAATTTCAGCGGTTCCTCCAGTCCGACTTTGGCCTTCGTTTGCTCGTTTTTGTAGCGGGCAGTGTCACTAATGCCCGTGAGCCGATTGTTGCTCACCGTGGATTTCCCGCTGGCATCGTTGCGGAAGAGCGGACGCTCTGTTTCCTGGCACTCGATGATGTTATGCTCGAAACGAAACGTCGTGAAATCACACTTGTCGTTGAATCCAAACAGCCCGTCCTGCCGCTTCTCTGCAGTCGGACGGGCAATGATGTGGTTATTCCGCACCGTGAGATTCGCATACGGCTCGTTCATCCACATGACGCCACGGCCGGGATTCGAGACCAGATTGTTATGGAACACACAAGGACCCGGGGCCGCCACATCGCCAAAGGAGGAAATCAAGTTTCCGCCATCCTGCTTCACATTGAAGTCGAAGAGATTGTGGTCGATCTCCACCCCGTTGCGCACAAACTCGATGGAGTAGCTATCCTTGAAATAATTGTGATGAAAATGGAACGTGCGCCCACTCTTGGGGACATGTCCGCCGGCGTATTTCGGAATGGAGACTGCGGAGAAAAGAATGTTGTGATCGATCTCCACATCTTCATCCCCTTCGAATGGCATTTCGATGGAGAAGCCCGCCTCAATCGTGTTGTGATGAATCCGGCAGCGCTTGCCCTGTCTTGCCTTGACCCCGTAGTAATGTTCATTCGGGGCGGTCTTGGTGACGAGGAAACGATTGTTCCAGATCTCCGTATCCCCCATCCAGATCGCAAAGATCCCGCCGCCCGTGATCCCTCCCTTCACGCCGGGTTTCCCATTCTCCCAACGCTGTCCGGCATCCACAAACGTGCAGTCATGGATTTTCGCCTGCGACATCCCATAGGTGCGGATCCCGCTATACATGAAATCCTCGATCCGCAGATCATGGAAGTGCAGCCCTTGATTCACCATCCCAAAGATGGCCCCGTGCATCTGCGGTCCAGTCAGCGTCATGCCGGAGACGGCAATGTCCTTGGTGTCATTCTTGCAGCGGATCAGATAGCCCGTGCGATCGAACTTCTCATGATTCGTCTCCGGGTCCGGCAAGGTCGCGGGATTCGCCTGCCACGAGTCCGCATTGGTCACGATGGTCTTGCCGATGCCCGCCCCTTTCAAGGTGAGACCGGAGGTAAGATCGAGCGGTTTCGTCAAGCGGAAGGTGCCTGCCGCCAATTCAATCGTGGTGCCTTCCGCCGCCGCCTGCACCGCCGAGACAAGGGCCTCCACGGTTTTTACGGGAGCGGCTTGGGCCAAGGCCGTGACCGCCAAGAGAGAGATCAATGCGAGGTAAGAAAGTTTCATAGTTCAGAGCAGGGAAGGATGATGGAAAGGAATCAAGGTGACGCAGCCCTTGCCACACGGATGCAGGCAAGGATAAATCCTCTTCAGTTTATCCGCCGCAGCCCGCATTTTGCCAGCGTAATCCTGTAATCATTCCGGGCTACCCGCTCTTCTGTCCGCTGCCTCCGATCCTCCGTGCCCTTACCTTCGCAGCGCTTGAATCAGCTCATCCAGCTTATTCGCCACATCCTGCGCCGTTGGGGAGGGAATCATCGGCAGTAGCAGTGCCACCCCATTGCTGCTGGCGGAGGTGGTATTGATGGCATCCACCAGTTGTTGCGAACTTACATCCCCGGTGGCCCCCGTCGCACCATCAATTCCTGCCGGAATCGTGAAACTGAAGTGGACCAACGCCCCATCGAAGAAAACGGAAGCTCCGGCCGGAGTCATGGGGCTCACCGTGGTGACGGAATCCACCGTCACATTGGCAAAAGCCGGACCGGGTGGGCCCTGCGCTCCGGCGGGACCCACTGGGCCTGCGGGAATCGCGTCGATTAAGTCTTTCAGACCGTTAAATTGATTACGGAGTGCTTCCGAAGTGGCTGCGGCCCCCGTGAGCGGAATGGTGGGATCGAATGGCATGGTATTGGAAAAGGGTAAGGAATCATTAAATAGGGTAAGCAACGTAGTGATGGACTTTAGTCCGTAACCCAACCCGCCCCAAAGGCATCATTGAGTTACCCGAAATGATGCGGCACGTCTAGCCGCTGCACCCGGACGTTTACGGACTAAAGTCCATCACTACATTTTTAAACAGTGTTTGTGGAATGGAGGTCGAAGCGGGCGGACCTGCGGCCAGGTCCGCCCTCCGCGAAGGCAATGTTCAGGGAACAATCTTCGTGAACGGATCACTCCAGGGACCGGGACCATTCACGCCCAGGGCCCGCACTCTGATCCAGACGCGTTGCGCACTGGTGAGTCCACTAACCGTGCACTTAGATGTCGTTTGGGAGCACTTTAGTTCCCATGGTCCTGCGATTGGGTCCACGGTGGTGATTTGCAGATCGTAAGACCGTGCTCCCGTCACGGGATCATGTTGCACATTGAGTTGACCTTCCGCCTCGCTCGCGGTCACGTTTAGCTTCAGCACCTTGTCCGGTGGAGCGGTGGTGGAGGAGGCTTCCGCGGCCAGATCATAACCACTGGCGGAGAGCATGGCGGCATTCCCGCGCGCCTCGCTTTCAACCCCCTTGGCCACCGCCGTGTGCTCTACGCGCAGCGCATCCACCGCTTGATCCCGCAGCACCTTCAGATTGACCAGCGCGGTCTTGGCATCCTCGTAATTATCATTCGCCGTTGCGGCAACCGTAGCCGCCGTTTGCAGCAGCGCCACCTTTGCCGCCATGTTCGGCACCGGCGGGGTAGCGGGTGCCGCCGGGATGAGTTTGCCAGTCACTTTAGTTGCCAAGGCAATCAATTCAGCAGGGTTCTTCTTACTCAAATTTAGATTAAATGCGGACATCTTCGTTTTAGGTTTTGGGTTGGTTGACGGTTCCTGGTCGTAAACTAAACCCATATCGTAAAAAGCGTCCGGGG
This sequence comes from Verrucomicrobiales bacterium, assembly GCA_031411295.1. Taxonomy (GTDB): domain Bacteria; phylum Verrucomicrobiota; class Verrucomicrobiia; order Verrucomicrobiales; family V1-33; genus JAGNEJ01. The sequence goes on along the minus strand of JANOAV010000050.1, from coordinate 1,907 downwards.
AATCATAATGGAAGCCAGTTGGTGTGGGCATAATGAGAACGACAAGGATGGTGAAGACCGCACTATACAAAAAAAGGCTATTATGGCAAGATTTTTTTACCTAAAATTCACTTTGTTTGTAAACCATTCATACTGAATGAGTTCCACCTGCCAACCGGGGTCAACCCGCAACCTCCCACCCTGCCACGCCTGCAAACGCCGCCTCACCGTCTGGTGACGAAGGCCCGCCGCCTAGAGGCGGAAGCTCGCCGCCTAGAGCCGAAAGCTCGCTGCCTAGAGGCGGAAGCTCGCCACCTAGAGGCGGAAGCTCGTCGCCTAGAGGCGGAAGCTCGTCGCCTAGAGGCGGAAGCTCGTCGCCTAGAGGTGAAAGCTCGTCGCCTAGAGGTGAAAGCTCGCCTCCTAGAGGCGGAAGCCCGTCGCCTAGAGGCGGAAGCCCGTCGCCTAGAGGCGGAAGCCCGTCGCCTAGAGGCGGAAGCCCGTCGCCTAGAGGCGGAAGCCCGTCGCCTAGAGGCGGAAGCCCGCCGCCTAGAGGCGGAAGCCCGCCGCCTAGAGGCGGAAGCTCTCCGCCGGGTCGCCGAAGCTCTTCGCCGGGTCGCGGAAACCCTCCGCCAGTCCACGGAATCCCCACATCCTGAAGGAGTTACACGGAAAATAGACAAAATCCCTCCCCCCATCCCCCGCTGGAGTCCTGCTTTACCCCGAGCGCCCCACCAAGCCCACCGCCTCCGCCACCCGCAACGCGCCACCGCCCCCGAAAAGAAAACCGCCTGAAAACTTGCCATTTCCGCCTAGCTCCCTTAAATCTGCCCGCCAACCACACCCAGCCATGCCGCCTGCAAAATTCAAATACGACCTCCCCGATGACGCCGCCAGCTCGGTGCTCCGTGAAGACGGCATCGAATCCGGCTTCATCGGCACGCTCCAGGGACTCAAATACGAATACCGCAGCGACATCACGAACCGCGCCACGCTGGAACAGAACTTCCGGGAAAAGTTCGAGGCCCTGAACCACGTCCGTCTCACGGATGCCGAGTTTGCTCGCCTGCTGGATGAAATCGTCACGCCGGATGTCTTTGCCGCGTCCAAGGCCCTGCGGAGCATCACCTCCTTTACTCGGGACGACGGCACGCCGTTGAACTACACGTTGGTTAATCTCAAAGACTGGTGCAAAAACGACTTCCAAGTCATCAACCAACTCCGCATCAACACGGATAACAGCCACCACCGCTTCGATGTGCTCATCCTCATCAATGGCGTTCCCGTCACCCAGATCGAGCTGAAAACTCTCGGCGTGAATCCGCGCCGGGCCATGGAGCAGATCGTCGAATACAAAAACGATCCCGGCAACGGCTACACCAAGACCCTCCTCTGTTTTCTCCAGCTCTTCATCGTTAGCAATCGCGACCAGACCTTCTACTTCGCCAACAACAACGCCCGCCACTTCGCCTTCAATGCCGACGAGCGCTTCCTGCCCGTCTATGAGTTCGCGGATGAGGACAACCGGAAGATTCGCCATCTCAATGAGTTCGCGGAGCGCTTCCTGAAAAAGTGCGACCTCGGCCGGACCATCAGCCGCTACATGGTGCTCATCGCCACCGAGCAGAAGCTCATGATCATGCGGCCTTATCAGGTCTATGCCGTGCAGCACATGGTGAAGTGCATTGATGATGATAATGGCAACGGCTTCGTCTGGCACACCACCGGCAGCGGCAAGACACTCACCTCCTTCAAGGCCGACACCCTGCTGAAGGAAAACGATTCCATCCACAAGTGCGTCTTCGTCGTGGACCGCAAAGACCTCGACCGCCAGACGCGGGAGGAGTTCAACCGCTTCCAGGAAGGCTGCGTCGAGGAAAACACCAACACCGCCGCCCTCGTGCGCCGCCTGCTGTCCGAGGACTACGCGG
>JANOAV010000049.1:0-2830 GCA_031411295.1 Verrucomicrobiales bacterium | reverse complement strand
CGGCATCCTCCTCGCCGCCAGCTGCTCCGCCCACGTCTCCAGCGACGAGTTTTTCGCCACCATCCTCCGCACCATCGCAGTGCGCACCCCGGTCGAACTCTTCCGCGCCACCCACCCCGCCGACCACCCCGCCACCTTCCCCGAGGCTCAATACCTGAAGACGATTTGCTTCAGAACATAACTTTACATTCACGCAAAAATCGCGATTCACCAGCCCATGAAAGCGTTCATTTTCAAAGCATCGAAAGAATTCGTTTCGACCTTAGAAATCGATTCAACTGAGTTACTCCCAGAAAATCTATCGCAAATTCAGGCTCAATTCCAACTTGCTCCGGGAGATTACATAGAGACATCGCACCAAACTTTTACCTTTGAAAAATTGGATCCGCCAACCGGGCTTCCGCCGGAGAACCCACCAGACACAGCTATGGCCTCCGATGGCAAATCCAAGACAGCCTCGCATACAATTGATTTAAATCCTTTTGTACTCCCAGCCATAGCCGGCATTGGCTTACTCATCCTGATCGCGATCGCGATATTTGCCCCGCTCCCAACTCCAACAGCTCCTGTAGAGCACGGTTATATTCCCCCGGAAATATCGAGTGAAGTTAACTTGTTCGTTCAGACAGAAATCGGCAAATACTTTCCCAGGATTGGATCAAACCGAATTTCAAAATATGTTTATAAATCCACCGAGAAATATCCTTCATACTCGCCTCCGTACCTCGTGAAGGAACTAGTAGAATGGAAGGATCCATCTATTAACATCTCACGATTGCAAATAAGTGAGGTTGATTCATTAAACGGCACAACGGAACTTTATGAGGGCAAATGGACAATAAGATTTTTCAGGCAGTGGGAAAACGACTCGCAATGGTCCGAATGGAAGCCGTTTGAAACGCTAAAAACCGAACCATCCAAACCTATATTTTCGCACACAGCTGGACGCCATGAATTCTACACTACACCTCCAAATTTTATTGTGCGAAAAAAAGACAGCAAGCTATTAATTGAATGGATAACTCGCGAGGATCCATCAACTCATACATATTATCCAGAAAAATATCTAGACTTTCAAAACGACGGAGACGAGGATAGAACAAGAGAATCAATCCTTCCGAAATAACAGAAAAATACATGACACTGCTGCAAAACAGTGTCCGACGACTTGGCTAGAATGCACCAGAACAGCAGACATCGACGATCATTACTGGCCAAAGCACGAAGAGCAAGCGCAATTGTGAACTATCATGCATCAGTGGGGCTGCCTGCTACACGGCGGAGTTCAAGCTTTCTCTTCAAGTTAGTAATAAATTTTACTACATCCAGACAATCGACCACCCCGCCACCTTCCCCGAGGCGCAATACCTGAAGGCGATTTGGTTCAGGGTTTGACCCCGTCCCGGGACCGCCCTGCCCGGCAGCCGCGTGAGAGCCAGAGCGCGGAATAAGTCTTGCAACTGGGCGCAAACTCTGCGATGAGCCCTGCTGTTGCAGGATGCCTGCTTTGTCACTCATGGCAAAGTTCGTTTCGGCATCCTGCTGCCAGACAACCCCTGACATACCCCACCCTGCCGTGCAACCATCCCTCCCTCTCCTGGCCCTTGCTCTCTCCCTGAGCTGCACCATGACTGCGCTGTCCGCGTTTGGGCCGGTTCCAGACGGGGATTTTGAGTCCCCGGCAGGCGGAGCAGGACCTTGGGCTGCAGTCAGCAACGGTGGCACTTTTGGCTTCAGCTATCCGGCGACCGGGGGAAATCCAGGAGGCCACGGGATCATCGACCACACAGCCGGCGGCGGCTTCGGCATCTGGGTCAGCAACAACGAGGTTCCCATCCCAATTTCCACCCTGGGACTCGTGGCAGGCAGGACATACACTTTCCTGATGGACATGAAGATCAACAGGGGCACGAAGATTGGCGGCCTCAAGGTGGATTTCTTCAATGGAGCCGCCCCGAACGACTCCACGGGAGAGAAATACCCGGCAGCGGGATCCGCCACGTGGGCCACATATTCGTTCCCGGTCACGATCAAGGCAGGCACCAACGGCATCAAAGTCGTGCCGCTCTGGGGGCCCAACTCAGCCGTCGCCTACGACAACATTCGCATCAAGGAACCGGATCGAACGGTGGCCACCATCAAGTCAGGCGTCCTGATCAACTGGCTTGGCACCAACGGGCACATCTATCAGCCCCAGGAGTCGCCCGATGAGACGACCTGGGTGAACCTCGGCCCCCCCGTCACAGGCGCCGCCGTGCAATCCCGGCTCGATGAAACTCCCTCGGAATTTTACCAGGTGCTGGAGGTGACTCCGGGCACTCCGGCCAATTCCGTTCCCAACCCGGGGTTTGAGGATCCCGGGATCAACTCGCTTGGCTCCGACAAGTGGGCCATCGCGGTCCCGCCAAACACGGGAGCCAGCATGACGATCGCGTCCTCCTACGGTGCCATCACTCCACATGGCGGGGACAAGATGCTCCAGCTCGAATCCACCACCGCTGCCACCGGTCCCGTCCCCGCCCCCAACACGGACGTGCGCAGCGTCCCCTTCGAGATCGAGGCAGGAGCAGCCTACACCCTGTCGTTCTACGCCGCGCATCCGGCTAAAGTGGGCGGAGCCAATCCCCAGTACCACGTCTTTTTCTACGACGCCACCAATGGCGCAGTGGGCGGCCCCATCTTCACCAGCTTCTCCAGCATCGGAGCCTCATGGACCAAAGTTACCGCCAGCGTGACGCCCCCCAGCGGCGCCACCAAATTGACCGTCGGCTTCATCCAGGCCATGGGCGCCGGCAATTCCGGTCACTGGGTGACCCTCATCGATGACGTC
>JANOAV010000048.1:0-82608 GCA_031411295.1 Verrucomicrobiales bacterium | reverse complement strand
TCGATGCCCGTGGCGAGGTCCTGTGGGGAGGCGTATTCGTCCGGGTGGTGCGAAAGGCCGTCGCGGCAGCGGATGAAGAGCATGGCAATGGGCATGGCAGAGGCGAGGGCAACGCCATCGTGACCGGCACCGCTGACGAGCGTTTGTTCAAACCCAGTAGCTGACTGGAGTATGGCCGTGAGCCTTGGATCGCATGGGGTGGCAGGGGATTCCTGCACGATGCGCCAGTCGAGTTTCAGATGGCGCTGGAGGGCGATGCGGAGGAAATTTTCCTCGAGTTCGATCATCAGGGCGTGGCGTTGCTCATCCTCAGGATGGCGTAGATCGACCGTGAAATCAGCGCGCTGCGGAATGGAGTTGGAGGCTCCCGGATGGACGGAAATTTTGCCGACGGTAATGACGGCAGACTCCTGGCTGCGGGCGAGAGATTCCGCGCTGAGGATGCATTCGGCGGCTCCCGTGAGAGCGTCGCGACGCAGCGGCATGGGCGTGGTGCCTGCGTGATCCGCATGACCGGTCAGGGTGATTGCAAGCCTTGTCTGGCCTGCGATGGACGAGACGGCGGCGGCGGGCTGGTTGAGTTCCTCCAGCACGCGGCCCTGCTCGATGTGCAGCTCCACATAGCCGCGCGTGCTGCCCGCCGGGTAGTAAATGGTGCTGGCATTTTCGAGCCAGCCTTCGGTCTCCATGGAGTTGGCGATGGTTTTCCCATGGGCGTCTTTAGCAGCCAGCGTGGCTGCATCCAGCGGTCCGACTACGGAACGTGAGCCGAGATAGGTCGTTTGAAATCGCACGCCTTCTTCATCCGAGAATCCGAGGACGTGGACGGGAAAGGGGAGCGCGATGTTTTGTTGTTGAAGCATTTCCAAGGCGGCTATCGCAGAAACAATGCCAAGTGGTCCGTCATATTTTCCTGCATCAATCACGGTATCGTAGTGGGAGCCCAGCAGTAGTGGCGATGCGCTGGGATTTGATCCTGGAAGGATGCCGCGAATGGTGCCGTCTACCGTGTGACAAGTTTCCATTCCCAGCTCTGCCATCCACGTCAGGATCAATTCCGCCGCCTGGCGGTTGGCGGGCGAAAGAAATGTCCGCACCAAGTGATCTGGAGCGTCGGAAATCTTCCCCAGGGCCTCAAGGCGAGCGATGGATTTTGCGACGGACATAAAATTTCAACTGCCCCGATAAGTGCTGTAGGCCCAAGGCGAGCAGACCAGCGGAATGTGATAAGAATGCCCGGCTTCGATGTTGAAATCGACCGGGACGACATCAAGAAAGGGCGATGCTATTTCCCGTAACCGGAAATAGGCTCCAACGTGAAAACAAAGCCGATAGCTGCCTGGCATCATTTCCGGACCTTCGAGCAAAGGCTGATCACAGCGGCCTTGGGCATTCGTTGTCGTGTCCATCAGGAGGTTCTCTCCGTGGAACAGTTGCACGCGAACGTTGGCTGCCGGAAGGCCACTGGCAGTATCCAGAACGTGGGTGGAGAGTTTGGGGTGCATGGGATGATGACGAAAGGTGGCCACAATCTACGCGCAAATTTGGAATCTGGGGTGAGCAAAATGAGTAAATTTCGAGGAGGCATACTTGATGGCAGCCAGGGACTTCGGGCTGACAGCATCACGGTGCGGATCGCCCGCGCAGCTTCAAATTTGACAATCCTAACTTTTTCAATTACTTTTTACGGCATGAGAACCACCCTCACGTCCAAAGGACAAATCACGATCCCTTTGTCGATCCGCCAGCGACTCAATCTGAAAGCCGGGGACGAGCTGGAGTTCGATGAAACCTCGCCTGTGCTCACTGCCCGCCGGGCAGTGAACCGTGGTCAATGGGAGCAAACGTTGTCCGCTTGGCAAAACTCCGCCGCTCAGTCGTTGAAAGGTCATCCTTGGGAGGGAAAATCTGCTGCTGCTATCGTTGACGATCTCCGCGGTGGGCCGGCGGAACACTAAACTGAGGTCTCACGGCTATGATAACAGCTCTCGATTCATCAGTCCTCTGGGCCATCATCAAGCAGGAGCCAGGTTACGAGCAGTGGCTTCAAGCCCTGCTCAAGGCCGCGTCCGAAGGGCCATTGATCATTTGTCCCATCGCCTTTGCCGAGCTGGCCCCGTCAACCGCTAACGAAGCGGACCTGACGGCCTTTCTGGAACAGCTTTCCATTGCTTATGATCCCATTTCCCCAGCTGCGGCCTATCTTGCCGGGCAGGCTTTCAAGCGCGACCGAAAGGCTGGCGGGCCTCGGCAGCATCTCGTGCCGGATTTTATCATCGCCTCCCATGCGCTGAAACAGGCGGATCGACTAGCGGCTGTGGATAGGGGCTACCTCAGAAAATGGTTCGCTACGTTGCAGTTATTAGTTCCGTGAGTTGGGGTTAAGGGCTGAGGCTGACGGCTTTACGACGCGGATAAAGGCGCATTTGTGCACGCTCAAGGAGAGGGGCTTTGAAAGCCCCGCACACAGGGATGGGTAATACTTTGTTAAACTTCTTTTCCTATCATGATGGTGGGGCTTTCAAAGCCCCACTCCTTGTGAATGAGGGCGTCCCATTCACCGTGCTATTAAACATCGATGCAAAAAACGAATGATCCGACTTGGAAGGCACGGAAAATGCCTTAGATTACTGTCATGCACAAACTGCCAACCGGGAAGGATCTTGTTAAGGTGTTAGACTTTCGGAAATTGCCGAAGGTGCTACTGCATGAGCATTTGGATGGCGGTGTGCGGCCAGCCACGGTGATTGATCTGGCGCGGTCTTCAGGATACAGAGGTTTGCCCACGAGTGATGCTGGCGAACTGGCGCAGTGGTTCCATCGGGGGGCGCAGCGGGGGAATTTACCGGAGTATCTGGAAGGGTTCGCGCACACGACGGGCGTCATGCAGGAGCGCGAGGGCTTGGAGCGGATTGCTTATGAATTTCTGGAGGACATGGCGGCGGATGGCGTGGTGTATGCTGAAGTGCGTTTTGCTCCGGTCTTTCATACGCAGCAGGGGCTCACGATGGATGAAGTGGTGCAGGCGGTCATTGCTGGCTTGCGACGCGGAGAGAAAATGTTCGGGGTGGCGTGGGGCTTGATCATTTGCGCCATGCGGGATCGCGATGATGCGGAGGTGATGGCGGAACTGGCGATTCGCTGGCGGGACGAGGGCGTGGTGGGTTTTGATCTTGCGGGTGGTGAGTCTGGATTTCCGCCGAAGAAACATTTAGCGGCCTTTCATGCGATTCATCGGGCGAATTTCAACATCACGATTCACGCGGGCGAGGCGTATGGGGCGGAGTCGATCTGGCAGGCGTTGCAATGGTGCGGGGCGCATCGGTTGGGCCATGGAACAAGGTTGCTGGATGACGTGTGCCAGGATGCGGATGGAAATTTCCAACTGGGCACGCTGGCGAAGTATGTGCTGAATCACCGGATTCCACTGGAAATGTGTCTGTCCAGCAACGTGCACACGGGTGCCTGTGCGAGTCTGGAGAGCCACCCGTTTCCGATATTTTTCCAAATGGGATTTCGTGTTAGCCTGAACACGGATGACCGCCTCATGAGTGATACGGAATTGTCCAAAGAGTTGGCGATTGCGACGGAGCTTTTTGATTTAAACATTGATGATCTGGAAAGGCTGGCGCTGAATTCCATCAAGGGTGCCTTTGCTCCGCATGACATGCGGATTCGGATCATGTTGGGAACGCTGATCCCAGGATACATGACGATGAAGGCTCAACTGTCGGACCCGGCATTATACACAAAGCCGCCGCTGTCCCGGTAAAGGCTGAGCACCGCGCGAGCTTCTTCACGCAGCAGATCGCGAGTGACGGCAATGGCCTTCAGCGGAGGTGGCCGATGCTCCAATAAGCTGACCCAATTTTCCGGCAGCGGACCTTCTTTAAAGGACGTAATTTCTTCCACATCAATGGCGCGCGCTCCGATGGTTAGGGCTTGAACGCCCGACCACCAGGTGTTGCCGAAACATTGAATGCACGGCTGGGAGGAGGCGAGGAGTTCCATGGGCGGCAAGTGTGAGGCCCCGAGATCGAACGTTTCCAGACGTTGCTGCGCCAGCATGAAGGCCATTGTTTCCGCATGGGCCACCGAAGTATGACCACGCAAAACAATGTTGACCGCGGGAGCAATCAGGCGTCCGGAATCGCGCTCGAAGACTGCGGCCGCAAATGGCCCACCGGTCTTGCGGAGCACGTTTTGGCGGGAGAGTTCGATCACAAAGGCCATGCGCTTTTCCAAGGTGGAGAAGTCCTCGGCAGGGGTGGTGTCCACCATGGTTTTGATCCACGAGGGGAGCTGGAGGGTGACTTGATAGAGGTCTGTCATGAGATCAAGGTGGGGGGATGTTGGCAATGAGATTGGCTAGGCGCAGTCTCGCGATCAGGTGGATCTGTCGTAACGCTTCCTGGTGCTCTTCGGCCTGGGTGTGGGCGATGCGGGAGCGAAATGCGGTCATGATTTCCGATTGATGCTGCAGCAGACCGACGCAGATGATGAAGGGGAAATGGAAGCGCTCACGGTATTGGGCATTGAGTTGGGTGAAGGTGGCGAATGCCTCCGGGTCCAGGCGATCCAAGCCCAAGCGGGATTGCTCTCGGGTGGACTCTGCGGTCAGCTGTCCGGCTTGGGCCATCTTCCCGCCCAGATCTGGGTGAGCGGTGATGAGGTCCAGTTGCTGCGCGCTTGCTGCCTGATCGACCGTGCTGCGGAAGGCGGCCACCAGTTCTGTGGTGGTGCTGAAGGGCAATTTAGCGTATGCTTGTTGCGCGACCCACGGGGAACTTTCATAGACTCCCTGGAAAGTTTCCAAGAATTCACGTTCCGGCATGGCATTGATGGTGCTAAGGTTCAGCATTGCTTTATATAGTCTAGATTTTACCGAACCACCAGCATTAGAAATGGCAACACTTTACCAGAATCGTTACGGCAAGCATCGCGTCCGAGTGCTTCGCGTGATGCAGGAAGAAGATAAGCATAAGGTGTGCGAGTTGGAGGCGGACGTTTTGCTCACGGGTGAATTGGAGGCTTCGTATCTTTCGGCGGACAACACCTCCATCGTCCCGACAGACACCGTGAAAAATACGGTGCATGCGCTGGCGCACGATTTTCTGGGCCCGTGCCGGACCAGCTTCGCCAAAGTGCTGGGGGAGCATTTTTTGCAGAAATATACGCATCTGGACGGCGTCTTCGTTGAGTTGCGGGAGCGACGTTGGGATCCGATGTTCGTGGGCGGGGAAGCGCATCCGCATTCCTTCGTGGCGCAGGGAAATGGCGAATGGATCGCGCGCGGGGAATTCCATCGGGGCAAGCCTGCCGTGCTGTCGGCTGGGCTGAGGAACCATTTGGTGATGAAGACCACGGGCTCGGGATTCGAGGGCTACAACGTCTGTGAACTAACCACGCTGCCGCCAACGAAAGATCGGATTCTAGCCACTCGCATGACGGCGGAGTGGAGGTTCGGAGCCACGGCGGAAGATTTCCTGGCCACCGATGAATCCTTCTTGAAATGCGCCTATCCTGTTTTTGCCGAGCGCTACAGTCCCTCCGTGCAACGGACGTTGTTTGAGATTGGCGAGGCGTTTTTGGACGCAGAACAATCCGTGGAGCGAGTGGAATTGAAAATGCCGAACGTCCACTTCTTGGGTTTGGATCTGAGTAAACTGGGTCGGCCGGGACAGACCAGAGTGTTCCTCCCCACGGACGAACCGCATGGGGAAATAGAAGCGGTGGTGATTCGTTAGGTAAATTTTATGAACGTCTGGGAAATCATCGCGCAGGAGTATCGGAATGGCATCGCCTGCGTGGTCATCACGGTGTTGGAGGTGCGCGGCAGTGTGCCTGGCTGCAAAGGAGCCAAGGCCGTCGTTACCAGCGGAGGGCTCATTGCAGGAACCTTGGGAGGCGGCAAAATCGAGGCCAAAGCGGTCGCTGAAGCCCAGCGATTGTTGGAATCCGGGGAGCGCAGGCTCGTGGAGCATTGCTGGAATTTGCAGCGAGACGTAGATATGACCTGCGGGGGCGAAATGCGGTTTCTCTTTGAATGCGCGCAACCGCAGGCCGCTTGGCACATCGTCATTTTCGGAGCGGGCCATGTGGCCCAGGCGCTGGTTTCGGTGTTAGGTAAACTGGCGTGCCGCGTGGAGGTGATTGATACCCGCAACGATTGGTTGGAGCGGTTCCCAAAACTCGGAAATGTTACCCCGCACTTGGTCGCAGACTATGCGGAAGGCGTGGAGCACGTTACCGCACGGAGTTTCGTGTTGTGTCTCTCCAAGGGCCATTCCACGGACCGCCCCGTGCTGCGGGACTTGCTGCGACGGCACGCTCACCTGCCGTTTCTAGGTGTCATTGGCAGTGCTTCGAAACGGGCGGTGCTCCTGCGGGAGTTGCGCGAGGATGGGCTGACTGAGGTCTTGCTGGCGAATCTCATTTGCCCGGTCGGCCTGCCCATCGGCTCCAATGATCCGGCGGAAATCGCCATTAGCATTACCGCTCAGTTGTTGGAACGGCGGGAGGCGGTCAGTCGTTTGCCTGCGGCAGGCCGATAAATTGCCGGGACGGAAACTTTTCTTGCACAAACCGTCCCCCGGTGCCTACTACACAGGAAAACTTCCCCCTGTTATCAACCCAACATTTTCCTTCCCTTAATTCATGAAACGAGTCCTTATCATTGGTGCCGGTGGCGTTGGCCGCGTGGTTGCTCACAAGTGCGCCCAGGCGCATGAATCCTTCAGCCATGTGACGCTTGCCAGTCGCACGAAATCCAAGTGCGATATCATTGCCGCCGATGTGAAAAAGGCCACGGGCCGCACCATCGACACGGCGGCCATCGATGCCGATGACAGCAAGGCCACCGCCGCGCTGATCCGCAGCACCAAAAGCGATCTGGTGATCAACGTGGCCCTCCCCTATCAGGATCTCAACATCATGGACGCCTGTTTGGACGCGGGCGTGCACTACATCGACACTGCCAACTACGAACCACTGGACGATGCGAAATTCGAGTATTCCTGGCAGTGGGCTTACCGGGAGCGTTTCGAGAAAGCGGGACTGATGGCTCTGCTCGGCAGCGGGTTCGATCCCGGTCAGACCAACGTTTACTGTGCCCATGCGTTGAAACATCAGTTCGATCAAATCGACACCGTGGACATCGTGGATTGCAATGGCGGCAGCAACGGCCTGCCGTTTGCCACCAACTTCAATCCGGAAATCAACATCCGCGAAGTGACCGCCAACGGTCGTTTCTATCGCGATGGGAAATTCCACGAAACTCCCCCCATGGCCATCAGCACGGACTATGATTTCCCCGGCGTGGGCGTGAAGAAAATGTTCCTGCTCTATCATGAAGAACTCGAAAGCCTCAGCCAGAACATCCCCGGCGTGAAGCAAATGCGTTTCTGGATGACCTTCTCCCAGAACTACATCACGCACTTGGACGTGCTGCAGAATGTCGGCATGACCAGCATCAAGCCCATCATGTATGAAGGCCGGGAAATCGTGCCGCTGCAGTTTCTCAAAGCGGTGCTGCCAGACCCTGGAGCGCTGGGCGCGAAGACCGTGGGCAAGACCAGCATCGGCTGTGTCTTCACTGGCAAGAAGGACGGCAAGACGAAACATTATTTCATCTACAACGTCTGCGATCACGAAGAGTGCAACGAAGAAACCGGAGCCCAAGGCGTGAGCTACACCACCGGCGTGCCCGCCATGCTGGGAGCAAAGCTCGTGGCCGATGGCACCTGGCTCAAACCTGGTGTTTGGAACATCGAGCAACTCGATCCGGATCCTTTTATGAAGGAAATCGGCAAGTGGGGCCTGCCTTGGCAGGAAACAGAGTTGAGCGAGAACATCCTCAGCAAGATCGAGCATTAATCTTAGGCAGACGGACGAAGCTAGCCTAACGCGAGATCGCTTCCGAGCGGCACCCCTTATTCTATCCGTTGATTCACAAAGGGATAACTGGTGACGATCTCGGAAATGATCGTCTGCATGCGGTAGTCGTCTCGGGCGATGGTTTCCATGAGTTTGTCCACCACGATTTCGTCGTAGCCTTCGAGTTGGCGGCAGAGGGCGTAGGCGAGGAGCTTCTCGGTTAGGTTGCGGGCGAGTTCGGGCTTTCTGGCTGCGATGATGGTTTTCAGTTCCTTGGGGGTGGTGAAACGCTTTCCGCCGGGAAGCTCGCCAGCTGCATCGATCGTGCCGCCGGTGTCGTCTTGATCCCGCCAGCGGCCGATGGCATCGAAGTTCTCCAGACCGAAGCCGATGGGGTCGAGGATCTTGTGGCAGTTGGCACAGACGGCGTTGGTGCGGTGGAGTTCGGTGCGCTGGCGCAGGGTGAGATTGGCGACTTTCTTTTGGTCCTGCTTCTCCAAGGCTGGGACGTTCGGCGGGGCCGGGGGGACGTGTTCGCCCAGCACTTGTTCCAGCACCCAGACGCCGCGTTTCACGGCACTGGTGCGGTTGGGAAAGGAGGTGGTGGCTAAAATTCCGGGCATGCCGAGGATGCCGCCGCGGTTGGGATTGGTTAGATTGACCTGGCGCATCTCCGAGCCTTTGATGTCATTGCCCAGGCCGTAGAGACTGGCTAGGGTTTCATTTAAGAACGTGTAGTCACTGTCCACAAAACTCACGACACTTTTATTGCCGCGGACAATGCTGTCGAAGAACAGTCGAGCTTCGTCCACCATGGCGGATCGCATTTCGCTGGTCATTTGGGGAAATTTTGCGGTGTCGAAGATTTTGCGCTTCAGGTCTCCCAGGTCCAGCCACTGGGTGCCGAAGCCATCGAACAGGGCGCGGGAGCGGGGATCATTCAGCAGGCGTTTCACCTGAGCCTTGAGGGCGGTTGGTTCGTGGAGTTGTCCGGCATCAGCCAGAGCGGATAACTCCGCATCCGGTAGGGTGGCCCAGAGCAGATAGGATAAACGCGAGGCGAGTTGATGGTCATCCAGGGGAATAATTTTTTGCCCCAGGTTAGCTTCCTTGGCTGGGGTGATGTAGAGGAATTGCGGGGAAATGAGAATTGCTTTGAGCATTAAGCGCAGAGCCGCCGGGTAGTCTAGTTGGTTGGCCTGAGCTAGATCGAAGACTCTCATCAGGACATCCAATTCCACCTCGGAAGCGGGGCGACGATAGCATTTCCGTGCCAACGCGCGGGCGACGTTGCGCGCAGCGGCACGGGAATCCGTTCCAGGTGCTGGAGGTTCACCGAAGAGGCGGTGCTGGACCACGTTGGGGGGTGTTAGGATTCGTTGCAGCACTTCATTGGCAATCGCGAGATATTGCTCGGACTGGAGAGGCGAGAGCGTGTTGAGATAGCCTTCGCCAAATACTTCGTCAGGCAACTCATCGGCCAGTTTGGGATCGACGCCAAAGAGATCCTGCAAGGTATTGCCATACTCCATCTTGGTCAGGCGACGCATCACAAATGGTCCGGGTTCCTTGGGGCTGAGATATTTGATCTTACCGATCGAATCTAGAAACTTCAGCCGCTCAGCTTCGCTCGGTTGCTTGTCTGCCTCATCTGGTGGCATGTCATGGGTTCTCACGTTGGCCAACGCCTGTTTCCATTTGGCAGTAGCGGAAGGCTCCCCCGGGTTCTTGAGTGCAGGAGAGAACGTGAGTCCGCCCTTCATTTTCTTATCCCCATGGCATTCGGCACAGTAGGTTTTGATAAAGGGAGTGATGTCATCTTTGAATGCCTTTTTCGCATTGGCTTGCAGCACGAGGAAACTTGCCTCCTCAGCTGCCGGTTCGGCTTGGCAAGGCTGCGCCAGGATCAAACCAACCGCTGCCAGGGCGGTGGCTCTCAGGTTACGATAAATATTTCTCGGGAGTGTCATGCTTACTTCCTGGCAACTCAGCATTGTCCCGGCAGGCTGACACCTTGAAATCACTACCTGAATTGGTAAGTGGGCTCAAGTTCACCTTGAGAGCGCTGCAGCTTACTCCGGGCGGGCTAACACCACGTAAAGCCGCCGTAGTTCAGGGCTTCAGCCCGTGGGACCCTCCCTGTGCATCAGATGCCTGAATCAGCATGGGACATGTCTGCGGGCTAAAGCCCATGACTACTTAAAGCCGCCGTAGTTCAGGGCTTCAGCCCGTCGGACTCTCCGCGTGAATCAGATGCCTGAATCCGCCGGGGATATGTCTGCGGGCTAAAGCGCATGACTACTTAAAGCCAGGGTCTCACTCCCACTCGATGCTGGCTGGGGGCTTGGTGCTGATGTCGTAGAGCACGCGGTTGACGCCTTTGACCTTGTTGAGGATTTCGTTGGAAATTTTTCCGAGTAGTTCGTAGGGCAATTTGGCCCAGTCCGCAGTCATGGCGTCTTCGCTGGTGACTGCGCGGAGGTTGACGGCGTATTCGTAGGAACGTTCGTCACCTTTGACCCCCACCGTCTTGACGGGGATCAATCCGCAGTAGGCTTGCCAGACTTTGTCATACCAACCGGACTCGCGCAGTTGATGCATGAAGATGGCATCGCCCTCGCGAATGATGGCTAGTTTCTCCTCGGTGACTTCACCGGGGCAACGCACTGCCAGGCCAGGACCGGGGAAGGGGTGTCGGTTCAGCAGGCGGGCGGGAATACCCAGGCTGGTCCCCAGAGCACGGACTTCGTCTTTGAAAAGTTCGTCCAGCGGTTCCAGCACGCGCCCATCTTTCTTGAGGTCCATGATCCGGTCCACGCGATTGTGATGCGTCTTGATTTTCGAAGCAATGGAGCCGCTGGTGGCGCTTTCGATCACGTCAGGATACAACGTGCCTTGAGCCAGAATGTCCACGTTATCCACCGTGCGCCAGAAAATATCGATGAAAAGGTTACCGATGATCTTGCGCTTCTTCTCGGGGTCGCCCTCACCTGCGAGGGCGTGGAGGAATTCCTTACTGGCGTCCACGGTCTCGATGGCCACCCCTAACTCACGAAATTGTTCCTGCACTTCGGCGGCTTCGTCTTTGCGCAGCAGCCCGGTATCCACAAAGATGGCGCGATGTTTGATGCCGCTTTCTTTCAGCAACACCGCCAGCACCGTGGAATCCACGCCACCACTGACACCGCAGCACACTTCCCGCGTGCCGACGTCACGGCGGATCTTTTCAATCAACTGTTGTTTGAACGACTCGATCTCAAAGCGCTCGGCGCTAGGAGACAGCGCGAGGAAGTTCCGGAGGATCTGCGTGCCCTCCGGGCTGTGACTAACTTCTGGGTGAAATTGAATCCCAAACCATTCCGGCCCGAACTGAAGGGCCACTTGCACGCCGTCTTGGTTGCGGCCAATGACGGTGGCTCCGGGTGGAAGCTGCGTGACGGTGTCGCTATGGCTCATCCAAATCTGGGAGGAGGCGGACACGCCGGCAAAGAGCGTTTCCCCACCGCAGGTGACTAACTGGGCCGGGCCATATTCACGACTATTAGACGAGGCGACCACGCCACCACCTTTTTTGGCCAGGAGCTGCATGCCGTAGCACACGCCGAGGACGGGCACGTTCAGGCTGCGGAGATATTCCAAATCCAAGTCCGGGGCTCCCGGTTCATTCACGCTGCGGGGACCGCCGCTGAGGATCACCGAGGCGGGGCGCCCCATGCGCTGCACTTCTCCGGCTTGATACAGACGTGAGAAGAACCCCAGCTCGCGAATGCGGCGGACAATGAGTTGGGTATATTGAGAGCCGAAGTCGATGACGGCTATGTGGTTGGTTTCCATGTTGGAGAGGAAGGCAATGAGATCATGTTTCCGGCCACGGGCCCGGAGGAAGCGCAGCCTTGATTCTTTTTGGGAAAAATCCACCAAAAAATGCCGCTCATTGTGAGCACGGGAAAATCCGCATTTGAGCACCTGCGCGGCGTTTTACGTGATTGCCCGTCAAAAAACGTTGCCAGCGGAGGCCGTTTGGCCTACCCCGGTGGCCACATGATTAGTTCCTCTTCAGCCTCGATTCGTGGTCGATATCTAGCCTTGGCGGCCGCCTTTTTGGGATGGTTGTTCGACGGTATGGAAATGGGTATTTTTCCGTTAGTGGCCAAGCCTGCGCTGAGCAGCATGGGGGAATCGCCAGAGGGGGTGAATCAGTGGATGGGAATTATTACGTCGCTGTTCCTATTGGGGGCGGCCGCTGGAGGCTTTCTGTTTGGGTGGTTGGGAGACAAATGTGGCCGGGTGAAGGCGATGACTTGGAGCATTTTATGTTACTCGATTTTCTCCGGTGCGTGTTATTTTGCGCAAGCGCCCTGGCATCTGGGACTCTGTCGATTCCTGGCAGCACTGGGGATGGGCGGGGAGTGGTCGCTGGGGGTCGCGTTGGTGATGGAGCTTTGGCCGAGCGACAAACGTCCGTGGCTCGCTGCCGCGATTGGGACTTCGGCAAATTTAGGTTACTGCCTGATCGCGATCATAAAGATTAGTTTTGAAATCGGCAACTGGCGCACGATCATGATCATCGGGGCGTTGCCGGCCTTGCTCACATTTGTGATCCGACTTTTCGTGCCGGAATCCGAGAAATGGCAGGAGTCGGTCGCCAAGGCCCCGGCCACTCCGCTGCGCGATGTTTTTGGTGCCAAGCAACTGAAGACAACGCTGCTGGCCATCTGTTTTGCGGGCGTGGCGCTGCTGGTCACTTGGGGGGCGGTGCAGTGGATTCCGTTACTGGCCGGGAAACTGGCGGGTGAAGAAAATAAATACGCCGCCAGTTGGGGGCAGCTTTATTCCTCTTTGGGGGCGGCGTTAGGGTGTCTGCTGGCACCATTCATCGGGCATTGGCTGGGCCGTCGCCCGGCGTATTTTCTGCTGTGCGTGCTGGGACTGATTTCCTGTCAGGTGTTCTTCCGGTATTTCCAGATTTATAACACTAGTTTTCTCGTAATGGCCGGCGTGGTGGGGTTCTGCACGGGGTCATTCTATGGCTGGCTGCCACTCTATTTGCCCGAAATATTCCCCACCCGTTCACGGGCCACTGGCCAGGGGGTTGCGTGTAACAGTGGCCGCATCATTGCCGCAGTGGGAGCGCTGAACGTGGGCTTTCTGACTGCGCACTTGGGGGGCTATGCTGCCATGGGGATTCTGGTTAGTTATATTTATCTGTTGGGCATGGTCATGATTTGGCTGGCCCCGGAAACGAAGGGTCGGCCCTTGCCGGAGTAGGGTGGCGCTGGGTGCGGCTTAACGGAGCCTAAAGCTGGACCTCCAGCGGATGATCCGAGAACTTCGCCAGCACGCGGACAAGTTCGGAAACGCTCCAAGCTTGGGCTCCGCAGCCTTTCGGGGTGTGGGGAGTGGCCGCATCAAGGATCTCGGCTATGTTACCTAGCGCCCCGTGGGCGAAAAGTTTCTGCGCGGTTCCCAGCAGGGAAATTCCGGCCGTGCGACCCTGCGCTCCGAAGGCGAGGGCCATGGCTTCGGCCAGCATGGGCATGAGCCACGGCCAGGCGGTGCCGTTATGATAGGCGGGCTTGCGACGGGTGTCTTCATCCCCTGTGTAATAGGGCCAGAAAGGATGCAGAGGGTTGTTTAACCGATGCCCGTGGCGCTCCACCAGCAGGGGATGGGAAACTTCACGATCAGCCAAGGTGCGCAGGGCTCCGGGCACGATGAGTTCAGTGCAGGCTTGCACAATTTGACGTTGCAGGGCCGGTTCGGTAATGAGCCCCAAGGTGATGGCGAGGAGTTGGTTCGGCCGGAAATGATCGTCTGCCATCGCCTCCAAGGCAGATTGACCGGAAGTGGCGTGCAGGCAATCAGAGAGCCACGGTTGGCCCGGGCGGCAATAGAGTTGGTGGACGTTTTCGGAGACGCGTTCGGCCAGTTCGGTCCAGCGAGGAGCGCCCATGGGATCAATGCGCGACAGCAGTTTCAGGGCATAGTGCCACTTGGCTTGCGCGCAAATCGGATAACCCTCGCGCGGGGTTCCCGCAGGATGATTCGTGTCCATCCAAGTGAAGTGAGACGGGCTGTAAACCAAGCCGGTGGCGGCATCCACGCGAATGCCGTTCGGGGTTCCTTGTAGATAACCTTGGGCCATACTGCGCAAAATTTGCGCAATCGTGCGGCCCTGGATGGACTCGTGAAGGAAAGCATCGTTGCCCTCGGCGGTCAGGAGTTCCCCCACGGTTACGAAGAACCAGAGCGGAGCGTCAACGGTGTCGCGATTGGAATCGTCGTGGCCTCGAATCATGTTCGGCAGCGTGCCAGCTTTCTCGAATCGGGCGAAGGTGATGAGCACTTCACGCGCCATTTTCCACCAACCCGCCGCAATGACCCCACGCAGGCAAATGAGCGTGTCCCGGCCCCAATCGAGGAACCAGGGGTATCCGGCAATGATAGTTAGTGAGTCATCTCGTTTGACGATGAATTGGCGGAGGGAGTTTGCGGCGGCGGTGGCTAGGCTGGTGACTTGGTTGGTTTCTATGGGACCTATAGGGCCCATAGGTCCGATTGGCCGCACGGCAGAGTCAGTAACGGTCGCAGTTAGTGTGCGCTTGCCGCCCACTGGCAGCGCAGCATCAAACCACCCGGGGCTGAAGAGTTCTGCGCCAGCTTGCTGGCCGCGTTCTGCATCCACGGCATGGCCCACGCCCACCACTTCTGCGGCGGCGGTGTAGGTGGAATCTGTGAGCCACAAATGAAAATGCGTGCCGTTTTCCCGCCGACGATGCAGACCGTCTGGCAGGGCGTCGCATGAGGCTTGCCAGGCGGCAGCGGTGGCGGCCGGGAAATATGATTTCTCATGGAAACCCCGGTCCTCCAAGTCCGGTCGGACGATGACCTGGACATCACCCACGGTGTCTCCGCCGGGATGGGAAATGTTCAGCGTGATCTGATTTTCCTCTGGAGCCAATTCCAGAGTTAGGGAAATTGGAATCGTATGGCCATCACCACAGGGCACGGCAAAGTCCCATTGCGCCTGACCGGGTGGGAGGAAACGGAATTGCTTCACCAGGCAGCCTTCCAGTGGGGTGGAATATCCTTTCCGGGTAATCCAGATGCGGAGTCGGCCCAGCAGCATGCGTCGATCCACTGGAACGTTGGGGTCCAGGTTGGCTCCGAAGAACGTGTCGTATTGACTGGACACGGTTCCCCAGTGGCCGTGCACTTGGCACAGGGCTCCGCGTTGGTTCGTGAGCACTGCGAAATGGTGCGACTGGGGGACGACGGAGAGCGCAACGTTAGGCAATCCGTGCGCACACCAGAGCGGACTGCGGAGTCGCTTCGTGGCTGTGGGTTCGTGGACGTGAAGTTCTAATGCTAGTGGCGGGGGCTTGCAGCCCCCAAGCCGGGACCCATCGCAGGAATTTAAGGCCTCGAATTGCCAGGAAGTGTTCACGGCTTGGGGGCTGCAAGCCCCCGCCACAGTTGTGTGGAAATTTCCGTCTGCGGCTTGGCGCGCCCGGGCAGTGGCCAGGACTTTGTTTCCTTGCTGCAAACGCACATCGAACGGATGGGGTGCGCGTATTTCCAAGGCGGTGCCTTCCAGCCAGACAACTTCGCGTCGGAGGTCCTGTGGGTATTGCCAAGAGGTAGTTAATGGCGCGGGCTTGCAGCCCGCAAGCCGGGATGCATTGAACGAATCCGAAGCCTCCAGTTGCGAGGAAGGGTTCTCGGCTTGGGGGCTACAAGCCCCCGCCACAATGACCTGCCCGGGAGTTAGTTGGGCGATCAGATCTCCCTTTTCAGATGTAGCTGTGATGCTAGTGGATGCACCAGCAGAATCAAAAAGCACTGTTATTTCTCCAGCAGGAAATGGAGATTCACGCATCGGCCAGCGGACAGCCGAATGTTTTTCCGGATCGAGATTCACGAGCACCAGCGCGCTGGATTCCTTGCTGGTGGTGGATCGCAGGAAAGCCAGGGTTTCACTTGTGCCACTGGTGATGAGCTTCAGTTCAGTGTTAGGCGCAAAGGCCGGATGCGTTACCAGCAGATCATTGAGCTGCTTCAGGAAGCTCACCAGGTTCCGCTCCGCGCCCCAATTCAGGGAGTTTCGGCTATGAACATCGATCTTCTCTGCGGCATACCATTCCACGCCACAAGTAATGCCCCAGGCTCCCTGTGGGCTGGTGAGGGCACACAATGCGGTGCGCAGGCGCGACCAGCTTTGCCCCTGCGCGGCTAACCGTAAGTTGTCGTGCGTTTCCGCAAAATTCACCTGCAAGCCGTCCCGCATGGACTGCGTTAGGGCCTGCGGCAAATAGTGGTGAATGGCTCCCCGATCGTAATTCTGGAACAACTCCGAGTAAGCCCAGTTCAGCCCGCCCCGGTCCAGCAGTTCCTGCATTTTGGCAATTGGTCCGCCCAGTCCTTCCAGTAGGAAGATCGTGTTGGGGAATTCAGCCCGCACCTTGGCGGTGAGGTATTCCCAGACGGGCGTGGGGATCATGTAACCGGCATCGCAACGGAAGCCATCGATGCCCTGGCGGCACCAGTGGAGCAGGACGGCGGCCATTTCCTGCCACAGCGCCACGTCGTCGTATTGCAGTTCGGCTAGGTCTTCCCAGACCACTCCCCAGGCTCCGGGTGATTCGAATTTCCCATCCTTACCCCGATGATACCACTCGGGATGCAGCGCCATCATGCGGGCGGCCCAGCCAGTGTGGTTGATGGGAATATCCAGGAAAATGTAACCGTCGCGTCGATGCACCCCGTCGATGACTTCGTGTAGTTGATCCAGTGGAGTGGTTAATTGATCAAACTCTGCCAGGGCTGGATCCACCGTGTAGAAATCGCACGGAGCAAATGGGCTGCCAAAGCGGCCCATGCGGGCATACGTCGTGGGCGTGGGGAAAATGGGTGCTAGCAACACGATGCGGAAGCCCATCGTTTCGATGATGTGTGGCAACTGTTGCGCCAAGTGTCGCAAGGTGCCGGAGGGCGGAATCACGGTGTAGCCAGCAGCATCCAGTTTGGCGATTTCTGCCGCACTGGCAGGCTCTGTGGCGGGCGCGTTAGGGTCGGTAAAGAGTCGGGGCAGCGCAGAGTAAATGCCGAGGCCTTGGCGAGTCCAGGCAGGCTCAATTTTCACGGTCACATTACCCTGAGTCTCCGGCCAATAGAGCTTGGGATGTGCCTCGGTGGACGCGAAGCAGGAGCGCGCTTCGTAGGTGCCGATCTCCCTTTCCGAAATAGTGATTTCGAAGACTCCAGGGGAAATTTCCGGCATCGGTAAATCATGCCATGCCAAGTGTGGAATCACCTCGTGACCTTCGACGGCGGCAATGATTTCGCGGCGTCGCTGCGCCAGATTTCCCGCCGTGGTCCGCAGGAAGGCCTGGCCGGGCGGATGGTCCGGAAAGGTGAGTCGAAAAGTAACTACATCGGCTGCACGCACGATGCAGCGATGGCCTGGGGGAGGTGTTTGGAGCAATGACAAGGGCGAAAAGGGAGCGAAGTGGAGAAAGTTCAGAGTTTAGTTTGAAGTGCAAAGATCAGCGCAACTCAGACTCAGGAAGTTCAGAGCAACGTGGGGGATTGCAATAGGCTTGCTGGAATCTTTAGCAGGTTTTGTGCGCGGATTAAGTTCTGCCCAGCCCGAAAGTGGGTAGGTAGGCGGCGGTGGTGACGGAGGACGAGCACGAAAATGTCAGCCGTTCTAACTCAATAGAGAAAATGAAAAGGAAAGCACTTCAAATTCCTAGTGGGGCTGCCACCACATACTCATTTCTCCGCAAAGCAATAGAACGTGGTTGCTGCCGGCTCAGCAGCAGATCTCTAAATCTCACCACTGAGGCTGAGACAGCCTCAGCCACATTCTTTAACTGCTCTCTGCGTAATGTTTCCACAAAAAAGCCCGCCCGGCGTTTCCGCCAGACGGGCTCTGATTTCATTTTTACCTGAGCAAAAAGCCGCTCAGGGAACTGATTAAAAGTTCACGCTCAGGCTGACGCCGCCGAGGAAGACATCGTCTTCAGCGAAGGCACCTTCAGTAGCGTCGAGGGCGAAGTTGCCAGCGATGTAAGGAAGGAGCGTAGCGTTCTTGGACAGAGCGATGGGCAGACCAAGCTTCACGCCGACGTGGTTCATCCCATTGTCAGGAGTGTTGAGGCCAGCGTTGTAACCAACGTTTACGGAAGGAACGAGGCTGATCTTGTCCGTCAAAGCGATGGTCTTGGAGAGACCAGCTTCGATGTAGGAACCGTCCACTTCGGACTCATAGTAGTAGGACACGTAAGCGTCCACGGGGAGGCCGTTGGTGGACAGAGTCACGAAGGGCTCATATTGGTTGTCCAGCGCGGAACCGTCGAAGTAGTGATACCAAGTGAAGCCCACGGTCACGTTGACGGGGCCGGCGTTGTATTTCACGCCACCATAGATGTCGAGTTCATTGTAGGTGTAGTCGAAGAGGTGACCATACCACTGACCGACTTGGAGGCTGAGCTTGTCGTTCAGATTCTTGGTGTATTCCAGCTTTTGCCAGATCAGATTGTCACCGATGTCGGTGCCGTGCCAGAGGTAGGTGGAGTCCCAGCCAGCGCTGAGGCTGAAGCCCAGGAGTTCGTCTGCGGTTGGCATTGGAGGGACAACTTTACATTTGCCGCAAGCGGCTGCAGAGGTGCCAGCAAAGGAAGCACTGGCCAGCACGAGGCTGCTCAGCGCGACTGCGAAGAAGGATTTCGTCATTTGTTTGTTATGTGGTTTTGGTTGCTATTAGTGATTTAGTGGCCGCAACAATTTTCGCTGACCGTCAATCAAGTGAGAAGAAATTAAGTGGTTGTTTCTCTTCACGAAATTAACCGAAAGCAGGAGTCGTGCCAATTAACGCAGAACAATTCTCGGGGAAAATGCCTACGCAACAAATTAACTAAAGTTCACTTATGGAAATTATCAAGTTTAAAAATGAAAATTTGCCTAAACTCTAGCCAAGTCACGGAGTCAGGATCGCCTTAATGAGATCTTCCTTTCCGCCATGCAGCCTGTGGAACCAGTCGGAGCCTTCTTCCAGTGGGGCGATGGCGCTGGTGAGTGGCTTTACTTTGATGCGGCCAGCGGCAATTTCTTCCAGCGCTTGTGGATACTCGCCAGCGGAGGCGCAGGAACCGAAGAGGCTGAGTTCCCCTGTAACCACGGTTTGCAGGGCGAATTCACCACGCGAGGCAAAATTTCCTACTTAAGCACCATACATCTCGGCTAGCAAATGTTGCAACGCGGTCACTTCCGCTGCGGTGAGTGTCCCGATTTTTCTGGTTAGCCTACTTTTGCTGAGCACGCGGATTTGATCCGCACAAACATCCGCTGGGCGTCCGGCACTGGTAATGGAAAGGCGGCTGCGCCAAGCGGGACGGAGAGTGGACGTAAGTGGGCAAACAACTACGGTCGGCAGGCTGGAATTCAGGACATCCAGACTAACAATGACGCACGGGCGGGTCTTGCTTAACTCACTTCCTTCTACGGGGTCCAGTCGTGCCCAGTAAATGTCGTAGCGCTTCATTTCTTGCGGCAGGCTTTGGTTTTGGAAGCGGGGCGTTTTGGCTTTGGCGCTGGTTCCGTCCAGGGAATATTCTCTAGTCCATCTGCTCCCGTCGCGTCCCATTCGGACCAATCCTCGGCCGCGCTAGCCATTTCCCGCGCAGTGGCTTCCCAAGAGAGCTTCCGGGGCCCGGATGGTGCCACTAGCGCAATCTCATGTCCCCGGTCCTCCAAGATCATACCTTGCTCGAAACCGTATTTCTGAATCAACCCAGCGGGGAGTCGAATTCCTCGCGAATTTCCGATTTGTGCCAAAGTAATGGTGGTCGCTTTCATAATGGACTCACTGTAATTACGTGGTGGCATATTTCAAGCGGAAAACGGACATGGCGCCTTCAACCCTAGTTAGAGATTCCCCTCAGGACACAGGCCTCACGGAGTCAGAATCACTTTGATCAGATCCTCCTTGCCGCCATGGAGTCGGTGGAACCAGTCGGATCCTTCCTCCAGTGGGGCGATCGCGCTGGTGAGTGGCTTCACTGTATCTTTCACCCCAAAATGGGAGCAATCCTCATTGGAAGGAAAAGCGGTCTTGACTCTGGCTTGAATTTTGGCCATACTAGAAAAAGTTCTAGCCACCAACCCTCAAAGCATTTCATGAGCAACGACGATGATAAAGACGGCTACACACAGGAAACATTGCCGCGTCTAAAATGCAAATTTAAGGGGGCAAAAGCCATTCTAGGCGCCCTTGGCCTCCTTGTCCTGTGTGCCGTTGCGATTTTTTGTCGAGCTACTCCTAATGTTCCGACCAAGCAGCTGAATAAACCTATTCAGGGGCAAGATGAAAGTGCCATCAAGCAAGGGAGTGTCATTTCGACGGAGCCGCAGAGGGGCCCTGAGCAAACTTGGGAAAAGGTATTGTGGGATGGTATTCACAAAAAGCCGGGGGCTGCGGAGGGATTAGAAAATTACATTGCCTCACATCCAAACGAGAAGGCACCGCTTGCGCAGGCGTTGCTGGATTCAACACTTTTGTCGCTGGATAAAAGAGAACAATATGCAAGGCAACTTCTAGCATTAGCCCCGGGAGACGTCTTGGCCACTCAAGTCTTGGCGGATATTTTGCTCCACACGGGCAAGATCAATGAAGCCATTCAACTCATGAAGGCGTCTTATGAGACAGGAGGCTTCACGGACTATTTTTCGATGCTGCGTAGTGATTATGTAAATGCCGCCGTAGCAGCGGGCATAGATCGAACGGAGGCACTGGCTAGTTACCAATTCTCCAGCAAAAATACCAGCATCGTGCAAACAAATTCCCTCTTAAATTCGACTCGAGGACCAGCGGGTAGCAGAAAGCTGGGAACAGCGGAGCAACGGAACACGATTACTGCATTGCTTTTAGACATCGTGCAGAGGGGGCTAGATTCTGGAAAATTAGACATGATCAGCGAAACCCGGTCACAAATGTATGCTAGGGAAATACTATACAACGAGGTAGGTCAGAACAACGCGGCTTTTAGCAACTACCTGAACAATTCATCATTACAGGCTGCAGCAAAACAGGCCGCAGAAGAAGCTGGAAAAGGAGAAGCCCTATGGTTTTTTTCGAGTCAGCAAGACCGCACCGCTCTATTCGGGAGATTCTCATCAGAAATGAAAGTGCAGTTTGCCGAAATTCTTGAATCGGATGGGGAAGTTGCGGCATGGAGGACCATGGTGTTGGCAAATCCAGCCCTTTTCCGCGAACAGCAACCGGTTGGTGTTGTGAATTTGAATTGGCCAGCAGATTTCGATAGGGCGGTGCGCAAGCTGAGATAATTCTCACGGAGTCAGGATCACCTTAATTAAATCCTCCTTACCGCCGTGGAGGCGGTGGAACCAGTCGGAGCCTTCTTCCAGCGGGGCGATGGCGCTGGTGAGGGGCTTCACTTTGATGCGGCCGGCGGCAATTTCCTCCAGCGCCTGGGGATACTCGCCAGCGGAGGCGCAGGAGCCGAAGAGGCTGAGTTCCCGCGTCACCACGGTTTGCAGGGCGAATTCACAACGTGGAGCGAGATTTCCGATGAGTCCTACGCGCCCGCCCTTTTTCACGGCGTGTAAAACCAGGTCCACCACGGGGCCGATGCCCACGCAGTCGATGGCTACGTCCACGCCTTCGCCATTGGTTCGCTCCAGGACTTTCTCTTTCACGTTGCCTTCGCCTACGGGGAAAATTTCATCTGCTCCCAGCTCCAGCGCCAGGGCGAGCCGTTGGACATTGAGGTCGGCGGCGTAAACTTTCGTGCAACCAGCCGCTTTGAGCGCTTGAATGGTCAGCAGGCCGATGATGCCAGCGCCCACGACCAAGGCCGTATCCCCCGGTCCCGCTTGCGCCCGACGCACGCCGTGGAGAGCCACGGCGGTTGGTTCCACGAAGACGGCTTCCTCGAAGCTGACTTTGTCCGGCACCGCCACCGCCACGCGTTCTGGCACTTTCACAAATTCTGCAAACGCTCCATTTTGACGGTATTCCCCGCAGCTCACCCCCAGCACCCGACGGCTGGCGCATAAGTTTACCAGGCCCTTTGCGCAGTAGTCACATTTTCCACAATAGACGGTGGAATCAAAAGTAACTCGCTGGCCAATTTTCCAATCCCCCTTCACTTCAGAGCCGATTTCTTTGATCACCCCTGCAGCCTCGTGACCCATGATGATGGGTGGAATGCGTCGCCCGGTGCTGCCGTCCATGCCATGGACATCGCTGCCGCAAATGCCGCAGGCTTTCACTTCGATGAGTAAATCGTCAGGGCCGGTCTCGGGCACCGGAGTATCGCCAAAGGAGAATTCGTTGTAGGCAGTGAGGGTAAGGGATTTCATAAAGTAGTAATTTCATTGCTATGCCGTGGCGGGGAGAATTTGCATCTGAAATAATGCGGTGATTGCCTTCCGGGGGAGAAAATCATCATCGCTCCGCGTGATGACCAGCACGATTTTCCGATCCCTCCGCCGCTACGAATCACCAAACGCCAGCGTCCCTGCCATGCGCCGTTGATGCGAGCGCCGTGCTGCGCTAGGCAGACTGACTCCGAACTCGAATGCGCCCGCTAACGCCTGCCGTCACGCGGAGCGATGACGGCTACTTTGCGAAGAGCTTTGTGGCGGAGGGATTTATTCGTGTCATTCGTGCGATTCGTGGTCCTTTAAAGTAGTCATCATCGCTCCGCGTGATGACCAGCACGATTTCCCCATCCCTCCACCGCTGCGAATCACCAAACGCCAGCGTCCCTGCCATGCGCCGTTGATGCGAGCGCCGTGCTGCGCTAGGCAGACTGACTCCGAACTCGAATGCGCCCGCTAACGCCTGCCGTCACGCGGAGCGATGACGGCTACTTTGCGAGTTGGAGCGCGGGGGCACCCTTCCTGCTACTACAGATGGGGCGCGCG
Source organism: Verrucomicrobiales bacterium (assembly GCA_031411295.1). Taxonomy (GTDB): domain Bacteria; phylum Verrucomicrobiota; class Verrucomicrobiia; order Verrucomicrobiales; family V1-33; genus JAGNEJ01. The sequence goes on along the minus strand of JANOAV010000048.1, from coordinate 59,781 downwards.
GAGACTTCCCACCCGCATTTCGCGTTCATTTCCCAGCTTGCGCGGTGTCGTTGGTGGCCTAGGTTGTCGGTTCCCATGCCCCCTGATCGATTTTTCATTTACTTGGCTACAGCCTTTTTCTGCGGCGGGTTCGCGTTTGCGTTCCTGGCCTTGCGGACCGGAAGGTATCGGCCGAGTTGGTGGAATCTGCTAGTGATGGGGCTTGGTTTTGCGTGTCAGTGCGTTTTCCTGGCACTGCGGGGTAAGCAAGTGCAGCAGTGCCCGGCTACCAATCAATTTGAGGTGCTGATCTTCGTGGCGTGGGCCATGATGGTGTTGTATTTCCTGATCGGCACAAGTTATCGGTGGTCGTTGTTAGGGATGTTCACGGCCCCGCTGGTGTTCTTGCTGCATATGATGGCGCTGTTCTCCCCGGATCCAGTCGTGGCTCATCCGGTGGCAGGCGACTACTGGAATGAGCTGCACAAATCAGTCTCCCTGCTGAGCTACGGCGCGTTTGCTTTGTCCTGCGTGGCCGGCGTGATGTTCCTGGTGCAGGATCGGCAACTGCGGAAACATCAGTTGCGCTCCCTCTTTTACCATTTGCCGCCAATTCATTTTCTCCAGAAAGTGATGCGTCGCTTGAATGTCTTTGGCTTCGTGCTGCTGAGCGTCGGCATCGTTTCGGCGTGGCGCATGACCAAGGTCAACCCCGGACACTCGCTGATGCCAGTCTATCTCATCTGGGCCCTGTATGCCGTGCTCATTGGTTACGAATTCACCCGCGGCATGTCCGCCCGACGCAGCGCGCTGGCCTCGGTAGCGGCGTTTGTGATGCCGTTAATCACGCTCTGGATTTTTGCCCACTGATCAGACATGCCCGTCGTTTGCCTAGGATTAAGCTACAAAACCGCCCCCGTGGAAATTCGGGAGCGCGTGGCTTTTGGTAGCAAGCATCTGGGCGAAGTGGCCAAGCAAATCTCGACGCTGGCAGGGATCCAAGAGGCCGTCGTCGTGTCCACTTGTAACCGCATGGAAATCTATGCCGGTCTGGATGCCTCTGCCCTGGAGGATCCGGCAGGTGCCGTGGCGAACATTGAATCCTGGCTGCGGGGCCATTTCTCAATTGAAGGAGCGGTGTCGGCGGAAACGTTCTTCCATCATGCGCGGGAAGCTGCGGTGCGCCATCTCTTTGCGGTGGCCAGTGGACTGGATTCCATGGTGTTGGGAGAAACGGAAATTTTCGGTCAGGTCAAGGATGCGTATCAACTGGCTCATGCGGAAGGAGCCACTGCCCGCACCCTGAACAAACTCTTCCAGGAAGCCTTCCGCGTGGGTAAAATGGTGCGCAACAACACCGACATCCAACGCGGGGCCACGTCCGTGGGCTCCGTGGCGGTGGAGCTAGCGGAAAAATTATTCGGCAATCTGGATGCCTGTCACGTGCTGCTGTTAGGCGCTGGGGAGATCAGCCGACGCACCGCGCAGAGCCTGCAAAGTCGGGGTGCCAAGAGCATCATCGTTTCCAATCGCAGCCATGATCGGGCGCTGGAAATGGCCGCAGAAATGGGCGGCCGGGCGATTACGTTCGATGACTGGCAGCGGGAAATTCCTAACGTGGACATTCTTATCAGCAGCACCGCAGCGCCCCACACGGTGGTGCATCCGGATGATCTGGAGCCTGCGTTGCGTAAGCGACGGGGTGGTCGGCCATTGTTCCTCATCGACATCGCAGTGCCGCGCGATATCGACCCGGCGGTGGCGGAATTGGATAATGTTTATCTCTTCGATATCGATGCGCTGGAGAGCATCGCCCAGTCCGCCCGCGAGCGTCGGATGCGCGAGCTGGAGCGTTGCCAGATTATCATCGACGAGCAAGTGCGGGACTCCGCCATCTTCCGCCCGCAGCACCCCAATGCCATGGCCACATCGGCCTTGCAGCCTGCGCCCGCACCGCCTGCTGGCTCATAAAATTTACCTCCCCCGAACTTCATGCTGACAAAACTAACACTCGGAACCCGCGGCAGCGAACTGGCCTTGGCGCAAGCAACCATGACCGAACAAGCGCTGGCGCTGGCCTGGCCGGACCTAACGGTGGTGCGGGAAATCATCCATTCCACGGGCGATCTGCGGCCGGATCTGAAACTGGCGGAATTCAATCGGGGACCGAACCCAGTGGACAAGGGGATTTTCACGAAAGAGCTGGAAATCGCTCTGGAGGCAGGAAAGATCGATCTGGCAGTGCATAGTTTAAAGGACGTGCCGACTGAGTTAGGCGAGGGGTTCCGCATTACCGCCGTGCTCCCGCGGGCCGCCACGGAAGATGTGCTGATCAGTAAATTCCCCGGCGGGCTCGCAGCCTTGCCCAGCGGAGCCATTGTGGCGACGAGCAGTGTGCGTCGCGCCCGACAACTGCGTTGGCTGCGACCGGATTTGCAGGTCGAGGAGATTCGCGGCAACGTGCCCACCCGGATCACGAAACTGGCCACCACAGAACGCTGGGCTGCCCTGCTGTTGGCGCGCGCAGGGTTGGATCGACTGAATTTATCGGCTGCATCGTCGGAAGTTAGTGGGGTTACCCTGTATCAGGAAAGCTTGTCCGCTCAGGAGTTTCTTCCTGCAGCCAGCCAAGGTGCGGTGGCCCTGGAAGTCTTCGGGGATGATCCCGTGCTAGCCGAATGTCTGTCCAAATTGAATCATGCTCCCACGTTCTGTCGGATCACCGCAGAGCGGCATTTCCTGCATTTGCTGAAAGCTGGCTGCCAAACGCCAGTGGGCCTAAGCACCATACTTGAAGGAGACACGTTGCACATGGAGGCGGTCATCTTCTCCGAGCAGAACATTTCCGCCGCACCACAGCGCTCCCAAGCCAGTGGCGTTGCGGCGGAGCCATTGCTGGTCGCGCAGGCGTTATACGAGCGGATCCGGTAGGGAGAATGCAACGTAGATCCCCACCGCGGTATCGCCCATTCATGCGGATGGTCGGCATGACAGGATATTCACTTCAGGTAAGTTGGGGCATGTCGTATGACTATCAGCAAGCGGGCGCGCACTTATTGGTGGCGCTTGCGTCGGATGCTAATTTGAAATTTACTACCAGCCATGAAACGAATCTTACTAGTCGAAGACGAAGCCCGCACGGCCAATTTCATCGCGGAGGCATTGCGGGAGGATGGATTTAAAGTGGACATCTGTGGCGATGGGAAATCCGCCTACGAAATGGGGCAGCGGGAACCTTACGCTGCGGTGGTGCTGGACATCATGCTACCGGAGTGGAATGGGCTCAAAGTGGTGCAAGAGTGGCGCAAGCAAAGCAACTCCGTGCCCGTCCTCATGCTCTCAGCGCGGGGTGGGGTGGAGCAGCGGGTGGAAGGTCTGAATGCTGGGGCAGACGATTATTTACCGAAGCCATTCTCGGTCACTGAGGTCGTGGCCCGGGTGAAGGCCCTGACACGCAGATCAGGCGAACGGAAGAGCATCGAGCTGCACATGGCTGACCTCTCGCTGAATGTGGCCGCACGCGAAGTGCGGCGGGCGGGGCGACGGGTGGATCTGAGCCCGCGCGAATTCAAGCTGCTGGAAGTCCTGATGCGACACCAAGGGCACATCTGTCCGCGCTCGCTGCTGCTCTCGGAGGCATGGGACTATCAGTTCGATCCGGGAACAAATCTGGTGGACGTCTATGTGCGGCGGATCCGGGATAAGGTGGACTTCTCGCACGATGTGAAATTGATCCATACCGTGAAAGGGATCGGCTACGTGATGCACGACACCAAGCCAGCCCAGGAACTCAAGGTGCTGGAGGAAGCGAAATGAGTTTGCGGGTGCGCCTGGCCGTGATTTTCTGCGGGATGGTGGGCGTGTGCTTGGTCTTCACGACGTTTTTGTCCTATCGGGAAATGGTGGAGGAACCGGCCGATCCGGATACCGCCGGAGAAGATCGGGAGGAAACCCCCGCCTGGCGGATGATGGAAGTCGTGGGCCGCGGCAGCGTGCCCATTTTGTTGCTGGCAGTGGGCGCGTGGTATCTCGTGTTGCGCATGTTGCGGCCCATTGATGGTCTGACGGCGGCGGCAGAGCGCATTAGCAGTGGGCGCTTGGACGAGCTTGGCCACCCCCTGCCGCTAACTGGACGGGGCGACGAGTTGGACAAATTGACCGCCGCCTTCAATCGCATGAGCGAGCGGCTCCACCAAAGTTTCCTGCAAATCCATAATTTTACCCTCCACGCCAGCCATGAACTAAAAACTCCCCTCACCGTGCTGCGCGCCAGTCTGGAACGGGAGTTGACCAATCCGGAACCACGCGAAGCCCGACCGGAAATTCTGGAGACCCGCTTGGATGAAATTTCCCGACTGACCAAGATCGTGGATGGCCTGGCCTTGCTCACCCGGGCGGATGCAGATCTGGTCACTCTGGTTCTGGAGCCAGTGGCGTTGCACGAACTGGTGCGCGAGGTGCGGGATGATCTGGAGGTGCTGGCAGATGGGAAAAATCTCCGCATCTCACTCCATCCCTGTGAAGAAATCACCCTCTCCGCCGATCGGCATCGCCTGCGGCAACTGTTGCTCATCCTGGCGGACAATGCGGTGAAATACAATGTTCCCAACGGGGAAGTCCACCTTAGCCTCAAGAGCACCCCAACCGGAGCCGAGTTCGTAATCCAGAACAGCGGCCCTCATCTGAGCGAGGATACTGCCGAGCATGTCTTCGAGCGATTCTACCGGGGTGATCGCTCGGCTGGGCGCGCCGTGGACGGTTGCGGGCTGGGACTCAGCATCGCGCAATCATTGGTGGAATTGCATCGGGGGGAAATCCACTTCAGCTCGGGGCCGGAGCTGAATACCGTGAAAGTGACGCTGCCGCGCGCATCAGATACCTCTGAGGATATCGCCAGCGCGCTGCTGTAAAGCTCGTTTTTCCGCCAAACCTCGCTGGCTCCGGTGGCTCTTAGAACCATCATGCGGCGGCGGTTGAGATCAGAAACGGAGCGTCGCTGGGACGCATTGGCGACATTTCTCGGAGCCGAGAATGCCCAATGAACGCGAGTTTCGCTCCATGCCCTCCTCGGGGCAGGGAAAAAATCCCGCTTTTTCCATTTGCAATCGCCCCCCAAGTTCATACCATTCGCCCCTCCCGCGCCAGTGCGCATTTTCATAACAACCACTCAGCATTAATACCATGGGTTCTCTAAAGAAGAGACGGAAGACTAAGATCAACAAGCATAAGCGTAAAAAGCGTATGCGTGCCAATCGCCATAAGAAACGTCTGCGTTACAAGTCCTAGTTTCTAGGGATTGAACCCATGTCTTCGGGCGTGACTCTGAAGTAGTCTCGTCCATGAAGTATGAGTGACTGCTCCGTTTACTCGTAAACCAGAGCAGTTTTCCACCGCGACAGACCAAGCGCAGACGTTTGCCAAGCTCACGCCGCAACCTGCAACTTGGATCCACATTGCTAATACCATTTCGACTGCCGAGCCGACGCCTCCCCCTTGCGTTTAGGCTCGGCAGTTCGTTTTGGCACAACCAACGTGGTGTTTGGGCATTACCCCGCAGACATGTCCCGGGCCGATTCAGGCGGCTGATTCACGGGGGAGGGGTCGACGGGCTGAAGCCTCGGACTACGAAATCGGCCCCTAACCCAATTCCTTTGCCCGCAACGTAGCCGCCCGCACCGCCTCCATAAACGCCGAGCGGACCCCGTTGCGCTCCAATGCCGCCAGACCAGCAATGGTGGTGCCGCCTGGGCTGGTGACCTGATCCCGCAGGATGGCCGGATGCAGACCCGTTTGCAGGACCATGGCGGCGGCTCCAGCCACCGTTTGCGCGGCTAATTTGATCGCCTGTTCTTTGGATAGCCCCATTTGCAGGCCGCCATCCGCCATGGCTTCGATGACGGTGTAAACGTAAGCGGGACCACTACCGGAAAGCCCCGTGACGGCATCCAGCAATTTCTCCGCCACCCGCACGGCCAGGCCGGTCGCGCTCAGGAGGGAATTCGTGGCGGCGGCATCGGCCTCCGTAGCCGTGCTGCCCAAGGAAAATGCCGCCGCGCCTTGACCAATCATGGCCGGAGTGTTCGGCATCACGCGGATGACGCGATGTTTCCCTGCCGCTGCTTCAAGTTTGCTCAGGGGCACGCCGGCGGCAATGCTCACCACTAACGTCGCCTGCGGAGTTGAGGAAATTTCCTTCAGCACCTCCGCCACATCGTAAGGCTTCACGCAGAGCAACACCAGATCCGCCCCGGTGGCGGCTTCCAGATTGCTGGCGCATTCCCGGCTGCCGGGTAACTCGGCGGCTAGGGCCTGGCGCCCGGGCGCGTAAACGTCACTGAGGGCAACGTCCTGAGCCTGCACCACACCTGCAGCCACGACGCCCTTGACCAGCGCGCTGCCCATTTTGCCACAACCGAGAATTGCTAATTTCATGAAATGTTTACCGGGGTTTGAGTCAGAGAATTTGCCCTGAATTTGACCAGCGTTCCGGGCCGGTGTCAAAGCCTAGGAGTGATTATTCACAGCGCATCCCGAGGCTGTGGTTGGGAGTCCCTGCTTGACCTATCCCTTTCTCCCCACACTTTAAACTCGGCTCTCAGCCTACTCTTATGCAGACCTTCAATCCTTCCATCGATCTCCCTTGGCGCGAGCGCTGCCTGCTCCGCTGCAATCGTCAACGGTCCTTTATGCGGGCATTGCGATCCTGCTTCCGGGCGGCACTGGTCCTCGTTTCGCTCTGGTTCGTCTTCAAGCACCTCGAAACGGGCAATGGGGCCTGGGCCGTTGTTGGCTACGGCATCCTGCTAGTGGTGGCCATCTGCGGAATGTGGAAATCCTGCCTGCGCCTCAAACGCCTGCACCGCATCGTGGATAAATATGAGGCGCGCCTGGCTGAATTGGCGAATGCAGCTACGCAAATGCACCCATGAATCCCAAGCAAACACTGCGCTGGGTTGCCCTACCGATGCTGGGGACGTTTCTCCTCACTCGGCTCTATCTGCATTTAGTGAAGGTGCAGCATGTGTATCCGGGCGGGTATTTGGTGCATCATTTGTTCACTGGAGTTTTGTTGGTGATAGCCGCTGGCTTCGTCCTCGCATTTGGTCCTGTGAAATTATGGCTCGCCAAAGGTTCCCGCATGACCCTGGGAATCGGCAGCGCCTTGGTGCTGGATGAAATGACCTATCTCGTGATGACCCAAGCCTCGGACGCCGATTACGTGTCCCCCATCTCCCTCTGGGGCGGCGTGGGCTTCGTCACCCTGGCGCTGCTGGGGCTTGGCGTGCTCACGCGGAGGGCGACGTCAGGAGGGATGGAATAAGCTTGCTAAGCGCGCAGGCCTTGCCGCCCACGTTTCGGATTGCATCCACCGTTGCAACAAACTGATGGTGAGATTATATGGTGGCCATGATGAAATCCGCCTTCCTTGCCAGCTTCTGCCTCTGCACTGTTCTCAACGCTCAAGATAAACCCGTTGATGGTAACTTTCCCCCGCCCCAGGCCCCGGCGGGCAAGTGGGAGAATTTGCTGGCCGGCAAATTAACCGACCACTGGACCGGCATGAGCATGGCGATTGATTCCCCACTTATCAAAACAGCCCCCAATCCCGATAAGCCGGGTGAAATCGTGCTCCATATTGATCGGGGACCAACCGGGTTGATCCGGTCCCTCTTGCCTTACGAGAACTACATTCTGGAAATGGACTGGCGGCACCTGACGGAGGCCCCCAATGCAGGAGGCGGCAACGGCACCTCCGGAAATTCCGGGCTGCTCATCGCCCACGGTCCTTTCCCCAAGGCTGGTGGCCCGTATCCGGCGGAAGGCCATGAGGTGCAGGTCTGTAATTTAGGGAACGGCTCATGGTATACCAGCCATGGTGATTTGTTTACCCTCCCGGGCACGGATTCCTCAGCCATTCCTGATCCACGCTTCGCCAATTCCCATTCCTGCGGCCATCGTTCCATGCCCATCGAGTATCGGGGCAAGCCCACGGGCGAGTGGAACCACGTGCGCCTAACCTGCGTGGACGGAACGCTGCAACAGGAAGTCAATGGCGCCTTGGTGACCGCGCTTTACCGGATCTCTCCCCGCAAGGGTTACATCAGCTTCGAAAGCGAAGGCGGCCCGGTGGAGTTCCGCAACATGCGGCTCCAGGAACTCACACCGGACCCCGAGTTGTCGCCCAAGCATATGGCTCCGGTCTTCAAGGAACCCATGGCCTGTGCTTACATCACGGAACGCAAATCCCTCAGCCTGCCGGTCGATAATTTCTTCCTCATGATCGATCTCAAGGAACCCATGGTGTTGAATCAATTAGTCACGGGTTTGGAATTGCCCGAGAAGGAAGTCAAAGGACGATTGCTCGTCGGGATGAGGAACGGTGCATTCGACGTCTCGTTGGATGATGAAAAGGAGCCCATCGTGAAGACGACTAAAGTGCCGGCCGGAGCCACTCCCACACTCCATTTGGAACTCAAACCAGCCGCGATTGGGCACACCCTGCTGCATACTCCACTGAAGTAATTGCCCAACCGGGAGCATCCCTGAGATCAACCTCTCTCACTAACATGCCGCTCGTCAAAACTGGTTTGGATGTCCTCGTGGCGCAGAATTTTGCGCCCCTGGCGGGATTGCGGGTGGGCTTGGTGACACATCCAGCAGCGGTGGACGGCCAGTTGCGCCATGCCATCGAACTCTTCGCCCAGTCCGGTCGTTTCAAATTGGCGGCCATCTTCGGGCCGGAACATGGGCTGCTGGGTCAGGCGCAGGATTTGATTTCCGTTTCCCATGCGGAATCCAAGCGCCACGCCGACTTGCAAGTTTACAGCCTCTACGGAGAAACCGAAGCCAGCCTGCATCCGAAAGTGGAACAATTGAAAGGTCTGGATGCCTTGGTGATTGATCTACAGGACGTCGGCAGCCGTTACTATACGTTCCAAGCCACCATGCGTTTCTGCCTGCAAGCGGCGTTGCCCCTGGGGATCAAAGTGATCGTGCTGGATCGTCCTAATCCATTGGGGGGCGAGCAAGTCGAGGGACCAGCCTTGCGTAAAGGATACGAGAGCTTCGTGGGCTGTCACGATTTGGCGATCCGTCACGGGCTGACCATGGGTGAATTGGCCATGCTCTACCAACATGAGCTAAATCTGGAGGATGGCTCATTGGAAATTATTCACTGTGAGGGTTGGAAGCGTGAGCAGTATTGGGATGCCACCGGCCTGCCCTGGGTGTTGCCCTCCCCTAACATGCCCACTCAGGACACGGCCATCGTTTACCCGGGGCAATGCCTGATCGAGGGCACGAACCTCAGTGAAGGACGCGGCACCACCAAGCCGTTCGAAATTTGCGGCGCGCCCTGGATCGATGCCACGAAACTGGCCAAACGGCTCCAAGCCGAAAAGCACCCGGGCGTCACGTTCCGCCCCGTCTGGTTCCGCCCCACGTTCCAGAAGCATGCCGGAATCGACTGCGGTGGCGTGCAGTTGCATGTCACGGATCGTCACGCCTATCAATCCGTGCGGTGCAGTCTGGCTTTGCTGGCTGCCATGAGGGATCTCTCCGGGGAGAAATTCAAATGGCGCACCGAGGTTTATGAATTCGTCAAAGAGCCCATCGCAATCGACCTGCTCTTCGGCTCAGACCGGGAGCGCAAGCATTTGGAAGCCGGGCAACCTTGGGCGGAGTTGCCGAATGGGTGGGTCCGTGAAGAGGCTGACTTCCGGATGCGGAGCCACTCCGTGTTCCTGTATGACTAAGGCCAACTACTTCGTGCTCAACTGAATCATCGCCAGCAGCTTTGGTTTCTCCAGCGAATCAAAGAGCACCAGGAGCGGACCCACCTTGAAGAGATAAATGGCCAGCGTTTCATCCTCCAGATCGGAGGTGAACCCCATGGTTTGTTTCCCGTCTTTCGAAGCCAGCAGGCGCAGCCAGTAGCCGCCTTCAGGGGTGCGCAGATAGCCGTCTTCCTTCAAGGTGGCTTCACGCTTGGTGGCGGTTTTAGCACCGGAGACCAGCACGTGAATCATGCAGGGCCCCGCCCAAGCCTTGGCATCCAGCGTGGTGGGAATGAGTCGATGCAGTGGAATGGTCTCATTTTCTCCCTGCACATTGCGCACCATGATGAGCCCTTCTTTCTGCGGGAACAGCTCCACGGGGATGCGCTCCTCTTTGCCTTTAATCGTTTCCGTTAGTTCCACCCGATGCGGTCCCACAATTTTGTAAGCGCCCTTGACGGGCCATCCGCCGAGTTTTCCGTCTGGTTTGAACTCGAGGATGCCGCCCGTCCCTGCCTGCACGTAGGTGCCGAGCAAATCTGACTCCTTCAGATCTGCTGTGACCTCAGGCTTTGGAGCGGAGGTGCCTTCCTCGATCTGCACAGAGGCAGCCGAGGCGAGATGAATGAGGGCGAGGAGAGAGGATAGGGATTTGACAAACATGGCGGATGCAGCTTACGACATTTTAACAGCGACGGAAGCGGTATTTCCTGCCTGCCTATTCCAGCTTACGATCATGACCCCCCACGAAAAGAAACTCTTGCTGGCCCTGCTTGCGATTTTTGCAGTTGGTGCCTTGGTAAGAGAGTGTCGGCGGGAGGGCCTCACGGTCCCGCAACCGCTGCCAGCCTTAGGCGATCCTCAACCTTAATTTCCACTCCATGCCCAAACCCGAATTCGACCGCGCTGTAGCGGCTATTCTTGAACAGGATCAACGCTTCGCACCGGAAGCGTTTGCCTTGGTGCGGGATGCACTCAATCACACGCTGGAACACCACGCCCGCGAACACCGGGGAGAGCCCATGCATCTGCGCGGGCCGCAATTGCTGGAAGGATTCCGCACCTACCTGCTTAAGGAATACGGGCCCATGGTCCCAACCATTTTGGACAGTTGGGGCATCACCTCGACTCGCCATGTGGGGGAAATCGTCTTCCATTTAATCGCCCAAGGCGTCTTCTCCCAAAGCAATGATGACCGGATCGAGGATTTCGAAAATGGGTTCGATTTCCATTCCGCCTTCGTCACCCCGTTCCTCCCGAACGGAACCAACCCACTCTCGGCCCCGTAAAATTTTATGTTTACTGGCATTGTCGAAACCACGGCCACCGTCGCCAACCTGGCACTACATCCGCAAGGCGGCCGCTTGGTTTTGGAGCAAGTTCCCTTTGCCGATGAACTTACCCTTGGTGAAAGCGTTGCCGTCAACGGGTGCTGCCTTACCGTTGTCTCCTTTGGCGACGGCCGCTGTGGCTTTGATCTGCTGGGGGAGACCTTGCGGCTCACCAATCTGGGAAATCTAACCGCTGGGCGCTTGGTCAACTTGGAACGCGCCATGCGAGCGGACACTCGGTTCAGCGGACACTTCGTGCAAGGTCACGTGGACACTACCACAGAAGTGTTGCGATATGCCGCACTTGGCCAAGACCACGAATTCACCCTGCGTTTGCCCACGGGCGGCAAGAACCTGCTGGTGACCAAGGGCTCCATTTGTCTGGACGGCATGAGTCTCACGGTAGCTGAACTGAAGGAGGACCAGTTCACCGTCTGGATCACCCCCCACACCCACCAAGTGACCACCCTCAGCGCCATGAAAGCGGGGGATCGAGTGAATGTGGAATTTGATATGCTGGCGAAATATTTGGAACGCATGCTGGCCGCCCGCAATCTTTAGCGAGTGTGTCAACAGCAGTTCGCTGGAGACTGGTCCATCGCTTCGATGCTAGCCTGCGAGAACGCCGATCCATGGCACAAGTTGGCTTGTTACTGCTATGAGGAAGTCGGCACTTCTATCCACCGTCTCTCAAATGGAAATGGTCCGAGCAGTGCAGCGGACTGCTTCCACACTCGTGCTCAAATGGGAAACAAAAAACCCTCGCAGACTGATCTGCGAGGGTTTTCTAAATTAGGAATGAGCAGACTAGCTACGGGAAGCTGGACGAGAAACGACTTTTCGCACAATCACTTCCTCGACTTCAGTCACCACTATAACTTCTGTCTTGTCAGTGGGGGTGCCGCTGCCGTTAGCAGGGGAGGAGAGGTAGGTTCCAACCACGCCTGGATATTGATTCCAGTTGTCATAGTCTGCGCCATCGGTTGGTCCAGTGGTCGGTCCAGTGACAGGACCTTTGCCGGCAGGCTCCTCTTTAACAACGGGATTTTTGCCGCCAGCCACTTTGCCATTGCCTAAGCAGGCGCGGATTTCTGGGGCCTTCTCAGGAGCAGCCTTCAAAGCAGCCGCAACCAGATCAGTTTCGTCTTCTTTTTGGAGCTTGGCACCTTTGACGGCGGCCTTGATGATGGGGCAGGCATACTCGGGAGTTTCCTTGACTTTCTCTTCTACGATGGAAGCAGCTTGGTCAGGGGCTTTGGCGGCAGCTGCTTCAGTAGCATCTGTCACTTCCTTGAGGGTTGGCTTGGCTTGCGCCACGGACACGAATGCACCAGCGGCCAGCGCCAGAGCGAGTTTGGTTAAGGAGCGGTTGATCATAAAATTTTTCGCTTTAAGGAAAGTAGTTGGGTGGGTTGGCGGAAGTAAAATAATACTCCAACCTCACTGAGGTTATGGGAAAATCTAGTGGAAGTCTAGAAGAAAAACCAGTTTTAGAAAAAAAACTCTGAATGCCTCCGCAGAATTGGTAGATAATTACTGTTTCCGTAATTTCTTGCGCAAGAGGGCATCGACAAAGGCGGAGATTGGGCTTAAGAACCCCCGTTGCCTCTGGTGTCAGGGGCCGCCCGGATTCCCTCATGCTTATGGACCAACAGCCGCTACAGAAAAATTTCTACCACGAAACCGTGGACGCACCTCCCTCGGCCTTCGATGTCTCTTTGCGGCCTCCCGTCTTCAGCGAATTCCAAGGTCAGGGCCGGGTGGTGGAGCTGCTCACGATGCGGGTCCAGGCAGCCAAACAACGTGGGGATGTGCTGGATCACGTTTTGTTGAGCGGGCCTCCAGGACTGGGGAAAACGAGCTTGGCCCATATCATCGTGGCTACCATCGGCTCCCAAATCCACTGCCTGAGCGGTCCTCAGATCGAACGTCCCGGTGACCTTACCGGGGTCTTGACGAACTTGCAGCACGGGGATGTGCTCTTTATCGATGAGATCCACCGGATGCATCCGAAAATTGAGGAATATCTCTATCCCGCAATGGAGGATTTTAAAGTCGATATCATGATCGATTCCGGTCCCAATGCCCGCAGTATCCCACTGACGCTCAATCGGTTTACCCTCGTGGGGGCGACGACTCGCTCGGGGATGCTGACAGCTCCGCTCCGCACTCGAATGGGCATTACCTGTCGCCTCAATTACTATGAACCACCAGATCTCAAGGCCATCATCGAGCGCTCGGCTGGATTGTTGGATATCGCGATCGAACCGGACGGGGCAATGGAAATCGCCCTCCGCTCTCGGGGCACCCCGCGGGTGGCCAACAAGTTGCTGGCGCACGTCCGGGACTATGCCCAAATCCGGGCCGACAATCGAATTACCAAAATCGTGGCTGACGCAGCTTTGAGCATGATCGATATCGATGCCGACGGGCTGGATGAAATGGACAAACGCATCCTCGAAGCCTTGATTTTCAAGTTCGGGGGCGGGCCGGTGGGTTTGAACACCATTGCCGTGGCGGTGGCGGAAGACCCCACCACGGTTGAGGAAGTTCATGAGCCGTATTTGGTGATGCAGGGTTTTCTCAAACGCACTCCCCGGGGAAGGGTTGCGATGCCCGCCGCCTACATTAAGGTGGGCGCTCCAGTTCCAACAACTCTGCCTGACGCCTTACCGCTGCCGGTCTCCCAACCGGAACTTTTCTAAGCCCCGCTGGCACATGACGCTGCTGCATGATCTAAAATTTTATCTGAGCGAGCCCGCCTACCTGGGCCCCCTCTGCAATTGGGGATTGGTCTGGCTCGCTTACTTTGGCATGATCAGTCTTCTGATTGCGGTGGTAATCCTGAAGGACTCTAAGGCCATCTTTCTTAGTCTGGCGACTTGCCTGCTCGGCGCGCTCATGATCATTCCGGCAGAACATTTCCGCCAGTCCCCTCCCCCAGTCGCCATTGCGCGGGCGGCGGCAGTTCAGAAGACCAAGCGGACTCGCCAACAAAACCAATGGATGTTTTATGCCCAAGCGGCCTTGGCTGGCATCTCGATGTTGGTGGTCGGGAAATCCTCCACCAGCCGTTGGTGGCTGACGGGCACACTGATCGGATCAGGCCTCACAGGATCTGTCGCCTTATGGATGCAATTACGAGAAATGCAGCTGTTGATCGAGGGCATGCCGCCGCCTTGAGCGGGCCGTGGGAAGGTAATTGCCTCCGGGACATCAGAATTAACTTGTTATAGGAGTCCGTTTTCGGCATACTGGGTGGTCACGATTGGCATTCCGCCGATTTGATTAAGAAACCAAAACTAACAAGAAATACCATGGAAGAACTTAAAAACCAAATCATGTCGAAACTCGGGATTGATCCAGCACAAGCCGAAGGCGCCATCAGCGCGGTTCTCGAATTCATCAAAGGCAAGCTCCCTGACAGTATGCACGGGCTCATCGACAGCACACTGCAGGCCGGTGGCGAGGGCGAAGGTGGCGATGCGGCTGACCTCCTCGGCAAAGCCAAAGATTTACTGGGTGGGTTTTTGAAATAACCTCAAGGTGAAGCCTGTGGCACTGCTGACGATCCCTGAATTCGCAGGAATTACGGATTTTGCGAACTATTTTGCAAATAAAAGAGATTTTCACTTGATTATTTCCCGGAGTCATTTATAGATGAAACTTCATTTCTATTTTTACCTATGAAAAAAGCAACCACCACACTACTCGCAACCGTCGCTCTAGCCGGATTCAGCTTCGCTGGTCCAGCAGGCAAGGCTCCTATGGGCAAAGGCATCGTTCCTGCACCCCCAGCACCTACCTGTAACTGCTTTGAGCCCGGTGGCCAATTCAGCCTCTACGCTGCCGCCTTCTTGGGCGCCAACGACATTGATGACACTCTCGGCGCAGGTCTGGCCGCTGACTACTTCTTCACCCAGAATCTGGGTGTTGAGGCCGATGCGACTTGGGGCTTCGCTGACAGCACCATCCACACCTTCAACGGCAGCCTCGTGCTCCGCTTCCCAATCACCAGCGCTTGTCTCGCTCCTTACGCCCTCGTTGGCGGCGGTCTCCACACCAATGGTGTGACCGAAGGAACGCTTCACGCAGGTGGCGGTATCGACGTCCGCATCAAGGATTGCTTCGGCATCTTTGCTGACGCTCGCTACACTTGGGCTGACGAATCCGACGATTATACCGTCGTTCGCGCTGGCGTTCGCATGAACTTCTAGTCGAGCTGCGAGGGATCCCTTCGCAATTCAATAATTCTCGAAAGACCACGCTGGGTTTCCAGCGTGGTCTTTTTTTGGGTCGGTGTTGATCCCCCGCTTCTGGCTTCGCAGGAAACAATGCCCCTAATTGTAATCGACATTCCTCAGCTGAAATGGTTGGATACTCTGTTCAATTCTATTTCCTATTCCACTAAACCACCCGTAGCTCATGAATCCTTCCGAAAATCCAGAATCCGCACCCGAGTCCAATCAACCCACCACATCCTTGGCGATTCCTTTGGAAATCGTGGATGAAGTGGCCACGTGTGCTCCGATTGACCCCCGGGATGCCGCCGCCGCCAAAATCGTGCAGAACCACGTGCTGTGGTCTCTGAGTGCCGGACTGATTCCGGTTCCAGTGGCGGATATCGCGGCCGTCACCGCCGTGCAAATGGATGCCCTCAAACAGTTGGCCACCCTCTATGGGGTTAATTACTCCGATGATCAGGGCAAACGTTTCGTCGCAGCCCTGTCTGGCGGGGCGCTGGCCCGCGTGGGCGCAAGTGCCGTTAAGGCCATTCCCGGCTTAGGCTCCATGATCGGCGGGCTCAGCATGTCAGCCATGTCCGGGGCCTCCACCTACGCCGTTTGTCAGGTGGCGATCAATCATTTCAAGTCCGATGGAAATTTCCTCAACGTGCCAGTCGATAAAGCCAAGGGGCTCTATCAGGACTTGCTCACCAAGGGTAAACAGTTCGTGCAAGAAGTAAAAAATGGTCTCTCCAGCCACAAAGCCTCCCAAGAGGTGGCCACTTCCCTCCAGGAGCTGCTCAACTTAAAGCACAAAGGTCTGTTGAGCGACGAAGAATACGAAACCAAAAAAGCCCTTTTGTTGGATCGCCTACAGTAAGCGGAAGGGCGACCTTATGGCTCATCTCTGCATTGATCCGACCATTGGCTATGAAGGCCTGGATGCCTACGACCTGCTCGTAGCCATCGTAGCACCAAGGCCCATTGCCTTCGTTTCTACCCTTTCCCTGCTGGGCCAGCCGAATTTGGCTCCCTTCTCCTTTTTCAACGCCGGCGGGGCCAACCCACCGTCGGTAGTCTTTTCCCCATGCACCAAGGCCGATGGCACGGACAAGGACACGCTTCGTAATATTCGGGAAACGGGTGAATATGTCATAAATTTAGTTAATGATAAGATGCTCGACGGCATGATGCTGACGTCCTTGCCCTTGCCCTACGGGGAAAGCGAGTGGCCGAGCAGTGGGTTTACGCCTGCTCCCAGCCAAGTCATCCGTCCCGAACGAGTGGCGGAGGCACCTTTCAGCTTGGAATGTCGGCTCCATAAGATCGTGCCGCATGGGTCCGGTCCTGATGCGGCAAATTATGTCATCGGTGAGGTGGTGCGATTCCATATTGACCAAGCTCTGGTCGTTGGTGGGAGAATCCAGCCCACCTTACTGCGTCAGTTGAGCCGACTGGGAGACAGCTGGTTTGCTGCCACTAGCCAAGACACTTTATTTGAGGTGAAACGCCCCAAACTGCCGCCTGCCTAGCTTTTAACGCGCGCTGCGGACGGTTTCCACCCGATTAATATAGATTGGTTTCAACGCGTAAGGAGCAACGTGCAGGGTGGCACGAATGAGTTTTGGCGGGGCCTCGGTGGTGGCATTCAGCATGGCCTCGGTCGGACGCGAAGCCCCCTCGGCCCAGGCTCGTCCTTCCCAAACACTACTATTTCCACTCGCCCTGACGGAAAGCTCCACCCAACACCAAGCTTCAGGCTGCCAAGTCCAAGGCACGCTGGCCAACACGCGATCTTCCTCAATCGGTTGTGCGTTGACGATAATTTGCTCTGCTTGCACCAGCCGAAGCTGACTTTCTCCTGGCAGTGCTTGCAGCTTGAAGGCCGCCTCCTGCCCCAAGCCCACCCCGAAACGTGGGAAGGTGCGTTTTGCCCGTTCCCCCTGAAACCGTGCCCTTACCGTGCCGCCGCCCTTGAGAACTCCAGGCACCACGACCCGGCCTTCCACCATGGGTTCGGGGCTGAACTCCAACACCTGACCAAAAACTCCCTTCGCCACTTGAAACGTCCCCCGCGGAGCCTCCCAACCCGTCGGAAGCCCGCCGACGGGCGCGGCTGCAAAGTCCTCCGTGGTTACTCTTCCAGATTCGTCGATCGCAGTTTCCAACGTGTCCGACGACGTTTGCGAGCGATGATCCTGCCTCCACAAAAATACTCCCAGACCGCCCAGCAAGATCAAGGGAAGCAGCACACGTAACGTCGCCAGGGAGGGAGATTTCATCGGTATCCTTTTCCCCTCTGTTTGGGTAAAATCAAGGAGCACTCCATGTGCCGGTCGGGAATTGCGCAGCTCGCGCCCTGACAATCTTTTGACAATCCTTTTACCTCTGCCTGACACAAAGTGATCCGGCCGATGTAATTTGCTGCCTATGAAAATACTGCCTACCATCCTGTTCACGCTCTCCACGGTGCTCCCTCTCAACCTCCCTGCGGGTGAGCCGAAGCCAACCATTCCCAATCGGTTGATCGACTACCCCAAGTATCTCGAAATCGCCCGAAAAGTTGAGCCCATTCGCCAGCAGTGTCGCTTAACCGAAGCCGAATTCCTCAAGCAAGCTGCCCAGGTGGGAACCGGGGACGTAGTAATACTGGACGCCCGGAGTGCGGATAAATATGCCCTGCGGCACATCACCGGAGCCATCAGCCTGCCTTTTACGGATTTCACCGCGGAATCACTCGCCAAAGCGATTCCGGACAAGGACACCCGAGTCTTGATCTATTGTAATAACAACTTCGAAGGCAGCCCAGTGGCCTTTACGGCCAAATGTGCAGCCGCGTCACTCAATATTTCCACCTATGTTGCGTTGGCAACCTACGGCTATACCAACGTTTACGAGCTGGGTCCGTTGTTGAACGTTGCCACCACCAAAATCTCCTTCGAAGGGACGGAAGTCCATTAGCCGGACTAGACCACGCCTTCCTTGAACCCACTGTTGATCAGACCTGCGATAGCCTCCATGGCCTCGGCCGCTTGCTCTCCTTCGGTGGTAACGGTGATTTTGGCTCCGAAGCCGGCCGCCAACATCATGAGTCCCATAATGCTCTTGCCGTTGACTTGTTCGTCATCTTTTTCGACCCAGATCTCCGCTTTGAAGGAACCACTCAACTTCACGAACATGGCCGCAGGCCTGGCGTGCAGACCGAGTTTGTTCGGGATGGTGAATTCCTGTGTCATGATGGGATATGGGGGGCTGAGGCGGGGGGAAAAGATCCGTTCCGCATGAAATAGCCAATGCCGCCCACTGGTCAACCATTGGTTTGCCAATGGGCAAGATTAATTCTCCGGGCGGCGGACTTGGCTTACCTGGTTTTGCGGCCCCTGCGATGGGCGCGCGATAGCACCAAAAGCCCCCCGCAGAGCAAGCCGAGGTTTGCTGGCTCTGGCACCACCGTCAGCGTGGCCGCATAAATCCCTGCCCCCGTGGTCTCGCTCGCCTGGCTGATGAGGCGCAAACCGGTGCTCTCGTTGACTACTTGCGCCCAACCGAAATGATCCCCCACCGAAGGTCCGGGCAACATGCCATTGGCACTGGTGGTATCCGTCCACACCCCGAGGTAGAAGACCGTGTCCAAACTCGCACTCACCGTCGTGCCGGTGCCTAGCAAATTAGGAAACGAGGCTACCGTCGCTGGGGAAATCTCTGCTCCCGGGCTGATCAAAAACCAGCTATGGGCGACGCCCAGTGATCCCCCGCCAGCTTTCAGATCGATGCAGGCATTGGTGGTGGTGCTGTAAAGTTCGAATATTCCCTGACTGGCAAAGGCTCCTGCCGTCAACCTCCCCCCAAGGCTGCAGTCGTTAGCGTAGGGTCCACCAGCTAGGGTGCCCCCTCCTCTGCCGCTGAGTAAAATTTCGTTGCTGAGCACAGCACCATGGGAAGTGCCGATCCATCCAAGCCCTGCCAGCGCACCAATGAGGGAGAAAAATGGGAATTTCATAATGCTATTAGCAAATAACCAAATGCGTTCAGCAGGTCAATCTGCAACTGAATCCGAGAGTCGATTTGGTCGATTTGGCAGCATTTGCAGATTTGGTTACTGCCTCAGGGATTATTCGCTGGAGTGATGATTCATGAAATTAAGTAGTTTTTGACTGAATTCATCAGCGACATTCACGCCGAATCCTCTTAATTTTTGATCCAACGCGGCTACCTCCACCAACCGGGCCATGTCCCGGCCGGCGGCTACCGGCAGGCGGACGTGGGGGACTTTGACGCCTAAAATGGTGTAGAACTCCTGCTGCGCCCCCACCCGCTCCATATTGCCCAAGTCTTCATAGGCCACGCGCTCCAGCGTCACCACCAAGTCCAGTCGCTTCTCCACCCGCATACTGCCGACACCGAACATCAGCGGCACATTGACCAGGCCAATCCCGCGGACTTCCATATGGTAGCGCCCCAGTTCCTTGGAAGTTCCGATTAATTCACGACCTTCCGGGGCGCGGAAATGCACGGAATCGTCCGCCACCAAAGCGCAACCCCGTTCCAGCAAGCCCAGGACCGTTTCACTCTTCCCGGTCCCACTCTCTCCACGAATGAAGACCCCAATCCCCTGGAGATCCACCATGCAGCCGTGTTCTTGGGTGGAGGGCGCGAAATCCCACTCCAGCCAGAGGGTGGCCATGTTAATAAATTTCATGGTATTCATGGTCGTCTTGAACACAGAAATCCCCGCCGCATCCGCCAGTTGGATCAACGGCCGCGGCAGGGTCTGACCTCGGGAGATCACCAGACAGGGGATTTCCCACTCGCACATTCGATTGAACGCTTTGGCGGCCTGATCATCCGGTAAACTTTGCAGGTAGCTAATCTCCGAGTTTCCCAGCACCTGCAGCCGTTTATACGGAAAATAATTGAAGAACCCTCCCAGCGCCAACCCGGGGCGATTCACGGACGGTTCCATGATGTTCCGATCCAGTCCACGATCCGATCCCAGTAAAGTGAGGTGAAGCACTTTTCCACGATCCTTGAAGAATTTGCCCACACTAAGCTGGGTGACGGTTTTTACCTTGGCTGCCATGCCGGCAGCCTCATTCAGCTGGCCGCCCACCTCAACCACAAAAACAGCCATCAAGAAATTCCACTGGCACATCCCGAGAGCATTGGCATAGTTCCACTGTGTTAGCCAAATTCAACTCTGCCAACAGCCTTTTCCTCGATGATCCCGGGTGGAGCATTTTCGGAGTTGGATGTATCGTGCTCCTTTTGTGGATCGAAATCATGCTGCACGAATTCGGCCATTGGCTGATGGCAAAGCTCTGTGGCTACCAGCCCGTGGCCTTTAGCGTGGGCGAAGGCAAACTTTGGTGGCGACGGGAGACAGTGTCCAGCCTCTGGGAATTCCACCTGTGGCCCGTTTCAGGATATATTGTCGCCCTGAAACTCAGCGGCACGGAATCCAAATTGGAGCGGTTCCTCTTGAGCTTCGGTGGGCCACTCTTCTCCGCGCTTTGTGGGGTGGCTGCCTTTTTTGGCTACCGTTGGTTCGACGCTCAAGGCATGGATGGAGCAGCCTTGCATCAAGTGCTGGCGCAGGTGATGGCCATCACTTGTGTTTTATCGGCCCTATCCGTGATCTACAATGTCTGGCCGGTTCAGGGAACGGGGGGAAATCCCAACAATGATGGGCTCCAAATGCTCCTCACCCTCCGGTCGAAGTCCTTTCCCAAATGCAGCACTTACGAAGAGTTGCTCCGCCAGAATCCAACGGATCCAACTGGGACCAAGGACGGCACCCCCCAGGAATTTACTCCCGAGGCTGAGGCCCTGTATGTTGGTTACTTCCGTGCGACCCTAGCCAAACGCACGGCGGACGTCCTTCACATTATTCAGCAAGCGTTGGCACTCCCCGCGCTTACGACCCGGGAACGCACGGTCTGGCGCGTCCAGTTACTAACCGCCGCCTTGGAGCACCCGAAAGAACCCTCCCTCTCAGAGGCTGCGCTCGCCAGCACGACCGATGAGCTTGAGCAAGCGCAACCCAGCTCCATGCTCTGCGCCATGGTCGGGGCCATTCACATTGAGCTTGGCCACCACATGGAAGGCCGCACCTTACTGTATCCGCTGGAGCGCCATGCAGACGCAGATGAATGGAAGGCCTTCGCAATCGCCTACCTGGCAATCTCGGATTTCCGCCAAGGCTGGAAATTAGAGGCCGCCGAACGCCTGCGCACCGCGCGCCAGCTTTGCCCTGTTTCCCCCGCGGTGGTCAGGGCGGATGCTGAAATTCATGGTGGCTTCTACGGTCGGCTCTAGCCCTTACTTGCCGTATTCCGGCTGCTCCTTGCGGTAAACGGAATCCAAAAATGTCACGATGTCCATCAACTGCTTGGCGCTCATGTCCTTGGTCAGATCCGGCATCAGTGGCTCAATGCTGCCTTGCAACTCGGCTTTCGACAACAGCTCCTTGTAGCGCTCCGTCAGGAAATGCTTCGGATTGGTAATGGCAAAAACGATGTCCTCATATTTCTTGGCTCCGATCAATTTACTGCCAAGCTTAATTTGCAGTAACTTCGTGCCGTTCACGGCGGGAAGATCCGTCTTGGAGACCCCGTGGCACTGAATGCAGTTGAGCTTAATAAACGCCTCCCGACCTGCTTCGGCTTCCCCTGCTGGGAAACGGAAACCTTTTTCCGTCGGTTCTGCGCGGAGCCCGCCTAAGGCGCAGGCGGACGTCAGGCAGGAGAGAATTCTGGTGAGATGGCGAGAGGGTTTCATGATCTAATGATGGATTTAGTTTTCTAAGTAAACGAGCCTCAGAGTCGATGCTCTGCTGCTACCAATATGCTGCAACATCACTTGTTTGGCGAAGGATTAATTTGCCGATCGCATGGATCGGCCGCAGTTTATTTGGCATGCCGCAGCTTGTCCAGCAACACCGCGCCCAGAATCACCAGGCCCAGGACAATTTTCTGCATGTTACTTTCCACATTGGTTAAGTTCATGCCGTTCTGAATCACGGCTATGGTGAACGCCCCGATCAGCGTGCCCAGCATCTTGCCTTCCCCGCCACTCAGGCTGGTCCCACCGACGACCACCGCTGCGATGACATACAGCTCATACATGTTCCCATACGTCCCGGAGCCACTCTTCAACAACGAAGCCATGATCACCCCACCCAGGCCCGCCAGCAGCCCGCAAGCCACATAGGCAAACATCAGCACCCGACGCACGGGCACGCCGGAGAGGCGGGCCGCCTCACTGTTGCCGCCCACGGCATAAACGTAACGGCCCAGTTTCA
Organism: Verrucomicrobiales bacterium; assembly: GCA_031411295.1. Taxonomy (GTDB): domain Bacteria; phylum Verrucomicrobiota; class Verrucomicrobiia; order Verrucomicrobiales; family V1-33; genus JAGNEJ01. Next base: position 37,169 of record JANOAV010000048.1, on the reverse strand, counting down.
TGCGGGACATCAGCACGTGGGCCAGCGCATAGAGGCCCAGCATCAGAACCACCGCATTGGGCAGCCCAAACCAATCCGCTCCGCGCCCCAACCAGACGAACGAATCCGGCAGTTGGTAGATCGACTGATTGTTCGCCAGCGTGTAAGCCAGTCCGCTCGTAACTAACATCATCGCCAGGGTGACAATAAATGGCGGAATACGAAACCGCGTGATCATGAAGCCCGAGAACCCGCCGACCATTCCACAGATCACGATGGCCACCGCCGCCGCACCCAGCATTCCACCCATCGATGCTTGCAGGCCGCCGGCATAATCCCGAATCAACCGTGTCGCCACCACCGACGACAGCGCGATCAGGCTTCCGACGGACAAATCGATGCCGCCCGTAATGATCACCAGCGTCATACCGATGGCCAGAATCGCAATCACCGCAATCTGATTGGCGACGTTTAACAGGTTGTTCATTTTCAGGAAATTAGGCCACCGATAACTCTTCGGCAGCTGCAACGGTGGCTCGCCCAAGGTGGGAAAATCCGCCGCCAGATCACTGAACACCAACCAATCCCCGGAAACCTGAGTGCAGGCAATAGCCGCTAGTTTCCCACCGCCCGCCGCCAGCTTCAGCAGAGCCTCCCGAGCGTCTTTGGGCTCCCCCTTGACCAGCCCTGCCACTTTCATGCCGTGGCTCGTCAACTCCTGCTCCAGTTTGTCGGCAAACACCACGTCATCCTTCTGGTCCGTCGCTACAATCAGCACCTGTGCGCCCGGCTTAAACGAACGCAGGATTTCCTCCGAGACCTGTTCCGCTCCGGTCTCGCCAGTGGGAGATTGCTCGCTGTAAGTCACCACGCTGAAGAAAACGCAGAGTAACAGCAGCACGAAAATCATGCCGTAGTCAGTGAGAAATTTTTGGAAGATTGGTTTCATCTTTTAAGCGACAGCGAGCTGCATAATCTGTTCTTGCGTGGCGGTGCTGGCATCCGCGATTTCGCCCGTCACCCGGCCTTCATGCATCACCAGCACGCGATCCGCCATCCCCAATACTTCGGGCAATTCCGAACTGATCATGATGATGCATTTCCCCTGTGCCGCCAACTCATTCATCAGCAGGTAAATTTCATACTTCGCTCCCGCATCAATGCCTCGCGTGGGTTCGTCGAAAATCAGCACCTCACAATGGCGCGCCAACCATTTGGCCAGCACCACCTTCTGTTGATTGCCGCCCGACAGGTTGCCTGCGCGCTGTTCCTGATGCGGAATCTTGATCTTCAGTAAATCAACAAACTTGCCGAACTCCGCGCGCTCTGCCCGCTGTCGCACAAAGCCAGTGCTCGAAAGCCGCTCCAAATTCGGCAACGCAAAATTCTCCCGCACCGCATGCGCCAACACCAACCCTTGCGACTTCCGATCCTCCGTCAGCAAGCCAATCCCCGCCGCAATCGCCTCCTGCGGAGAGCAATTCCGCAGCAACTTTCCATCCAGATAAATTTCGCCCGATTCCCGCGGCTCTGCGCCAAAAATCAGCCGCACCGTTTCCGTGCGTCCCGCCCCCACAAAGCCCGCCAGCGCCAGGATTTCCCCGCCTCGCACGCTGAACGAAACCTCCTGCACCGCCCGACCTCGGCTGAGATGCTTAACCTCCAAACGCACGGGCCCTGGATTACGCTGCCGGACGGGAAACTCATCCTTCAACTCGCGTCCCACCATCATTTCGATCATTTCCTGCTTGGTAATCTCACCGATGGGACGTTCGCCCACATTCTGTCCATCACGCAAGATGGAGACACGGTCAGCTATCAGGGAAATTTCATCCAACCGATGACTGATGTAAATGATCCCCATCCCGCGGCTTTGCAGATCGCGAATGATCAGGAAAAGCCGCTCCACTTCGTTCGATGTTAGAGCTGCGCTGGGTTCATCCATCACGATGATCCGCGCATCGAATGCCAGCGCTTTGGCGATTTCCACTAACTGCTGCTGAGCCGTAGTGAGCAGCCGACAAGGCAGCTCCAAATCCATGGTGATCCCAAGCCGTTCGAACAATTCCGTCGCCAGTTTCCGTTCCTGTTTTTGCGCGATGAATCCACCCTGTGTGATCTCTTTGCCCAGAAAAATATTCTCCACTGCGTTGAGCCCGGGCACCAAGTTGAACTCCTGATAAATGACCGCCACCCCGGCTTGCCGCGAATCCTGCGGCGTGCGCAATCGCACCGTGTGACCATCAATTTCAATCACTCCGTCGTCGCATTCATGCGCGCCACCCAGCACGCGCATCAGCGTGCTTTTGCCCGCGCCATTTTCACCTAACAGAGCCAGCACCTCACCTTGATGGAGCCTCAGATCCACTCCCTGCAACGCTTTCACACCGGGAAACGTCTTCACGATTCCCCGCATGTTCAGCAACAAAGCGGCAGCAGGCACGTCAGCGTTATTTCAATTCGGGATCCTTCAATCCATCCGCTTTGCGATACAAGCTGGTCGGGATCAGCATCTGTGGCGGCAACGTCTCGCCCTTGGAGTAACGCACAATCGCTTGTGCCACCATCGTTCCTAACTTCTCGGGAAACTGAATTGGATCCGCATAAATTTTTCCATCCTTGATCGCCTGTTTCCCTTCCGGTTGACCGTCGAAACCCACGATCACAATTTGCTCCGCCTTCCCCGCCTTCTCCAAAGCCGCCCGCGCGCCCAAAGCCGCCGGATCATTGATCGCAAAGATGCCGCGCAGATCCCCATGGGCCTGCACCCCGTCTTCCGCAGCCTTGTAGCCGCCGTCTTTGGCCCCACCGCATTCCAGTTCGGTTACGATCTCAATTTTGGCTTTGCCGGTGGCGTTGTGCTCATTGATCACCTCTGTGAAACCTTTGACGCGCAGGATGCAGGATTCCGCCTGTTTCAAGTGCAGCACCGCAATCTTGCCACCCGCCTCGCCTAGGGCTTCGATCATGGCCTTGCCAGCTTCCTTGCCGCCACCGTAATTATCCGTCGCCACTTGGGTGACAATTTTCACGCCGGGCTCATTGCAGGGAATATCCACCGTGAAGACTGGAATCCCCGCGGCGTTTGCTTCCTGAATCACCGGGATAATCGCCTTCGAGTCGCAAGGACTGAGCACGATGGCGCTGACTTTTTTGACAATGAAATCTTTCACCTGATTCCCCTGCTTGGCTCCGTCCTTGTCGCCACTCACGACCACCGTTTCATACCCGGCCTTCTTCGCTTCCGCCGTGATGTTATCGCCAATCACCTTGAAAAACGGATTGTCGAGCGTCAGCAGGGAAACGCCTATGGTGCCACGACTCTTCGTTTTACGGTCCTCTGCGCCCGGAGCCGAGTTTTGGAAAATGGTCAGGAGCCCAAAGAGGCAAGTGAGCAGGGCGGTAAGGTTGAGTTTCATGGATGGATTACGAGTGACAGAGGTTTGTGAGTATCGTGCGTCGGGTTTTAGCGATCCATTGCAAATCCGTCAAACATATTGTGGACTACGCCGTTGGCACGCACGAGCCCCTTATCCTGCTCCTCACTGCCGAGGAATCCTTCCATCTAATGCTTTACGGAACAGCTGGTGGCTGCACCAGCTTGAGCACAGCATCAAAGGCTGGCTTGGGTTTGCAGTCGCCATCGAACAGGAGCGGCCGACCATCTCTGCGCCAGGAGTTGGCATCATTCGGCCCCCAGAAAACCACGACCTTCACGGCATCGCGATGTTTGATAAGCGCCCTGAAAATGTTGCTGTAAGCGGTGGTGAGTTTCTTGTCCGCTTCTTCCACCAGGCCGCCTTGGGTCGCTGCGGCATTGCCTGCAATATCTGCCCCCGTGTTCCGTTGCCCACCCATGGCTGAATTCACGTCCATTTCTGTGATATGAATCGGCAAGCCCAGTGACTTCAGTTCAGTCAGGGTTTGGTCCATTGTTTCAAAACTAATGGAGGCATTGAGATGCGTCTGGGTGCCGATGGCCATGACGGGAATCTTTTTCTCCTGAAGCTGTTTGATCAGCTTGAGGCACTTTTTCCGCTTCTCAGGATTTTCCAAGCCGTAGTCGTTGTAGCGCAGAATAGCATCTGGATCGGCTTCGTGAGCATACTCAAATGCCTTCTCGATGAAGTCGGGACCTACGATCACGCTCCAGGGAGATTTCCGCAACACATCAGGGCCGCCATCGGAAATGGCCTCATTCACCACGTCCCAGACTTTGATCTTTCCTTTGTAACGTCCCACCACGGCCTGAATGTGCTCCTTCATTCGCTCCAGTAATTCTTCACGCGAAGCACGCGGGCCGTCCACATTGAACGGACGGAGCCCACCGAATCCTCCTGGCCCGCGTCTTGGCCGATCTCCTGCGGGTGCAGGTGGTGGCGTTGCTTCTGGCTTCTTGGGTTCAGCCGTCGCGCCTGGCGGCAACTGCGTGCCTTCAAAGACCCAGTTGGGAACTTGACTGTGCCATACCAGCGTATGCCCGGCCAACTCCATTTGATTCTTCACCCCGAATTCCACAAACTCATCCGCCGCTTTCCAATCATACCCATCCTTGCCGGCACGAGGATGCAGGCTGGACCACTTCATTTCATTCTCTGCCACAACGTGATTGAACTGAGCCTTCACCAAAGCCACATCCGCAGCGACCTGCGCTTCACTGCGCATCCAGCCACGCCCCGTTGCAACGGATCGATTGATGGCAGTGCCTATTTTGAAATAATCCTTGTAGGCATCTTTGATCGTTGCAGGGGCAGGCTCGGCAGCGCTCTGTCCAGTAGTTGCCTGGGGCTTGAAGATCAATTGTGAAAAGTGATACAAGGCCTTCTTCCAATGGTTGAAATCATGGTTATGTTCATCCACGTGCCAGGTGTGCGGCACTTTCTTTTCCTTGAGGTAAGTGTGCACGCCTTGGCTGATGCGGATGAGGCCATCTTTGTTGCCGCAGGAAATCCAGAGTAGCTTAATCGACTTAATCGCTTTGTCAGGATCCGGCACCAACTCTGCCGCTGGCTTGGTGTTGGGAGCGGATGAAAATCCACCGATCGAGGCGAAGGTATCCAGATTACCAAGACCAAAATTTAGCGACTGCCCGCCGCCCATAGAGAGTCCAGCAACGGCGCGATGCTCACGGTCGGCTTTGACGGAGTATTTCGATTCGATAAAAGGAATTAGCGATCCAATCAAGTCTTTGTCGAATTCGCCAAAGGCTGGTGCTGTCTTCATGGCATCGGGGCCGGGTCGATCATCTTTCTGCGCGCGACCATTCGGCATGACGATGATCATCGGTTCTGCTTTCTTGTCAGCGAGGAGGTTGTCCAGGATGATCTCAGGATGCCCGCCACGTTCCCATTCATGCTCGTCGCCACCGATGCCATGCAGCAAATACAGCACAGGATATTTCTTGTCAGAGGAATACCCTGGTGGCGTGTAAACGTTGGCTTTGCGCTTTGACCCGACGGACTTGGAATCATACTCCACCATCTCCAGTTTGCCGTGAGCAATGCCATCGCGCACTTTGTCGAAGCCATCCGGTGGTGTGGGGAACGCTGGCTTATCGTCCTCGGCTAACACGATGGGACCACCGAAACGACCACGACCACGCTCAGGGTTGGCGGCTGGGGCATCTGCCGGAACCGCCTTGGCATCGCCCTTCTTGGCCACAATTTCCTCCTTCGCAATATCACCCACTGCGCGTGTCAGTTTCAACTCGCCTGCTGTGATGGTGCCAGTGTAGGTAATGCGAATTTCGTCACCTTGCATATTCAGCATTTCGACGAAGGAAATTTTATCCCCCTCAATCTTGCCGTCCTTGAGTTCCACATCGCGCTTCTGCCCGCCGACTTCCGCGCTGGCCTTGCCAGTCAGTTTGTCCCCATCCTGCTTAAGCATGTAGGAGTATTTCTGACGGCCGATCTGAGTGTCGAATTCAGCATTCCAAGTGCCGGTGATGTTTTCAGCTAGGGCCAGGCAAGGGAAGAGCGTCAGAGCAGTGAGTGTAAGTTTTGTTTTCATGGGTGAGTTAAGTTGAGTGAATGATGGAGGATGGCAAAGGAATGGGGGCAAGGGAATGAGGGAGAATAAAGAATTAATGAAGCAGGATGAAGGATGAAGGATGCGTGCCGCTTTTTAAATCATTCCCTTGCCCCCATTCCCTTGCCATTTCTGCTTTGGTTAAGAGTTGTGATTTCAACTCGGGAGTGATTGAGGTTAATCCACTGAATGGCTTCGAGCGGAGCATGTTTGAGGAGGGTTTCCAAGTGCTGTTGATAAGCATCTTGGTTGGTCGTCAGGCAGGTGAGCGCGAAAGCATGGTTCGGTGCATGCAATTGCACCAGATGGCTCCCGAGCTTGAGCGCACCAGCACTCAGTTCAACGCGAGCGAGGCAATGTTCCTCTCCTCCGCAGTGATGAACCAGCGCTTCATTGTATGATTGGCTGGACAAGTGCGTCCCCCAATCAGCGAGCAGTGCTCGGAAGTAGTTTATCAGTTTCTCGCATTGCGGCGTTCTGATCTGCCAGCCAGATTTGCGAAGCATGGGTTGATAGCGTGTAGCCTCGGCAATCACGTTATACTTTACTTTCCCCTGCACTCTGGGCCCGCCAAAGTTGAGAAGCTTGGCATGACGGACATTTTGCAGCATGGCGTAGTGCAACGCCTGCGCCTCGTGCTCCGCTGCGAGTTCGTGAACAACTTTCAGTTCGTAAATCATGTCGTTCACGACAAGGTCGAGAAAATAAGTTTTCGCAAAACTACCGTGGCTCAATTTGACGGGCACCTGAGCATGAACCTCGAAGCCTTCCTCACGCAGTTTGGCCGCAAGCGCATTCTCATAGACCCGCTCATCAAAAAGTCGCCCAAACTCGTTCTGCACTTCATATGCGCAGCGCATCACGGCAGCATCAATGATCTCGAACTCGTCGTCAGTGACGGTGCGGAGGTTAAGCGTGCGATGGATGGGCATGGGCGGGTGAGGAGGATGGCAAGGGAATGGGGGCAAGGGAATAATGAGGAGAAAGAAAAATTGGTCTGGCTCAATAAAGCTTTTCAAGCATTCCTTTGCCCCCATTCCCTTGCCATGTTTATCTAACAGCCACTGGCTGAAACAGGCGGGGCGCAAAATCATGCAGGCTGCGACGCCATGTGTGCCACTCGTGTTTCGTTCCGGGGGATTCGAAATAAACCGTCTTCACTCCGGCGGCTTCCAGCGCATCGCAATACCCTTTCACGCTGGTTAGGAAACGTTCGCCTTCCTCCGTTCCCATGCTGAGGTAGAGCAGGTGCATTTTCTCATTGAAGGCTTTGGCATCAGCCATCACGCCGCCATGCGAAGTCTTGGCATCGAACGTGCCGCCGAAACCTCCGCCTCCACCACTGAAGCCACCTAGCCAGGAGAATGTATCCAGATGCTTCAGACCAATGTTGAACGTCTGCATTCCACCCATGGAAAGCCCGGCCATGGCTCGCTGATCGCGTTCCGCCTTGGTCCGATACGTTTTATCCACGAACGGAATCAGGTCCTTGATGAACACATCATCCAGCGTGGAAAACATCGCACTGAGATCCGGTGGCGGGCCACCACCGCCGGGCGGACGCATCGCGTTGGGAGCCTCTCCAGGTTTTCTGGCATAGCCATTTGCCATCACGATGAGCATCGGCTGCGCCTTTTTTTCAGCGATCAAGTTATCCATGATGTCCGCCACATGCCCCTGCACTGGCCATCCGCGTTCGTCCTCTCCGCCGCCATGTTGGAGGTAGAGGACTGGAAATTTCGCTTCAGCACTAGCATCATATTCCTGCGGAGTGTAAACAAAGATGCGACGCCAAGTCTGCGTCGTTTGCGAGAAGAGCCGACGTTCCCGCACCTCGCCATGCGGCACATCCTTCGTCTGCCACCAATCCTCGCCCGGCGTGGGAATTTCGATTCCGCTGGCCATGCGGCTCATGCCGTAAAACGTCTCGCATGCAGGATCGCAAACGTTAGCCCCGTCCACCAGGAACGTGTAGTAATGGAACCCTAACGCGATGGGGCCGAAAGTGATCGTCCAGTTTCCCTGACCATCATTTTCCATGGGATGCGGCTGGCCATAGTTCAGCGCCACACTCTTGGCTTCAGGTGCTTTCAGTCGAAACGTTACGCGACCATCCGGATGAATTTTCGGAAATTCCTGCCCGGCAATATTTGTCGGAGCTGGCATTGGTTCAGCCACCGCAGCCGGTGGCGGACCGACACGCGATGCCGCAAATTCCGCACTGCCGAAGTCTCCCACCTTCCGCGTGAAGGCGATTCCCTGATCTGTCACCTTGCCCGTGTATTCGATGCGCATTTCACGATCCTGGATCTTCCGCACCTCGGCAAAGGCGATGGTATCGCCATCCAGCTTCTCATCAATAAACTCCACGTCCCGTTTCTGGTCGCCCATCTCCGCCGCCGCCGTGGCCTCCAGTTTCCCCTGCGCCACCTTGAAGTCGAACTGATACTTCTGATGCCCGCGGGGCGAGTCAAATTCCGCCTGCCATTTGCCAGCCACGCCTTCCGCAAACAACGTTGAAATTGACCCAAGGCAGGCCAGCGCCACTGGCAGTAAGAGATGACGATACTTTGAGTGGATCATTTCGTGAGCTGGTTTCATCGCTTTCATTTCGCAGTGGTGAATTTAGGTTGAACGCTACGAGTATTTGAATATGACATCATGATGTCAATCCTAATTGCACCCCCAATGGCCAAAATTCCTCAACGCACTCCCGTAGGCGAAACCTTAACCGCCCTGACCATGGACCTCTTCCGTGTGAACAGCCTCATCCTGCTCGCAGGAGATCGCCTGGCCGCACACTTGGACCTAACAGGCGCACGCTGGCAGATCCTCGGAGCCATCGTCCGGGCCGGCCAACCGCAAACCGTCGCCTGGATCGCCCGCAACCTGGGAGCCAACCGCCAGAACGTCCAGCGCATCGTCAACGACCTCCAAGCCCTGGAATTCCTAACCTTCGAAACCAACCCCCGCCACCGCCGCGCCCAACTCGTAGTCCTAACCGACAAAGGAAAACAAGCCTACGCATCCGCCATGGCCCTCCAGGCCCCCTGGGTCAACAAACTGTCCAAAGGCATCTCCCCAGAAGACCTCGCCATCTTCCAACGCGTGCTGCTCCTGTTGCGTGAACGGTTGGAGGGTGATGAATTGCCGGGGCGGGAATGAAGGGGCCCCCTTGGAGATGAGGCGATGCAATCTGGGGCTTGGACACCCAATGTCTAATATCGAAGACGAGACGTGATGAACCGCACAGAGGACTGTGCAGACCACTGCGGTCGTTCCCGCCTGGGGAGTTCTCATGGCGCGCTTGTTTTAGAATATGCTTGAAAATCACAGCCTGTGGTCCACGTTGTTGGCATGATCGCAGTCGCTCATCCTGAAGAATGCAAGACGCCCCCGAGCCGGAAGACGTTAGCTTCCCCCAACGCCCAACAGGCCGAGGTGGTGAGGAAGATTGTGCCCGTGATCCCGCTGATGTCGAAGGAGGAAGGCGAGCGGTTGATTTCGCAGATGCCGAAGCGGTCGTTAGCGGAAGCCTTGGAGATGATGCAGACTGTGCTTGGACGCCCTATGCCTTTGGTCGAAGGCGGGACCAAGAAATAGCCTGTTTGTGTTCTTGGGCGGATGAGGCGGGACTTTGGATTCCTTCAGATTCTTTGAGCGGGAGAATCCGAGGGCGTATGGAGCATGATATTTTGCGAGTTGGCGAACCTGTTCAGCGTGTCGTGAAGATCACGAAAGGGCAGCATTTCGGATTCTATCCTCAGGTGGATCTCACCGTGGTTTCGGGGATGGTCAGCGATTGGTTTGGGCTGAAACCGGGGACGCCAATGCAGTATTTGCGGCGGATGGCATTGACGCATGCGTTGTTTCCCGCACTGGAGCATCGATTGGAGGGTTTTGCGATGCTGGAAGGGCAATTTAGGATTGTGATTTCCCAGCGTTTCATCGATCCGGTGGCGGCGTCTCAATTGGCGATTGCTAAATTTTTCACAGAGGCAGGTTTTGAACAATTGCTGGCGGAGGCATGGTATCGAGCTGCGGATAATGTGGTGGTGTTCGATACCGGAACGACGAACGTCCTGGAGTTTGCCGGGCGCTTGTTTCCCATCGACATCGTGCCGATCCGGCCTAACGAGGTTATGTTGCAGCGGATTCAGAAGGCTCTGACGATTCCCTTTGGCCTGCGATAAGAGTTGGGGAGCTGCGTGGCTTGAGGGGTGGCTTTATGAACCGCACAGGGGACTTGTGCGGACCACCTTCTGGAAGTGCCTCACTTAAACGTCGTCACCTTAGAGCCTGCGATGGGGTCCATGATGCCATACTCCTCGGTTTTGCCAAATTCTAGGAGGAGGAGGTTGATTGGCAGCCGCCGTCAAGATACAATTCCGAATAAATACACCTCTGTATAAATCCCTGAGATAAAAGGGCGTCTTTCTTGACGCTGCCGAGTTCGAAGCCTCGGATGGCCCCGCCGGTGTAGGGTTCCTCGGTGGCCCAGACTGCGAGCTTCAGGGAGCCGGTGTTGCCTGGGCGGGTGTGGGAAATTTTCGCGACGGTGAGGTCGATGGTGCCGCCAGCGGGATTGGATTTCCAGGTCCAGGGGCCGGTTAGTTTCAGCAATTTGGCTGGGGCCAGCACCAGCGTGTCGTCGAAGTTCCGGTAGTCAGTAATGACGTAGCCGGAAGCCTGCAATTCCGTGACGACGAGGCCCATGAAATACGTGCCTTTGGTGGCGGGGAGGGTGGTGGCGACATTCTGACTGAGGTTGGTATAACCACGGTTGGGCTGCAATCCCGCCAGCGGATAGCTCGCGATTTCCCGGCCGTTGATCTTGCCGCCCTCATTACACTGGCCTCTAAATTCGGCCTCTACGTCGTGGATTACGGTAACGCCACCACGCGGTAGTAGCGATGCGGTTCTGTGAGGATGGCGGTATCGTTGGTGGAGGCGCTGGGGCCGGTGGCGGTTAGGGTTTGTAGTGTTAGCCAGATTTGCAGGTTGGTGGAATACTCGACGCGGTAGCTCCGCCCGTTTACGGTGGGGAAGGAAATGTTCACTGAACCATCCATCGCGCGGGCGCTGGTGGCCGCAGGAGTGGAGCCGGGGTTGGCTGGATCCGTGCCGAAACGAGCTTCGATGATGTCTGCGAGGCCATCGCCATCGGTGTCGGGGCCGAGTCCGAGGTAGCCTGGAGAGCCTGCCGTTTCTGCGCTGGCACGCCAGTTGGAGCCGAGATCGTAGTTTCCTTGTGGATCAATGATTTCCAAGGAGGGGCCGGTGCCATCGGCGGCGGCAGGCCAGGTGGGATCGGTGTTGTCATGATAGGTGAAATTGTGAATCTCGTTGGCGGTGGCATCGCGCAGGATGATTTGTTCTCCGCCATTACTCAGGCTGCCACTGGTCCACGCTCCGGCTAGTCGAATGCTGGTGCCGTATTTGGCTTGGAAAGCGGTTACGTTTTCCGTGATGCAGATGGTTTCTCCAGGCTGCAGGGGTTCGTTGCCGAAGGTGAAGAGTGCGAATGGTTTGGTGTTATCGAAGCTGCAGCCTTGCAGGTTGATGGTCTGGGCACCGTAGTTGCAAAGCTCGATGTATTCCACGCCGGTGGGAGCGGGGTTATACATCACTTCACAAATGCGCAGGCTGGCTAGGACGGAATTCGTATTGGCGGGGTCAGCTACGAGCAGGTAATCAAATGCTACGCGCACCGTCGTGGCAGTGGTCGTGGCCACGAAGATCCCGCCTCTGCCCGCGATCGTTCCGGCGGGAATGGCTTGGGTGTAGAAGGTCGTCCAGACGCCAGACAGGCCGCGTTGGAAAAGGAGGTTTGGGCCCACGCGGCGGATGCGCAGCAGGGCACCGCTGCCAGTGATCGACGTGCTGGAAACTTGTCCCCAGGCTCCACTGGCGGCACGCGAGACGATCAGATTGCTGCTGCCATCGATTCCAAACGCATATTTCGTGGAAACGCCGGATTCGACCGTATCCAGCCACAGCCCGGTTAGGTAATTTCCGAACTCCCGCGTGTCCGGCTCCAGCTCTGTTTGCAAAGTGAAATCAGACGCGTCCGGCACGTCACGCGTGATGAGCGGATGGGTGAACGTGGGATTCCCCAATGGCTTGGCGGCATCGTCCAGCACTTGGATTAGCAGGCGGCCACTGAGGTCAGCCAGTGAATACCAATTACTGGGCGAGAAGTCGTCCCGCAGTTCCACATTCTGCACGGTGTAGCTGGGATCCAAGCCAGCGCTGCTGCCGAAGGAGGTGAAATCACTGCCGTTCGTAACCGTGAGTTCCCGCGTGACCATGGTGGCGGCTCCGCCCACATCAGTCACGGTTAGGGAAACACTATAGACTCCGGGAATCTGGAATCGAGCCTCCGTCTTACCCGGCACGCTGTGGGCGATGGTGGCTCCAGCGGTCGGTGTTATGGTCCAGTTGTAAGTCAGGGCCGTGCCTTCTGGATCGTAGCTGCCGGTAGCATCCAGCGTGACCAGTTCGTTGGCCGTGAGATTTCCCGATCCGGGACTGACCGTTAGGTAAACCAACGGCGGAGCATTTCCCGTCAGCGTGACATTGAACGGTAGCGTGCTCAGGATGCTACCATCCGAACCAAGGAACCTCACCGTGAGTGCGTTTAGACCGTTGGCCAAACGCAGGTTTGTGATGGTCCACAGGGCATTGTTTACAGTGGTGGGCACCCACGCGAATACTCCTTCCGGATGCCCCAGAACATCCACGCTCCACACGCTGGAAGGAGCTTCGCCATTAATGGTAAACGTTGGTGTGCTGACGGTCTGATTGTTGGTCGTGGAGATGGAATAGGGTCGCGTGAGGTTGGTGCCACCATAGGTGTTGATTTGGGTAATGATGTTCGCTTCCCGACGATTCCACCAGTTGGTGTAAACTTCCAGCCCGCGTGACGCCACATCGCCATCGTTTGCAGGATAAACGCTGCTGGTCCGCAGGGTGAACGGTGCCAGTGGATCCGTGGCACCGGTCTGATAATTATTAGCATCCAGAAACGCATTCATGCGCGCAGAGTTTTTGGTGTATTTCTGCAGCAGTTCCGTGAGATAGAAATTCACATAATGCCGGAACAGCGGGGTGCCCGTGAGATTTGTCCAGCCCGTGCCACCGACGGTGCCGGGAACGGCCATGTTGAAATAGCCAGTTTGGAATCCAAGGTCGCTGTCCCAATGGTGAAACTCAAATTTTCCGTCCGTTGGGCGTCGATAGAAATAGCCATTCTTGCCGCGGTTGCCCGTGAAGTTATCCCAATCCCCAATGTAGCACCGCACTGCGGCATAGAGTGCGGCCCGCTTCAGATCCAACATGCGATCCATCTACTCCAGCCAAGCATCCTGGCTTGCTACCGGCATCGAGGTGACCACGGTGTTGTTGTTGAACGCCTTCTTAATTAGCGCGGAGAGGGAAGCGTAATCATAGCGGTCTTCGGGGAAACGAACCGGCCAGTTGCCATGGAAGAAGATGGGGCTTTCGTCGCCCGGAAATGCTGCGGTGCTGTTATTCCAGTCGAGCAAGGACCAACGACCCGTGACCGAGCCTGCATCCAGGCGGTCATCCATATTGTTGGTATCATACATGAACCAGGAGTCGTCTATTTCATACAGCTCGGAGCTGGAGCCATTCTCGTAGGCGCGGTCGAAGAACTCGCTGTCGGTCTGCTCCTGTTCATCACCCAAGCGAGGATTGTCCGCGTTGACGATTTGCTGAATGAACTCCGAATCCGGCACGGGATAGCCCAGCAAATAGAGCATATAACGCACCGTGCGGTTATGGAAGCGCGACGGTCCGGTATTGGTGTTCGTGGAATCGTTATCAATGCCAGTCTTGCTGCGATTGCGGAAGACGTTGTCCCCCGGTGGTTTCCAGCGTGCCCGGTCCAGCGTATTGGCTCCGGTGCGGGTCCACGGGCTGCCACCACGACGCAGTTCCGAGTTGTAGAGGACATCCGTTTCGTTCAAAATGATCGTGGCGTTGAACCCGAAATTCGACATCCGCGGGTGATCCCAATCATACGTGGCGGAGAAGCCCGTAGCTGCCGTGAGCGCGTTGCGATGGTAGAGCGACAACACATAGCGATGCGTCAGCAACCCTGGGGCGGTGGACGGTGGTGAGTTGTCAACGATCCACAGGCCGGGACGCGCGACCCCATTGCGCGGACATTGGTTGATCTGACCGTTGGTGGCGGTGGCTTGGATGTAGAACTGGGTGATAACACCATCTCCTCGTGCAGCCACCGTGGCTGACCAGACGCCATCGCCTGCCACGGCATCACCTCCGGTGCCGCTGTCATTCATGGCCATCGTGTTCCAAGTGTTGGAAGCGGTCACATTGTCGATGCGTTCGATCAAGGAAACGCTGGCAAGCGGAGTGGCGGAGGAAACTTTGGCCGTCACCACCACCGGTTCCGTGGAGCGCGGAACGACTGGGGAGTGCCGCATCTGGTCAACCGTGGGAGCCGCGGCGGCCACGGCCCGTGAGTTGACCGCGCCCGGCGTGCCGAGATTGTTTGGGATCGGAAAACGGAACACTTTCCCAAAACTGCGATCCCATGTCTGGGCGATCATCACTGACGTGCCAGAAACCCACCGGGCATCGAAAGTCAGCGTTAGGGTGTCATTGGGAATAATCCCGATGACATCCACTTCAGCCTTGTTGGCCTTGGTGTCGCCCGTGCCGACGCTGATCAAATGGAACCCATCTGACTGGGTGTCACTGAGGCAATGAGTGCCGGTGCACAGCCAGCCACTGACGCTGTTTCCAGTGCCGTGAGAAGTGGTGTCTCCACCCACAATCTGGTTGGTAGCTGGGGCGGAAGAAGTAGTTAGCCTCAGGTTCTTTAAAATGAGGTGACCATCGCCTGCGAGATTTAACAGCAGTTCCCGCGTGGCTGTGAGCACGTTGGGCTGACCGCGCAGCTCCTTGTAGATTCCGGAGAACGAATAACTTTGGAAGGTGGTTTTGTTCGCTTCATCACTGGCACGCCACGAGGAAGGCTGGCTGTTATCCATGTCAGGATGAATCAACTCCAAGCTGGAACCAGCCCCGGACGTTTCACTGGGCCATTGCCCACCGTTGTTATAGTCCACGCTGTCCGCCAGATTTCCGCGCTCATCTTCCAGCCGCAGCAACTCACCACCATCCTTCAAGGTGCCGCTAAAGGGGCCGTAGAGGTTGGCGATGGCACCATAGTTCGCGGTCATGTAAGCCGGATTTTTGGCCAACACCAAATACTGTCCTGCGCCCAAGGTGGCTATGTTAGGAAAATCAAACGAGATCCCGTCCACGAAGCGCCAACCCGCCAGGCTAACCGTAGTGCCGCTACGATTATACAATTCCACGAACTCGCCATCCGCATGATTCGACGGCGGGGCAGCCATGATTTCCGTGATCACAATTTCGTCATGCAACGTGGGCGCATTGACGGCGTTTAGCGTGTTCGTGGCATTGTGATACCAATCATTGCTGGTCAGCGGCCAGCGCTGCACCGAAGGCAGGCCGGCAGCATTGGACAGTTCAGCGGCATCCAGCACGTTGTTGCTAGGGTCAATCAGATACACCACCAGCGCTCCCGAACTGTCTGGCGTGAAATTTACTGACACCGTGGCCAGGCCGCCTCCAGCAAGACTTGCCGGCAGCAGGACTTTGTCCGAGAAGTCTTGTTTCGAGGCCACCGCAAAGCCCGTGGTGTTTGTGCTGGCGGTGCCGAGGTTCGCCACCTCCACACTTTCCAAGCGCGTGCTGGCACCGAAGACGCCTTCGCTCAACCGAAGCGAGACGGTGGCCACGGCACTCGCATTGGGAGCGGCTGGCGTGGGGGAAGTAAACAAATACCATGAGGAACCGCCCGCAGGCTTGCGGCCGAGTGATCGCCCATCCAATGGAATCGCTTTGCTGATCGCGCTTTGCTTCGTGGTGCCGTCGGGTTGCGTCAGGTAAACCACGGTGACTGCTGACAACGGGAGCGTTGTTTCCGCATATCCGATGGTTGCCAGGCCCAGACTGGGCACCACGAGCGGCGTGGTTATTTTGAATTTGGTTAAATTAGCGGGATTTTCGGAGAGATAGTATCCATTAAGATCAATCGGAGCCGCCGTGGGATTGTAGAATTCCACAAAGCCATTGCCAGCGGTGCCTGGTTTCACTTCATTGATGATCACTCCCGCCGCGCCCGGGGTGGACACCTTCATCCGAATCGCGAAGACATGATCCGAACTGGTGCCAGAGTTCTGGTGCATCTCCGCAGCTAACACGTTTGCTCCGGTCACAAATTTTCCGTCCAACACCGTCGAGCCCGTCATCCGTCCGGTTTCGTAGGTCGCATCTGGCGCTGCCGTTGGGTCCGCCGTGTTGCCATGACCCGACGGATTCGGCATGCGATCGCGGGCAATTTCCTGACCATTCAAATAGAGAATCACGCCGTCATCAATGTATTGGTCAATGGTGAAAGTGTTGTCCTGTAGCGAACCCGTCCAATTTACTGAGGTTCGATAATAATACGTCAGCAGTCCAGTGGTCTGCGCCACCTGGGTGCGAATCCCCGTGAAGGGAGCACCTGCGTTCTCGGTTCCCAGCGGAGCATAGCCCGGACCGCCCCAGGCGGTGTCCACGAACCCAGGCTGATTCCAGTTTGCTGGCGGAGCGGCCACGGCATTGTAGAAGCGCCATTGCGTGTCGCCTGGATTGGCGGCCGCAGGCACCGCTGGGGTGCCCGTGCCAGCTGCACTGTTGAATTCAGTCAGGTTGATGGTCGGCCCCGCCATGACCACCGGAGTGCTCGTGGGTTCCTCTGCCACCACAAATTCAGCATAGCCAGGGCTGCCATCGCGCCGCGCGCTCGCCCGCCAGTTCCGCCAATCGTCGATGGCCCGATCCTTATTCACCACCGTCAAGGAATGGCCGGTGCCATCCGCCGCCACCGGCCATTTGCCGTTGTCGCCATAGGTCAGCTCACACAGCTTGGCGTTGGCCGCGTCTTTCAAGGTTATGGTATCGCCCGCGTTATTGAGGCTGCCCGTCCAAGGTCCGTATATCCGAACTACCGGAGGAATGTTCGGATAGGCCGCCCGCGTGGCCGCCTCCGTGGCTGAACTCATGAGAATGCGCTCGTATTCCTTGAGAAAATGCGCCGTGGGCGCACCGGCATTGAAATCGGGAAACGTATAACTCACCCCGCCGGACAACGTCCATTTCGCCAGATCCAAACGATTCGAAGTCAGATTCTGGACTTCGACAAACTCCGGTTTCGTTCCGGTAGGATGATACATGACTTCACTAATGATGACCGTTTCCGCCTGCACGCCGGCAGCACTGGCTAACAGTCCAAGCAAGAGCACGGGGGAGCGAAATGGATTCATTGGGGATTCGTATTGAGCAAATAAACGCGTGGCACCTGAATCGGCAGAGGAGAGCTGATTAATGTGGAGGAGGGTGCATTCTCTCAGAAATCTCCTGATGCTGACAAGCTCTATTTGGCCCCAAGGTCAGTAACGGTTCACTAGCATTCTGCCGATGGACACTCTTCTAACACACTCCGGCTTACGCCGGGATCTTGCGAAACGCCCGCACTGCTGGCCAGATGGCGAGGAAACTCACCGCACCCCCAACGAGAAACGCCAGTCCCGACCAATCCGGATGCGCGTCTAGATTAATACTCCAGGCGTAGATCGACGTCCACAACAAGGGCGCCACCACTCCTGCCACCGAAACCATGCTATTGAGCGCCCCTTGGACGGCGCCTTGCTCATTCGCGGGCACCGCTTTGGAAATGAGTGCTTGTTCCGCTGGGCCACCCACTCCGCCCACCGCGGCCAACGCAATAATCACGTAAATCATCCAGCCCGCAGGAGCCAAACCATAAGCCATGAGCCCACAACCCATCGTCGTCAGCCCCAAGATCACCCCCCGGCGTTCCCCAATTTCCCCCAAAATCCTTCCCGCCAACCCACCCTGCACGATGGCCGAGGTGATGCCCACCAACCCCAGCGAGAGGCCAACCGCCCGGCTGCCCCAGCCATAGCGATGCCCGGTATAGAGCACCCACAGACAGGGGTAAATGTTATGCGCTAAATTCATCAGGAACTGGGATCCCGCCAAGCCTATCACAATCGGCCAGCGTCGCAATGCCAGCAGCGAGCGAAACGGATTCACTGAGGACCAGTCAAACGCCCGCCGATTCTCTGGAGCCAGCGATTCCGGGAGCACGAACAGGCCATACAGCCAATTCACTAACGTCACTCCAGCCGCTACCAGAAACGGTAAACGGGAATTGTGTTCCCCCAGCAACCCACCCACGGCCGGTCCCGCAATGAAGCCCAACCCGAACGCAGCCCCGATCATGCCGAATCCAGCCGCCCGTTTCTCCGGCGGGGTGACATCCGCAATGTAGGCACTGGCAGCCGTGAAATTTGCTCCTGTGATCCCCGACACGATCCGCGCCCCAACCAGCCACGCCATGTTCGGAGCCCAGGCCAGCACCAGATAATCCAACCCCGATCCTAACAAGAAAACCAGGATGACGGGCCTCCTTCCAAAACGATCGGACAGACTGCCCATTGCCGGTGAGAAAACAAACTGCATCAACGCATACAACGCCCCCAGCCAGCCTACCGCATGGGAAGCCGCCGCCTCATTGCCATTTTGCAATTCCTTTACCAGATTCGGCAACACCGGCACAATCACCCCGATCCCGAAGATATCGAGGAACAAGGTAATGAAGATGAAAATAACAGCAGGCTTGGCGGAACGCATGAGCCGCTTCTCTAGCCTCAGTCGTGCCGTCATGCCACGGGTTTCTTTCGCGCCATTTTTCTCTTAACATCCGGCAAATCCCTGCTAGAAACATGTCATGAATATTGCTTCAGGGATCCTACCGCTATCACACCCTCTGCCAGTTTCCTGCTGCTAAGCTCCCCATGAGAGAGTCCGCTAAATTTTGGCTGAGCTGCACTCCGTTTCTCCTCATTGGAGTGGCCGTGCTGCTCTCCTCGAGCTTTAGCGAGTTCATGGCGCAGCGGCAAGCCGAGGTTTGGAAACGGGATCCTTTAGCAGTGGAAGTTACCGTCTCATCCGTCACCGACGCCTATTCAGGGATCCGCACCCAAACCACTGGTAATGTCTTGCTCTGCGAACTTGGCCTGTTGCGCTTGGCGCTGCCAGTGAAAGGCGCGCGCGGTGGCAGCTTCTCCAGTGGCACCCGGATCGCCACTGCGTCCACCTCTGGGGGCGGTGGTTCCAGTGGCAGTAGTGGCGGGAGTCATCATCATTCATATAAGGAGGTGGCGTATGGCTCCCATCATGAGTTCAGCGGTCCGGGGTATGATTTCAAGTTCGACGTCAGGCACGGGTGCCTCTGCATCGATGACCAGCGCATTTGCATTGTGGATACACCGAAGTTGGTCGTGCCCGAATCCAGCGGAGCAATTAAGTCGGTTACTGAACTCAGCGTGTCCTATCCGCCCCTGACAGGCTCACCCGTAATCATTGCCGCACTAATCGACCGGGCGCAGCAGTATGCCAAACTTTCAACCGCGGATGCTACAGAATTTTCGTGGCGCACGGATGCCCTTGCGGCCCGACTCGAAGTGACAACCGCCACGGAAGCCGCTTCCGAGAGCAGGATTCGCGTCGCCCCACTGGAATTGATCTTTGAGACCGCGTTTTTGCGATTGGTAATTCCGGCAGCGAATTCCACGCGAGGTAACAGCCATCAGGCGCAATTCCTTGTTGCGACAACGAAGCCAGGGGACGAAGTGCAGGCCGGTTTGGAGGGATGGAGTAGTTCCAGCCCCGCAACATCAAACGATTACCGAAAATGGCGCGCGGGCTGTGGCACCCATCACATTTTTGTTGGGCCTGGCTACAAATACACCTTCGACATCATCCAGGGCTGCCTCTGCATCAAAGGCCAGCGCGTCTCCATCGTGGATACACCGAAGTTAGTGATCCTGAATCCAGACGGCAGCATCAAAAGCGTCTGTGAGTTGACCGTCGATTCCCCCAAGCCGACTGGCAAACCAGAGGACATCAAGGCGCTGGTGAAAACGGCCAGAGAATTTGCGGAACGCTTCCAGCCTTCGCTAGCAAATGTGCCTGCAAAATGAGTTGCCTCCTGGCGGCCGACCTTGGAGGCCAGCATCTTGCAAGGCCAGTTCCATGGGTGCTGTTCTTCCGAGCGGCGGATCCCTAACTTGCGGTTGGCGTGTGGGTTAGCGGTTTTCCGTCGTATCGTTCGGCCGGGGATGAAAGATGTCCTCGTAGGCGAACATCAATGCGGCGTGGCAAATCGGCATGGAAATAAACACCCCAATGATCAATGCCAGCACGCCCAGGAATTGGCAGAGTCCGATCACAATGACGAAACCAAAGAACTTGAACCAATGGGCGCTGATCACCTTGCGGCTGCATTCCATGGCGTCCCAGAAGTCCAATTGCCGGTCGATGACAAGAGTGCGGGCAAAGCTATAGGCCACGCCAAGGTAGATGCCCGGAATGATCAATAGCAAACAACCGAGAGCTGTCAGAATCCCAGCCACGAGCACGACCACAAACAACTGCACGAACGCGATATTGAAGCCAGAATACGCGGTCGATAGGGTGGCCTCTTCGCCCCGGATGCGCTTCAGGAAATAGAGATCAAGTCCGCCCATCATGGGCCCTCCGACCACGATATTGACATACAACAGGCTGGACGCCAGTTGCGTCAACCAAGCGAGTGTATGGATGCCGATAATGGCCCAAAAGTCCCGGCAGAAAACCAGATCCCAACCACGACTCAAACAATGCAGAATGTCCACGCGATATCCGCGCTGGAGGACTTCCTCCGTGAGCGCTGCGCCACGAATTTTGGACGAAGCATTCATGTCCAAGCTGCCCTCGCCCTTGGGAAAGTATTCTGCGGCTTGGGGCGGAGCGTAGGGATTGTGTGGTTGGGCAGACTGATTCGGCACGTCAATGAACTCAGAGAAAGCACGCAGAGGTTCCCAGGCGGCCATGCCTGGTTTCCAAGCCAGACTATCCAGGGAAATATCTCCCTGCTGCAAGAATTCCCTAACTTGAAATTCAGGCATCGGACCGAGGGGCTGGCGTTGAGCGTTGAGGACGGTGTAGTTCATATTTTTGGCACGGATTAAAGCCGCTACTTTTGTTCCCAGTCAACTGTGGATCCGAGCACGCCTGCGGGGTTCGAGGCTCTCAGGGCAAATGCCAGGGGCGGTTGGTTGAATTTGTAGGTCAGGATGTTTCCTGGCAGGACCGTCCGGAGCTGCCAACCCTTCTCAGTGCGCTCCTGGATGATCCACCAACGCACATTGGGGGCCGCTTTCCATTTCAGGCTGACAACCTCTGCCTGCTGGGAAACCATCGCGCTCTGGGGCGGACCTGGACGTTCTGGTCCCAGCCAGGGAGACGCGGGAACGAGCGCGGCTTGGGCATACGGACCATCGGTGAGCAATTGCTTGATGCCCCCTTGATCCTTGACCAGCGCTCCCAAGTTCCAGTGGACATGCCCCGCTGCCGTTAGTTCCATTTGCCGCAGAATCTCGGTGGCGGGACGATCCGGGTCGCCCGGGCCCTTGATCCGATCCGTGGCCAAGCCCGGCCAGAGGTGCGTGGCGCGATGCACGGGAAACAAATTTTGGATTTTCCACCATCGCGTCAGCACGGAGAAACTTTGGTCCGGTGGATCGATGCGCCAGTAAAGTTGGGGGGTGCAATAATCGCACCAACCGGATCGCAGCCAGTGCCTGGAATCACATCCCATCTGGTCATAAGGATTGAGGATGGCCTTGATGCCTTCCGGGACGCCAGGCTGATGAATGCCGAAAGGACTGATGCCCACTTTGACGGCGGGCTTGAGGCGTTTCACGAGCGCATACAATCGTTCCACGAAATCGTTGATGTTGGCCCGCCGCCACGCGCTGCGATCCATCCCCTGACCATATTGTTGGAACAGGGCCTCGTCGGGAAATTGAATGATGCTCTTGTCAGGATTGCGCAACGGATAGGGATAGAAATAGTCGTCGAAGTGCAGGCCGTCGATATCGTAACGCCGGACAATATCAGCGATGACCTCCAGGCTGTAATCGCGGACTTTGGGTTCACCGGGGTCCATCCACTTTTGGGTGCCATAGGTGCGGGTCCATTCAGGATGCGTTAGGGAAACATGGTTTTTGGCAACGCTTTTGCCACCGGCCATGGCGCGGAAGGGATTGACCCAGGCGTGCAATTCCAAACCCCGCAGGTGGGCTTCGGTGATGGCGAATTTCAAGGGGTCATAGCCGGGTGATTTCCCCATGGTCCCAGTCAGCCACTGCGACCAAGGTTCCAACTTGGATTCGTAGAGCGCATCGCAGGCCGGGCGCACTTGGAAGATGATGGCGTTGAGATGGAGTGCTACGGCTTGGTCCAGCAACGCCCGCAGTTCGGCTTGTTGCTCTTCCTTGGAAGCCTTGGGTTTCGTCGGCCAGTTGATGCCCCAGACGGTGGCAATCCAAGCTCCACGGAATTGTTCCGCAGGAGCTGGGACCGGTAGGTTGGCGGCAACGTATTCCGCCCGCGCCAGAGCCCCCAACCAAACGAAGCCAGCCAGAGCCAACAGCCAACGGCTTGAGTAATGGAGGGATCTCATACGGTTAGGTTTCGCCATGGGAACTCGCGCTGCCCTTACAGGGAATCCCAGTCTAGGACGATGCGGAAGCCAACAAAGACGGAGGCTTTGGCGGGATCGTCACGGTTACAGAAGTCGGTCCGGAGCAATTTTTCCTGAGAGTTGAACCAACTGCCGCCCTTGGTGACCTTATAAGGCACGCCGGGCCGGGCGAATTCGTTTTTCATTTTTGGATCTGGATTCATACTGGCAGAGTAATCATCCTGGCACCACTCCCAAAGATTCCCACCCATGTCATACACGCCGAGTTCGTTAGGTTTGAAGGATTTTACGGGACTGGTAAACGGGAAAAAGTCGTCCGTTTCCAAGAGAGAGTCGATGTTCTCTTTGGCGAATTTGATGAATTCCTTGCCGCAGAAATTGCCGCTGTCCGCCGCCGGAGGGAATGCATTGCCATAGACGAAGGACCGCCCCCCTGCTGCCGCCATCCATTCAGTTACTGTTAGGAGGCGATACTTATGCGGGGCCTCGGTTTCTGTTAGCCAAAGACAGAAGTCTCTAGCATCAAACCAATTCACCCCAGCCACGGCGTGCCCGGCGGTTTGGGTGAGTCCCAACTCCTTCCAGTTTCCGTTCGAATACTCAGGCGAATGGCTTTTCATATCGAAACCAGTGAAGATCTCACTGGGCTTGCGGTTGGTTTTGTTGACGAAGACCTCATAATCCTGGACCCGGGTCTCGGTATTGCAGACCAGGAGCCGAGTGTTAGGAATAGGGACGAATTCCATGCCTAACGTGTTGCGGAAACAATTGTCCTTGGAATAACTATTGCGCAGCGCCACTTTCTTGGCGGCTTCCGCTTCCTCCGCCTGCTTTCGTTTCGCTTCCGCTTTGGCTTGCGCCATGGCTAGTTCTTTTTGCAGCTCTTGTTTCTTGAGTTCTTCGGCAATCGAGGCCGCTTTCTTGGCTGCCTCCTGGCGTTCCAATTCCTGACGGGCGGATATTTCCTTGGCTTCGGCATCGGCTCGGGCTTGCTGCTCCTGCTTGGCTTTGGCTTCAGCCTCAATGACGCGCTTAGCTTGATTATCCTGGGTTTTCCAAATCAACACCCCTGCCCCCACGAACAACAAGATGGCGATGGAAACCACAGTCACGAGCAGGCCCGAACGTGAGGCCGTATGCAACGGTGGGGGCTGCAGGACCCTTGGTGGCGGTGGTGGTGGTGGTGGTGGTAATTGAATTCTACTGGGACCAGCAATTGTGGTTGGCGGCAGCGCGGGCTGCACCGTGGCTTGGGGAAACGACAACGCAGGCGGAGGCGGCGGGGCGGGGGTAGCTACCGTGGCGGGGCGGCGGCCCGAGCCTATTTCCGTGGGTTGCTCCTGCTCGTAGGCCGTTGCGCGGCCAGAACTTCCGGTCGCGCTCCCGGTGCGACTGCTCCCCATGTAGGTCACTTGGGAACCTGCTTCGGAAGCGGGAAAAGCCACGCCCGCAGCGTTGCAAATTTGCTCCAGCACATAACTGCATGGGAAATCCTCCGGCAGACTGCCACCGGAAAGATACCGTCGAATGAGCACATTGGATTCTTCATTTAAGCCACGAATCGGATCGCAATCCGTAGCACACCAGTAAGCCGTGGCTCGTGGCTCGCGACCCGCCAAGACCCAGTAAACAATGCGCAGGAAACGTTGCGCCTCCGTTAGCATGGAGGCATCCGCTCCGCCCGCCAGTGTGCCGGCCAAGGTGCCGTGTTGATCGATTTGGGTGGCCGACGACGAGTGATTCGGCAGCAAAGCCGCGAAGTCGCTCCGCAGTCGCAGTTGGAATTTCCCCTGAGGAATCATCTCCCGGAAACGTCTTGCGGCCACGGCCACTTGCACGGACGAAATAGTTAGGGCAAATTGCTTTAATTCCGCCATTTTCACGGCATCACAGGCATCCGCCAACGCCCGCAGGAGTTTCGCGCAATCCGACAGTCCTTGGGCATGGGTCTCCCGAATCACCGTTGATAAATCCGACGAACCCTCCAACACCTCCTCCGCCACCACCATGCCTTCCTCCAGCATTTCAACCTTGAATTGGGGCAAATAGGGACAACGGGTCTCGCGAATCCGGCCCGCCGACTGATACATTCGCGCCACGGTGCCGGGGTCCAAACGCGGCAGCACGCGCAAGTGCACTGGCCGACGATCCGTGCGCACCGTGGCCATCATCGAATGCCCCCAGGTGTCATTCTTAATTTCAGAACTGACTTCATACAGCTCAGGGATATTGCGTGGTCCCGCAGGGTTAACGTCTGATTTGACGAGCGGATGCCAGACGAAGCCCAACTCATGCAGGCAGGCGTCCGCTTCACACACCACCGACTGGGCATCCATGGGGCGGTCCGCGGGATTCTTCGCCAAGAGTTTCGTCAGCAAAATGCGGACACATTCCGGCAAATGCTGTGGCAGCCCGTCGGCATATTTGCCATCGCTGAAACGTTCCGCCATCATATCCCCGGAACTACCCCGCAGAGGAGAACGGCCCTCCAGCATGAACCACGCGGTCATGCCCAGGGAGAACAAATCACAGCGTCCATCCAACCATGGATCATTACGTAACTGCTCTGGAGCGCAGAAAAGCATGGTGCCCAGCATTTGCCCCGGCTGCGTCATCAACGGGTTATCCACCTCCTTATGCCCATGCAGCCGCGCCAAGCCGAAGTCGATCAACTTTACCGTCGGCTGGCCTCCGCTTTTGTAAGAACTGGTCAAAACCAAATTGTGCGGTTTGATGTCCCGATGACACATCTCTTGGTGCACATAGGACAACGCATCTGCCACCTGCCGGATCAACCACACGACATGACCCACCGGCCAGGGACCCAGCTCCTGAGACAAGGTGGCCAAGTCCCCCTGATCACAATATTCCACCACATAATAAGGTGGGTTCGCATCCTCCTCCAACTCCGTCACTTGCGCAATTCCCGCATGCCGGGCACTGAGTTTCGCCTGCACCCGTGCTTCCTGAATAAAACGGTCCCGCAGCGTTGGATCCCCCACGG
Source organism: Verrucomicrobiales bacterium (assembly GCA_031411295.1). Taxonomy (GTDB): domain Bacteria; phylum Verrucomicrobiota; class Verrucomicrobiia; order Verrucomicrobiales; family V1-33; genus JAGNEJ01. The sequence goes on along the minus strand of JANOAV010000048.1, from coordinate 11,478 downwards.
CACTGGGAATCAATTCCTTCAGGACCACCTTGGTATGCAGGCCCACATGCTCCGCCAAACTCGTGATCCCAAAGGAACCACGACCGAGTTCTTTAAGAACACGATATTTTCCAAGGCGGCGGGATGTTGAAGGCTCAGACATAAGTTGGCCGGAACGATAAGATTAAAGTATGCCAAACGCAACGAAGTTTGGTTGAAGAACACGCCACCTCCGTGATTTTCAGCGCAACCTACCCATGAAATCGAGCATCACCAAATTCATCCAAGCCCTAGCGCTCATCTGCGGCTTGGACTTGCTCAGGCAATCTCAGTCAAAATGAGCGCCCACGACCCAGCCTGTTACTTCTCGCTGATGATCCGCAAGAAACGTCTCGGGCCTGTAGAAATGGCGGTGGAGTCGGTAAAAAGCACAGATTTCAAGCTACCAGTTCCCGTCTCATCCACGGTGGCGGGAGCGGTAACGGTAAACGCCGCGCCATTGACGCTGACTGCTTCATCCACCCACGGTGGGGAGAGCGTGGCAGACGATTGCACACGGATCGTAACATCGTTACGGCTGGTATTTCTCTGGAACGCCAGCGTAATCTTGCCTCCTGCCTGCCCCAGCGTGAAGAGTTGTGAGGGAATTGGATTCGTGGGAGTGCCTACCAGCGCGTATTCCAACAGGTTTGTGTTGCCATCCCTATCTGGATCCGCTGTTGGACCCGCAATCAATGCGTCCGTGGCGTTGGCTCCAAACTCAGCCGACTGCCACGCGGCAAATGGTGTCATGGGGACGACTTCCCCGCTGGGCAACAAGCCTGCCCCGTAGGTTCCCGCCGGCAACCCAGCGGGATTGGTAAAGGTGATGGCAGCCAATTGCGCACTGGTTAGTCCGCCTGCACCGAAGCGTAATTGATCCTGACCACCGCCCGTCTGGGAACCACTCCAGTTTGTGACCGTCAACGTGCCGGTCCAGGTCTGACTGGCACTGTTCGCGAAGGTCAGGGCACATGTGCCAGTTCCGAAATTCAGCGTTGCCGCCCCGAGATTCACCGTTAGGGGGCCAACCGCTTCCGTGATATCGCCACTCAACACCACACTGGCAGTTCCGGTCAAACCCACCGGAACGCTGTCGCCCACCCGATTCGCAGTGGAACCTGCCAACTGAATGGTGGCTCCAGTCTGAACATTGATTGCGTTGCTGGCCGATATCGACCCACTAACCACTAACGTTCCGGCCGTAATCGTCGTTGCCCCGGTGTAGGTGTTGGCACCAGCCAGCGTCCAACGCCCGCCCTGCAATTTCGTGATACCGCCGGAACCCAATGCCACGGCCCCAGTAATCGTCCCGCCACTGCCCCCTTGCAAGGTTAAATTTTGATTTGCCAGCGAGGTAATGGAAGCGGCATTAGTGTAAGTCACGGTGGATGTTGCAGCCACCGCTAACGTTGCATCGCCCGTTAGGGTGATTGGTCCGGTTAGGGTCACCACCGCGGAGTTTTGCACGACCAGGGCTCCACCACCGCCGCCGCCGGGCCCTGCAATCTGGAACGGCTCACCAATCGTAAAGTTCGTGGCCGCCCCATCGAAACGCACCTCCGCTCCGGTCGATACTTTGGTAACTCCGGCGGTGGAGCCGAAGGCCGTGGCTGATCCCGCCAACACCACTCCGCCCCCCGTTATGAGGGTTTCTCCGGTGAAGTCATTGGCTCCACTTAAGGTTACGGTGCCGCTCGTGCTTTTAGTTAGAGGCCCACCTCCCGTAATCGGACTGGGCACGACAAGAGAACCAGCGGAAGTGAAGAACCCACCGCCTCCGGTCCCCAGCGTGATCCCCCGCGTGCTGGCCAGCGTGAGAGTGTAGCTTGCCCCAATGGTCGCCCCGTTGCTGAGGGTAATTGCATCTGCGAGAGTCGTCGCAGGCACTGCTCCCAGACCAGTTTCAAAGTTGTTGCTCGTAACATTTCCCAAGCGGAAAAGCCCTTGGTTTACCACCAGTTTGGAAAAGGTGGTGGTGCCAGTCCCCGCCCCTTGAAAACGAAACTCTCCACTTCCGGTCTTGGTTAAAGTGCCTCCTACGCCCTTGATAGTCCCGGCATAAATCGCAGAATTCGTCCCGGTGTTCGTCGTTTCCACTGTGCCCCCGAGCACTGGATCCAAATTGATGGTCACTAACGCGCTGACGAAGGTGCTGCCAGCTCCATTGGAGGTATTGCGGAACGTGCCGCCATTTAGGTTTAAATTAGCCCCCGCTGAAGCTACCAGATTAGTAGTTAGGGGGATCGACAACTTCGCTCCACTGCCCACCGTCAGGGTTCCCGTTCCCACCGTTAGTGCAGAGCCCGCCAGCGACACCGTTCCCTCCTCCACCGTCAAGCCCCCTGCCGTCTGCGCTGCGCCTAACGTAACCGTATAAGCGTCCACCGCATCTGTCCCCGCAGAGAACACTGCGGTATCTCCCGCCACCCAAGCGGTTGTCGCGGTGGCTCCGGTGCTATCCTCCGTCCAAAAGGAACTCGTGCCCCAAGTCCCCGTAGGAGTCAATCCTGCCCCTGGAGTGTCTGCGTTGCTATCCCAATAGACCGTCTTGCCTAAGACTGGAAATGGCATCAGCGCAGTTAGGAGCACCGCACAACGCAAAGGGAGAGATTTCATGATGGGAATAATCTAAGGGTTACAGTTTGAAAAATGAAACAAGTGATCCTGCCAAGGACCCCTGTTATTACCCCGGTCCGACTCATTTTGCAAACATATTGGCCACGCAGCCTTGGTAGCGGCCTGAACCTGCCCCCCTTCCAGCGCACAAGTGCTTGCTGGTTGAATTTCGGTGCCAACTCATTCCGAGTCATCGTCCCTCCACCCAATTCTCCGGCCGCCCGCGCCAGCCAGGTTCGAGCCATCGCCAAGTCCCCCACCGCTTCCCCATAGCCACACCCCGATAATCCTTCGGATCGCTCACCCGCTTCGCCCGCACGGACTGCACAGCCGCTTAAAGCGGCTTTAGATTAGCGATGCTATTCCGCAGAGCCTGATGAACGAAGGATAATTCAAATCCACATACGCACACGTCGCCAGCAGCGCCTCCCCCTCCGCCTCCACGATCACACTGGTAAACCGCTCCGCCAACAGCGTGCCGAACGTCTTATGTCTGTCTGATAGGAATTTGCTTTTTCAGGGCAGCGTTGGGCAAAGCGGGAGCAGACATGCGCTAGGGGACTGCGGGTGGAATTGCTTGCTGTCGTCTTGATTTCAGACTTGTGAGATTATTTTTCCGCAAGGTGCAACGCATGGACGCACACCCCAAGACAGAATACCGACACGCCGAAAATCAGCCATGTCATGCCGATTGGGTTTTCGAGCGCTGCGTCTGCCGGGTTAGCCGGGTGGTGGCTAACCTCCACTGTGCTCCCGACGGGATACTTGGTCTTGATGGAATTAGCCCAGCTTTGCGAACCGCTCGTGGTAGTGCCGAGCTGGCGTTGTCGGCTCCGATACTCCTTCCCATTCACGGTGTAAACAAACTCGATCACTGGCCGGTAGCTGCGTTCGGAATGGCTGTCTTCGACGCCGCTTAAATCTCTTTCCACCTGACTTACGATGATCTTCCCCGTGACTTTGGGCCAGCTCCGGGCTGCTTTGGCACGGCTATAAAATGCGATGGCCAAGAGAAGGGCGGCCAGCCCCATTCCGCCTGTCAATGCCGCGAGTTTCGCCTCTGCCTTCGGAAAACTGTCAGTAATGAAACTGACTCCTTGAGTTAGGAGTTTGAAGGCGCAATATCCGCCAAACCCGAGGATTGCAAGGCTGGTGTAGGAGAGCATCGCGGCGCTGGGCGTGGCGGGCACGGCCGCATCCGCTGCACGCACGGCGGTCCCCGTCGCGGCAGCTTCAGTGGTTACGCGGGCCTTGATTTCTTCGCCTGATTCCCATGGGCAGAGATCGCGCCAGCTTTTGTCATGCACAAGGAATCTCTGGAGCATGGTGTTGAGCGTGGCGGCATCCAGATTTGCGACCGCGTGGCGGCGGATATGTTTTTCAATGTAGGAGACGCGGAATGTTCCGATGGGATGGTATTCCCCGTCGATCATCACATCCTCGTCGAGGTTGTCATCAAGGGTGATGCACCAGTCGTCGGGAAATGAGGGAGCGCCCAGTGCCGAGGCGATGTCGGCAGCGGCAGGGTGCCCGTTCACTTTATCGTTGATAGTGAGTTCCATAACTGTTAAAGAAATATCTGATAGGAATTTGCTTTTTCAGGGGGCGCTGGAGGGGGAATCGGAATCGGGGGGTAAGGGGGCAGGAAGGATGAAGGCTTAATCAGATTGGATTCCACTCTCCGAATGGGTAAATTTTGCTGTTGGCACGGGAGTGGGGAGGCGGTTCATGGTGGATCCCTAATTCTCGTGAGCATAGCTCTGCCGGTCCGCGTTGCCAAGATTTTTGTTGGTTTCCTTCGCTTGTTTCCTCGCGTTTAGGCGTAGTCTTGAACGAGAATGCGGGCGTCTCCGAGGTCAATTTCCAGAGCTTTCCAAGCTTGGTCGGTGCTTTGGTCCCAGAGTTCGAGGGTCAAGATGTATTTTCTCTGTCTTATTCTCAACGCAGTCTTGACTCAGGCACAGGTGGCTCAGTTCACGGCTTCCCAATGAGTTCATTTAGTCCCTCGACTACCCGCCGCAATTCCGACGGATGAGAGGACGCTAGCCTACCTGCAAGACGCTGCGTGGAAATCGTCCTGATCTGGGAAATTTTGACCCAAGTTCGTTTGGGTAAGGATGTCTTCGTAAGCTCCAAAGTGAGCGGGAATCCGGCCCGTGGTTCAACACTGGTCAAGGCCACGGCAACTACAGTGCCTGACCGGTCGTTGAATGCCGGGCGACTGAGAATCAGGACGGGCCTCCTTGTGGCTTGTTCATGTCGGACGGAGATTCATTTTCTCTGTCTTTTTGTGAATGCAGTCTTTTTGTCAATGCATACGGGTGTTCTAACGCAAGCAGCACCCAGTTGGCAAGAATTTGTTCTGGTGGGGTCGTTCTGCATGCGTTGCGAGTGAACTCACAGAAATGGGTTAATCAGGCTCACTCCGGTGCCTTGGAAATCCGCCGTGTTGCGTGTCACGATTGTCAATCCATGCTCTAATGCAGTGGCTGCCAGCAGCCCATCAATTACAGGTAAGGTGCGCAGAGACATTAACACGCCCCAGCGCTCAGCAATAGCTTCGGTAACGGGCAAAACATCCTGCTTGTGAACCACCCGAAGTCTTGCCAGCCATCCCTCAAACGCCGGACACTGTTGTGGTGATTTCCGTCGCAATAACTCAATTCCTTTGCGGATCTCACCAATTGAAAGGACGCGGATAAAATGCTTCGCCTGGGCGTTGTTTTGTGCCCAGTGCCGCACATTCTTATCTGCAGAGGCACCCTTGCGTAGCTCCGAGAGCATGTTGGTATCTAACAGAAAGGCCATCAGAATCCAGTTTCTCTATTCTCAATCACGTGGCTTCGGACCAGTTCAAGATCAACTTCCGGCAGAACCACGCCTTCCTCCGAGAGGAGGTAATCCATCAGCGAATCACCCTTTAAGTCGGAAGATTCAGAAAGGACAACGACGATATGCTGCCGCCCAGCCTTCCACCAATCTGGTGGGGGCGTTAGCAATTTCAAACTTCCGTCAGCGGCAAAATCCGCATCAGCTTCGATTAATTTCATGCACTTATGGTAGCTGGAATAAGCCATTGGTAAAGAGCGGATTCTCGATAGGCTGATTCCTTCTCCAGCGCGCATGGCGGCTGTGCTGGCAGGGGATTTCTTTGCGTTGGCGGAGACAGGCGGCGGCTTTGGCTGTGTGGCGGAGGTCTGGCAGGTGTTTGCCTCTCGGTTTGCCCAAGTGATCGGGGTTGCGGGCAATCAGGATAACGTGCGTCAGGTGTCGCGTGGTCAGGGGGCTTTACTAGACAGGAACTATGATTCATACTTTGAGCTGCCCTTCCAGATGCGTCAGAGCTTTTTAAAACAGTTGACGGCCCAGGAGCAATCGCGGTTCTGCGAGAAATGTTCGCCAAATGTGCTAACGGCGTTTAAAAAGGAAGACTTGAACCGACTCCGTTTCTGCTGCTCGACAAACCGTCAACCGTGGGCTAGAATTAACCGATGAACGCAACCCTTGAACGCATCCGTAATGAAGTTAAGACACTCTCGCCAGATCAACGTGAGACGCTGGTGGCTGTGCTTGATTTTGACCTTAGGGGCAGCGATGTTGACGACGATGCCGATCCGGAGATCGAAGCGGCATGGGACACTGAAATCAAAGCGCGGGTCGATGAAATTGAGTTGGGTCAGGCGAACCTGTTGAGCCAGGCCCAGTTCATGAGCGTCTTCGATGAGGCTCGCGCTGAACTCCGCAGCCGCCAGACTACTTAACATGACGCTGGCGTTTCACTCCGCCGCTCGCGAAGAAGCTCGGCAGGCATTCCTTTATTTAGCAGAGCAGGACGAGCAGTTGGCAGACGATTTTGAAATTCGACTTGCGGCAGCATTTACCTCCATCCAGCGCAGACCAGAATCATGCCGAATCCGGCGGCACAATGTTCGTAGGAAAAATCTCGTCCGATTCAAGCGCCACTATGTCGCCTATATGATTTGGAATAATCAGATTGTTATTATCGCCATCGGGCACGCTAGCCGACGTCCTTATTACTGGCGTCGGAGGCCAAGAGAGTTTCGTGAAGGTCACCTCGAAGGATAGGCGGAAACTCTGCTCCGCATTTATTTTCTCCGTCTGTTTGTCAGTGCATGTTTGTCAATGCACGCTCAGGACCTCAGATCTCTCAGAGCCGTAATCGCTCCCCACCCTGCTCCACGGAGCTTTCGTGCACCGTCCCTTCTTCCGATCGGGAAATGATCCTTTTTCATGCCGAAAATCCGATCCACGAATTCCTTCGTTCCCAGCACGCCGCCGCGCGAAAAATACCGCACCCGATCCCGCAGCGCTACTGCCCACGGCAACTGCCCGTCTGCGGCCTTCACGGCTTCTCCCGCAGCCTCGGAAATGACGCCCTGCGCTCTGCCGTTCTTCACTTTTGGCACCTGCCCCACCGCATATAAAATCAACCGATACCGCGCCTGCACCGCCTTCCAGTTTGCCGTCGCCTGTTGGCCAAATTTCCACGCCAGTTCATCCTTGGTTTGCCGTCCCGATCCTTCTTCCCAAGCTGCCCGAGCCAAGCCAGTCCTGGCCTTCGCCAAGCCCCCCACCGCTTCCCCATAGCCACTCCACCGATAATCCTTCGGATCACTCACCAGCTTGGCGCGCACGGGATTCAAATCCACATAAGCGCACGTTGCCAACAACGCCTCGCCTTCACCTTCCACGATCACACTCGTAAACCGTTCCGCCCACAGCGTCCCAAACGTCTTGTGAAACACGTTATACCATCGGGCGAACCGCTGCTTCAACAACCGCATGAACCAGGAAAGATAATGCATCATGGGGACATAGTTCATACGAATCGCCGACCACACCTCATCCGTCGCGCCCTGCAAATTCTTCTCCGCCTCCACCAAGGCAGACTTTCCATACAGCACCCCATATCGACGCAACACTTCCGCATTAGAAACCAACGCATCCGCCCCAGCCACCACCGGAATTCCCGATGCCCCTTCAACGCCAGCCACCGCCTCCGTCGATTCCTTCACGGGAACCCGCACCACAAGATGAACGTGATTACTCATTACAGCATAAGTCAGCACCTCCACCCCGCAAAAATCCGCCATCTGCAACAGCATTTTTCGCATCATGTTCTTCTCCACATCCCCGAACAAAAACGTTCCCTGAATCGTGCGGGTGATCGCATGATACACGGTGGGTTCGGAAGTAACGGTGAGACGAGCTTGGGCCATGGCGGGAAATTACGATCGAGAATTTGTCAGTCAAGTCGTTATTTCTCTGTCTTTTTGTCAATGCAGGGTGCGTTCGATGCCGTGTTTGGCAAAGACGGCGTCCATGGCAGCGTCCACGGAATCCGTGCTGACCAGCTCGACCTTGCCGTCCCTAACATCGCTGATGCGGCTGGCAATTTCAGATTCCCAAGCAGCTTCCACACCTGCATCTTCAGCATCATGGGGAACGTCGCCATGAAGGTCATAGTCGATCGCGACCAAAAGCAGCTCTCTTTCGTTGGGAGAGAGCGACTTGGCTTCGGCGCGGATGCGTTCCAAGGTGGAGTTCATATTTGGATTGTATCGCGAGGCGTCTGATTTGTCGAGTCCGTTTTCAGGGAGTAGGGAACTCCTTTGAAGGGGGGCGACTTGTCTGATAGGAATTCCTGCCTGATAGGAATTTGCTTTTCAGGGGGGGCGTTAGATTGGCATGAGTCCATGAAGACCCTTTGTTCTGATGCTTTCAGAGACGGGAGGACAGGCAAATCGATGGGCAAGTCGCTGGAAGAATCTTTCGCTGACTCCAGAGTTTGATTGAAGAGGTGGGGCCGGGAAGTCAAAATTTATTTTCTGTCGTTTTTTCAATGCACTTTGCGCTGGCGGATACACGTGGCGGTTTCGGCTGTGTGGCGGAGGTCTGGCAGGTGTTTGCCTCTCAGTTTGCCCAAGTGATCGGGGTTGCGGGCAATGATGATAACGTGCGTCAGGTGTCGCGTGGTCAGGGGGCTTTACTAGACGGGGACTGGGTGACAATGGGGCCGCTGTGCGTCGGAGGCACTGGGTTGATCATGGGGCATTCGAGCAAGCCGGGTCCAGGGCGGATGGGGATCAGTTGGATAGGATCGAAGCTGTGGCAGAAGCCCGACCGGACATTCTCATCCTGCACGAAGGCCCACCTGGCGCGGCGGGGCAACCGGGGCAGCCGTTGATTGGGGAGATCGTGCGCAGGCACCGTGTCCCGCTCACAATCTGCGGGCACAAACCCTGGTCCAATCCGATTTGCCGGAACGAACACGGGGTCATTCTGAATGCACACGAGCGGGTGATCGTGCTCGTAAAGTAGCGGCGGGGCAGCCAACGCATCCCCCTGTCCGGTTTCAAAATATTATCGGAAATCAAGCAATCAAGCGTTCTCCCATCGAAGACGAATATTTTCTCTGTCTTTATCTCAATGCACCAATGCACCATAGGATAATATTATTTTTGAAGCCGGAGCTGCTCTGCCAATCGTTTGGAAGCTGCGCCGGCCCAAGCGCTTCTTTGCCTCCCGTCCCATCATTATCAACCATTTTACCAGGAATTTTTGGATCCCGCATTTTGGCAGGGCTAAATTTACCCTCCCAATATCCAACATACTTGTTTCCAGGCTGAAGACCCGATGGTGAGTTGGCCGCCAAAACGACAACAGGCTGTAAAGGTTCAACGACCTCATTAAAGGCAATCGCTGCACCTTCCTGTCGTAAAAACATCCTTCTTTTCTGGGGGATCGATTTTAGCGCACATTTGCTCTTGCGTATTGTGGGACGCTGTGGAAAATTGTGAGAGGTGGTTTTACACTTCATATTACAAGATTTATTTTCTCTGTCTTTTTGTCAATGCAAGAAGAAGGAACAGTTAGCGGCTTAAATCTTTAACTATTTTGTCCTGCACCCTGAGCCCGTTTTATTGCGCAGCTTGAGCGGATATTCTGTAAAAAGCTTTGTTCGGGGGAGGAAATAAGTCTGTGTAAGGAAGAGTGCCATTGGATTCTACAAGCGTTGTGGCGAGGGTCACCCAAGACTCAAGGTCGCAGCTGCGCTGAACTTGGTAGGTCCATTTAGGAACACCATAAAAAACCAAGCCTACTGTGCCACTCGAATTAAGGAAGATGAGCGTCCCAGGCACCCCTGAGCCTGTGAGAGGGATGTCAAATGGATTTTTGTCGCCTACGACGTTGCTATTTAAATGAAGAGTGGTTGTGTGAGTTCCGATAGTTGTGGGCCGAAAGTAAACGGTGAAAATTATTGTGCCTGAGCCTGCAGGCAGGCTGGTCGCTGAGAGTTGGTTGACGATAAAATTCTCTGTCTGCCCGGTCAGAGCTAAGCCATTTAAAGTGGTGTTTCCAAGGTTCGATATAGTGAAAGTCAAAGGACTGCTGCTTCGCCCTACACTTACAGCGCCGAAGATTACGCTCGGACCATCATCAGCCAGAGGGCTGGATTGCGAAACCGAAATGTCTGCATGAACTATGGAGCCATACAAAACCCATTTTAAGCCACTGTTTCCGAAATAACTGATAGCAGAATTACCGTTCACGTCGACCAATGATGGTGAAAAACCAACCTGACCAAGACTGTCGAGGATAACAGACGTCCCCCAATTTGTCCCATTGATATCCTGTGCTTGTATATATTTAAGATCGAAGTTGCTACTGTCGGTATAGCTTATGGAGGGTAAACCATTAATAACACCAAGTGAGCAATTGCTGCCGACATTACCTAAGCTGTCGAGCGTGATCGGCGATGCCCAACTGGTTCCGTCCACATCCAATGCTCTTACAAACTTTAGATTACCGAGTCCATTATCGTAATAGCTGATAGCAGGTTTACCATTGACCGTTGCCATTGACGTATAAAAACCGACAGCACCTGCACTGTCCAACGTTTGTGGTGTGCCCCATGAAAGACCATCGGCATCTAATGATCTAACATATTTAAGGTCTACCTTACGATAATCGTAATAGCTAATTGCGGGTTTTCCATTAATGACTCGCAGAGAGCTATAATCTCCAACATCGGGAGAGCTATCTGCCACCACAGCGCTCCCCCAGACGGTCCCGCTCACGTTTAGAGCACGAACGTATCGAAGTTCTGAAACAGAGCTCCCGAACCTCTCATAACTGATGGCAGGATTGCCATTGACGACCTTCAGCGAGGGCTGGTAGGCTTGGTTGTCTAGAGTGACAGGAGTTCCCCACAACTGACCACTCGCGTTGGTAGCGCTCGCATACTTGAGATTTTGGCTGGTTCCGTCAACATAGCTGACTGCGGGCAGTCCGTTCACGGAGGCTAGTGAAATGCGCTGGTCCGTGATCGTTGTGGAGGTGATGGTTACGGGCGGTGCCCAACTGGTCCCATTCGCATCCAATGCAGTTATGAATTTTAGAGTTTGATTGGCCTTATCATAATAGCTGATTGCAGGTTTTCCGTTGATAACAGCTTGCGAGGTGCTTTCACCAACGTTTCCAGTAGAATCGAGCGTTTTAACAGTAAGCGATTGCGCCTGAATTACAGACAGTAAGAGGCTCGTGAAAAAGACGATGGATGTTAGTATTCGAAAACTGGTTGAGGGTTCTTGATATATAGCGCGACTAGCGTAACAAATAGGCAGGCGGAGGCAGTTCATAATGAATATATTAAAGTCAATTGATTTGTCTGACTGATAGGAATTTGCTTTTTCAGGGGGACATTGCACGGGGGATCGGAATCGGGGAGTGAGGGAGTGAGGGAGTGAGGGAGTGAGGGAGTGAGGGAGTGAGGGAGTGAGGGAGTGAGGGAGTGAGGGAGTGAGGGAGTGAGGGAGT
>JANOAV010000047.1:0-23220 GCA_031411295.1 Verrucomicrobiales bacterium | reverse complement strand
TGTATGCGGTGCGTGGGTTTCATATGCGCTGATTTCCTAATTTAATGTGCGTGTTTAGTTCCTATGATGCGACCTGCATTAATAAGCTGGGCCTCACTGAAGGGCCGCCCCACAAACTGAAGGCTGGTCATCGAAGTGGTTCCAGAGCGATTTTGGCTGGGCATCAAAATGGGTATGGCGAGAGCGGGATTTCCCGCTAGGTTTACTCCCACGGTGTTCTGAGCGCCGAAGACCAATGCCTCGAAGACCGCTGAGGAACCCCAGAAGGGAAACTTGGGCGGTAGGCTTTGCAGCGTTGCTACCGCGATGAAATCCACCTGCTTGAAGACGGAACGAAGGTTCCGCTGCCATGCCTTTTTCCTGGCGAGTGCATCTCTGTATCCACCCTTATATTCCCGCTCCCCTTGTCCGATCACGAGCTTGGTCATGGTGCTGACGCCCTTCTTGTCGGCATACTGTTGGTCGTTTATCCAAGCATCCGCCAAAGCAACGGTCTCCCCATCCTTGTCCGCCTGGATCCACTGTGCTTGGAATTCCTCTGAAAGACCGAACACTCTGAATCCTTTGCCAGCCAGGGTCTCGTCGATGGCCTGATCAATCGCTGGGTTTGTGCCAGGGAGATACAAACGCCCAATTTTGATGTCTCGACCAGTCGGCTGATCGGCCACTGCTTTGGAATATTGTTGCGCGAATCCTTCCTGCAGCAGGTCCATGCCATCAACTAGGTGCGGGATGTCTTTGGCCATGGGGCCGATGGTGTCAAGATGTTGGGGAGAAATGGGAAAAACCCCTTTGGTGGGCACGAGACCATAGGTTGTCTTTAATCCGTAAATGCCGCAGCACGCGGCAGGCACTCGGATGGAGCCGCCCGTGTCGGTGCCAAGGGCCACGTCTGCCCTACCAGTGGCCACGGCCACCGCAGAACCACTGGAGGAGCCCCCGGGAATAACATCGTGTTTGCCATCCCAGCGATTGCGCGGAGTGCCAAAGTAATCATTTTTTCCGGAAACGGTAATCGCAAATTCCGTGAGATTGGTCTTCCCCACAAATTGCACATTGCTGGAGCGCGCGCGTTCCAAGCAGGTCGCATCCTGCTGGGCTGGCTGCCTAGTGCGTGCTAGGTATTCAGACCCTGCTGTGGTTACCACGCCTTTCATGTCTATTAGGTCCTTCACTGCCAGCCTCAGCCCAGGGTGCTCTGGTGACGGGGGCCAATAGGTAATAAAGGCGTGGTCCCGGGAGCATCCAGGGAGATGTTGATGGGCGGGAGAACAGGCCGTGAGTCCACAGCATAATAGCCACACCACGGACCAATCCTTTCGGAAGCCAAAACGAAATATCACTAGCAATGTCTTCTTCACAGCCCCAGGGAATTCAGTAAACTCTGATCGATGAGACCTGTGGAACGCAAGCCGTTATCGCTTTGATAGCGGGCGATGGCACGTCTTGATTGGGGGCCGATTTCCCCATCAATGGCCCCTTGGTAGTAACCAGCCCGGGCCAGCGCGCGCTGGACCGCCACCCCCGATGGATTGCTCTGGTAATACTCTCTGGGCGCGGCCTCACGGGTGGAATAATACTTTACTTCTGGGCGTTCATAATAGTATGTTGAGTTCCGTGGACCATAATAATACCCTCGTCCCGCATAGCCATTTCCCCAGGACAGGAAGAAGGATGTCCGCGGGACGGAAGCGTAAACCCTTCGGTCATGGTCGTGATCATCGTCGTCGTTGGAATGGCTACTCTTTTGATGCTTCGAATTTTTACTATTTCCATGCTTGCTACTGCCTTTGTCCTTCGCTTCAACAACGGTAGGAAGCCACAGAGCCATGGTCGCAAGTAACAGCGCCAGGGTGGGGCACAGGGTGGATCGATACGCTGGGGAGAGTTTCATAGATGGAGTGGATGGAGTAGATTAGGGGCCTGAGGTTCAGATTTTAAATAATGGATGGAAGTTAGGAGGGATCGGAACATCCCGCTATGGGGACTAACCCTGCCGACGGGCAATGCTCCCTGAGGGGCTTAGGCGTTGGCGGATTTCTCACCGAACTCCCGATCCTTTTGCACTTCATGTTTTTCAGAGACATCTTGGTCCACGAGATGCCTAAACCAGATGCGCTCAACGAGGGATTATGAGGCCACCCCTGGGATCGCGGCTAGGGCATCCGGAATACCTACGGGAATGGTGCCCACGAGCAGCCAGCCACGCCATAACGCACACCCGGGCACAAAACAATTCGACAACATATCAAATTGTCTTACGTTAAACGAAGCTGCACACATACCCCATATGAAAACTACTCTCAAAACAACCGTAACGTGGCTCTTCGCGCAAGTTAACTCAATTTCGGTGCAACGTTTGTCAGTAGTAACTGTTTGTTGCGCCATGCTCCTGGGGGGCTCATTCAGCGGCGCAGAAGGATTGGACGGGCTCCATTCGGCTGCCAAGGCTGCCAACGAAGAAGTTGCGCTGATGGTTTCTGCCGCAGTGAACAAGAAAGTCGAAATGTCCAAAAAATACGTCACTGCGCTCAATGCACTCGAGAAAACCCTGGCCGCCAATGGAGAGTTAGATGTGATCATCCGCTTGCGTGAGGAACGGGAATCAGTCGATAAAACCGGAAGCACCACTGCGCACCAGGATAAGCAAATTGTAGCATTGAGAGAAAAATATCTTAAGGGGTTGGCTGTGATAGAGGAAGAAACCAAGGCTGTCCGTATCAAAGCTGCGGCGGCATTTTCCAAAAAGGCCCAGGAAGCAGAAAAGGCACTAACAAAGGCATTGAAAGTGGATGAAGCGCTCGCGCTGCGCAAGGAAGCGGAGCGTCTCAGTGTAGAAATCGCAGGTGGCACTGCCACCGAGCAACCTCTGGCGGCCAATCCCTTTGAGAATCTTGCGGAGATGACAACGCTGAAGCCGCTGAAGCCGATCCCTATGCCGGTCGAAAATCCTCCTGTCGTGGACAAGCCCTTCGCCATTAAGGGGCCTTGGCTCACTAGTTTGACTATCCCTGCAGGGAAATACAAAATGAAGGAGCGGGCGCTCATCGGAGATCGAGGCAAGCAGGCTTGGGTCACCATTGTCCTGGCACCGGGCAGCACCCTTACCGGGTCAGAAAAGGCTCCACTCGATATGTCGGCCGGAAAATTCGTGAGTTCCAAAAGTCGCTTCGATCGGATGCAACTCACAGCCGATCTGGCTTGCGCATACTTTTTTCAAAGTTGTGCGTTCGTTGATTGTGAATTTATCAGAGGCGGCGTGTGGTCCGGCGGAGTTCCAGCGGCTCGGTTCTATTTTGACGGCTGCCTCATTAAAGGTGATTTCGCACACACTCTCAACACAGACGACTACGGCCTTCGGGTGCAGAACAGCGTCTTCGAGGAGGTCACGCTTCCCAGCATGCACTACCGAAAACTCCAACCTGGCTCACTGGTGAACAGCTCATCGTTCAGGGTGGCAAACTGCCGTTTCGTAAAGTGCAAAGTGCCCACCTCCTTTTTGCTGCTGACGCGGGATTGCGTCTTTGAAAATTGCACCCTAATGGACGATCCCAAAAAACCCTCAGGCGACGACGAAATCACCCAGGCCATCGAAGTGCCCCTCTATCTGAAAGCTTCGCGCGTAACGTTCGCTAGCCTACCGCCGAAGGTGTCCTTTCCTCAGAAGGCAGAGATTGATTTGAAGGGCGTGACGATTCCGACCTCCGCGTCGCTTGCTAGCTTACTCGCTCCTGCCCCATAGCACCAAGGGTCTGCCGCGCCTCTTGCTGCGACCAATAAAACGCCAACCCCAGGCCGGCCCCGAGCCCCAGGCCGTAGCACACGCCCCATTGCAATTTAGCAATGAGCAGTTGCGTTGGCTTGGTTAGTGAGATTCCACCCGAGCACTCGCAAAGGTCCACCACAGCTCCTTCGATGACTCCTCCGAGGAAGTATCCAACCGCATTGCAGAGAAAGAGTGCTGCGATGATTTTCCAACGCTGTGCGGGTGCACCAAAGGCTGCGCTGATGATCCAGCCCATGATCCCCGTGCCCGCCAGCAGGCCGACGAAGCTCCCCACATGGCCCCGCAGGCTGATCCAACCGACGATCCACGCCACGGCATAGGCGGTGAAAGCCACCGTGAAAAGTTTATAGAACCGCACTCGCGAACCGGAGCCAAGGATCAGCCGATGCAACATTAACCCACTCAATAGTAGGAAAACCATCGCACATACCACATACATCAGGATCTCGCCCCCATGACCGCGGAACCATTTACCGAACACCGCCCACGGGATAAATCCCGCAATGCTAACCAGCGTGAACCCCAGCATGCCCCGGCAGATGAAGGCCCCACGCGACGGCACTGGCATTCCTTGAGCGCGCTGCGCGAGGGCCGGAGCATCTAATGGCCACCAACTCATGGCGCGGGCTTTGCCGGGGCCGCAGGCTCGAACTGCTTGAGCAGCGCGCCATACCCAGCCGCTTCCATTTGCGCCTTGGGCACGAAGCGCAGGGACGCGGAGTTGATACAATAACGCAGCCCGCCTTTGTCTGGTGGACCATCATCGAAGACATGGCCCAGGTGGGAGTTCGCCCGCTGGGAGCGCACTTCGATGCGCGTCATGCCGTGCGTGCTGTCCGCCAACTGCTTCACTTCAGCGGCATTGATGGGCTTGCTAAAGGCGGGCCAACCGCACTCAGAATCAAATTTATCCTGGGAAGAAAACAACGGCTCTCCAGAAACGATATCCACATAAATCCCTTCCTCCCGATGCTGCCAGAACTCATTGGTAAACGGACGCTCCGTCCCGTTCTCGCGCGTCACGGAGTATTGCTCAGGAGTCAATTTCTGCTTCAATTCCTCCTCGCTCGGGATCGGCGGCTTGGGAGCAGCCTCGACCACTTGGGTCACTGGGGACGCCGGGGTCACTTGTGCCGCAGGAACTACTGCCGGAGCGGCGGCAGGAGGCACCGCGCTGGTTTCAGATTGGTGACAAGCTGAGGTTAGTAAAGTGAACGCGACCCCACCGATCCACAAGCAGGGACGGACCGGGGCACAACGGAAAATGGACAAGGGAATTGAGATCATGATAAATGCTAGTGGCTGGTGAAATCCAGCCGGGGTTCAGATTCTACCGCAAGCATTCCAAGCCACATCTTCCGTAAAACACGCTTTAACGTCCCCCGGAAGGTAGTTCCGCAGGCATGTGCCAGGCAGATTCAGACGTCTGATTCACGGGGCGGTTTCGGCGGGCTAAAGCTCCGGGACTACTTGCTTTAGCAACCACGGCAGCCAAAAAATCCGCGCTGTTTGATTAATTCCGCCACCCCAATGGGCACCATTTCCTGCCAGGCCGAGTCGCCCGCAGCGATCTTCTTAAGCACATCCCGCGAGAAAATGCTGAGGTATTCCGGCTTGAAATTATCCAGCGCCACAAAGCTCCCGCGGTCGGCCAGATAACCATATAATTTGCGCAACTCCGGTGCTACCGCCAAGTTGTCCACCGTGTGGAGAGTGTCATTTTCCTGCAAAGGATAGACGTAGAGCTTGAGGTCATTTTTGAAAAGCCGGCCAAAGGATTCCAGAATCCCACCCGGCAGTGCCGTGTAGTATTTCTCATCGAATAGTTCAATGAGGCTGGGCACACCAAGCACAATGCCAATGCGCTCCTTCGTGCGCCAGGCCAAGTAGGCCGCCAAGCGATAGTATTCAAAATAGTCCGAGATTAGCACCGTCATCCCACACGTGGCCAACAAATCGGCGCGCGCCAGGAAATCCCGCCGGTCGATTTCCTTGCCGCCTGCGAGCAGGTTCCGCATTGTCAACTCGAAGACTGGCAATACCTCTTTGCCCGCTACGGCGGGATCCGCTTTGAACTTATCCAAGGCGCACTGTAGCATGTCCAGATTCACCTTGGTGGGCGGACGGAAGCTGCCCCGCTCCACCAGCACCGCCTTCTTATAGAGGGCTTCGGATGGCTGTAGCACCTCGTGATTCGGCCCCAGCATGGCGACTCCGCTCAGTCCCAGCTGCACCAGTTTCAGACTGATCAGTCGATTATCCACCGCTCGGAATTCAATGCCCTTGAATTCAATCACATCGATCTCAATCCGGCCCGTGGACAGCTTATCCAACAGACTTTCCACCAAGTGCTCCGGTTCATGATGAAGAAAGAACGCGCCATAGAGCAAGTTCACCCCCACGACGCCCAAGGCTTCCTGCTGCAACGAGGCCTCGGTATCCAGCATGCGCACGTGAATCAGAATCTGACTGGGTTCGTCCCGCGGGCGCGATTGAAATTTCACGCCCATCCAACCGTGGCATTCGTTC
Source organism: Verrucomicrobiales bacterium (assembly GCA_031411295.1). Taxonomy (GTDB): domain Bacteria; phylum Verrucomicrobiota; class Verrucomicrobiia; order Verrucomicrobiales; family V1-33; genus JAGNEJ01. The sequence continues at coordinate 16,904 of JANOAV010000047.1, read as the reverse complement.
CCGCCTTTGAAACTGCGGGCCACTACCGTATCCGCGAACGCAAAAAAGGCCGTGGTATCGCCCCGCTTGTCGCCCAGGCGCTGGACGTTAAGATTAAATTCCAAATCCAGCATCGCCTGCAACCTGGAACGGGAAACGTAGCGTTCCCCGGATCCGTAAATGGCATCGCTCACGGTCATATCATAAGCCGAAATGCTCTTGGCCACGGTTCCCGCCGCAGCCCCCACCCGGAAGAACCAGCGCACCACCTCCTGCCCTGCTCCAATCTCCGCCAAGGTGCCATACCAACGCGGATCCAAATTAATGCGCAGGGCTTTTTGATGGGTATCGAGTTCGTCCCCATTCATGGCTGCGTAGTTGTTTTCCCATTTAAAATTGCTCACCAGATGACTTAGAGCAACTTGCGGGCCAGCCTCCCATTTTTCCCAGGGCGCGTGCCTCCCTGGGCGTGCGGATTTGCATTTTGGTATATCCTGCTATGCTCAGCCTGCGCGAACTGCTCCATGAAAACCCCTGCCACTCCCAAACCCAACTTCCGCCCCACTGTCGTCATCGGCGTGCTGGGCACGGTCTTGGATCGTGCGGAGGGCCCGGAACGCTGGTCCCGCTGGCGACCTTCCATTGCGCTCTGCCAGCAGGAAGATTTACTCGTGCATCGCTTCGAGTTGCTCTATGACCCAAAATTCCAAGATCTAGCCAAAAACGTGCAGCGAGATATCGGCATCATTTCGCCATCGACGCAGGTCAATTTGGTGCCAATGACTTTCGAGAACCCGTGGGATTTTGCGGAAGTCTTCGAGCGCCTCTACGACTGGGCGCAGGCCTATCCCTTTGATCCGGAGCGGGAAGAGTATCTGGTGCACCTAACCCCCGGGACGCATGTGGTGCAGATTTGCTGGTTCCTCCTCAATGAAGCCCGTTATGTGCCAGGGCGCTTGTTGCAAACATCGCCCCTGCAAGGCCGTTCACGCGATACTGTCCCGGCTGGCACCTATGAGATCATTGACCTTGACCTCTCCCGCTATGACCGCATCGCCACGCGGCTGGCGCAGGAGAAAGTGGCGCGGGTCGATTTCCTCAGAAGCGGGATTCAAACGAAAAACAAAGCCTTCAATCAGTTGATGGAGCAGATGGAACAAGTGGCGCTCAAGTCCACGCATCCGATGCTGCTAACAGGTCCAACAGGAGCCGGGAAATCCATGCTGGCCGGGCGCATTTATGAGCTGAGGAAACAACGCCAGGGCTTGACGGGAAATTTCGTGGAAGTGAATTGCGCCACCCTGCGCGGAGATCATGCCATGTCCACGCTCTTCGGTCACAAGCGCGGAGCCTTTACGGGAGCACAATCGGATCGCTCTGGGCTCTTGAAGGAAGCGGATCGGGGGTTGGTTTTTTTGGATGAAATTGGGGAGTTAGGACTGGACGAGCAAGCGATGTTGCTCCAGGCGCTGGAAACCAAAACGTTTCTTCCATTGGGAGCGGACAAGCCCGTGCGCAGTGACTTTCAGCTCATCACGGGGACGAATCGGGATCTGCGGGCGGAAGTTGCCAGCGGCAGATTTCGCGAAGACCTGCTGGCCCGGATCAACCTCTGGACATTCACCCTGCCCTCGCTGGCAGAACGTCGCGAGGACCTGCCAGCAAACTTGGAATTCGAGTTGGAGAAATTTTCCCGGCAGCATCACAAGCAAGTCCGCTTCAACAAAGAAGCGCTCAGCAAATTTCTCAAATTCGGCCGCAGCCCCGAAGCCACTTGGAACGCCAATTTCCGTGACCTCAATGCCGCCGCGACACGCATGGCAACCCTGGCTCCCCGGGGGCGCATCACGGAGGATTGCGTGGCTGCTGAAATCGCCCGACTGCAATCAGCCTGGAAGTGTCCGCGCCAGATGGCATCGGTCGCAGTGGCGTTGCCCCATAACCTCTCGGCCACGATTGACCCGGTGGACGTGGTGCAGTTGGAATACGTGCTCAACGTCTGTCGGCAAAGCAAATCCCTGTCGGATGCCGGCCGGAAATTGTATGCGGTGACCCGTTTGGAAAAGGTCAAAGTAAACGATGCGGACCGTTTGAAAAAGTATCTCGCCAAGTTTGGCTTGGAGTGGACTGACGACTGGAATCAACGGGACTAGCCCGCATTTCCGCCCTTGCAGGCGGCGGGTGGTGAATTATCTTGGGTGCATCATTTCCCGTATGAACTTAAAGTTTCCCTCCCTCCTCCTCGCCAGCGCAGCTGCGGCCGCTGCCCTTAGCCAATGCTCCATGTTTCAAAAGAAACAGCCGGTGGTGATGGCTCCACGCACCAATTTACAGCATCAAGGACTCCCGCCAGCAGCCCCCGGCGGGGTCAGTGGTGCCAAGAATTACACCCAGGCGAACGTCAATGGTCCTTACATCGCCATCACGTTTGATGACGGTCCCCATGGTTCGCTCACCCCCCGGTTGTTGGACATTCTGGCCGCCCGAAATGTTCGCGCCACTTTCTATGTCGTGGGCGAAAATGTGAAGCGCCAGCCAGCGTTGATGCGACGGATGGCTGCGGCTGGGCATGAATTTGGCAATCACACTTGGACGCACCCCAAGAATCCCGGCAACTGGGCGGATGGTCCTCTGCGCAGTGAAATCCAACGCACCGCCGACGTGATCTTGGCCACCTCTGGAGCCGCTCCACGGTCTTACCGCCCGCCTGGTGGCAGCGTTAGCCCACACCAACGTCAGTGGCTTTTCAGCGATTACGGGTATCCCACGATTCTCTGGTGGTGTGATCCTGAGGACTGGAAACGTCCCGGACCTGCGGTCGTAACTTCCCGACTTCTCAACGGTTGGGCGAAATCCCCCGGGGTCAAACCCGGTGCCGTCCTCCTGGCCCATGACATTCACCCTGGCACCGTGGAAGCCATGCCCGCCACCTTGGATGCACTGCTGGCCAAAGGCTATCGTTTCCTAACCATCAGCCAACTCCTGGGCATGGGTGGACAGATGGCGGCCAACGACACGGAGCCCAAAGTGCTCACCATGTCCTTTTCCCCCGGCAGTTATTGAGGCGGACGGACTAGGTTGTCCGCCAGACTTTCTTCAAACCTCAGAGCCATCCTCGCCCCTGTGAAACTTTCCCCTGCTGCCAGCTACTCCGCCGTCGATCAATCCTTCATCGATGCTCGTGCTCGCTTGTTGGATGTAGCGGCATTCCTTGATCGCGTCCAACGCTATGGCCAGGAGGACGACTTCCGGGTTGCCGCTCTGAAGCAGGCGATTGCCCAGCTCAGCACGTCGGAACCCGGCCGCGTCGAGCGCATTCTGCTGGAGCTGAGCGATCCTTCGCTCGAACCCATTCCAGCGGCCAGCATGCAAGGGGCGTTCGGTGCCTACAAGCCACAGTCCTAACTATCCCATGCGTTACATCGAACCACATGCTCACATGGTCAGTCGGACCACGGACGATTACACCGCCATGGTCACAGCGGGTTGCCAAGCGGTCTGCGAACCAGCCTTTTGGGCCGGATTCGACCGTCGCACCGCCGAGGGCTTCCATGATTATTTCCTCCAACTCGTGGATTACGAACCCCGCCGGGCGAAGAAATATCAACTGCCGCATTACTGCTGGCTCTGCATCAATCCCAAGGAATCCGAGGATGTGAAATTGGCGGAAGAAGTCATTTCCATTATCCCCAGCCTGCTGGATCGGCAGAGCGTGCTGGGCATCGGTGAAATCGGCCTGAACAAGAACAGCCGGAACGAATACAAAATTCTGGAAATGCACATCCAGTTGGCCTTGGACCATGACCAACTCATCCTCGTGCACACGCCGCACTTGGAAGACAAGCTCAAGGGCACCAAGCTCATCCTTCAGGCGCTGAAAAATTTTCCCAAACTAAAGCCCGAACGCGTCATCATTGACCATGTGGAAGAGCATACCGCCCGGTTAGTGTTGGACCAGGGATTCTGGGCCGGCATGACGCTGTATCCAGAATCCAAATGCACGCCCGCCCGGGCCGTGGATATTCTGGAGATGCTCGGCACGGACCGCCTGTGGCTGAACAGCGCGTGCGACTGGGGTCATAGCGATCCGTTAGCCGTGCCTAAAGCCGGACTGGAAATGCGACGGCGGGGATACTCCGCCGATGTGGTGGATCAAGTGCTCTACCGCAACCCGGTTAGCTTCTTAAGCCAATCTTCACATTTCTCGATCAGTAACGAGGAAAAGTGAAGCATTTCTTTCTTGCGTCGGGGTGTCGAAAACGATACCGCAGAGGAAGTAATTATTGCTCGTCGTTCCGCCCTCGACCTGACACGTCCACTACCTTCCGTCACCATGCCCGTCACTCACCGTAATTCCCCTGCCCTCATCCTCAACTGCGCCAGTATCCTCACGCTGGCGCTGAGCCCATCCCTGCTGGCTCGTAACAACGACCAACCAGCCCCGAGTAAAGCTCCCGCCAAGGTCTCCGCCAAGACGGCACCGGCAGTCCCCAGCAGCGTGCCCAAAGCGAAAGTTGCCGCTTCTGCGGACCCCGCCGTGGTGCCATCCGCCAAGCCTCCCCGGCCGGATAACCTAACTGCAGAGGAGGAAGTTTCACCGATTCCCGCCACTGGTCCGCTAAATTTGCAGCAACTCATCGATGCCGCCTTGTTTAACAACTTGGACGTCCTCCAAGCTCGCGGCAAAGTGGAGGTTTCCAAAATGAAGCGACTGGCCGTGACCGACTGGAAGAATCCCGAACTGCGCTTGGGGTATTCCTCCCAGTTGGATGTGGAAGTAGGCGATCCCTTCCGGGAACGCTCCACCAGCTACACCCTGACAGATGGCACGGAAGTGGACCAACAGTTCTACGGTGGCAGCAGTTCCGTCAACGGTGCCCCCAGCCGGACCAAGTCCCGTTACGAGTTTGAAAGTGGCCGCTTTCGCGAAACTCGCTACCGCACCGTGGAACGTGAAGTGACCCCTGGCGCTACCGTGGACCGGGTGGTGACCCGGGAATACGAGACCCGCAATTCCACCGGCACCAGCCGTCGTAATCGCGTGGACACCAGCAAAGATGGCGCTGAACGTGAGGTCAGTTCCGAAAACGGTCGCAACACGAACCGCCAGAAACTCGCCAGCGAGACCACCACTTACGTGCATCATCGGGATACGACCACCCCAGAGCGCCAATTCGGCATGGCACTGCGATTCCCCTTTCCTAACTTGTGGGAAATGAAGCCCCGCATCGAGGCGGCCGAGGCCGAAATTCGGGCTGCCGATTACGAAAGCTTGGCGGTGGAAAATGAGATCATCGCCAAAGTGCGTGCCGTCTATGAGGAGCTTAGCTACTACGAAGCCCAAGCTCAGTCCTCCAACATCCTGGCGGCTAAGCGGCAGGAGCTGACCGACTACACCAGAGTGAACGCGCTGGACAAACTAGCCGGAGCCGCTGGCAGCACCAGCAGTGCGCGGGCAGATGGCTTTCGCTCCAAGTTCAAAGCGGATGCCCTGCGGCGGGAATTGGCCCAGCTTACCGGAATCAACGACTACCGCCGCATCAGTGTCCCGCCGAACTTCCGACATCGCGTGATTGACCTTTCGAAGCTCAACGAAGATTATTTACTCCAAATGGCGAGCGTTTACCGGATGGACCTGCGCACGCTGCATGCCAAGAACGAATCCGCCAGAGCAGAATACAAAAAGGAACGAGCCGCCCGTTTCCCCGTCCTGGGCTACTTTCAAGCTGGCTACGGAGTCCAGAGTGATCGTGGCGGACGGGATAGCAACGAATGGTCCCTGGGACTCGGCATCTCCATCCCGCTCTGGAGCAACACCATCAACGATGCCGAAAAAGTCCCTGAAGCTGAGGCCCGTGCCCTCTCTCGGGAGATCGGGCGTCTGCAGTCCAACATCGAAGCCGACATCTCCTCCGCCCTGCAAAGTCTGCGCGAAGCCCAAACCATGATCGATGCCAGCGAAAAGCAATTTGCGGCCTTGGAAGTGCTCATGAAAAATGAAGCTCGCGGTGGCGCAGGCTTTAGCAAAAATCCCCTCGAGGTTGTGAACGAATCCGAAGAAATGGTGCTGGAAATGAATCTCAAACGCCTCGACATGCACCGCCTTTACAACGAGACCGTGCAAAATCTGGAGCGCGCGTTGGGGACCCGCTTGGAACAAATCCTCCAGCCCCAGAAGTAGAACCGTGGCTGAAGCTCTGAGACCTATGAATCAAGCTCAGCCCCCGCCGATTCCTTCGGAACTTCCACCGATTCCTCCTGCCTACGGGCCCCCGCAACGGAGTGGCGGCGGCCTGCCATGGGTTTTCTGGGTCGGTGGCGGATGTCTGACGCTGCTGGTGCTGGCGGGACTTGGGGGATACTTTGCGTTTAAGGGCGTGTTCGGGATGTTGGAGAAATCCCCTCCCTATCAGGATGGTCTGGCGCGGGCGCAACAGTCCTCCGAGGTCCGGCAGGCGCTGGGGGCTCCGGTGGAAACGGACGGCATGATGTCCGGCCATATCAACAAGAATAACGACACTGGAGATGCCGACTTTACGATTCCACTCAAAGGCACCAAGAACAAGGGTGTCCTGCACATCGTCTCCGAGAAAGAGAGTGGCCAGAATTGGGCTCCACAGGTGCTGGAAGTTACCGTGGAAGCAGGTCCTCCCATCAATCTGTTAAACGACTCGGAGGAAGTCCTTGAAAAGCAGCCCTAGGTTGGACGTGGTCCGAGCCTAGATCGACTGCAGTGGCATGGCGCTAACGTCTTTTGAAGCAAGCGCGACTGCGGGAGTGCCAGAGTTTTTGCTGCGATTGGCAAACCATGAGATTGCTGCGCCTAACAGTGCTACCAACCCCACCGCGCAATACCCCCCGATGATCCAGGGCATGCGCCCCTCGGTGCGACCATAGGCGTGCAAGCCAACGTCCAGTTCGTTCACATGCCACCAAGAGAAGATGATGGTGGCGATGGTGATCATGCTCATGATGTGCAGGCCGATCTCCTTGATCCAACCCGCTTGGCGCATATGCAGCACTGCCAGACACCAGAGGGTGATGACCAGTGCGCCATTTTCCTTGGGGTCCCAGCCCCAGAACCTACCCCAGCTTTGGTTCCCCCAGATGCCCCCCAGCACGGTGCCGATCAGAATGAACACCAGGGTGAACGCCAGAATGCCATAAACGCAGGAGGTTAGCATTTTGAAGAACGCGGCATTCTTGCGTTCGATGTCAAACAGGCGCGCAAAAATATACACTAACGAGAAAAATCCGCCAATCATTCCTGCCCCATAAGCAATCGCCTCGCACATCACATGGGTCCAGAGCCAGACCCCCGTGCGCAGGACGGCTTCCAAGCTATGGATCGTATCGGTGGCTTCGCTCGCTTCGAAGCCTCCAGTCAGGAACATACCTAAGCACCCTGCCATGGCCCCAACCCCCAGGGCCAGCCGGGTGCGAAAGATTAATTCCGCCAGGACCGCCAGACCTGCGGCTACGAAAGTGATGACGGGAATTGTCTCGTAAAGATTCGTCACGGGAGCCCCAAAACCAATTTTGACTCGATAGGCGATGGCGGCAACAATAGCGAGCATGGGGAGCCACATGGCCCACTTGCAGACGGTAAATAAGACGGCTGCCCATTTGGCCTGCGGGGCCATCCAAGTGACCGCTACAAACACAAAGATCAACAGGAAGAGCCATTTGGCTTTATACAAGAAATCCCATTTCCGAAAATCCAACTCCGTCGAGATCGTGGCCACTGTCGGCAATCCCTCGCTGGCACCGCGCAGATCATCGGCAAACTTGATCAACGATTTTTCCCGCTCCGCACTGCTCGGCATGGCTAATGCGGCCTCCGCCTGTTGCAGCCACTTCATGGCTGCGGTTTGCTGGGTGTCGGAACTAGCCTTGCTCAGAATGATGTTGGAGAGTTCACCAAAGGAATGCCAATTGGTGTCTCCGGCACCAAGCGGTGGAACCACCGAGACCCGTGGGCCGCTGGCGCGCATGTCGAGCATGAGGAATGGTGCCACGTTGAAGATGGAGGCTAGGTTTGGTTGCGTCTTCAGGGTCTCTGCGCTTTCCGTTAGATAGGCCTCAATGGCTGGACCAAATTTGTCCATCTCCCCAAATGCGCGCGGTCCCGCAGTTTGCCAGGCTTTGCTCTCCCGCAGCACGCCGACGATATCCATGAGCGCTTGGTTCGGATCGCCTTCGTAGCGCGTCATGATCTGGCCCCAGAGCGGATTCGTTTTTACCGAGGTTAGGGCGGCGGAGGTGGTAATGGATTTGCCCTTCTGATCGCTCAGTGGTCCATCCGGCAGCGAATTTACAATTGGCAGAACCCGCCGCAGAGGTGCCCCGGCCTGGATCAAGGCCTCGAAGGCGCCCACGTTCCGGGCCAGATTGGCGATCATTTCATCCAAGTAGTCGTAGGAGGGATCGGTATGATTGGCCTTGGCCAGTTCTTTCTTGCGGTCCACATCATCTTGCATCTGCGCCAGCTTATCGCGGGCTACGACCAGCTCATTATAGGAATACTGATCCCGCTTGAGCGGATGCGGTTCCAGTCCCACGCGACGCAGGGCCTCCCCATCGTCCAAGGTGAAACAATAGTATTGCTTGGCGGCTTCGGGATTGAAGAAGCAATCCAGCACCCAAGCCATCGGCTCATAGGAGCGATACATTTTGCCCGTGACGGGATCCGGTTTGGTGAACTTCACTCGCAGCGAGGCCATGCTGCGCGTGCGCAGGAGTTCATAGTAGGCAAAGGTATAGAGCGGCTTAACCCGACCGCCATCTCGGATCGGCAGCAATTCCCAGGCCTTGATCATTTCGGCTGACCACTCGGGCGGCATGATGGCTGGATCCACGACCTTGGGATCGTCCACCCCGCCAGCCCGTGCGAGTTGGCTCAGACCACAAACGAAAAGAAGGAGTGTTAGGAATTTCATACGGTGGGTGGGGCAGAAGTGACCGCGCGGTTGCGGGAGGTCCGGCTCAGGAATCCGGCTAGTTTAATTAGGAAATGCAAGCAGAGGCCGACGCCGGAGAGGACACAGGCGTAGGTGGGCCATTGATCCGAAGGGTTATTGACCACTGCGAAGACGGTGTAGTAAGGTGCCGTTTCAGCAACCTTGCCGAAGCTGGCTTGGAAGAACACGTAGCCCGCCCGCCGCATCGGCTCATTCATTTGGATGCGAAGTTTCTCCTCCCCTGAGGCATCGGTTTTTGTAATATCACTTTGATAGGATTTGGCCTTCTCGGTGCCTTCGTATTTTTCCAGATTAAACTTATCCAGCTTCACTTGAAAGGGCACTCTCCAGCGCTCGCGGGTCAACTCAATGGCGTAGGTTTTGTCCTTCACCTTCACCACCAGGGGCGGGCGCTCGGGTTGACCTGGTCCACGCTGCACGGCTCCGACCACCGCCTCAGTAAGCAAATCGTTGGTGTTGGCATCACGAATTTCCACCACCAAGCCGGCAATGTTTGCCTCGTTGGTGGGCAACGATTTGCCAGGCAGCACCGCAAAGCGATCCAATCGCTTTGCGCTTGCAGGAAGGTCTGGGTGGCCCTCTTCGACGATCTCACAATTCCGCGCATAGTCCGAAACTTTGACGGTGAATGGAAGGGCATTGCGGAAAAATGTCCGACTCTTGCCGCCCGAGCAGTCGGAAAAATTAGTGTCCCGGATCACGAGTGCTTCAGACGATCCTTGCTCGCGGATTTCCAATTGCCAGTCTTGATAGGCCTGAACCAAATCCGATTGCTCGTTGGGCAGCAGTGCCATGTGCCCTTCCTTCTTGGCATGGAACGAACGCCAGCCCGCCACGATGAGAAGCAGGATCGAGCAGTGGGAGAGGAAGACGCCAATGTTCTTCGGCTTCTTGCGCAAACGAATCAACCCGCCCAGCAGTAAATTAACGAATAGGATGGCGAGGACGAGATAGGCACCAGGCAAGTAGAGCGGGATCCCCCAAAGCTCCTCGCGGAAGAAGATGCTATCAAAATATTTCGCCTGCGAATCGTAAAGTCCGATCTCGGTCTGGCTGAAAGTCCCGAGCAGTGTCAGGACCGTCAGCCACAGCAGAAGGACGACACAGAGACTAACGGAGGAAGCGAGGCGCCAGAGCCGATGCAGCAGGCCCAACACCCCTGAAGGTGCTTGCTTGGCGGAGGTGGAAGGGGAAATTTCAGACATGAGTCGGGAAGGAAGAGTGGAAATGGGTTACGGTGTCTCCGGCGCGACGACGGGAGTAAGACTGGTAACGAACGATGTAAAATTGGCTTCTTCCTGCTGCACGAGCGCCTTGGGGCCCACCATTTTTACAGTGAGCACGGCTTGCATGGCCGGGACTTCGAGGACGACTCCCAGCAGGCCGAAGTCTGCTCTAGGCGCGCTGGGTAACGCCCCCATGGCCATCCCGGCTGCCGGGGTGTAGGCTCCTTCCAACTTCACCAGAGGGCAGGGGCGTTTGAGTAAATCAAGTTTAGGCAACGCCTCAATGTCAGTTGCGTCCACAGCCGGTTGCCCCATTTGCTTGCGCCAGCGGCTGATTTCATCCACGGTGGAACCTTCCCGTCCCTTAGTCATGGACATGTAGCATTCCCCTTCACGGTTCGGGCCGAAGCTGAAGTTTAGCTGCCGCATCTGGGTTCCGGGTGCAAGCAGCCAAGTAGGAGGGGTGGTCCAGCGAAATTGCGTCTGGGCCCCGAAGCCAAGTCGCTGCATGGAATCAGAGGATTCAGGAATAGGGGCCTCCGAACTGAAGGTGGGCCGAGTCTCGGTAATCTCCGTGCGATCAGGCAAGGCTTTCTTGCATGCGCCTAACAGAGTGAGGCTGCCGCCGATGGCCGCAAGTAGGGGGAGTTTACGAAACAACGCAAAGTGTGAAAGCATACGTTAGTTTATTCTGGTAAGGGGGGAGTGGTGACAAGATGTCGTAGAGAGCTACGTCCTTGCCACTCACAAGAGACGCCCGCAAATGAAAAACCATCAATCGCTCTCTGGGCCGCAACTACGGGCGCTGGCGCTCGCATGAACATGCGACAAGGAGGGGGCGGAAGCAACGGGTTAGACACCCCAGAAGGCCACAGCACAAGTCAGCAGAGCGGCACCATAAACCACGCCCGCCAAGGCTGCGAGTTTCTGCCGTGCGGGGGATTGGGTGATCCAGGCGATTTGATCTCGCATCGTAAATGGCATGCCCACCCAGAAGAGCGCCAGCAGAATCCAAACATAGGTGATTCCGGAGAGGAGCACCCGCGTGGCGGGTGGTTGGAGGAACGCCGCGTTCAAAATCGGGCAAGCCGCCAACAGCAGGAAAATCCCCAGGCTGCGAGCGCCAAGGTAATCGTTGCAATAGAACAACAAGCACAGGAACATCACGGGCAGCGCGATCTGGGCAATGTAACGCAACCGGGCGAAGTCCCCGAGATCCATCGAGGTGGCCACGACCACCCCAAGGATAAACGCTGCGGTCAGCACCCAAGTGCCAACGCTTTGATTACGCGGCAATTTCTTGAGGAACTCTCTGGTGGCTTCTGGTTTGATGAGGGCCCACAGATGGAGCAACAGGACGATGCCGCCTACCAGCAGTCCCATGGTGCGCAGGGAGATGCCTTGATAGATAAACTGATAAATTTGATCGCTGAGTTCCTTCATATTGAGGTGGGGGATTCGACTGGGAGCAGAGAAATAACAAGCGGGAATTAAGCCGCATCCTTAATCCAATCGTAGCCCCGTTCCTCGAGTTCCAACGCCAACTCCGGTCCGCCGCTCTTCACGATGCGGCCTGCACTGAGCACATGCACCACGTCTGGCTTAATGTAATCCAGCAAACGTTGGTAGTGCGTAATCACGAGGAACCCACGATCCGGGGAGCGCATCGCGTTAACCCCGTCGGCCACAATCTTCAGCGCATCAATGTCCAGACCGGAGTCCGTTTCATCCAGGATGGCATACTTCGGCTCCAACATCGCCATCTGCAGAATCTCGTTGCGCTTCTTCTCGCCCCCGCTGAAACCTTCGTTCACACTCCGGGCCGTGAAATTCCGGGGAATGCCCAAGCTGTCCATCTTCTTGTAAAGATGACCGTAAAATTCCACGGCATCGAAGTCCGCACCTTTCGGCTGGCGAGCCTGCAAGGCGGCTCGCAGAAAATTGGCATTCGTCACCCCGGCAATTTCCAAGGGATACTGGAAAGCCAGGAACAGACCTTCGCGACTCCGCACGTCCACGGGCATTTCCAAGAGATTCACTCCGTCCATCAAGACTTCGCCCTGAGTCACACTGTAGTCTTCATGACCGCAGAGGATTTTCGAAAGCGTGCTCTTACCGGCTCCATTCGGCCCCATGATGGCGTGAACTTCTCCCTTGGGTAGAGTCAACGTGAGGCCATTGAGGATGGGTTTATCTTGGATCGTGGCGTGGAGGTTTTTGATTTCTAGACTCATATTCGTTAGTTTGGAAGGGGGAAACTGGGGTCCGCTGGCGGGCTGGCGCAGTCTGGGCAGAGACCACGCAGGGTGATTTCCTGCCGCCGCACCACCGCGCCCGCAGGCACGGCAAAATTGACACACGAAGGCAGTGCCACATCACTCACGGCACCACAAGCATCGCAATGGAAATGCGCGTGGTCTTCGAGATTCGGGCAATACCGCGTGGGGGAGCGATCCAAGTTTACCTGGCGCACCAACCCTACTTGGGTCAGTGCCTCCAGACAATTGTAAACCGTAGCCAGAGAAATGCTGGGCATCAATTCCTTGGACCGCGTGAACACCTCCTGAGAGGTGGGATGATCCCGTTGCGACACAATGACTTCATAAACCACCCGCCGCTGGCGGGTCAGCCGCAGATCAGTCCCCTTGTCCGCGTGCAGCACGGGACCGAGGTCGTATAAATGGGAGGGTGTCATGGTGTAGGGTGGGGGAGAATACCGTTGGTTGACCCATACCTTGCGGAGTTGGCGGGGAAATCAAGAATTATTCTAAATTCCTCCAGCGCGTCAAGTTTGTGACCCTGAGGCCAGTCACGTGTTCAATGCGCAGTCATCTGCGGTGTTCATAGAGCAACTTTCCACCTGCAGGCGCCATCAGTTCTGGGGGCTTCTGCTGCCGGCACGCCAAAGGCTGCTGAAAAGAAAAAATGCAGGCAGCCTTATTTCTTGGCCATTTCGTTGAGCCGGTTCACGCCATCCATGGCGCGTTGGCTGATGAGGGTGGCTTGCTTTAACTTGCTGGCGAAGCCTTTGGTGGGATCATCCACTTCGGTAGATTCGATGGCGGCTATGCTTTCAGGGAGCAACACGAAATTGGCCGGATGATGGCAGGTTTCACGAGTGGCGAAGATTGGCAGACGCAGGGAAATCACCAACGCTTCGTCCCGCCAGATGCCAGTTTCGATGATGGGTTCCTTCCCATTTTGCATCCGCTGGAGGTTGGCCGAGGAGAAGATCTTGAATCTCTCACAGGTGAGGAGGTTGCTTTTGAGGGCCTCCAGAATCATTTGCGTGGAGCGCTCAGAGCCGCCGAAACTCGTGAGGAGCCAATCCATGGCATTCTTGGCGTTTGGGTCAGAGGTCTCATCTGAAGTATCCTTCGGCACGATTGGCCTGATTTCCTCATTGGTGACGCCTTCCTTAAAATAATAAAGACTGGCGAGGAATTTCCAATAGTTTCCCTGGGAATTTTCGTCCTTCGCGTTGGGGGATTTATCAATCGCATTGAATTGAGTTTTGTAGCTTTGCAGCACCCCTTCCCAATCCTCCGTTTTTACATACCGTTCATAGCCGAACCAGCTTCCAACAAGGGCACCAACGACAAAGAAAAGTTTCCAAAAGTGATCGGCTAGAAAATTCATAGAGGGATTTAGCGTAAAATGGGGAAAAGGAACGGGTATGGCTAACGCTTCTTCGGATGCGGGTCAAGCTTGGCGAAAATAAAATCGCGGTCCCGACAATTGGCGAGCGCTTCTTCCAGTGAAATGTGACCGTTCGCGAGCAGATGGCCCAGGCTATCGTCCATGGTGTGCATGCCGAGATTGCCGCCGATCTGCATCAGGCCGGGGATTTGTTCAGTGCGGCGGTCCCGGAGCACGGCCCGAATACCCGGATTCGCGACCAGCACATCCGAGGCCATGACGCGACCGGGTTTGTCCAAGCGGGGGAGGAGTCGTTGCGTAATCACGCCCACCAAGCCATTGGCAATTTGGGTGGTGACTTGAGATTGCTGATCTGGAGGAAAGGAATCGATGATGCGGTCGAAGGCTTTGGGGGCGTCCATGGTGTGCAGGGAGGCAATGACGAGGTGGCCAGTGGAGGCGGCGGTGAGCGCGGCACTCATGGTTTCCAGATCTCGCATTTCACTGATGACCAAGACGTCCGGGTCTTGACGCAGCGCAGAACGGATGGCCGCGGCAAAGCTCTGGGTGTCCTGCCCCACTTGGCGTTGTTTGACCAATCCATAGCGGTGATCGAAGAGGTATTCGATGGGGTCCTCGATGGTGACGATGACGCAGGAGCGTTCTTCGCTGATGCGCTTGGTCATGGCGGCCAGGGTGGTGGTCTTGCCTTGTCCGGTCATGCCGGCCACGAGAATAAGTCCCTGACGCTCCCGGCAGAATTGATCGACGGTAGGGCTGTGGCCCAGTGAGGTAAGATCCGGAATTTCCCGGGGAATAAAACGGAAGGAGGCCTCGAGATGACCCCGGCAGAAATGAGCATTGCCACGGAAACGCCCGACGTTGGCGACGTTTACCCCGAAGTCCAATTCCCAATCCCGCTCCAAGCGGGAGCGCTGCGTCTCTGTGAGCACGGCCAGCACTAATTCCCGACAACTGGAGGCATCCAGATCGGTTGTTTCCAACGGAACCAGTTCCCCGTTGATCCGTGCCGCTGGCGGGGCGTCCACACAGAGGTGCAGGTCAGATCCGCCTCGCTCCCGGGTCAGAGAAAGGTATTCGGTGATGTCTTGAAATTGAAACATGGCGCACCTTGGCGAGGGCAAGGGAAAGTTCAAGTCTGGGAAAGACTGCGGTTAAAGTTATTTCAAGGGGCAGGACGCGGCTACGCTCCGTTTACTGCATTCAAGAGAGGTTCCAGTCTGGCGGCGTAAATAAGCTCAGTCCTACAGTTTCATCCATCGATTCTAAGTCGTTAATCGTAAATCCTTCCCCGCAGCCCTGCTCCAGAACAGTCCTCCTCCCCAGCATGTTGGCCGCGGGATGCTGCCGAATGAGAACAGTCGGCACACGTTCCCAAGAAAGTGTCCCGGCTGTCCCCAGCCGGGAGCAATGGCTGCGGAAGGGGTCTGCGGGATGGAGGCGTGGGAGGTGGCAAGGAATTGTGGGTTGAGAGGAAGCATTCGTGATTCCACCTGCGTTGGAGTCCCTCTTTTAGCGTCGGGGGTAGGGTGCGGGCGAGCAGTCGGGCCGACTGCTGCCACCTTCGCGGCGGGAGTGTGGTCGCAGTCCGCTGGACTGCGGGGAGCGGCGGGGTTTCCGACTGTAGAACCTTGAGGGAGAACCGGGGAAATCGATGGTTCTACTGCAGGATCAACGGGTTATGGTTCCAGGGTTCCCATTGGCACGACTCGGAGGATGACGTTTCCGAGTCAGGGAAGGGAGTTTCCGAGTTGGGGGATGACGTTTCCGAGTCGGGGAATGACGTTTCCGAGTCGGGGAACGACGTTTCCGAGTCGGGGAATGACGTTTCCGAGTTGGGGGATGACGTTTCCGAGTTGGGGAATGACGTTTCCGAGTTGGGGAATGACGTTCCCGAGTCGGGGAATGACGTTTCCGAGTCGGGGAATGGGGTTTCCGAGTTGGGGTGCGACTGAGGCAAGCAGGGTGGCAGATGAGCTTAGGTGGCGTGGTCCGTGTGAGTATTGGGATTTTTTTGCAGAATGTTTGTAACACGGGGGAATTTTTTCGGAATAGCTTTATGAAAGCCAACAGTCTCATGGTGAGGTTGTAATGCTTTCGCTGACAAAACAAACCAAACAAACCTATGGCTACCTATTCTAGTGGAGATCGTTTCGACAGCGGGATCCGCTACGATCAGGCACCGGCCGCAACCATAAAACGTGTCATGAGCAAACCAAAACTTGAACTGAAGCAAAAAACCGATGCAGAACTCCTGGGCTTTGCCCGGGCCCACCACACCGCAATGAACGGGAATGCTAACTTCCCAGCCCCCTTACCTGCTGCGGCAGCCTTCCTGGTCATCGTGGATGACTTTGATGCGGCGGTGACGGAGGCCGACACCAAGGATAAGGCCGCACAGGCGGCCTTTAGCGCAAAGGACGCGCAGCGGGAGCTGCTGGAAGTGGCCTTGACGCAACGGGCTAACTCTGTGGAGATCACCAGCAGTGGGGATGAGACCAAGATCCTGAGTGCGGGCTTCTCCACGCGCAGTCAGCCAGCCCCAATCGGGGCCATGACGCAGCCGCAGAACTTGCGAGCCACGATGGGGACGATGACGGGAGTAATCAATGTGCAGTGGAATTCTGTGAAAGGAGCCAAGAGCTACATTCTGGACTGCCGCACGCATGGTGCCACCCCCGGCCCCTGGTCCCAAGCCAAGATCCTGACCACGACGAAGTTTGCGTTAACCGGACTGACTCCCGGTCAGGAATACAGCTTCCGGGTGCGGGCCGTGGGTTCCGCCGGGGAAGGCCCCTGGAGTGATGAAGCCGTGAAGATGGCTCCAGCGTAGCAGGAGCGCCCCCGCTCCCGATTCTGTGATGGAAGCGCCCTCGCTTCCGGGATTTGGGTTGGTGACACGGGACGCGGGCGTCCCTTTTTACATAGTGGAAGGGCTCTCCCGCTACTGGGTTTAGTCAGTTTAATTTCTTTTCACAATTTACCGGTCTAGCGGATCAAATCGCAGCTATCCCAGCGGGACCCGCAGGCCCCGCCGGAGCGCAGGGCCCACCCGGCC
>JANOAV010000046.1:0-27765 GCA_031411295.1 Verrucomicrobiales bacterium | reverse complement strand
GGACTTGCCCAGCCCGGCAGGGAGGGGTGAAAGGATAGGCACTGTTCTGTGTGGTGTCGGCAGGGGTGGTTTGCATCGTAACTCACCACTACGTAAGCCCGCCCGCACGGACAGTGCTTTTTCAAAAGCTGTTTTCGGGTTGAAGGTGACTGAGGTTCCGGCAACGGTTAAGCCGCCAAATTCAGCACTTGGGTGGTTGGGAAATTATTGTCCTGGAACCAGAAATGTCTTACCAGTGAAGGGGCACACGACTTTGGCTCCGGCGGTCTTGCCAGTGACATCCACGAGTTGACCAGGCTGACCAAAGGGGCTTTGCACCAAACCCTTGTCCTTCTGCGCCCACGTTGCGGTGGGGGCTCCGTTGTCCGCGGCCGGCTGTGGCTTGGCTTCGGGTTTGGGCTCAGGCTTGGCTTCAGCTTTTACTGGCGTTGGCTTAGGTTGCTCCTGCTTCTTCTCCTCCGGCTTGGGCTGCTCTTTGGGCGTTTCCTTCGGCTTGTCCTGCTTCTTTTCCTCGGGCTTAGGCTGTTCTTTGGGCTGCTCCGCAGGCTTGCCACTTTCTTCCGGCAAGGGCTGGGGCACCCGGAACAGTTTGTTGGTATAAGGGCAGCGAACCTCTACACCGGGGGCGATTCCGGCTACGTCCACGAGTTGATACTGGCTAGCATAGGGGCTGTAAACGAATCCAGGACGACCAGCCACGCGACGCCCGAAGGGCAATTCCGCTGGCGCGTTAGCGGGAGGATTGGGCGCGGCCATGGGCTTTTCTGGGGAAGTCAAAGAGGGGCTCCCGTCAGGCACTCGGGTCCCTTTCGGATTGGTCAGACTGATGTTCGCCAAGCCTGCTCCCGGATCCACGGAAACGACTTCTGGTCCGGTCGGTTTTTGATTTCCGGCAATCGCGGCTTGATCACTCACCGCCTTATTAAAGTCTGGCACGAGAAAAGACTTTAGCGTAATCGGACAGCGAACTTCTTCACCAGCCTTAAACTCGCGCACGTCCACAATGCGGCGCTCAGGCGCGAACGGACTGTAAACATAGCCTGGCCGACCTTGCACAGGCTCGCCCACAGGCACGTCAATAATCCGTGGGGCGATCACTGGGCTGACCTTGAGCGGAGCAGGACCAGTCTTCTTTTGCGCCACTTGCTGTTGGTTCTCGGAATCAAGCAGGGCCGGGATCAGACCGGAAGTCTGAACCGTGCGCCAGTTATTCTCGCTGGGAAGTTTGCAACTATTGAGCATGGCCGCACTTATAAGTGCGGTTCCGCAAGTAAGGATCAACGTGGGGTTCAGGCGGGATGTCTTCATTTCGCTGGGAGGTGGGTTGAATGGAAAATGGGCTTCGTTGAGTGGATATTCTAAACTACAATTCAGGGTTTGTAAGCAATCATTTCAATCGCTTCTGATAAAATTAGCAGCATTTAGTTACAATTGCGAGAAAAATCTAGAAATTTTTGTATTTAGTTGCAAATCGGGTTGAAATTATGGATATTCTAACCTAGCAAGATCAGCCGGTTTAAAGCCCCCCCATCCGATATAAACCGCTCAATTCCTTGCTGTCCTCACAAAAGGGAGCAGCAATTCGCCATTGCACGTTCGAGCGTCCTGCGTTCTAGAATGGCATGGCCGAGTCGTTCACATTTACGGTGGAGACACCGGGGAAACCTCGCTTGGATGTATTTCTGGTCGAGGCTTTGCCCCATCTTTCTCGTGCCCGAGTGCAGGCGCTGATTAAGGAGGGCGCCATCACCCTGAATGGCAAGACCGTCAAGCCGAGCGGGAATCTCAATTTCGGGGACGTCATTCTCGGGCAGATCCCGGAGGATAAGCCAGCCGAAGCGCAACCTGAGGATTTACCCCTGGATGTGATGTATGAAGACGCGCACTTGGCGGTATTAAATAAGGCCAGTGGCATGGTGGTGCACCCAGCGGAGGGCAATGAATCCGGCACCATGGTCAACGCCCTGCTGCACCGGTTCGGACCGCTCAGCAGCATCGGTGGAGTGGCCCGACCGGGCATTGTGCATCGCTTGGATAAGGAAACCAGCGGGTGCATCATCGTGGCGCGGAATGACGAAACGCATCGCGCCCTGACCGAGCAGTTTGCTGGCCGCACCACGGATAAATTCTACCTAGCAGTGGTTCAGGGAACCCCCAATCCATCCGAAGGCACCATCCAGACGTGGATCGGGCGGAATCCTCATGATCGCCAAAAAATGGCCGTGCTCCCGGAGCCAGCGGGGAAATTTGCCCATACGGATTATCGGCTCCTGCGCTCGTTGGGGATGTCCTCGTTGGTGGAATGTCATCTCCACACCGGCCGCACCCATCAAATCCGCGTCCACCTGAAGCATCTGGGGCATCCGTTACTGGGCGATGCCACCTACGGGCGCCCTGCCCGCCAGCAGGAGGTGCCGCGCGTGATGCTGCACGCATGGAAACTAAGCATCACGCATCCCGTGACACAGGAACGGCTGAATTTCCAAGCCCCCATTCCGGCAGAATTCCTGCCATGGCTAACCGAATCACTGCGGACTGCAATTTCATGCTAGAATCGGTTACGCAAGAACGGTGAAATTTGGTCGCTTTTCGCTTGTCACTAACTTCCATTTTTGATTTTATCCGTCTAGTGTGAGTGATTTATTTTGCTTCACACTGGGGGTTGAATAAAGTGGCCCAACTGGATCGGAATTCGGCAGACGACTTTAGGGGGGAGTCTGCCAGAATGACCAGTTGGGCCGCTCTTTACTTTACGGCTGCTGGCAGCGGCTGGATGCGATGTTGCTGAAAATTTAAGCAACAATTGGCCTAAACCGCAGGTGTGCAGGCATCAAGCAAAGCCGCCAGGCACGTTCAGCGAATTGGCGTTTGAACTCAGGACGGGCGAGCAGATCACTCAGGATCCTGGCTTCCGTGCCGGGAGGGCCCGCAGGGGTGGGGCAGCCCGGCACACCATACGTGCCACCCGTGAACCACTTGGCAAAGCAGTCCCGCGTTTTTGCCGCCGGATCTCCCCCTACTTCTACGTCGTAGCACAGCCATTTCATTTTGCCACTTAGGAAGCCCGTCGTTTTCTGCGGCTCAGACCAAGAACCAGTCCGGCCCCTAGTAGCAGCGCAGCGCTTGGCTCCGGTATCGGCCCGGCTCCATAGCCGTATTGAAAATGGTCAATTAGTAAGCTCCCCCGAACCGTTACAGATTGGATCTCTACGTCAGAGATGAAGCCTGCAAAATAATCACGAATGCTATTAGGAGGTATCGGACCCGGAGTATTCTGCCATGCCACCAGTGATGTCAGACTCACCGTGGTAAGGCTGTTATCGACCCCCAGTATTTCCAGGTAAGGATTTCCAGCACTTCCCACGGAAGCAAAACCGAACCATTTTGGTAAGCTGCCTGTTGCGGTAGGTGTAAATTGAATAGAGAGCCCAAATTGGAGGATATACACACCAAGGGATTGCCCCCTTCCTTGATAGTCCAAGACACCGTCGTCAATATCTACTGAACGACTATAATAATCCTCATTCGACACCGTCATCCACGGAAACGTCCCGGACTCCTCGAAATCCTCATACATCCCGTAGCCGTCTGGGATGGAGGTGACGCGAGGTTGACGATACGCGGCCCCGCCGTAGTCGTGGTAAGAATAAACCAGATCATCCCCCGCCGCCACAGCGGCATACCACGGACTGTCCGCCAAGGAACGATATTTAGTATATGGCGTGGCCACCACCGCGCTGAAGCACGGGGCTGCCAGCAGGCAAGAAATCAGGAGCGTTAGTTTTTTCATAATCATGGGGGACCGGGGAGTTTAACATCTAACAGGAGGGACCAAGTTGCGATATCATCGGCCGGAGGAGGTCCCGCGTCAGGTAGTTGGCGGGTTCTAGCCATAAGGTGGAACGAAGCATTGGCGGCGGAAATAACGACGCTTTGCCCGGCTGCAAGTGGCGTGCCGATCGGGACATTGCTGGCTAGGTAATCAGGGTCGCCTGGGTAGTTGCCATCCGTATTGTAGTAAACGGTATTATATGGCCCCTGAGCGCTGACATTTGCGGGAGCACTGAGAATCCAAGTGTTAGCTTGGGAGCCCGGAACCAAGGTGGGCATCGGGATGCTTGGGATCAACCCGTGGTTGAGTAGTTGCTGCTCAAAATATGGCCGCCGCGCATAGAGAAAACTCTCCAACGCCGGAAGAGTGGCAGTGGCCGTTCTGCCGACGATGTAATCCACATTAGCCGCAGCGCTTGAAAAGGGCGTGCTAACCTTGGTGGTGCCGTAACCACTGCCCCAGCGCAATCCTTCAAGTAGTTCGTATGGCGTGAAGGTATCCGCCTCCGCTTTGAAACGGAGTTGCGCTTTGCCTTGCGGATCCTCCCCCGTAAAAAAGCCGTCCTCTGGCCTAAACCGCAGGGGTGCAGGCATCAAGCAAAGCCGCCAGGCACGTTCAGCGAATTGACGTTTGAACTCAGGACGGGCGAGCAGATCACTCAGGATCCGGGCTTCCGTGCCAGGAGGGCCCGCAGGGGTGGGATAGCCTGGCAGACCATACGCGCCACCCGTGAACCACTTGGCAAAGCAGTCCCGCGTTTTTGCCGCCGGATCTCCCCCTACTTCTATGTCGTAGCATAGCCACTTAATTTTCCCGCGGACAAACGCGATCTCCTCGGACGGAAAGCCCAGGTAGGTGCGCCCATTATTGGTCATGGCATCAAAATTGCCAAAGAAGGCGTGGAACAAGGTGTAATCAATAAAACCCGGAATATCCATCTGCTGCTGCACTTTGTTATAGGCGACCGTTCCTCCCCAGGGATACCAAGGCTTACCCACGGCATCCGTATTTTCGAGTAACTCTGTCCAGATCTCCGAAGGCTTGGGAAGACCAGGCAATGCCACATCTTCACCGACCACCGAACCCCCGGAATCCTTCCAAACGTAATAATGGAGATTGGGCACCATCCCAGCGGGAGGTGGCCCTACCGGGCCAAGCAATCCTTGAGTCTGCCAAGTTAGGAAAGTAGCCTCTTCTGCTTTCTCGGAAAGTAAATAGATCCCCCAATACAAGCCGTTGATAAAAACCTGCACCCAGCGGGAATGTAACTGCGGGTAGCCCAATGCCTCCATGGAAGCCCGGGCGTAGCGATCCTTCGCATAAGTTGCCAACGACGGCTTGGCGGTGCTTCCTTGTGAGTCCGACATGGTCCACGTGTCGAAGGTGGGGTTCCGGAGGATTAAGGAATTGAATTTTGTAATATTAGCATCAAGCCCAGAGAACACCGGAATTTGCGGGAAATATTTCCCAGCCCCCAGCTCCTTCTTAAACGAAAGACTAAGCGAGTGCTTCTCCGTGCGGAACCAGCTAATATTGGTGGAACCAGAAATCTCCAAGGAAAAGTCCACGGGTGCGGGATTCTGGTTGCCCGAACCAGCGGGCTCGAACCACGCTAGCGAAGCCACGCGTGCCCATTGCCGTGCGGTAGGATCGATCGAAGGACTACCCGTGTTATTGCTACAAGCGTAAATCCCGGCAGTGTCCGTGGCGAAAAAGTCATTGACCGGACACACCAAAGACACCGTGGGCAGCGTGTCCATGGCCGCCATGAGTTCTGCCCGGTGGGCTCCCAGCACGACCGAGTTCACGTCATAGGGAATGCGCACCCCGCTGGATAATCCCGCCCAAGACTCCGGCATGCTGTATTCCGGGTAACTCTCCGGCCTGGCCTGCGGCGGGAACGCAGGCACCGAGCTATCCCCCAGCACCGATTCCTTACAAAGAAACGTCTGTGTGGCCACCGCAGGCGGACGGGTATCCTCCCCCAAAGCCACGGCCCGGATCACCGCCGTGCGGTCGAACTGTGGTGGCTGGGCCGGATCATACACGGCGGACCAAGCCGTGGGAACGGCTCCGTTCGTTGTGTAATGAATTCGTTCACTGCTTCCGTTCGCAGTAAGCAGCAACGTGAGTAGTGGGTGGTCCGCCCGGGAGTAAAGGCCTGGAGAGACGGGACTCAAGGTGGCTGCATCCACCATCTGAATCGTCACCAAAGGCTGTGCATCCTTGTAGCCTGGGGAATTCAAGGCTCCGGGGGTTGGTGTAGCCAAATGCCCCCAGACTACTGGAGTCACATTCTTAGCATGGAAGGGGTCAAGGTAGCGTCCGAACGTTTTGTTCTTCGGAATGTTCAGATCGTTCGTGAGCCCTTCCGTGGTATCTTTGCTGGTTCCTCCAGCGTCACGCAGGACGATGGTCACACCTGGGTTGTATAAACTAAAATTCGCAACGTGGTAACCCGCAGCACTCGCTACTTGCGCCGCTCCTGTCTTGAAAGAAACCATCAGGTAATGTCCAGGCAGAATTTTATTAAAATCCGGGAAATCAACGCTAGCGGTGAAGGTGTAAGTCTCAGTGTTAGGCCGCCCTTTACCCCTCACCTCTAGTCTCCACCCGTCCAGATTCCGCGTCACAGCAGACGCATTATACAGTTCCACCCAGTCATATTCATTGCCCCCCGCGTCCACGAAATTCCCGTCATTCTGCGGGCAAAATTCATTAATGAGCACCGTTTTTCCGGTGGATGCCGCATAGTCCGCCATCGCCTGCACGACCCCTTCCGGGGTGTATTGCAGGCTGCGCCAGTCATCCGTGGTGAGGTATTGCTCGTAGTCGAAGATATTATCAAAGTTGGAGTCGATGCAGTAACGCTTCACGCGATAGAAATCCCGCCCCTTCACGGTGAGATCGTGGTCGGTATTTGCCAAGTTCGTGGGACCAGGCGTGATGGGTGGATTCTGCGCCCGGGCTGCCGCTTGTTTCTGGAACTCGTCATGAATCTCGGTGACCTGCCCGACCAAGGTGGAAGCGGCCAAGCCGTCGGCTCCGTAGCGAGATTCGTGGAGAATGCCCAAATAATTGCTGTTCGCCCGGATCTCCGGCCGCTGAATGGACATGAAATCCAAGTGGAGGCGGGTGGGAGCACCGAACGTTGGTAATCCAGGAGGTGGCGCGACATACGGACCGGGGGCGGGGTAGAATTTATCAATCGTGACCCAGGCGCTAATATTGGGAATCGTCAATTCACTGAGCCACTGACTCAAGAACGTCTGGGTGACTGGAGAATACCAAGTGGCCAAGGTGCCATTAGCATAACGCGTTAATTGGTAGTAACGGGTGAACGTTTCTCCAGTCGCAAAAAAATTAATGGCGGTCGCGCGACAAGCATCGAGCGCCCCCGGAGGCCCCAGCGGTAGCCAAGCATAGCGATCTTCCGAAACCTCCCAAACCACGTCAGGAACGACGGCCGGGGAAACTGGCGGATGGTAACGATAGCCCAAAGGGTCGTCAGATGGATCGTTTAGATTATCAGTCCATGACCAAGTGCCACCCAAGTTAGCCGCCGTGCCTCCAGTCCCGCCGGAGGCCACAGCATAGAGAAAGCGCGGTGTGCGGGGAATGGCATAGAAACTATCAAAGGTAAAACGAACCGTAAAATAAATGGAAATTTGCGATTCCGCACTTCCCAAAACCCCAGCGGGCAAGGTGGTAGATCCGTCCAGCAAGTTCGTGGAAGTGGTCCAGTTGAAGTCCGAGTTGAGTGTCAGTGGCACGCTACCGGGACCCAAATCCCGCTTCGCCAGTTCAACGACTGAAATTCCCACCCCCGGAAGTTGGGCAAACGCCATCGCGAAAGGCGGCACTTGCACTTGGACGTGATCCAACGGCAGTGAACCACGATTCCGCACATCCACCGTGAACTTCAGATCCCACTGCCGATAGCTATGCGCCACCTGCTTAGACTCCTGCTGCGTCACAATCACCTCCAAGCCGCGCTGTGGCTGCACCGGGAGTGCTGGCAGCAATGGATCATGGACCAACGCTGGATAGCGACGAGCCCAAGTAATTGATGGGACTTGCTGCCCGGACGCTTTAAACTGGGGAACGCTAGCCGCTGGAGGTAACGGAGGATGGGCTGCGGGATTAATCCCCTGTGCCACCTCTGGGTTCAAGTCTGGATGCAATTGCCGGGATACCGTCTGCCCCATCCCATAATACGTCTCCGGGAGGCTGATCCAGTGCTGCATGTCGTTGGAACGTTCCACCCGATAAAGGAATCCTGGCTCCGTTTTCCAAGAAGCCGTGCCGTGCAGGTAAATTGGGTCCGTCTCAAGAAGGGCAGTGCTAGGCCCCTGCGCTTGCTGTGCCACGGCCATTTCAGGGAGTATGGTCACCATAGCGGAACCGAGGCCAACCCAAGCCATTAAGACAGATCCAAGAGCGGAGAGCGGAGAGCGGAGAGCGGAGAGCGGAAAGCATTTTTATAAAATGGTGAAGTTTAACCGATAAAAGATTGAGCTATGGTCTCGCCTAGTTGTTTAATGGAATTTATCTCATCTGCCAAGGAATATATCTGTTATTTTCGAAGCCAAGTCAAGAGGACCACGTGTCCATTTTGCCCCTCGAAGTCCCCTCGTCCAACTATAATGAGACGGCCCACTAATTCACAATCGTGACGGGGTCTCCGATTTGCATGACGGAGAAGAAGGCAGCGGCCTCTGCTTTGGGGAGTCGGACGCAGCCGTGGGAGGCGGGGCGACCGGTTACCACGCCAGCATGCAGGCCGAAGTCTTTGCAACTCAAGCGCATGAAGAAGGGCATGGCCACTTTATAAATGGTGCTCTTCCAATCGGCTTGCTTGTCGGAGATCACATATTTCCCGCTGGGGGTGGAAAACCCAGACTTCCCCGTGGAAATCCCTGTCTTGCGAATCACCTCGCTGCCACGATAGATCCAAGCCTGTTGCTTGGACAGGGACACCACGACCCGCACGTCACGATCACCGTCAGGATCCTGCCCCAACAGGAGTTGCGCGGCTGGAATATGGCTGTTCTCACAGGCGAAGTTCACCGGATAGCGTTTCCACCCTTTAGTCTGGTTGCCCCGCTTGCCACCAAATTTCATCAGCAAGCGCAAGGTTTCCACGTCCCCCCGGCTGGCCGCCAGCATCATGGGGGAAAGCTGCTCGTCCTTCTGCAGCCAGGTTTTGAAATAGTCATTATCAATCATGCCAAGAAATTCTTTGGAGACGGGCGCACTAAAAACCTCGTTAGGGTTACCTCCAGCCTCCAACAACGCTTCCATGATGGGGATCTGTCGCTGCGCCTGCGCCAGGGCAAAAGCGGTCTGCCCCACCTTGCCAGGCAGGGCTGGCTTGGCACCGTGTGCGAGCAGCCATTTCGTCGCCTCCACGTCGTTGCGCAAGACCACCTGCACCAGCGGCGGATTGCCTTCTGCATCGACTTGGTTCACATCTGCTCCGTGCTTCAGCAGCAATTCCAACACCTCCCAATCCTTGGCTACGAGCGCGCTGGGAAAATGGGGTTGAGCGCTGGCCTGGTGCTCGAGGAAGATCTGGAGCAACGGGAGGCGTTTCAAGGTAGCCGCCAATCCGGTTGGGGTCCCGCCATCCTTGTCGGCTACGTCAGGCAGGCAACCGGCCCGCAGGAGTTGCTGGGCCATTTCCGGACTGTTGCGCTGCACCGCGTGCCGCAACGGATTCCCCTCCGTCTTCGCTTTGGCCGGGTCAACGGTGGCCCCGGCCTTTACCAGCAGATCAACATTCGGAAGGTCTCCCGCCGCGGCAGCCAGCTCAAGGACACTGACGCCATTGGCATCGGTGGCGTTGGCCGAAGCCTGATGGTCCAGCAGCAGCGCCACGGTGTCCACCTCTCTTTCCTTGATGGCCGTCACCAAAGCGGCCTGAATCATCGCCCCTCCCGCCGGCAGGCGCTCAACCATGGCCCGCACCACCACTGGCCGCGCTTGAACAATCGCATCCTCCAGCACAGAACCGGCCGGGTGTTTGGTCGCGGCAGGGTCAGCCGATTTCCTGAGCAATTGCAAGATCAACGCATCGTCTCCTTCGCTCAGGCCATGACTTAAGGCGGTGCGCCCAACTGCGTCAGGAAGGTCTATCCGATTGGCCGGGGTGGCTTTGAGCAAGAGGGAGATAGCTGCGGATTTACGGGAAATAGCGGTAATTAGTGGTATCGCAGCCTGGCCGGCGGGCGGTTTCGCCAGATCTACCCCGGCCGCCTGTAACAGCTCCAACACCGCAATCTGCCCTTCTGCAGCTGCCGTGGCCACGGACTCCTCATCCACCGCAATCCCACGCTTTAGCAAGGCTTCACGGGCCTTCTCAGCGGGCGGGCTGCAAGCACCTAGAGCCAACAAGACCACCAGCCCAAGAACTTTCCTGAGCCCACTACCAATCGATGCTGGGTTGCTGCGAGTAATCATGACGACGATTCCTGAAATCGAAAGGCCGGGATACGCCAGGCTTAAGAGAAGAGGCAAGCGATCGCCACTTCGAAGAGGAATGAGGAAGACTCTTGTCCTCAAACTAGGCCATCGGCAACCAACTTTCGGCAAAAAAACTTGGCTCGATTGAAAAGATCACTTGTGATAATTATAGTAAATGCTAATTTTTCTTTATGATTTCTAATAATTTACTAGTTTCTTGGCTCCGGAAACACCAAAGCACCCTGCTGCTGCTTGTCGTGGGGTTGATTGTTTGCAGCGGCTGCCTGAAAGCGGACTTTTACATGGACGATTACATGTTCATTGTGAAGGCGGACTACACGGGGCAACCGCCGACTTTCGTGAAATTGTTCGGCTACACCATCCTTGGCCAGGAAACCCCAGAGGCGATGCAAACCCCTAGGTCAATGCTTGTTCCCACCGCGATCTTCAAGCTGACCTATGATTATTTCGGTCCATCGGCAGTGGCTTTTCACCTGTGGACCCTCCTGAGCCATCTCCTGCTGGCTCTGCTGGGAAGGGCGACGCTGAAGCAGTTTCTGCTGGTCAGTAATTTCGTCAAAACGCCGGAAAAAGCCTCCAGCATCTCCTTCTGGGCCGCCCTCATCTTCCTCGTCCACCCCTTATGCAGCGAACCCGTGCATTATGCGAAATGCTTTTACATGCAACTCGTGGGCCTCAGTTCCATTCTGGCCTGCTATGCCGCACTCCGCTTGGTGGTGACCATGCAGGTGAAACATTTCGCTGCCTGGATTGGCGCCTTGGGTTTTGCTAGTATTTGCTATCCCTATGGCTTCCCGATCGCGGTGGTCCAGAGCTTCATTTTATTCTGCTTCCTGGCTCCCCACATGGGAGTCTGGCTTGGGCTCTTGAAGACGAATCGGTGGATGCAGGTGTTATTTGTCGGCTGCTGCATCTATGCCGCCACCACGATTAAGACCATGGCGACCTGGTATCAGTGGCACTTGGCTAACATGGATTACACTTACTCTTCGCACATTCTGACCCAAGGCCGTGTCTTCTGGGAATATGCCAGCCGCATGATTGTTCCCACTGGCTTGTGCAGCGATCATTTAATTGCCTGGAGCACTACCTGGGCGGACGCCGAAGCGGTGGTGAAACTTTGTTTTGTGCTCTTACTGGGACTTGGATGTCTGATCCTGGCATGGAAAAAGCGTCGCACGCTGCCGGGAAATTTGGCCATTGTCCTCCTGCTGATCATGACCCCGATTGTAATCCGCTGGCCTTATACGAGCCACGAAGTCATGGTGGAATATCGCACGTATCCAAGCATGCTGTGGGTGGGTCTCTGCTTTGCTCTGGCCCTGACAAGCTTGGCTCATTGGATGACAAAATTGCCCCAGGCGCGCATTCAATCAGTCCCCCGGTTGATGGGACTCCTCGGGGGCAGTGTGGTCTTCATTTTCTCGTGCATGACGATGAAACGCAGCCAAGTCTGGCGGTCTTTTGGAACCTTGGCCGAGGATGTCGTGCAGGCCTATCCGCTCAGTATTCGCGGGTATTCCAATCTGCAATATACCACGAATCTGGCCGCTGAGTTCCAAGAAACGCTGGCCATTCATAAGGAAATCAATAATGCCATGAAGGAACTTAAACGCCGCAACGAGGTTGATCCGTTGGGCCGACGCTATGATGTTATCATGGCGGAAAGAGCGTTCCTCACGAGCGAAGGCCTCTGTGGAGCTGCGCTCTCGAACTTGGAGGGAACGCGGACCGGGATTGCTTATCTCGAAAACAGGCTCCACGAACTCCAAAGCACCCGGCCAGATCTTTTTGAGGAGGCTGGTGCAGACAAAATCCCCCGCATCGCTCCATTGTTACTGAATCTGCAGGCGCTGCGGGAGAATCGTGATACCATTGAACGGAATCGGTCGCAAAAGGAGGATTTAATCAAGGCTGCCAGAAAGGACGCAGACAGCTAGAGTGATTGTGTCGCTGCGGCACGCTTCTGGCTTGCGAACTTCGCACCAGCGTTCATGCTGCCAGTCACATGAAATTGCTCAAGGTAGCCGCCGCCGTCCTCAATCAAGTGCCCATGGATTGGGCAGGAAATCGTTCTCGCATCCTCCAGGCGCTTACTGCCGCGCGGGCACAGGGAGCGTCTGTGGTCTGCTTGCCGGAACTCTGTCTCACGGGCTATGGCTGCGAGGACATGTTCCACTCTCCCGGTCTGCAAGCACATGCGCTGGCCAGCCTGCAGCAATGTTTGCCAGCGACCAAGGGTTTGGTCGTTTCCTTCGGTCTGCCGCTGCTGCATCAGAATGGCATCTTCAATACCGCGTGCTTGGTCGTGGATGGCCGCATCGCTGGTTTCGTTGGGAAACGGTTCCTGGCCGGGGATGGCATCCACTATGAACCGCGGTGGTTCAAGCCGTGGCCGCAAGGCGTGCAGCAGGAAATTTCCCTCTGGGGCGAATCCTATCCGCTGGGCGACCTCTGTTTCTCGGTCGGGGGAATCAAGTTAGGCTTCGAAATCTGTGAAGACGCCTGGGTAGCGAATCGACCCGGGATGGATCTGGCGTTGAAAGGGGTGGACCTCATCCTCAATCCCAGCGCCAGCCACTTCGCCTTCGGTAAAAACAGCGTGCGCCAACGCTTCGTCCTGGAAGGCTCCCGCGCTTTTGGGGTCAGCTATCTCTACGCCAATCTGCTGGGCAATGAGAGCGGTCGCGCCATCTTCGACGGGGAGGCCATGATCGCCAGCCAAGGCCGCATGATCGCAACTGGTCCGCGCTTTTCCTACCAAGAAGTGCTGGTAACTTCTGCCGTGATCGACATCGACGCCACGCGGATGAATCAAGCCCGCACGGCCAGCTATCGACCCAATTTACAGGACGACGTGGACGGACTCGTGACCGTGCCCTTCACGTGGCCCACGGTGGCACCGGAGCGCAACCTCGTCGAACCTGCCGCTTGGGAAGCCCGATTAGAGGATGCCAAGCTGGAAGAATGGTCGCGTGTCGTCCCGCTGGCGCTGTTCGACTATATGCGCAAGAGCCACAGCCACGGCTTCGTGGTCTCGCTCAGTGGTGGCGCGGACTCAGCCGCGATTTCCGTGTTGATCCGGCTCATGGTCGAAATGGCAGTGGCTGAATTGGGCTTGGATGGATTCAAGCAACGGCTCGGTTATTTCAAACGCCTTCAACCCTGCCAATCGGTCGATGAGTTGATGGGCCAAATCCTAACTACAGCCTATCAAGCGAGTGAGAACAGCGGTGCCATCACCCGTCAGGCCGCGGAAACGGTGGCGCACAGCATCGGGGCCACCCATCTGGAATTCGATATTTCCGCCCTGGTCAAAGGCTACGTTGCCATGGTCAGCACTGGACTGGGACGCCCACTTACTTGGGAGCAGGACGACGTAGCCCTGCAAAACATCCAAGCCCGGGTGCGCTCGCCCGGCATCTGGATGATCGCCAATATCAAAGGCGCCCTGCTGCTCAGCACCAGTAATCGCAGCGAAGCCGCCGTGGGCTATGCCACCATGGATGGCGATACCAGCGGCGGTCTCAGCCCCATTGCTGGGATCGATAAAGCCTTCCTCCGCGCCTGGCTACGCTGGATGGAAGCCCAAGGCCCCCAAGGCCTGCACGCGTTTCCTACACTCAAGGTCATCAACGTCCAAGCCCCCACTGCCGAACTGCGTCCAGCGGAAAACAAACAGACCGACGAGGACGACCTCATGCCCTATCCGCTGCTGGATGCCATCGAACGCGCTGCCATCCGCGATAAGCATCTGCCACGCGATGTTTATGCCGCCATGCGCTTGGAGTTCCCCCAATACGCTCCCCGCCAACTCGCAGCCTGGGTGGAACGCTTCTTCCAACTCTGGTGCCGCAACCAATGGAAACGTGAGCGCTACGCTCCGTCCTTCCACGTCGATGATGAGAACCTCGACCCCAAGACTTGGTGTCGTTTCCCCATCCTCTCGAGTGGCTTTGTGGAAGAGATCCAGGAAATGTGGGCCAGCCTTGAGGTCTAGTCGAGAAAGATAAACTCGTTGGTGCAGAGGAGCGCTTGGGCTAGTTCCTGCCAGGGACTGGGGCCGGGACCAGTGAAGTCCTCTTTAGCATTGGCCAGGGACTTGCCAGTAGTGGCGTCTTTGATTTGCGGGATCCAGTGGAAGCTGTCGGTGTTAGTGTCTCCGGCACAATCCACCAGAAAATCAATGGTGTCACCGGCTTGCACGGCAACGTTGCTAGCCACTGCGTTGACGCTGCCGGTGGGCTGGAGTTTCCATTCCCCTAACAGTCCAGCTCGATTGGAAACGATTTGTGCCAAAATGCCGGTGCCGCCTGCGCCTGGAAGCTTGACCTCGCCTGTGAGGTTGATTGTGCCCGTAGTTTCTGCGGTCCAACGGCGGATGGCGGCAAAGCCGGTTTCTCCGGGGTGTCCGTGATCGCTTCCAAGTTGGGACCAGCCGATCTTTGGGTCAGGATTGGCTTCGGATCCTCCCCAGCGGGATTTACTGTAATGAGGGTAGGGGGTAAATTTAACCACCTTGCTAGGAGCATCCCATCCGCCGTAGCCATAGCTCCATGCGCTGCCAGTCTGCGGACTGCCGGTGGGGGTATTCACGAAGTTTACCGCCCGGGTGATATCCTCAGGACTGGCTTCGCGACTGAGCACGCGACGGATCAAGGTGCGGGCTTTCTCTTCGTTGCTGGACAAGCCCCCAATGCTTTCGGTTAGCTTCTGAGCCTGCTCTTGGACGAAAGGATTGTTGAGCAAATAGAGCGCCTGCTGGGGCACGGTGGTTTCGAAGCGCTTCGGCGCATGGCTGTCGGGGCTGGCAAAGTCGAACGTGCGGAAGGTTCCGGGCAGATTCTGCCGATCGATGAAGCCGTAAATGCTGCGTCGCTTGCTGTAGGGGGCCGTGAAGATTTCGACGGATTTGCCGAACTGGGTGAAGTCGGCATTTCCTGAAACTGCTAACAGACTATCCCGCAAGGCCTCGAAATCCATGCGCTTGGGGTTCATGCGCCACAGGAGTTGGTTGTTCGGATCCTTGGCGGCAGCGGCGGGCAGGAGCACGCTCTGTTGCTGGTAGGTGGCGCTGAGGAGGATTTCCCTGATGAGTTGCTTTACGCTCCAGTTGCGAGCCATGAAACTGGCGGCCAAGTGGTCGAGTAATTCAGGATTGGGCGGTGGAGCCGTGCGCACACCGAAGTCGCTCTGGGTATCGACCATGGGCGCCCCCATGAGATGGCCCCAAACTCGGTTGACGAAGACTCTGGCCGTGAGCGGGTTCTGCTTGCTGCTAAGCTCGCTGGCCAGTTCCGCGCGCCCGCTGCCTTTGGTGAAGGGCTTGCGCTCTGGACCGCTGAGCACTTTGAGAAACTGGCGGGGAACTTTCCCCCCGTTGCGTCCCTGGTTGCCGCGGACGAAAATATAGGGCTCTACTGGTTGGGGCTTATCCTGCATGGCCATGGCGCGAGGCGGGGCCGCTGGACTGGTGGCCTTGAATCCTTCCACTTGCTTCTTGAGTTCCCGCACGTGTTCCACTTCATTGCGCGTGAAGAAGGGCTCCAGCTCTTCCGGTTTCACTCCCATGGGGCCTTCCGGTGCCATGATCGCATCCTTCAACGGAGCATAGTCTGGTTTGCCAGGGGCTTCCGCAAACATGCGTGCATAGGCTTTGGCGAGTTCCTCGCGATTTTTCGGTGGACTCTGCTTTATGGCCTGAAGCACGACGGGGCTGAATTTCTGCGCGGCATCCGCAGCGTTGATGACGCCGCTGAACTGTTCGGCAAATTTTTCCACCGGCACCTTCACCCCGCTCTGCCACAACCCAAACATGGCATCGTTCCCCTGCTCCAGCAGTTTCTTCCAGCGTTGCAGCACCGGCAGATAAATGCCGCGCTCCTTGGCCAACTTCTTTATTTCCTCATCCTGCTTCCCTGCCGCATCCATGGCACCCAGGAGATATTTCTCCATCGCTTCGGGCTTCATCATCTCGGCGTGCCTTTCTTGTCGATACTCTGGGATTTTGGCTTCCTTGGCTTTAAGATCAGCTTCAAATTTTTCCACTTCAGGCGTCCGCTCGACTCCTGGCAACTCAGGAAGATCCTTCGGCTCCATGGAGGACGCTAGCACCCCATAGAGACTGTAGTAATCCGCCGTGGGGATGGGATCAAATTTATGATCATGGCACCGGGCGCAACCTACGGTCATCGCTTGGGTGCCCCGGAAAATAACATCCAACCGATCGTCGATGATGTCTGGCTCCGCGTTCAAGAAACGTCGGCCCAAGGTGAGGAACCCCAGAGCTGCGAGGTTTTCCTTGTGCTCTGGCGGGTTAATTTGATCGGCGGCAATTTGGTGGCGCAGGAACTCATCGAATGGCATATCGGCGTTCAAGGCGCGAATGACCCAATCCCGATAGGTGTAAGCGAACGGATACCGCCGTTCCTCCTGGAAAACGTAGCCTTTCGTATCCGCATAACGCGCGATATCCAGCCAGTAGCGCCCCCAGCGCTCGCCAAAGTGCGGGGACTTGAGCAGGGCATCGACTTGGCGCATGTAGGCATCGGGTGCTTTGTCGCTGATGAAGGCCTGGACTTGTTCGAAGGTGGGCGGGAAACCCAGCAAGTCCACATAAAGCCGGCGCAACCTTGCGCCACGCTCAATTTTGGGTGAGAGGGTAAGGCCTTGGGCTTCGAGTTTAGCTAGGACAAAGGCATCGAGCGGTTGATACACCAGCTCCTTTTGCTTCACCTCCGGCAAGGCTGGCGCGACCACGGGCTGGAAGGCCCAGTGCTTGCGGGGATCTGGCGTGGTGTGGGTTAGCGCTGGCGGCGTTTCGTTGGGCCAGGGCAGGCCTTGCTGGATCCACTCGCTGAGGTCTGCGATGGCGGCCGCTGACAGTTTTGGTTTCTCCTTGGGCATGGCCTCCGCGCTCATGCCGCCATCCTGACGCACCGCGTGAATCAGCTTGCTGCCTTCAATATTTCCGGGCACCACCACGGGGCCATAATCGCTCCCTTTAAGGATAAATTCCCGTCCATCCAAACGCAGGCCGTTGTTCTGCTTGCTGGCAGAATGACAGCCGTAGCAATTCTCTACCAGCACCGGACGCACCTTGGTTTCGAAAAAGGTGATCTGGTCTGGGGTGAAATTTTCCGCTGTGGCAGGAAGCGTTAGGATTGCTGTTCCGGCCAACAGGCAATACGCGGGGAGTTTCCAAGTCATGGTCATTAATGACGCGGAATTCCCGGGCTGACAAGTCCCTGATGACGTAGCGGGGGCGTAAACGAGTGGCTGATCCACGCAACTTTATGAAGCCCGCGGACGTAGGATCCAAGTGCGGCAATGATTTGATCCCAGGTTCTCAGACGGTCCGCGCTCACGGTGCCGCTTTCCTGCGCACTTTTTACAATTTTTCTTGCCATCCTTGTCTTATTGACTAGAATTACTGGAAATTTAACGTTCTCTCATTATTTGCTTTCTAGAAATTATTAACATTCCCGAACCATGATTTTACACTTCTCACCCCGCTTCGCCACCCCGCTGGCCTTGGCTATCAGCCTGCTGAGTTCTCCGGCTCAGCAAACTGAAGATGCCGCCCCCGGTGCCCCACCAGCAGCTCCCGCCCCACAAGCGGCCCCCGGCGCCCCAGCCCCAGCCAAGCCAGCTGAGCCCGATTTTCCTCCGGTCGAAAAGACGCTGGAGGGATTTGAAAGAGTCATTTCCACCGCCGATGGCGCGAAATCTTTCTATACCCTCTACCAGCGGGCCAAAGACTCCCAAGTTCTGGCCGAACTGCCCAAGACCTACGCCCAACAGAAACATTTCGTAGCCATGACGGTCGCCAGTGGCGAGGCCTATGCAGGCTTGCAAGCAGGCGATATTTATTTCTACTGGCGGCAATACGGCAAGCGTCTGGCCCTAGTCATGCCCAATCTTGATGTCCGCAGCAGTGGAGACCAGGAGTCGCAGGGGTCAGTCAAGCGGATCTATACCGACAAAGTGCTCCTGGACGTGCCGATTCTGGGGATCGTGCCCAACGGTGGACCGATCATTGATATGGATGAATTGTGTGTTGGCATGGCCAGCAAGTTCTTTGGACCACACGCGAATGGTCTGAACCGCAACCTGGCCAGTATCAAAACGCTCAAGGCCTTCCCTAACAATGCGGAACTCGGTTTCGAAGCCCCCACTGCGGATGGTCAACTCAAGACCTTCCATTATAGCTTCAGCCTCATGCCGGACAGCACGGGCTACACGCCGCGTCTGGCCGACGAACGCATCGGTTACTTCACGACTCACTATACAGACTTTGGTAAATTTGAGCCGGACAAGACCCGCATGCGCTACGTGAATCGTTGGTTCTTGGAAAAGGCTGATCCCAACCTACAGCTGAGCCCGCCGAAAAACCCCATCATTTTCTACGTCGAACACAGCACCCCGATCCGCTACCGTCGTTGGGTCAAGGATGGGGTCCTGATGTGGAACAAGGCCTTCGAAAAAGTGGGCTTGGTCAACGCCATCGAAGTGCGCTTCCAAGATGCCGTCACTGGGGAAAACATGGAGAAGAATCCGGAAGATGTGCGCTATAACTTCATCCGCTGGCTCAGCAATGGAGCGGGCACGGCCATCGGGCCCAGCCGCACGCATCCGTTGACGGGGCAGATTCTTGATGCTGATATCATTCTCACCGACGGCTGGATTCGCCATTGGTGGACTAATTTCAACGATATCGTCCCGCAACTCGCCATGGAAGGCATGCCCCCGGACACGATGGAATGGCTCTATCAAAACCCGCAATGGGATCCACGCATCCGCTTAACCGCTCCGGACAAACGCCAAAAAATGCTGGACGAACGCAGCCGGTCCCCGCTCCCTGAGATGGGCGGACACCCGATGGCCCTGGCCGGTAAAGGCATGCTGGGCGGCGGTGAATTCGACGGTTTGGTCAATCGTTACAGTCAGCAGAATGGTTTCTGCTCGTTCGCCAACGCCCAGGTCGAAGGTCTCGCTAACATGAGCATGGCCATGGAAATCCTGGCTGCCGAAGGCCATCCAGCGGCCGCCGATGCCCAGATGATCGACGGAGTGCCGGAAAGCTTTATTGGGCCGCTGCTCATGAACCTAACCGTGCATGAAGTCGGCCACACCCTCGGCTTGCGCCACAATTTCAAGGGGTCCAGTATTTACACCTACGCTGAAATCAACGGTGACAGCGTCAAAGGCAAGAAGCCCTTCGCTGGCTCCGTGATGGATTACATCCCCATTAACATTGTAGCTGGCAAGGACATCCCTCAGGGTGACTACGGGATGAACGCAGTCGGTCCTTACGATGAATGGGCCATTCAATACGGATATAGCTTTGAGAAGGAACTGAAACCAATCCTCGATCGAGTGGCCGAACCGCAACTGCAATACGCCACCGATGAAGACACTTGGGGCCCTGATCCTCTGGCACGTCGCTATGACTTCGCCAAGGACCCACTGAGTTATGCCCAAAACCAAATCCTGTTGGCCAATAACCATCGTGCCAAGATCCTCGATAAGTTCGTTAAGGAGGGTGATTCCTGGGCTAAGGCTCGCAGGGGGTATCAACTCACCCTCAGCACCCAAATCCGTGCCATCACCATGATGAGCGGCTGGGTCGGCGGCAGTAACCTCAATCGCCATCGCAAGGGCGATCCTAACGGACGTGCTCCAATTGAAATCATCCCGGTGGATCAACAACGGGCCGCCCTGAAATTCATCACGGAAAACACCTTTGCCGATGAAGCCTACGGTCTGACCCCCGACCTCCTGGCTCACCTCTCGGTGGACAAGTGGTTCGATCTGGAAAACTCCTTCGACGATTCCACTTGGGGCGTGCACGACAAAATCCTCGGCATCCAAGCCTCGGTGCTCACCAGCACCCTCAATCCCACCACTCTGACGCGCATTTACGACAATGAATTCGCCACCGCCGGGGACAAAGACGCGCTGACCCTACCAGAAGTGCTCGACACCATTCGCGACAGCATTTGGAACGAAACGGACAAAGTCGATGCCGCCAAGAACTACACCAGCCGCCAACCGCTCATCAGCAGCCTGCGGCGGAATCTGCAGCGCGAGCACTTGGACCGTCTGCTGGACTTGGCCAACAACCGCATGACCGGTTCCGCCGCCAAGCCCATCAGCGATCTGGCCCTGGCCCAGCTCGATGGACTCAAAGGCAAGCTAGCCAATGTGGCGAACCTCCCGAACTTGGACCCATACTCGCGCGCCCATCTGCGCGAAGCTGGCAACCGCATCACCAAGCTGCAGGAAGCCCGCTTCTCCATCACTCGCTAAACAATTGGCTCTGGCCAAATGAAGCATCCTCCACCCCACCCTGGCTCCGCAAAAAGAGCCCAGGCGTGGGGTGCGTGTTTTTTTGGATTTCCTGCGCGGAAATCTGCAATCTGAACTTGCGCAAGCCCGCACGATTGTTAATCATCAGCCAATCTCTCAAATTCGAAAATCCAACCTTCAGCAAATCATGGCAAGACCCGTAACTCTCTTCACTGGCCAATGGGCCGACTTGAAATTCACCGACATGCTCACCAAGGGCAAACAATTTGGCTATGACGGCTTGGAACTCGCCTGCTGGGGAGACCACTTTGAAGTGGCCAAGGCCGACCAAGCCTACTGCGACGCCAAACGCGCAGCGCTGGATGCCGCCGGCATGAAATGCTACGCCATCTCCACCCACCTCGTCGGCCAAGCCGTGTGCGATAACATCGACGCCCGCCATGCGCAGATTCTGCCAGATTACATCTATGGCGACGGAGATCCCGAAGGCGTCCGCCAGCGTGCCGCCGCCGAACTCATCGCCACCGCCCATGCCGCCAAACGCTTCGGTGTTAGCGTCGTGAATGGCTTCACCGGTTCCAGCATCTGGCACCTCTGCTATTCCTTCCCACCGGTCCTCCCTGGTCAGATCGACGCTGGTTATGCCGATTTCGCCAAGCGCTTCATCCCCATTCTCGATGAATTCCAAAAGCTCGGCATCAAATATGCCTTGGAAGTCCACCCCACCGAAATCGCCTTCGACATCGCTTCCGCCGAACGCGCTCTGAAAGCAGTGAATAACCACCCCGCATTCGGCTTCAACTACGATCCCAGCCACTTCGGCTATCAAGGCGTGGACTATGTCGCGTTTATCCGGAAATTTGCCGATCGTATTTTCCATGTGCATATGAAAGACGTCGCCTGGAACCTCGGCAGCGAAGCCGGAGTCTTCGGCGGCAACGTAGATTTCCATCAACCGAACCGCTACTGGGATTTCAAGAGCGTTGGTCGTGGTTGCATTAACTTCGAAAAGATCATCCGCGCCCTCAACGACATCAAATACATGGGCCCGCTCAGCATCGAATGGGAAGACGGCGGCATGGATCGCGAATTCGGAGCCACCGAATCCTGCGCCTTCACCAAAAAGCTCGACTTCCCACCCTCGAACATCGTCTTCGACGCCCAGTTCGACAAGAAGTCGTAAACGAGGACTTCACTCATTCAAGCAACCCCCGTCAGCCTGGCTGGCGGGGGTTTTTCACAATGAGCCATGAAGACTATCCTTGGAGCCAACTCCAGTTAGATCCCACGACCACCACGGAGCGGGACGTGAAGCGGGCCTATGCCCGGCTCATCAAAATCCACCGACCAGATACCGATCCAGATGGCTTCCGCGCGGTGCATGAGGCTTATCAAGAGGCGCTGGCTAAACTGAACGATCAGCCGCCCCCTTTGCGTCCCCTTCCTCTGATCGAGTCAGAATCGACAGCCACTGAGCAGTCATCACAAACTCGCCAGCTTCTCCTCCCGCCAGAATTGGCTGCACTTTTATTGCGCTTCAGCAATGCTATGGGTCGGAAGGACAAAGCTAGGATCGATTCCATTTGGCAGGAAATGCTCCTGCAATTGGAAGGGCATTCCGAATTTGCAGCAACTTTCGATCAAACGCTTCTAGGACTAATTGCCAAGCTTCCGAGCCTCTTGAGTCTGTTTTTCACCCCCACTCGGGTAATCGAACTGATTCCGATACGCGCCTATCAAACCGCAAGTCTGATCCTGAAAAAATGGCACATTCTTCGTTTGAGTAACCAGCTGGGTCAGTTCCTTAAACTGTTGATCGCACACAGACTGGCTGACGATGATTCGGCAAGCGTAGCCTTTCAAATCTTGGCGGTCGACCTGACCTTATTTGTAAATTATGCTCAGGCGCAGAAGTTGATAAATCGATTATTCCTCCAATTACCCCCGGGGACTTGGCAGGCCATTTCAGAGAACTTGGACCGCCGAGCCAATCCGGCTTATATCTTCTCGGTGCTACCTTTGGCAGAGCGCATCTATTGGGAAAATAAAGTAGCGCCAATTCACGGCCCACCTCAAACCTTTGATGCTAGAGAGGCCGCAATTCATTTCCGCAAGGCCATGGACGTGTGCCCTCGAAGTTGGCCTGGGTGGGACATGCTCTCTCACATCTTGCCGTCACAAATCATCTCTGAGAATGCTGATGGAATTAGAAAAAATGTTATGCGGACGCTATTTTTCGACCAAACTGATTGGCGCAACATTTCCATTCAAGATCATTTTCGGAACTGGGGACGCGATCTCAAGCCCCCTCTACTGATGGCACTAAAGGTCATACTTGCAGGAGCCCTCTTGCTCCTATTGCTCGGTTATCTCTTGAAGGGAAGCAATCCATTCAAGCCACCTGTTACCCCCAGTTCTGCCCCCAAGTTAATCGACAGGAACGAGATAAATTCGCATAGTCCATGATCTAACCCACTGGATAAACTGATCATCAATCTCGATTTGGCGGAGCTTGAACCCTTTCAGGAGCACAGCATCCCAACCTCAAATTTCAAATCATCAAATCTCCAAGCATCAACCACCATGGCCACTTACAATCGGTTCGAGGATTTACCTGTCTGGCAGGCGGCGTTGTTGCTGGCGGAAGGGTGTGAGGACTTCCTATTGGCGGCGGGAAAATTGATCTCGCGGGGGAAAACAGATCAACTGGACCGGGCCTCGCTGTCGGTTTCCAATAACATTGCGGAAGGCTTTGAGCGCGGGACTACGCCGGAGTTGCTCCAGTTCCTCTACATCGCCCGAGGCAGTGCGGGGGAGGTGCGGTCGATGCTCCATTTCTTCGAGCGCCGACCCGCTTTGGCAGAATTCAAATCCCAAATTTCAACGTTGAAAGCGTTAGCTGAATCTTGCGGACGCCAGATCCGGGCTTGGGCGGATCATTTGCAGAACTCGGACATCGCAGGCCAGCGGCGGCTGAATGACCAAACCCGTGCGCAATATGTGCGTGGCAAGGAGCAGGCAGCGAGCGCTCAGGAATTTAATGAAATGCAGCGTCAGATGATCCGAAAGCTTCCCCGCAGTCACCCGTTGCGTCAGCAATTCGAGCAAAAGCACGGGCCCATTCCTGATGCGCCGGAAGCGTAGCAGCCATTTGGAATTTCAGATTTGAAATTTCAGATTTCAAATCGGATCTCCCCCACCCCATAATCCCAAATCCCAAATCCCAAATCCCAAATCTCAAATCTCAAATCTCAAATCTCAAATCTCAAATCTCAAATCTCAAATCTCAAATCTCAACAGTCGCCTTTCGGAAAATCTGCCCTCTACGCAAAATAATTAGTGCTCTGGGTGGCGGAATGTTGCTGAGACAACAAGTATCAGGCGTATGCATCGCTCCCTAATTCTCCTTTCTCTCCTGCCGTCCGCGCTTTTTGCGGAGACCCTATTTGTGGAAACTGAATCCCTGCCGAACCGCGGTGGGTGGTCGGTGGACACGCAATTTATTCAGATCATGGGCAGTCCTTATCTGCTGGCGCATGGCCTGGGGAAACCGGTGGCGGATGCTTCCGGGAAGGTGCTCTCGCCAAGGGCGGGTTCCTTCAAGGTCTGGGCGCGGACGAAGGATTGGGTGGCTCCCTGGAAAGCCACCGGGGCACCGGGGAAATTTAACATTAGCGTGAATGGCACCACCTTGCCGAATACGCTAGGCACGGAAGGCGCGGAGTGGCATTGGCAGTTGGCTGGCAGTGTGAATTTGAAGGAAGGCGAAAACAGCATTGCCCTGCATGATCTCACGGGATTCGACGGGCGCTGTGATGCCATTGTGCTAAGCTCGGACGCTAATTTCGCCCCACCGCAAGACAAGCCTGCGATGGCCAAGTTCCGGCGGGAGGCGCTCCATTTACCGGAGCAACCACCCGTGAGTGAGGAATATGATTTGGTCGTCTGCGGCGGCGGGTATGCCGGCATGGGGGCCGCCATTTCCGGGGCCCGGCAGGGGTTGAAGGTCGCGCTGATTCAGGATCGGCCCGTGCTCGGCGGGAATGGCAGCAGCGAAGTGCGGGTGTGGGCGCAGGGCGGCACAGAACGGGGCTTGTATCCTCGCTTGGGCGAAATTGTGCAGGAGTTCTCAGATCATGCCAACAACTCCCCCGGCCTGGCCGAGCAGTATGGCGATGAGAAAAAAGAAACGATCGTGCGGGCGGAGAAGAACATTGATCTGATGCTCAACACGCATGTGCTGGACGCCAAGATGGCTCCCGGCCCGGAGAAGAAAATTGGCTCTGTGCTGACGCTGGACGTCAACACCGGCGCCACCAAGCACGTGCGCGGCAAGTTCTTCTGCGACTCGACCGGCCACGGCACCGTGGGTGCGGCGGCCGGAGCAGAATTCTTCATGCTGGAAACGGGCCACCTAGGCATGAGTAATATGTGGTATCACGGGGAGACGGACAAACCACAACCGTTCCCCAAGAC
This sequence comes from Verrucomicrobiales bacterium, assembly GCA_031411295.1. Classification (GTDB taxonomy): domain Bacteria; phylum Verrucomicrobiota; class Verrucomicrobiia; order Verrucomicrobiales; family V1-33; genus JAGNEJ01. Next base: position 2,660 of record JANOAV010000046.1, on the reverse strand, counting down.
GGAATGGGCGTTGCCATTGACCACCGCTGATTTCCCGGCCTTGAAGAAGGCGGAAGGACCAGTGCCTTTTTCCAAGGGCGAATGGTTCTGGGAAAGTGGTTTCGACAAACATCCGCTGCATGATTTGGAACTGGTCCGCGACTGGAATCTGCGAGCGGTTTACGGAGCCTTCAATGCCCTGAAAAATGGTCCGGATGCCGCCAAGCATGAGAAATCCGAACTCCAATGGGTGGCCTACATCGGCGGGCCGCGTGAATCGCGCTTGCTACAGGGGGACATTGTTCTAACCGACAAGGACATCGTGGAAAAGAAGGAATTCCCAGACGGTTGTGTGCCCACGACGTGGGATTTGGACCTGCACTATCCCAAGGAGCAATATGCGGCCAAGTTCCCGGACAATCCGTTTATTTCCAAAGCAGTCTTCGGCAAAGGGGTGGATCGCAAGAACGGCTATCCCCTGCCCTACCGCTGCTTTTACAGTAAGGACGTGGAAAATTTGTTCATGGCCGGTCGTTGTCTCAGCGTGACTCATGAAGCCCTGGGCACGGTTCGCGTGATGCGCACGTGTGGCATGATGGGCGAGGTGGTTGGCAAGGCAGCATATCTCTGCGTGGCCAAGAAAAGCACGCCCCGCGGCGTGTATCAAAGTTATCTCGGAGAATTGATCGAACTCTTCAAGCAACCTGGAGCCGCCCGGAGGGAGTCGCTCGAAGCTCCGCTGGTGGCTCCGCCGGAGACGAAGCCCGCCAAGACCACCGGCTTCAAGAGTGATCTCCCCGGCATCGTGATTGATGACACGCAGGCCGTGCTGGCAGGAGATTGGACTGAAGGCACGGGGCTGAAAGGCTACCAGGGCACGGGCTACCATTACTCCCATGATGCCAAAGCCTCGGCAACATTTCCCTTCAAAGTCGCCAAGACCGGCAACTACGAAGTGCGCATCTCTTGGCAGCCCCATGAAAATCGTGCGGACAATGCAGCATGTGAAATTTCGCCAGATCACGTGGTGAAGTTGAATCAAAAACAAGCTCCCACGGGGCCGGAAGGATTCACCTCAGTGGGAGTCTTCAGTTTCCAAGCAGACGCCGCCAATACTGTTACCCTCAAAGTGGCCGGTGCCCATGGCAACGTGCACGCCGATGCCGTGTGGATTGTGGAGAAACTCTAGGCGCAGGAAGCGCAATTCACGTAATTTCTTACTTGCCTGAGTTTCGCAATTTCCGCTAGCTTGGTGACTTCGGGTAATATTTGCCTGCTCTTACATCATCAGTCACCAAAGCTCTTCATGAAATCGCTCACTAAACTAACACTAGCCATCAGCCTCACGGCTCCCTTCGTTACTGCTCAGGAAGTAACTCCCGCCCAACCCGGCGGCAAACTCACGGGCAACCACGCCATCCAACTCGTCAAGGTGGCGGACGGCCTGATCGATCCCATCCACGTGACCGCTCCCAAGGATGGCAGTGGCCGACTCTTCGTCTGTGAACGCAACGGCTTGGTCCGCGTCATTAAAGACGGCAAGTTGCTGGAGAAACCATTTCTCGATCTCAAGGACAAGACGCTGAGTTCCTTCCTGGAAGAGGGATTGTTCGCCATCGAATTCCATCCGAAGTTCAAAGAGAACGGCAAATTTTATATCGCTTATTCCGACCTTTGGTTCAACGGTTCCACGCTCCTAATGGAATACAAAGTGTCTGCCAAGAATCCTGACAAGGCCGATCCCGAGAGCGGCAAGGTCATCATGCAGTTGGATTTCCCCTACTGTAATCACCACGGCGGCAAAATGGCGTTCGGTCCGGACGGCTACCTCTACGTGGGCGTAGGCGACGGTGGTTGGGAAGGCGATGTCATCAGCGCAGGCCAGGACCTGAGCACGTTTATGGGCAAAATGCTGCGCATCGACGTGGAGCACAGCACGCCAGACCGCGCCTATTCCATTCCCAAGGATAATCCTTTCCTTACACCCCTTCAGCAGATGACGCTCTTCGGAGTTAGCGAAAAGCAATTCTCCCAGATTCATCCCAAGGCCAAACCAGAAATCTGGGCCTACGGGATTCGTAATCCATGGACGTTCTCGTTCGACCGCAAGACGGGCGATATGTATATCGCGGACATCGGTCAGAACCACTGGGAGGAAATCAACTTCCAACCAGCCTCCAGCAAGGGCGGGGAGAATTACGGATGGAAATTCATGTGCGGCAGCCACACTTTCCCCATCGAGGATGACAAGACCAATCCCCGCGTGGGAATTTTGCCGATCGCAGAATACAGCCACGTGGATCAGGGCATCTGCGTCATTGGACTGGGCGTGTATCGCGGCAAGGATTTCCCCAATCTGGACGGCACGTATTTCACTGCCGACTGGGGAAGCGGCAAGGTCTGGGGCGTCCAAAAAGATGCCGCCGGCAAATGGCAAATGGAAGAACTGTTGGATCTCGACACCGCCCTGAAGCCCACCAGCGGTGGCGAAGATGAAGCGGGGAACATTTACGTAACCCACGCCACCGCAGGCTACGGCGGCCCCGTAGATCCTGCCACCAGCGAACGCGGAGCCGTCTGGAAGATCGTAGCCGCGGGCAAAGTCCCCACCGGGGCGGTGGTCGCACCATTACAGAAGAAATAGTATTGCCTCACCCCGTTGGAGTTCGGGCTTCAGCCCG
>JANOAV010000045.1:0-38510 GCA_031411295.1 Verrucomicrobiales bacterium | reverse complement strand
GGACTTGCCCAGCCCGGCAGGGAGGGGTGAAAGGATAGGCACTGTTCTGTGTGGTGTCGGCAGGGGTGGTTTGCATCGTAACTCACCACTACGTAAGCCCGCCCGCACGGACAGTGCTTTTTCAAAAGCTGTTTTCGGGTTTAATTTCTCTGCACAAAATGAAAGAAAACGGCCAAAAACTTTAATTCCGCTTGCTGAAATGAAACAAAACTTTCAATGTTTTCTGAGAATGAAAGAAAACAGTCGAAAACTTTAAATCATGGAACGTGGACTTACAGGACATTATTTCCCTATCAGCACCACCGGTGAAGCCGCACGGGCCTTCATCCCACATCCTCTGCCGCCAACCCCAGCCATCGCGTTGGATGGTGAATTGGGGGCGCTGTTGGATGCAGCTTCCACGGCTTTGGGGCGGCTGGATGGGATATCCCTGCTCCTGCCAGATCCTAGCCTTTTCCTGTATAGTTTTGTCCGTAAGGAGGCCGTGCTGTCCTCCCAGATTGAGGGGACCCAGTCCTCCATTTCTGATCTCATGAGCCATGAGTTGGAAAATACCCCGGCTGGGCTATTGGAAGATGCTGCGGAGGTTTCTTGCTACGTGGATGCCATGCAGCAGGGCTTAGACCTTTTAAAAAAGGGGGAACCTTTGAGCTTGCGCCTCATTCGGGAGATCCACCGCACCCTGCTTTCCCATGGCCGAGGCAGCGGGAAAATGCCCGGAGAGTTTCGCACCAGTCAGAACTGGATTGGAGGGTCCCGCCCAGGGAACGCCCGTTTCGTGCCGCCACCACCAGATCATCTCATGGAAGCCATGGGCAACCTAGAGCTGTTCCTCCACGATCAGCCAGTCAAAACCCGCCCCTTGATTAAAGCCGCCCTAACTCATCTTCAATTCGAGACCATCCATCCGTTTTTGGATGGTAATGGAAGGCTAGGACGGCTCCTCATTACTTTCATTTTGTGTGCGGAAGGCGTCTTGGAATCTCCTCTGCTGTATCTCTCCCTCTACCTCAAAAAGCATCGGGATGAATACTATCGACTGCTCCAAGCCGTAAGACTAACAGGCGACTGGGAGGCGTGGCTCACCTTCTTTCTCACCGGGGTTAGGGAGACCGCTCATGCGGCCACGCTGACAGCGCGTCAACTGCTGCATCGTTTCGAGCGGGATTCGGTGATCCTTCGGACGGAGGCTGCTTCAGTGATCCGCCTGCACCAGCTTTTCCAACGCAGACCACTCACCACCGCAGCAGAAGCAGCCCAAGCTCTGGCCGTCTCCATCCCCACTGCGACGAAAGCGCTGGCCAAGCTGGAATCTCTGGGGCTGGTTCGGGAAATCACTGGCCAGTCTTATCGCAAAATTCACGCCTACTACCATTACTTGGACATCCTTAACGCAGACACTTAAAATAATGAACGGGAAATGATGAATGGTGAAAATGAGCAATCGAAGCGGTATCTACCGGAGCGGACTTTTGAGTTCGCTCGGCGGATCGTCAAGCTTTGCCAGCAACTGGATCAGTCCCCAGGTAATTAAGGTTTTTCGAGTTTGAAGAAGTTTACCTAAGTTTAGCGAATTTTGCTAAACTTAGGTGAATTTGCTAAATTTCCAATGCAATCAAATCCAGCGCCTTAAGCGGTTGCCCGCTGATAGTCCGCCATCTCGTCTTATTAGCGTCCCTTTCCTGCGCTGTCAGCACTGGAAAAGCACAAGTTCTGACAGCTCCCTCAAACCACAAGAATTCTCCACGCAAATCTTGCGATCTTTGCGACGCGCTCTAAACTGACAACCTAACGGTGCCCATTTTGCATTTGAGTGCCAACTTTTTCCTCTCACTCAAGTGTCCAATCCCTTCTTCGACCACCCGATCCTTAACAGTCCTTACGCCTGCCCGCGGCAGCATTGGGAGCTGGATGCCTCCGGCCAGCCAACTCAGCTTGTGCTTCCCGCCCGTCGGAAGGCGGAATTCATCACGCCGATTCCCAAGCCGAAGAAGCGCAAGGCTGCGGCTCAGGCGGAAATGGTTTTCAACGAAGGCATCGGACTGTCCACTGCTGCCCAGCAGTATGATGCCAATTCCATTATCAACGAGGTGCGGGGCTATGTTGACGCGTGGCGGAATCTGCCCAGCCCTCGGGACTGGGGTGTCACCCCTGAGACGACCCGGTTGCTTCAGCATTGGCGGCACCATGATTTTCAGAATCAGCGTCCCTTCTTCTGTCAGATCGAAGCTGCCGAGACCGCCATTTGGCTTACGGAAGTTGCACCACAGTCTAAATCTGGGAAACGAATTCTCGACCTCCTCGCTGGTGCCAACAAAGAGGCGAATCCTCAACTTTACCGGCTCGCGCTGAAGCTTGCCACGGGTGCTGGAAAAACCACCGTCATGGCTATGCTCATTGCCTGGCAGACTATCAATGCCGTGCGTCGTTCGGGTTCCAAAATGTTTACTCGTGGCTTCTTGATCGTGGCTCCTGGTCTCACGATCCGGGACCGCTTGCGAGTTCTGCAGCCGAACGACCCTGACAGCTATTATGCCAGTCGCGAACTCGTGCCGCATGACATGTTGGAAGATCTGACCCGCGCCAAGATCGTCATTACCAACTACCATGCGTTCAAGCTCCGTGAGCGCATCGACATTTCCAAAGGCGGTCGCCAATTGCTCAAGGGCCGACTGGGTGAAGACTTGCTTACTGTCGAAACGGAAGGCCAGATGATCCAACGCGTCATGCCGGACCTCATGGGCATGAAAAGCATCCTCGTCCTCAACGACGAAGCCCATCACTGTTACCGGGAGAAACCAGCCTCCGATGAAGACGATGATCTCTCCGGGGATAAAAAGCGGGAAGCGGAAAAGAACAACGAGGCCGCCCGTCTCTGGATTTCCGGTCTGGAAGCAGTCAATCGCAAGCTCGGCTTGTCCCGTGTTATCGACCTCTCTGCCACACCCTTCTTCCTACGCGGTTCCGGCTATGCAGAAGGCACCATTTTCCCATGGACCATGAGTGACTTCTCCCTCATGGATGCCATCGAGTGCGGGATTGTGAAACTCCCCCGTGTCCCCGTGGCGGAAAATATTCCCGGCAAGGAAATGCCCATGTTCCGTGATCTCTGGGAGAACATACGCAATGACATGCCGAAGAAAGGCAAGGGCAAGGCCGGTGAATTGGATCCGCTCAAACTCCCCACCCGCCTCCAGACAGCGATTCAGGCACTCTACGGCCATTACGAAAAGACCTTCGATCTCTGGCAAAGCGCAGGGATTAACGTCCCTCCTTGCTTCATCATCGTCTGCCAGAATACCTCGATTTCCAAGCTCATTTACGACTTCATTTCCGGTTTCCACCGGACCAATTCTGATGGCTCCCAGACCTTGGAAAATGGACGGCTGGCGCTCTTCCGCAATTTCGATGACTCCACGGGCAACCCGCTCCCACGTCCCAACACCCTCCTCATCGACAGTGAGCAACTCGAAGCTGGAGATGTGCTCGATACCAATTTCCGACAAATGGCAGGCGATGAAATCGAGCGCTTCCGTCGGGAAATCGTGGAACGCTCAGGCGATGCCCGTTCCGGGGACAATATCAGCGATCAGGAACTCCTCCGCGAAGTGATGAACACGGTGGGGAAATTCGGACAACTTGGCGGCAGCATCCGCTGTGTGGTTTCTGTATCCATGCTTACGGAAGGTTGGGACGCTAATACCGTTACCCACGTGCTGGGTGTCCGTGCTTTCGGAACCCAGCTCCTTTGCGAGCAAGTCATCGGACGCGCCTTGCGTCGTCAATCCTACGAACTCAACGATGAAGGCCTCTTCAATGTGGAATATGCGGACGTCTTTGGCATCCCCTTCGATTTCACCGCCAAGCCAGTCATCGCACCGCCGCAACCGCCGCGTAAGACCATTCAAGTCAAAGCCATGCGTCCCGAGCGCGATCATCTGGAAATCCGTTTTCCCCGCGTCGAAGGATACCGTGTAGAACTCCCTGAGGAACGCTTGGAAGCGGAATTCACAGACGATTCCATTCTTACCCTGAGTCCAGATTTGGTTGGGCCATCCATCACTCGGAACTCAGGCATTATTGGCGAGGCCGCAGACATGAGCCTGAAGCATCTGGGGGATATTCGCCCATCCTCCCTGCTGTTCCATGTCACTCATCGCCTGCTTTACACCAAATGGCGCGATCCTGGTGAGGACCCGCAGCTCCATCTTTTCGGCCAGTTGAAGCGCATCACCAAGCAGTGGATGGACACCTGCCTCGTCTGCACAGGCGATACCTATCCCGGGCTCCTCATGTATCAGGAATTGGCCGACATGGCGTGCAATCGCATTACCGCTGGAATCACTCGGAAATTCCTGGGTGAGCGCCCCATCAAGGCCCTGCTAGATCCTTACAATCCCGAAGGCTCCACCATGCATGTTCGGTTCAATACCTCCAACCCAGAGCGTTGGGAGACGAGTTCCAACCACTGTCACATCAACTGGTGTATTCTGGATATCGATTGGGAGGGAGAATTCTGCCGCGTGGCTGAAGCTCATCCCAAGGTCAAGGCCTACGTCAAGAATCACAACCTCGGCTTCGAGGTCCCCTACCGTTACGGTTCCCTCATCCGCAAATACCTTCCAGACTTCATCGTCCTCGTGGATGATGGCCATGGCCCGGATGATCTGCTGCGTCTGGTGGTGGAAATCAAGGGTTACCGCCGGGAGGACGCCAAGGAGAAGAAATCCACTATGGAGACCTACTGGGTTCCTGGGGTGAATCACCTTGGAACCCATGGCCGCTGGGCCTTTGCGGAATTCACGGAAATCTACCAAATCGAAGCCGACTTCGGGGCCAAGGTTGCGGAGAAATTTGGCGAACTCCTGCAAACCGTGGGGGTGGGGAAATGAACGAAAGCGGACCATTTCCCTCCCTCATGCAAAGAAAACACCGTTTTTTGTGCCATGTCTGGGCGACGAGTATCAAAAAGTGGCGTTTTCTATGCGTGACGCCGATTGGAATTGCACTCTCCGCCTTTTCGTCCTCATCCTGTAGGGTGGCCTCAAATTGCAACGCGTTGCATTTTGATACATGTTGCCCTTGTCGTGCATAGGAAATTAGGATTTACTATACACGATGTCCTCCATACAACCATTCGCTCCCCTCCATTCGTTGGCGCCCTCACGCTTCGAAACCCCTGCTATCTTGAAAAAACTGGCCAGTGCCAGTCGGAAACTGGCAGAGTTGAAAGGAGCTGCGGGGTCTATTCCTCGTCAGAGTATCCTGATTAACACCCTGTCCATGCAGGAAGCCAAGGACAGTTCGGAAATTGAAAACATCGTCACGACGCATGACGAGCTATTTCAAGAGGACCTCAGTCCAACCAGTGCGCTTAGCCCTGCTGCCAAGGAAGTGCTGCGATATAGGGAGGCACTTTGGCAAGGATTCAAACTGGTGCGGGATACGGGCCTGCTGACGAAAAACCACATTGTGGAAATCCAAGCCGTCTTAGAAGAGAACAACGCGGGTTTCCGCAAAGTCCCCGGCACCAGCCTCAAGGACGGAGCAGGGCACACCGTTTATACCCCCCCTCAGGACCACGACAGCATCCTGGCGCTCATGACCGATCTAGAGCGATTCATCAATGATTCTGACCTATTCGATGCGGATCCCCTCATCAAGATGGCACTCATTCACCATCAATTTGAAAGCATCCATCCGTTTTACGACGGCAATGGCCGCACTGGGCGCATCATCAATGTGCTCTATCTGGTGCAGCAAGGGCTGCTGGACATCCCCGTGCTTTACCTCAGCCGCTCCATTATGCATACCAAGGCGGAATACTACCGCCTCCTGCAATCCGTGCGCACCGAAGACACCTGGGAAGCCTGGGTGCTCTATCTCCTCACCGCCGTGGAAGACACCGCCACTCTGGCCATCGCGACCATTAAGCAAATCAAAGACGCGCTCCAAGACTACAAACATCGCATCCGTGCCACCCATAAGTTCTACAGCCAAGACCTCATCAACAATCTCTTTACCCACCCCTATACGAAAATCGAATTTATTGAGCGGGATCTCAAAGTCTCTCGCCTCACGGCCACCCGCTACTTGGAAGCATTGGTAAACACTGGCTTTCTCCAGAAAAGGAAAGTCGGACGTTATAACTATTTCATTAACCCAGTTCTCACGACTATTCTGACGAGAAATTAGAAATAGTGAATTGAAAATGATGACTAGTGAAAATGAGCATTCAAAGCGGGATCTACCCGAGCGGACATTTGAGTTTGCCCGGCGCATTGTTAAGCTTTGCCAACAGTTGGATCAAACGCCCGGTGTGAGCCGGACTTTGGCGAATCAATTACTTCGCTCCGGCACTTCCATCGGGGCCAATACGGAAGAGGCCCAGGCAGGGCAGAGCCGCGCTGACTTCATTAGTAAAATATCCATCGCCTGCAAAGAAGCACGCGAAACTCAATACTGGCTGCGTCTCCTCGCGGCCACGGAAATCGTCCCTGCTTCCCGCCTCAGTGAAATCACAGACGAATCCAACCAACTTGTAGCGATCCTAACCACTATCGTGAAAAATAGTAAATTGAAAATTTAGAATGGTGAAATCAAAGCCAAGCATTCTCAATTCTCAATTCCTAATTTCCAACATTCACCTTTCACTATTTAAAATTCACTATTCTCAATTTTATGGCAAAGCCACCCAAATCCGTCGAGGCCATTAAGCACGACGACGCCAAGCGGAAGAACATTCCTTCCGTGGAGCAGCAATCGTTTATTCAGAAGGAACAGGAGAGTCCCAAGAAGATCCGGTATCCCCGGAATGCGGATTTGGATCCGCAGTTGGTTTGGCGCGGGAAGGATGAGCAGGACTGGAGTGATCTGGTGGTCAACGCTCCGCCGCTATACATTCAGGAAAAGGTTCACCCCAAGGCGTTGATTGATGACCTGCTGCGCCAGTCGAAACAACAACAGTATGACGATGGCTACCTGACGGCGGATTTGTTTTCCGACTTCAACGGCATCCCCAAGGGCGCGGACAAGACCGAGTTCTACGCCCACGACCAGAACTGGTCCAACCGCATGATCCTGGGGGATTCCCTCCAGGTCATGGCCAGCCTGGCCGAGCGCGAGGGCCTGCGCGGGCGCGTGCAATGCATCTACTTCGACCCGCCCTACGGCATCAAATTCAACAGCAACTTCCAGTGGTCCACCACCAGTCGTGACGTGACGGACGGCAAGGCGGAACACATCACCCGCGAGCCCGAGCAGGTCAAAGCCTTCCGTGACACCTGGCGCGACGGCATCCACAGTTACCTTACCTACCTGCGGGATCGGCTCACCGTCGCCCGCGATCTCCTCACCGATTCCGGCTCCATCTTCGTGCAGATTGGGGATGAAAATGTCCACCGCGTCCGTGTGTTGCTAGATGAAGTTTTTGGTGCGGAGAACTGCGTTAGTTCAATTGTATTCGCAAAGACCTCCAGTTCCACAGGTGACTATCTTGGTCCGACATTCGACACTCTTCTTTGGTATGCGAAACGGAAGGAAGCAGTCAAATACCGGAAGTATCTTTTAAAGAAAGCGCCCGGCCAAAAAGGCGGCACTGGCTACAAGAGCGTTCAACTTCCAAATCTCAGCAGGCGTTCTTTGACAAAAGGAGAGATTGAAGACGGCAGCACTTTGGAGGCAGGTTCCAAAATCTATTTCAGGGACAACCTCACAAGTCAAAGTGTCGGTCGAGCTAAAGGAGATGGAGCAGCTTCATGGTTTGGGGTGAATTTTGAAGGTCAGGTTATCAAGCCGTCGCTGTCCGTTCGTTGGAAGACTAACGAAATTGGTTTTGATCGGCTGATTAAGGCGCATCGTGTCGAAGCAAGCTCGGGAAACAACTTGGGTTACATTCGTTTTCTCGATGACTACCCGGTTTATGAACTCACTGATATTTGGACCGACACACTCGGACAAAACCAGTTTGGCGGAACAAAGACCTACGTTGTGCAAACTGCTCTGACAGCTGTTGAACGCTGCCTCTTGATGGCCACCGATCCTGGCGACTTGGTCCTCGACCCGACCTGCGGTTCCGGCACCACCGCCACCGTCGCGGAGCAATGGGGCCGCCGCTGGATCACGATAGACACCTCCCGCGTAGCGCTGGCGCTAGCCCGTGCCCGCATCATGGGCGCGCGTTACCCCTTTTTCCTGCTGGCCGATTCCCGCGAGGGCCAGCTCAAGGAAGCCGAAGTCACCCGCACCGCGCCAAGCACGCAGCCCGTGCAGGGGAACATCCGCCACGGCTTCGTCTATGAGCGCGTGCCGCACGTCATGCTCAGTTCAATTTCCAGCAACGCGGAGATCGATGTCATCTGGGACCAGTGGCAGGAACAACTGGAACCCTTGCGGGAGCAACTGAACAAAGCCCTCAAGCAAACATGGGAGGAATGGCAAATCCCGCGTGAGGCTGACACCAAGTGGCCAGAACCTGCCAAGAAACTCCACGCGGAATGGTGGAAAGCGCGCATTTCCCGCCAGCAGGAGATCGACAAATCCATTTCCGCCAAAGCAGAGTTTGAATACCTCTACGACAAACCCTACGACAACAAAAAGTGCGTCCGCGTAGCTGGACCATTCACCGTAGAAAGTCTCAGCCCCCATCGTGTGCTGGGCGTGGATGAGAATGACGAATTGATCGACGGACTCAGAGAGGACACCCCAGACCGCACCAAACAAACGTTCCCCCAGCTGATCCTGGAGAACCTCAAAACCGCCGGAGTCCAGCAAGCCCACAAAGCAGACCGCATCACCTTCACATCCCTTATCCCTTGGCCGGGCGAACTCGTCTGCGGGGAAGGACGGTTTAATAGTGAATTGAAAATGGAGAATAGTGAAAAAGGAGGCGGGGCTGGTTTCACTATTTCTAATTCTCAATTTTCAATTTCTGAAAAGCGCGCAGCGATTTTCATCGGCCCGGAATTCGGCACAGTCCAACGTGCCGACCTCGTAGCCGCCGCCCGAGAGGCCGGAGACGCTGGTTTCGATGTCCTCATCGCCTGCGCCTTCAACTACGAAGCCCACGCCACAGAGTTCAACAAACTGGGCCGCATCCCGGTCCTCAAAGCCCGCATGAACGCAGACCTCCACATGGCCGAGGATCTCAAAAACACCGGAAAAGGCAATCTCTTCGTCATCTTCGGAGAACCGGACATTACCCTCATCCCGGAGAAGAACGGGCAAATGAGCATCAAAGTAAACGGAGTGGACGTCTTCAAACCCCAAACCGGAGAAGTCATCAGCGACAGTGCCGACGGCATCGCCTGCTGGTTCATCGACACCGACTACAACGAAGAAAGCTTCTTCGTCCGCCACGCCTACTTCCTCGGGGCCAACGACCCCTACAGCGCCCTAAAAACCACCCTCAAAGCCGAAATCAACCCAGAAGCCTGGGCCACCCTCAACAGCGACACCTCCCGCCCCTTCGACAAACCCAAAAACGGCAGAATTGCCGTGAAGGTGATCAACCATTTGGGGGACGAAGTGATGAAAGTTTTCAAGGTGTGAGGTGTTCATTCGCGAGTGATTAGGAAACCTATTGTTCATGAAATCAAAGTCACGTTCTCGTCCAAAGTTTAAAACTCTCATTGAATCATTGAGTGTTCGGAAAATTGCACTGCTTTTCGCAGGTTGGATCATCATCTTCACGATCGCTTACTGGTTCATCCCCAAATCCGCAGATTCCAATTTGAAATCCGGTGAGCGAGAAATCGAGAATCCTTGGGATGCCTGCTATTTCAGCATCGTAACGGCAACAACATTGGGTTACGGAGACGTGTTGCCAACTGGTTGGTTCCGTCTTGCCGCGTCTATTGAGGTTCTTGGTGGTCTTCTGTTGGGTGGTCTTGCGGTCAGTGTAGTTGCAACTGTTCCGATCCGAGATGCTGCAGGTTCAATTATGGCAGCTCTCGGCGTTCAAGAAGCATATGACAGCCATGTTCTTGGCCTATGGTTGGAACGCTCGGAACAACAGAAGCGCGATGGGGATGGCGAGGTTGTCTATGGGCTATCTCAGATCTCCATGCGAGGCTCGGTGCTGGTTTTGAACGGCGAAACGATTAGCCATCCGCGAGATCGCTACCAAACAAACTACCAATGCACTCTTGTCGGATGCAGATACTCAACTTTTGTCTTTGAGTATCTTTCGCGACGGGGCGATGTTGGTTCATCAAGCGGGCTTCTCAGAATCGAATTCGATCATGAGCCAAATTCCAATCAACACCAGTATCGCGGGGAGTATTGGGATCGCCTTCTTGGGGTATGTGAAGACGTTCACGGAAAGAAGATAACCGACCCTGAGAGTTTAGTTAAACTGCGTGATCCCGGGCAACGTGATCGAGAATTGAGGAGACTTGTTCTAGAAGTGTTCAAGGAGGATATCTCACATTGATTATGGACTTCCGCATTGCAGATACTTTCACCGACAGCCTCGCTCGCCTAACCGGCGACGAGCAAAAATCTGCCAAGACAACGGCCTTCGATCTCCAGTTAAACCCAGCGAATCCAGGAATGAGTTTCCACAAGCTGGATAAGGCCAAGGACAAGCATTTCTGGTCAGTCCGAGTGAATGCGGACATTCGCATCATAGTGCACAAGACAGCACGAACACACCGCTTTTGGGAATTTTCTCAAACAAGAAGGAGCGGTATGATTGCGTCTTGGCTGTGAGACAAATTCCGGTCTGCTCGTTTCCGTTGATGGCGCGGCAGGATCAATCAAAGGCAATTGACTGCGAGGTCGAAGCACGGTCCATTTGAAATGCCCACCATTGATGCGCGCATGTTTTTAGATCCTCCCAAGGACGAAGCTAAACCAAAGGGATAGCGTGGCGGTTACATGGTTAGGGGATGCGATACGTCGTTGACTTGCTGGCATGGCCTTGGTGAGTGATAGAATTACATCTAATTCTAATCTAACTCATGCCACCCAACATATTCCACTTCGCCACGTCCGAACTCTCTCAAGATGCTGCTCTTTGCTGGCTGTTGGCCTGGGCCAAACCAGAGCATCTGGCCGATAGCACCAAATTGCATCGCGTTGGAACTGATCTGCTGGGACTCATTTACGCCAAAGCAGGTGTTCCAAAACCATCCAAAATAACCAGTGTGGAGGTCCGAAAGCAGGTTTCCGGCATCGACATCCTTTGTGTCGTTAATGGAGACTGTGCCATCATCATCGAGGACAAGGTGGGGACCAAACAGCATTCAGAGCAGTTACCGCGCTACAAGGACCATGTGTCGACGGAGTTGGGATTCTTGCCGCATCATATGATCCCCGTTTACATTCAAACAGGGGATGAAAGCAACTATGCGGAGGTAGCCAAGCATGGTTATCACGTCATCAATCGGTCCGATCTGCTGACCGTGTTGGAATCAAAACAGGCGGCAGAAGCGAAGGCAGAGAGTGATCTGTTGCGAAGCTTTAGCTCTCATGTGAGGCACATGGAAGATGATGTGATGAGTTACCTGAAGTTTCCATTGGCTGAATGGACTTGGAACTCGTGGAAGGGATTTTATAGCCACGTGCAACGCCTTCTTGGCGAGGGGGCATGGGATTACGTGCCGAATGCCGGGGGAGGATTCCTCGGTTTTTGGTGGCATTTCAATGAAGTGAAGGATTGCGAGATTTATCTGCAACTGGAACAGGAACGGTTCTGCTTCAAAATTGCAGTCGAGGGCACTGCTAATCGCAAGGAATTGCGCGATCACTGGCACCATGCAGTTTCCACCAAGTGTAAGGAACTCGGATTGCCAGTGACGCGACCAGGAAGATTCGGAAGCGGCACTTACATGACCGTGGCACTTTTAGATCAGGAATTCCGCATAGTGGACGGCAATGGGTTGATTGACATGGATAAAACAGTTGGCGTCCTTCGTTCAGCCCAGGCGGTTATTGATGCCCTGGAGGCTGAGGCAGCCGCATAGGCAAATTTCCCAATACTCATCCGCAACAGAAGATGCCCAAGTTACACACCGCCACCCGCAGCATTCACGATTGGCGCATGCGTCTAGGTGATCCTGAGAAGCACTGGAAAAAAGGGGCGTCTGCCATGGAAACAGCAGTGTCTTGGGAGCTGGCGGCAAAATCTGCTTCCGGACTTCCCGAACCAATTGCCAGCCTGTTTGCCCACTCAGAATTTGGCGAAGGTGAATTGCTGCTGGGCGTTGCGGAACACAAGGTGCCGCTGGAGGGAACTGGCGGAGCATCTCAATGCGATGTCTGGGCGTTGGTCCGGACAGCGGTTGGAACGGTCTCCCTCGCGGTCGAAGCGAAAGCCCAAGAGTCATTTGGTGAGGGTAACGAAACTCTGGCTGATTGGTTAAATTCCGGCACTTCCAAAGGTTCAAAAGCCAACAGAACTATCCGGAAGTGCCATCTTTTGGAGTGCCTTCCTGCTGGCATTGACGGTGCCTATGATGCGATTCCTTATCAAATACTTCAGCGCTGCGCTGCATCTGTGATCGAAGCACGGCGGTTCGGACTCCAGAACGCTGCGTTCGTGGTTCAGGCCTTTCTTTCTCCCTCCAAGAGTTTTGAGATGTTTGAGCGTTTCTGCCAAGCACTGGGAATTCCAGCCACCCGAGATCGGATGTCTTTTGCTCAGGTGGGGGAAATCAAATTGGGTGTGGGCTGGGCGGATTGCAAATTGGCTTCGGATGCTGAAACAGTGTCGGTGATTTGAAATCAAGAAAACATATAACCAACGCAAATTATGACAGGTAAAATCTGGATTGGAGCAGACCCCGGCGGTCTGGGGAATTTTGGAGTGGCAATTCTACAGGGTGGGCAGGTTATCACAAAATGTGTCGACCATACGGATGCCGCTGTGCAGTTCGTTTGCAGCGTGATCAGTAAAACAACCCCAGCTGGGATTGGGGTAGATGCTCCACTTTGGTGGTGTTCAGGCCGCTCCAGCGACCGTCGCGCTGACCAATGGATTCGGGAGACTTATGGGCTGTCCGGAGGACAAGTCCAGACGGCAAACTCATTGAGAGGGTCAGCGCTGGTCCAAGGGGCACTTTTCGTGGAGCGAATGCGCGAGAAATACCCGGATGTGCCCGTCACAGAAAGCCATCCGAAGGCGCTATTGGTAGCCATTGATTCCCCCTCTTGGGACAAAGTTTGTGAGAAATATCAGTTAGACTTTGATGGGAAGGTGAAAGCGGAACACGAACGAGATGCTGCCTTAGCTGCGATAGCTGCTCGGGAGGGATTTGAGGGCAGATGGACGATTGATCTTAGCAAGAATCGTCTGACAAGCGAGCAGGATCCGTCCGCTTATTGGCTCAAGCCAGTCCATTATTACTGGCCCTCCCGGCAAAAACAGAAGTCATAAATGTTTCGTGTATAATAGGGGAAATTAATTCGATCCAGCCATGACATTACCCAAAAACTCCTTCCCTCTTAGCCACCGAGCATTCCAGTATTACCACTTCCAGCATCTGAAACAAGTGCCTGGCACCCGAGCCGTCGAGGCTGCTGGAAAATCCTTAACTTTAGGACAAATTGCAGATGTTCGTCAGTTTACTGCTAAGGTGTGTGGCTGGGGCGGCAGAACTGGGAATCGAGTTCCCTGGCGAATAGCACAAACGCCAGATGCAACCGTTCTCGATGGTTTTAACAAAGTTGGCAAATATTTGCAGGCAGGAGAAGTCCTACTGGCACTTGCCGCTTTGCAGTCGATTTCCGGATTGGGCAGCTTTTCCTATTCATCGAAACATCTCAGGATGATGGCTCCTAACCTCTGTGGAGTTTACGACAGCATTGTGGAACAATTCCTGAACTCAATAAATTACTCGGGTTCACGGTGTGATGTGTTTCTCGCATACTGCCGTTTCTGCCAAGAAGTGGCGGGGGAACTCACGCATGCTGGGGTCAAACTTGGTGATTATTTGGTTGGAGCCCCTGAGACTAACGGACAACCAGAATTATCACAGCCCCCTGGTCAGAGCCAGTGGACGGCTGCGGATGTAGATATGGCGTGCTTTGCCTGGCTGCAAAAGTGGGAAATCTCAAAGAGCGACGTTAGCACCGAGACCGCAAACCAGCGACTTCCCAAAAACGCTGTTCGGGCGGTCAAGAAAACGCCACCTCAAGCAGAGCAGATGGAGGGTGGACCCCTTTATCTCTATCAACAGTTGGAACGCGATGAGGCATTCACCATTAGAGAGAGCACGGATTCCCGCTGGAACCTCGCTTGGATTAGCAGGAGTCACGGAGGGATTGATTTCAAAGCGCAGGCCAGGAAGGGCCACGCGCGCAATTTGATTCAGGATTTGTTGAAAATCGGGATTGATGTCACCACGGATCCACGATGGCGTCCCGCTTTGGGAGGGGAAACTCGCAATCAAGGGGGATCTGGCTATTTGGGCTGCCTGCAATTGGAATGTCCCGCAGAAGCTGTGAGATATTTGAAACAATTCTTTAAGATAGTCGCTTGCCCTGGGAACCAAACGGAGACCCAAGTGTGGATCAATGCGTTGTGACCCAATTTCGAGTCCTCGATTGCATGCCTAGTAATGTTTGGTTTCATCTAATTCACGAGTAGAAAATGGATTTCCGCATCTCCTACACATTCACTGACAGTCTCGCTAAACTCACAGGCGATGAGCAAAAGTCTGCCAAGACAACGGCCTTCGATCTTCAGCTAAACCCTGCGAATCCAGGGATGAGTTTCCACAAGCTGGATAAGGCAAAGGATAAGCATTTCTGGTCGGTGCGAGTGAATGCGGACATTCGCATCATTGTGCACAAGACGGCGGGAAGCCTGCTGCTCTGCTATGTGGATCATCACGACAAGGCATACCACTGGGCGGCACGGAGGAAACTGGAAACGCACCCCAAGACGGGGGCCGCGCAGTTGGTGGAGATCAAGGAGACGGTTCAGGAGGTGATGGTGCCGATCTATGTTCAAGCGGAGATGCCGCTACCTGCCGCCAAGCCGCTGTTTGCCGGGATCAAGGAAGACGAACTTCTCAGCTACGGCGTGCCCACAGACTGGATTCCAGATGTTCGCAAGGCCACAGATCAAACCCTGTGGGCGTTGATTGAACATTTACCGCAGGAGGCAGCAGACGCACTTTTGGAATTGGCTACTGGAGGGAAGCCGTCTATCCCGAAACCCGCTACTCCAGATTCCAACCCATTCGACCACCCCGATGCGCAACGGCGTTTCCGCGTGATGTCTAATGTGGAGGAACTCCAGCGAGCACTAGATTTTCCGTGGGAAAAGTGGACGATTTTCCTTCATCCTGAGCAACAGCAGTGGGTGGAGCGAAATTACTCCGGCCCTGCCAGAGTTTCCGGGTCGGCAGGCACCGGAAAGACCATTGTGGCCCTGCACCGAGCGGTTTATCTGGCCAAGTCCGACAGTGATGGCCGCGTGCTCCTGACGACCTTTTCTGACACGCTGGCCCACGCGTTGCAAACGAAGCTGAACCGATTGATCGGTAACGAGCCTCGACTGGCTGAGCGAATTGATGTTCATTCTCTCGATTCTCTGGGGATGCGTCTATATAAAGCCCATCACGGAGCCGCCAAATTGGTGGATAGGAAGACTCTAAAGGAATTACTGAAGGAGGCATCAAAGGAAATTGGCGGGCACAAATTCAGCGCCCAGTTTTTGTTTACCGAATGGGATCAGGTGGTGGATGCGTGGCAGCTAACAACCTGGGAATCCTATCGCGACGTGGCCCGACTGGGACGCAAGACCCGGCTGCCAGAACCACAACGTGCGATTCTGTGGTCAATCTTCGAAATAGTGCTTCAAAAGCTAAAGGAACGGAAGCTTTTGACGATTGCGGGCTTGTTCACAGCACTAGCGAATGATGTGAAGCAGGGCAAGGTTCCTGCATTTGATTTTGCGGTTGTTGATGAAGCTCAGGACATCAGTATCGCCCAGTTGCGATTCTTCGCTGCGCTGGGCGGTTCCAAACCGAATGCCTTGTTCTTCGCTGGGGACTTGGGGCAACGGATCTTTCAACAGCCATTCTCTTGGAAATCATTGGGCGTGGACATTCGTGGGAGGTCTCGCAATCTGCGCATCAATTACCGAACTTCCCACCAGATACGCCAACAGGCGGATCGTTTGCTGGGACCGGAGGTAACGGATGTGGACGGAAACAAGGAGGACCGAAGTGATACTATTTCTGTCTTCAACGGCACCCCGCCACTCATCCTGACGACGAAGACAGAGATTGAGGAAATAAAGGCAGTAGGAAACTGGATGACGGGGTTGAAGAAAGAAGGAGTCCTGGCCCATGAGTTCGGTATCTTTGTGCGCACGGAGGATCAACTAAACCGTGCGAAACAAGCGGTGGAAGCGGCGGGATTAAAGTTAAAGGTTTTGGACGATCATGTGGAAACGACAAGTGATCACGTTTCCATTTGCACCATGCACCTAGCAAAGGGTTTGGAATTCCGAGCGGTAGCAGTAATGGCGTGCGATGACGAAATTCTTCCGTTGCAGGAAAGAATCGAATCAGTGGGCGATGATGCTGATCTCCAAGAGGTCTATGACACGGAGCGACATCTGCTCTATGTGGCCTGCACGCGGGCAAGGGATTTTCTTCTGGTTACAAGCGGTGGGGTGGCGTCGGAATTTTTGGATGATCTAAGGGTGAAATAACCTGAGTATCATTAAGGTCGCTGGCGGCATGAACGCTGGGGTGCAGCAACTTTGTTTTCTCCTGCAAAACTATTTTTAGACTGTTTTGCATCCAGGGAAGGGAGGTTCCCGTTGGAACGGAACTGGGCACGGTTGCCCCTTTCCAAATCATGAAAACTAACACAATCCACCAACGTTCCACGGCGTGTCTTCTTGCGCTGGGATTACTTACGGGAGCTGCTCTAACCGAGCACTCACAAGCCGCGGTCTTCATTACCAGCAACGTCAGTTTCAATATCGGCACCAGCCTTTATCAATATTCCTACTCTGTGCAAAACACGGAACCGATGGATCTCATCCTGGTCACCATTCCGGCCAACCCAGCCAGCGCTGTGGTGGGAATTATGGCACCAATCGGCTTCGATCTCACCTTCGATCCCAGTCAGGGGGTGCTGAATCTGAATGAGGATAGCAGTATCTTCACAGCCCAAACATTTGGCACTGGGACCACCGTGGCTCCGTTCCAATTCAATAGCCCTCTGGCCCCGGGAAATGTGACTTACTCGGCCTTCGATGTCGGTGGCAACGAATTCACGGGCGTCGTGCAATCACCTGTGCCTGAGCCATCGGCTTCACTGCTGGCTGGGCTCGTCGGCCTCGTGGCCGTCTCCAAACGCCGCCGCAGCGCCTAATTTTTAATATCTCACTTAATTCATCCATCAAACAATCCAATATGAAAACCAATCCACAATCCAAACGTCGTCTTTCGACTACCTTCCTGCTGCTCCTCGGAGGAGCCACCAACTTGTTGCCGCTGCCCACCGCAGTGGCTTCCAGCCACAGCGATGCCCCATTGATCAAACTTGATCCGCAGGCAAACCTCACCGACCTCTATGCCTTCGTGCGCCAGCGCCCAACGGGTGAGCGTGCCCTGGTGGTCGAAGTCCTCGTTCATCCTTTCTCCGAGCCCGGAGATGGCAGCATGTATGAGGCGTTCTCCTCCGATGCGCTTTACAGCATTCATATCACTGATCCTAACACGGGTGCGGAAGTGCAACGGTATGATTTCCAATTCTCCCCTGTCGGAGCTGTGGGCGGAAATTATAAGAACACCAACACCATCCTGCGTTATGGCCGCGGCACCGAAATTGGACCCATTGTAAACGTGGGAGACAATCGTCAAAATTTCACGCAGACTTACAACGTCTCCAGCGTCATCAGCGGAACCCGTGCCAGTCTTAATGGTGCCACGACGTTGATGGTGGCTCCTCCCAATGTGGGGATCCAGACTACTCCTGCTTACAACGATGCCAATGGCCGCGCCATCTCTGGTGCGACCACCAGAGCCACGTTGGACGCTTATACCAAGCAAACCACCTACGATCTGGTGACGGGAGCAGTGCCCACTGGGTTTACCGTGTTCTGTGGTCCGCGGGAAGATGGTTTCTATGCCGATACCCCTGGGATCTTTGATTTACTGCAATCGCGCATTCTCGATAACAATGGATCCCTGGGGGATGGCCTCGGTCAGGACGGCAATGGAGTCGATGGTTTCAAGGGCTTCAACGTGCTGCATTACGGCATCGTGATTCCGTTGACGGCCTTGCCAAGCTTCGCCTACACCGGCGCGCTGCAACCTGCTGGCACTGGTGTCGGCGTGTATGCTTCGGTAAGCCGTCCCCGCACCACGCTGCGCTCTGCTACGTCCGCCGATGTTTCTTCCGGTCCGTTCATTCAAGTAAATCGTCTGGGAAATCCTTTGTTTAACGAAGTGCTCGTAGCCATGGCGGGGAAAGATCATTACAATCGGACCTCTCCCACCGTCGATGCCGCCACGTTTGCCACGTATGCGCAGAATCCGGAAATCGCAGTCCTCATCAATGCCGTTTACAACACCACGTTCCAGACCACGGGCCGGGCGGATTTACAAGCGGTCTTCATCCCTGACGTCCTCCGCGTCAACACCACCACTGCAGCGGTGCGGACTCCAGGCGAGGCAGGGTTCAACCGCTTGAGCTTCATCGGTGGCGACACCATTGCCAATGGAGCGGGTCAACAGATCCCTTCCGGTTGGCCGAACGGTCGTCGCTTTGGTGATGACGTCGTGGATATCGCGCTGACCGCGGTCGCCAGCGGACCAAGCTTTACTACTATAACCGTAGTAGGTGACAATGCGGCCGCCAACGATCAAGTCTATAACCGCACCTTCCCCTATGCGGCTACCCCACACGCTGGAGCCCGCAACTCGAAGGACTCAGGACCTAACGTCGGATTCTAATCCCTCCCCCCGCGCCATGGGAGTAGGGGCGGTCCGCCGCCCCTGCTCCCTCATTCAGCGTAGTCCCGGACTTCGATCCTCAAGGATGACCCAAGTCCCGGCTTACCCAGAAACTTTCCACTCACCCACTTTCCATTTCACTAAATACGCATCATGACGACAGGAACTTCATCCATCGCGACCCGCTCGCTTCTCTCAATTGCCTGCATTGGAGTCGCTGGTCTCGCTGCTTGGATCTGGCGAGATCAACCGGTCCCAACTCCCGCCGCGCAACCCTCTGACATCATTGCTGCGGGGAAAGCTTCTCCCAATCAAATCCTCGACGCACTGCCAGCGACTGATGCTACCACGCCCACCGGGAAGTTGCTGGCCACCGCGATTCAAAAGGCGCGCAAGCTTCCAGACAAACCTGAGCACTGGGTCATGGTGGGGGATATCCTCGCCCAAATGCAGCGTGATAGCGGAGAGGCCACATTTTATAATCACGCCGAATCCGTTTACCGGGAGGCCTTGCGCTTGCGTCCGCAAATGTTGGACGCGCTGACCGGCATGGCTTGGGTCACGGGCGGACGGCATGTCTTTGATCAAAGCATGGACTGGGCTAAGCAAGCCCTGGCGGTGGATGAGAACTGTGTGTTTGCTTACGGGATTCTGGGCGATGCCGAGTTGGAACTTGGGCACTACGATGCTGCGCTGGATCACTATCAGAAGATGATGGATCTGCGCCCCGATCTCTCTTCTTGGAGCAGGGGAGCCCATTTACTGTGGATCACGGGAGACAAAGGCAAAGCCGTGTGGCTGATGGAAAAGGCGATCCATGCCGGAGCCCCCTTTGCTGAAAACACAGCGTGGTGTCGCGCCAAGTTAGCCAACATGCTCTTCCAAGACGGAGCCCTGCTGCCAGCGCAGAAGATCATCGAACCAGCGCTGGAGAGCGGCACCAAGAACGTGCACATCCTGCTCATGGCGGCCAAGATCGCAGCCGCGCAGCAGGATTTCCCCACGGCCACCAAGCACTATCGAAGCCTCCTCCAAGCAGCCCCAAATCTAGACGCTCTAATTGGCCTAAGCGATCTGGCACAAGCGCAAGGCAAAGCCGAGGAAGCCAAGGCCTATGACCAGCAAGTAATTGAGTTGCATGGTAAGCATCTGCAATCCGGGGTCCATGATCATGGCACGATGGCGAAATTTTACGCCGACCGGGATCGGGATCTGGTGGCTGCTCTGCGTATGGCGGAAGAGCACAAACTAACCAACAACGTCACCGAGGCCGATACTCTGGCGTGGGTCTATTTCAAAAATGGCGATCTACCCAAAGCGGTGGCGACGATGAAACGGGCTTTGAAATACAACACGCCTGATGCCGAACTGCATTATCATGCCGGAATGATTGCTGCTGCCTTTGGTGATAACACTTCGGCCAAGAAGCATCTGCAAACCGCGCTTAGTTTCAATCCTAACTTCAATCCACGCCACGCGCCCTTGGCGCAGCAATCGCTGGATCGGTTGGTAAATCAAACGGCGGTAGGCCAAACCACTCCTGAGGTGAAACCAGCGACGCCATGAGACGAATGCTATTTCGCTTGCTAGCGGTCTTGGCTTGGTTGGTTCCGACCGAAATGGCACTGTGCCACGAGGAGCCAACGAGCCACCTCCAGATTCATTTTGCTCCCGAGCAAATCACAGCCGAACTCACGGCCAGCGCGATGGATTTAGCGCACGATCTGGACCAAGTGGAGCCAGCCATGCTGATGAAAGCAGAGGTCCTGCAGCGCTATCAGCAAAAATTGGCGGACATCGCATTAACCAGAATCCAGTGGCAGGCCGATGGCATTCCGTTGCAAGCCTCCTTGGTCAGCGCCACCGCGATTCCTGATCGCCAGGACGTGCGATTTGATTTCAGCCTGGCGGCCGTGCCCGTGCCGCGTGAACTTCGGGTGAGTTGCCAGCTGTTTCCTTATGATGCGAGGCATCGCACTTACTTGAATTGTTACGTGGGAGAGAAGTTGCAACGGCAGGAAGTATTCGAAGGCCCCGTGGCCGAGCGCACCATTCTACTGGCTTCAGAGCAGAGCTTGGGAGCCGTGATTAGAGAATTCACCGCCGAAGGCATCCACCATATCTTCATTGGACCCGATCACATCCTCTTCATCATTGGCCTGCTGTTGCTGGGAGGAAATTTGCGGAAGCTACTCCTCATCGCGACGGCCTTCACGCTGGCGCATACCATCACTCTTTGCCTGGCGACGTTTCACCTGCTCAACCCACCGCCATCCGTCGTCGAACCCATCATCGCTCTGAGCATCGTGATCGTCGGCCTGCATGCCTTTCTGGGAAAGCGCCTGGGCGATCCGCGCCTGCTGTTCGCGTTTGGCTTTGGGCTCATCCACGGATTCGGATTTGCCAGCGTGCTCCAGGAAATGGAACTGCCACGCCAGGCGTTAGGCTGGTCACTGGTATCGTTTAACGTCGGCGTGGAAATCGGCCAAGCCTGCATCATTCTGGCAGTCGCACCAGTGTTGGCAGGCCTGAGGAATTATCGGCCATTCCTAGCCCAACGCGTGACGTCTGGCCTGGCCTTGGCGGTGATTACGGCCGGAGCCTTTTGGTTTTTTGAGCGGATCCTGTAAGGCCGCAATTTACCGGGCTGCGACGGGATCGAACTGAATCCAATCAAGGTTCATGAGGCCGCCACGACCAGGGTTGATGAAGACCACATAGACGTCGGTTAATTTTGGTTCAGTCATTGTCAGGGGGCCAGAAATTTCCCGCCAAGTTTCCCAGCCACCAGTGACCGGCACTTCCAGTTTTGCGAATAGGGGGCCATCAGCTTTGCCTGCGTGTAACTCGATCCACCCGCCTTGGCCCCCGGAAGCAATGCGACAGGTAATAGCACCACATTTGGCGAGGCTTAATTTGTTGAAATGAAGATGTTGCCCATGGTTCGTGTCCCCAATGAACTTCTTACCACTAGCGGAGCCACCGCCAAGAATCTGCGTGCCTGACATGCCGTCGTTGAGTTCAGCTTCGAGTCGTCGATTGCGTAAGTTGATGCTGGCGCGCGCGGTGAGCGGACTGGCGGGCAGATTGCCTGCGTCCGTGAAGGTGGCTTCCACCCGGACGGACCGAACGCTGGCGGCTTCGGCCGGGATGGTCAGTTCGCCCTGCAAGCCACGTTGCAGTATCGGTTGATCGGTCCCGGCTTTGAGTGAATAGACCCACGTCACCATTTCCTTGAGTTGTTCCCTCGTGTGATGCCCGTGTGGCAACATGGGTATGGGACCCCACACATTTGTGGAACCTTTCTGCACGCGCTCCACGCTTGCCTCAAGTGCCCCGACGACATCCCGATACTTCGCAGCGACTTCTTGAAAGGATGGTCCCACAATGCGATGATCGGGGGCGTGACAATTGAAGCAGTCGGCTGATTTCATGAGCTTCAATCCTGCTGGTTCCTCCCCTCCGCGATCTAGGGTGGCGCTGAGTAAGAGTCGGGCACCAAAGAGATCGGGTGCTTTGTTGGAGTCTCCTTCCTCATGATCCTGCACCGTTGCTTGCCAAGTCACGGTTTGACCCGGCGTGAAAAAATCTCCGTCCTGAGGCTCTGTGAGCACGACCTGTGGCTGCGTATTTCCCACGATGACAGGCACTGCGGCGGCACTCATGGCCCCCATTGAGTCGATGACCCGCAATTCGACGACATGATCTCCCGGTGTCTTTAGGGAAATCTCCGCTGCTGCGGTGGTAGCCAGCACGGTGCTGCCATCGCGCCATTCATAGCGTAAGGCCTCAAGTGCTCCATCAGGATCAGTGCTACCCTGGCTGGAGAGGGAAATTTTCAGGGGAACGGCCCCATTTGTCGGTGTGGCAGAAGCAACCGCCACGGGCGGTAGATCGCCATGGTTATAGGAGACTTTCAGCAATTTGGAATCGGCATTGGCTCCCCAAGTCTCACCGTAATCCAGGCAGTAAAGACAGCCGTCAGGACCGAAGGTAGCGTCCAGCATCCGACGAACTGAGAGCGCGGTGGTGAAGGGTTCCAAGTTGACTAAATTTCCCGCCGCATCCAAACGCGCCCATTTGATCACATGCCGCTCCCAATCCCACCAGAGCAGGCATTTGTCGCAGTATTCTGGAAATCCGTTCGACTGGGCGAACTCCGGCCGATAATGAAATACTGGACCAGCGCATGCTGTGCGGCCTCCTTGGCCCATGGCCGGAAATTCTTTAGACACGCCATAGGGGTAATAAATCAGCGCAGGCTGGGCGGGCGGCAAGTCCTGCGCGCCAGTGTTGTTGCGACCCGTATTTCGCGGATGGGCGGGGTCAAAAGCAGGGCCCACTTGCTTGGTCGCGTAATCGTAGGCATGATAAGCGAAGTTGTTACCAATGAAATATGGCCACCCAAAATTTCCGGCGCGACGCGCTTGGTTGATCTCATCATAACCCCGAGGTCCCCGAGTTCCATCGCCTCCTGCATCCGGGCCTACTTCGCCCCAATAAACAAAGCCGGTGGCCTGGTCCACACTCATGCGCCAGGGATTGCGGCACCCCATGCAGTAAATTTCCGGACGCGTGTTGGGCGTGCCGGGGGGAAAGAGATTACCCTCCGGGATGGTAATAGTGCCATCGATTTTGGGGTGCACTCGCAGGATTTTGCCGCGCAGATCGTTGGGGTTGGAGGCTGATTTCTGCGCATCCCAAGGTTCCTGGCCCGGGCGCTCGTCCAGCGGAGCATAGCCGTCGGAATCGCCTGCGGGGTGAGTGTTATCTCCGGTGGAAATGAATAAATTTCCGTCTGGACCAAACTCCACGCTGCCTGCGTGGTGGCAACATTCGCGTCGTTGTTCGCTAAAACTGAGCAGTATTTTCTCGGTTGCTAGGTTGAGTTGATCTCCCTGCATTTCATAGCGACTGAGACGTTGACCCTCGACGTCTTTGGGCGAGTAATAAAGGTAAATCCAATGGTTCTGCTCATACTGAGGATCAAGGGCGAATCCCAGCAACCCATTCTCCTGAGCTGTCGTTACCGGCAACGTGCCTGCGTCCACCACGGTGCGTGTGTCTGGTTTCCAGATGCGAAGTTTCCCCGCGATCTCGATGAAAAATAACCGTCCATCAGGTGCGCGTTCCAATTCCATGGGCTGCGGCATCCCTTGGGCGAGGAGTTCCACGCTGTAGCGCGCGTCGATGGGGGGCGCGCTCTCCGCATCGGCCCAAGTAATTGCGAGGAGCAGCGTCGAGAAAATTGAAGAAAATCGGGATGATATCATGCCGGCAGCCATAGGGCTTCTGGAGTCTGGGTCAATGATGGACACGCCATGCTCCTCCAGTGCGTAGCTCAGCCGCTGCAACGCTGTCGGAAGCGCTGGTCCGACCACAACTCTTCACCGGTGCCACCGGCAGCGAAGGCCTGTCTTCGCCCGCTGCGGCTGGCTTTCATAGCGCAGCTATGGGAATTCCTACTTTACCAGGGGATATTTCCATGATCAGGTGCGACCATACCCCCTGTTCCGCACTCATCCGCATCGGATTGGGTATTGTTTGATAACCTACAATAGCCAGCATGAACCAACCCCAAGAAGACACCCGCAGCGCAGAGCATGGGCTCAACGTTGTCCGCGACAAGGTCGGAGCAATCCGCTTCCTCGCGATTTCCGTCTTGTCACTTTCCGCAGCCAACGCTGCTTCGCTGGTCACGGACAAATCTCCAACCCACCTACGATGTGATCCCAAGTAAACTGCAATTGGTGGGTCGCTATGCTCTTTCCACGGGAGATGGTGCACAGAGTGTCAGTCCGCAAAAACGCTGTGAGGCAGAGGCTCCCAGCCTTGCTGCTGGGGGCAAGGGCGAGACATATCAGTCCGCCTATCTGGGGCTGCAATATTTCATCCATGGGGACCGATGCAAGGTTCTGGCCGGGGTTGAGTATTCCCATCTAAGCGGCGGCTCAGGCAGTTCAGGCAAGGACTTTGACGGACCTACCTTCCTAACCGGCGTGCGTCTTTACTTCTGTTCCGATGGCATCCAAGCATTTCCTCTCTAACATTCACCCCGCCTCCGCTATGCGTGCTCGCGTTCTCCTCACCTTGATGGGTTGCTTCCCCGCTGCTCTATCGGCCCAAAGCATACTTGTGACTGACCCTTTCTCAATCACGGGACTGGTCAACGATACCGCCATCAATGTAAATATTCCTGCGCGCCAATCCGGCGTGCTTGCGGGTGGCACTTTCACAGAACTGGCGACAAATCCGGCGGGATATACCAACGATCTTTTGATCGAGAAGAACTCCGTCAGCATGGGCACCAGCGATGCGTTGCTGCTGCGCACCTTTCACAGCACCACTAACAGTCAGGCGGCGTTCCGCTTTTCCACGAATTTCGGTCCGCAAGTAGCTGGGAAGAAATGGCGCGTGGCCTACAAGGGCAACATCCAACGCAGTGTTACCGGCATTGCAGACACCTGGCTCGCGCTGGATCTTGGAGATACGACAGGCCATGTCGGACCTAACAATGCGTCAACGGATCTGGGGCTGCTGATCCGGGGCAGTGGGGGCTGGAATGCTTGGGCTGACAACGTTCCGTTCACCACCAGTGGGGCTGCCGGCATCCTCAGGAGCCCGGACCTCTACGCTACCACGTTTAGCGCTTCCGTCACCATTGATGAGACCGTGTCTCCGGTGTCAGCTAGCGGGGTGATTGTGGTCGGAGCTAATACCTACAACATTGGTCCTTGGAATGTTACTTGGGAGAACAGCGCTCGTTTTATTGAAATGCGACTCCATAACGGTGCCACCAGTGAGGCCATTGCGGCAGGCGGAACGCTGGTGGATGGCCGCGTGGATGATCTCACCGTTTCCTTGGTGGCGGATTCACTGGCTCCACCCGTCATTAACACTCCCCTGCAATCGCAAAGCCTCTGGGTGGGGGATAGTGCCAGCTTAAGCGTGATCGTTGCGAGCGCCACCACCCCAACCTACCAGTGGACCCTCAATGGTAATCCCATCAGCGGGGCCACCACGGCCAATCTGTCGCTGACTAATGTGGCCCTGATTAATGGGGGGACTTATGCCGTGACGGCCACCAATCCCAATGGCAGCGCGACTTCGACTGCCAGCGTAAACGTCATTTACCCCAACCGCTGGCAGCGGAATGCCGAACCGCTGGCCATTGCCAGTAAACTCACGCCGTTGATTTTCTCAGAAATTCATCCTCATCCGCCCACACGTCTGGATGCTAAAAATGTGGAATTTCTCGAACTCTACAACACCAATCCCTGGCCGGAGGATCTCACGGGCTGGCGGATTTCGGGCGATGTGAATTTTGCTTTTTCAGCAGGGACCAGCATTCCTGCTCAAGGCTTCCTGGTCATTGCCGCCAAGCCTGCTGATGTCCAATCCGTCTATGGCACCACGGGCGTGCTCGGGCCATGGATCGGCGCACTAACCAACGGAGGTGATGCCGTGAAACTGCGTCGGGCCAATGATTCCATCGTGCTCGATGCCCAATGGAACGACGGTCCAGACTGGCCTGCCGCCGCCGATGGTGCGGGTCATTCGCTCGTGCTAGCGCGTCCCAGCTACGGTCAACGCGATGTCCGTGCGTGGACTGCCAGCAATGTGATCGGCGGCTCGCCTGGCACTGCGGATGGTTTGCCCAGCAGTCCGCAGGATCATGTGGTGATCAATGAACTGCTGGCTCATTCGTCCACCGGAGCGGACTTCATTGAGCTGTATAATAGCAGCACGATGAGCGTGGATGTGAGCGGTTGCTGGCTCTCCGATACCGATCTCACTTTGGGGAAATTTCAAATTCCCAGCGGCACTATTCTGGCACCGAAGGGGGTGGTTAGTTTTAACGAAACGCAGCTGGGATTCGGTCTGAAGGCCGAGGGAGAAACGATCTATTTTACCAATGCCACGCAGACCAGAGTGCTCGATGCCGTGCGCTATCGCGGACAATTGCCGGATACCGCCAGCGGCCGCAGTCCGGATGGCGAAGGCTTGGTGCGCAGGCTTTCCATCGCCACGCCCGGCGTTACCAATGGCCCAGCAGCACGTGGCCCGGTGGTGCTGAATGAAATTTACTTCCACCCCATCACCAACGATTCCGAGGACGAATGGATAGAGTTGCGGAACCTGACGGCAGCGGCCGTCTCGCTGGCTGGATGGCGTGTGAGCGATGGTATCAGCTTCACGTTTCCGACTGGAGCTTCGATCTCAGCGAACGGCTATTTAGTGATCGCCAAGAATCCCACGCGGATGCTGACGAATCATCCCACGCTTGCGCCATCCACCGTGTTCGGGCCCTTCAGCGGCACGCTGGCCGACAGTGGCGAGGAAATCGTGCTCGGCCAACCGATCACGATTCCTGGTCCGCTGACCTATTTCGCCACGATGGATGAAGTGAGTTATTCGGACAAATCCCGTTGGTCACAATGGGCCGACGGTGGCGGGAGTTCGCTGGAACTAGCCGATGCGCGCAGCACCGTTCAACCGCTCTGGCTGGATAGCGACGAAACCGCCAAGGCTCCCTGGACTTTGGTCACAGCGACCGGGTTGATGGATAATCCGCATACCAATGTGCTCGGCATAGCGGATCGACTCGATGCTTTCCTGCTGGATGCAGGCGAAGCGATGATTGATGAAGTAGAGGCTTCTCCAAGCGCGGGAGGGAATTTAGTGACGAATGGAGGATTCGAGAGCGGACTCGCCCCATGGTTAGTTCAGGGAACGCACAATCGGTCCGTGATTGAAAATACGGGGTTTGCCGGAAGTAAGTCCCTTCGCATCGTAGCCACGGGTCGGGGGGATCCGGCCCCGAACCGCACGCGCACGCCACTGACTGCCACCATTGCCGTTAACGACACCGCCACGATTCGCGCGCAAGTCCGTTGGCTGCGGGGTTCATCAGAATTTCTCCTGCGCTTGAAAGGCGGCGGAGTCGAAGCCTACAGCGCGTTGACGGTGCCGAAAAATCTTGGCACCCCCGGAGCCGCCAACAGCCGCAGCGTGGCGAACGCGGCACCTGCGATCACGGACGTCACCCATCGCCCTGCCCTGCCAGTGGCTGGCGTGCCGTTCCGGATCTTCGCCCGCCTAACGGACCCGGATGGTATGGGAACTGCGACAGTAAATTATCGTCTGGATCCCTCCACCACCCTGAGCACTGTGGGCATGAACGATGCCGGCACGACAGGAGACCTTCTGGCAGGCGATGGCATTTATACTGCCACCATTCCAGCTCAGAGCGCGGGCGCGCTCGTGGCCTTCACCATCACTGCCAACGATACCGTTGCTGCCAGAGCCACCTTTCCGCCGACAGGCGAATGCTCCGCCCGCGTGGGCGATACCCAGCCAGCCGGAGCCTTCGGAGCTTACACGATGTGGATCAATGCAGCCACGCTCACGGCATGGACCAACCGACTGCCCAAGACGAACGAACCATTCCCGATCACCCTGCTGCATAATACCAGCCGCATCCTTTACGGCACGGGAGCGCACTTCGCGCAGTTCTCTGAACCCAGCGGCAATAATCCCACCACCTTCATCAGTGGCTACGAAATTGACCTTCCGCCAGGAGAGCGGCTTTTCGGTGAGAGCGGCGTGACCTTGGACTGGCCAGTGCGCGACGTGACCAATCAGCGGGAGCAACTGATGCATTGGATGCTGGAGCAAATGCAGTTGCCCACGCTGCATCGACGCGACGTTCATCTAACGGTTAATGGCCTCCGCCGGACCTCCGCCACCGTGCCCATTTATCATGAGGCCCACCAACCGGGCGGATCGTATTTGGATGCCAATTTCCCCAATGATACCAAGGGGCGACTGCTCAAGACTAGCGGCTGGGATGAGTTTGATGACAATGGTGCCCGCATTGCTGGGCCGACGAATACGCTGAGCCCGCTCACTACCGCGGGCGGCGTTTACAAGACGGGACGCTACCGCTGGAACTGGCGTCAGCGTTCCCCGAACGAGAATGATTACACGGATTTCTTCAACCTTGTCACCGCGGCCAATACGGTGGGCACTCCTTATGTGAACGCCGTCAATAACGTGGTGGACATGGACCAGTGGATGCGGAATTTCGCGTTCGCTGACATGTGTGCCTACTGGGATACGTTCGGAAATCCTAACGCCAAGAACGCCTACATTTACAAGCCGGTCACGGGGCGCTGGCAAGTGTTCACGAATGATCTGGACGTCGGCATCGGTGCCGATATTAACACCGCCAACCCACCCGCCACCTCGCCACTCTTTGCTGCCGGTATCGATGCGCCCGTGCAACGCATGTATGACACTCCGGCCTTCATTCGCAGCTACTGGTGCGCCTTGCAGAAATCGCTCGGCACCTTCTTCAGCGGAGCGGCTATCACGAATCGCGTGACCCAACGCTACAATGGTTACATCGCGAATGGTGTCGCGGTGACCTCGCCCTTAGTGGGGAGCGGTCCGCATAATCTGAGTATCCCTGCGTGGATCGATGCCCGCGTCGGCTATCTGCAAACGCAACTGGCCTCCGTCAACGCCACCTTTACCGTCAATGGGCCGACTACGATCGTCACGTCCACGAGTCCGCTCACGATCACGGGCACCGCCCCCGTGGCTGCTAAATCCATTACGTTTAACGGCATCGAAACGCCGCTCATCTGGACCTCCACGATGGCTTGGAGCGCCCAAGTGAACGTGGCTCCTGGCGCGAATCCGCTCGTCATTCGGACCTTCGATGATATCGGCACGCAGACCGGCAGCGTTACGCTGGACGTCACCTTTACTGGCGTCAACGCCTGGCCATCCCTCCGCATCAACGAATGGCTAGCCGATAATGCGGCGCTAAATTTTGACCCTGCCGATGGCCAAAGCCAGGACTGGTTCGAACTCTATAACCCCACTGGCAACGCTGTGGATCTCACTAATTGGGTGCTCAGCGATTCCGCTCCCACGGCCACAGATTTCGTTATCCCCAGCGGCTACAGCATCCCCGCCAACGGTTATCTATTGGTCTGGGCCGACAATGAAATCGTCCAGAATACCGGCAGCGGTCAACTCCACGTTCCCTTCAAACTTAGCAACACCGGAGAAATCCTAACGCTCAAAGCCCCCGACGCCACCATCGTGGACACCGTCACCTTCGGTCAGCAACTGAAGAACCGCAGTCAGGGCCGCAGCCCGGATGGCGCAACGATCATCGACTTCCTAACGACCACCAGCACCGGAGCCCAGAACACCGCCGCCATCCCCAACCCGACCGCTACCATTTCCCTAACGGCAGGCACCGTGACGTTCACCGTAGCCACCACGCCCGGGTTTTCCTATCAACTGCAATTCAGCAACGATCTCACCACCGGATCCTGGACGAACGTCGGCACCAACACACCGGCCACCGGCAGCACGCTGGATTTGCTCGACACGCCCGGTAGTGAAACCAGACGTTTCTACCGAGCCTTGCGCACGCCGTAGGCCATTTCCAGAAAGTAAACGGTAGAAGAATGTGGAGCAGCCCGCTGGGCTGCTCATCTAGATCAGCCCAGCGGTCTGATCCACAGACTTTTGAATTTACTCATTTTAAAAGGGAAATGGTCTTGGATCATTCCACCCGATTCACTCAGGATGCTGGATTAGGACGCGGTAGAAGGCAGCGGGTTCGTTGGGGTTTCTGGTAACTGGCACATCGACTTCGAGTCCCTCGCCAGTGATGATTTCAAAGTCCGCCCAGTGCACCAAGTCGGTGCTTTTTTGCACGCAGCATCGGGCTCCTCTGGGGGCTGGGAATTGCAGCAGCAGATTGTTGCCGCCCCCTGCGCTTGCCAGCAGGGTGGGGGCGGGAGCGGGCGCTGACAGGGGCCGCAGGATGAGCAGAGAAATCGAGGGGGAAGTGGATGACTTGCCAGCGGCATTGAGGGCGGTGATTTGCAGCGAGTATTCACCCGGCGGCAGTGCTGGTAGCTCGGCTGGCAGGCTGGTGACCGTGGTGGTTCTGCTTTGGGCACCAGTGAATTCGATACGGTAACTGGAGACCGTTGCTGCCGGAACGGCAACGGCGGCGTTGACCATGATGGGCTGGCCGGAGGGAATCATGGTGTAGTTGGCAGGCGCAGTAATTCGCAGCACTGGGAGCACGTTGAAGAGCGTCTGGGCACTGCTGCTGCGGCCACTGCCATCCCGCACACTGACACGGACCGGCGTTTGCCCTTGCGAGACGATGCTCCCCGGCGGCGGTAACTGGGAAACGATGAGTGAAGAGGCGGGCGTGACGTCATCGGAAATCACTGCGAGCAGTCGATAATCCGGCACGGTTCCCTGAAATGCCGTCTGGCTTAGACTGGGCAGCGCAGAGATTTGCGGGGCTTGATCCGCCACGGTTACCAAGGTTTGCTCACTCGAGGCCCCCAGTGAATTCTCCACTGTCAGGGAAACGACATGCGCTCCGGGGCTGAGGTTTCCAGTGTAAGTTACGTTCATCACGACCCAGCCCGATGCTGTGGAATCGCTTCCGCTGATGGTGAAAGGAGTGCCGTTAGTCCCATCGACCTTCCAAGTGGCGGTCGCGCTGGCGCTGCCCATGCGGGGGACTTGGATGGCGACTTCGCCAGGGACAACGGTGGGGAGTCCGGCGGCGGTGGCAACGTCGCTGGGCAGGGTAACCACAGGGATGGCACCGATGGCCTCACAACATTCAATTTTCAGCCAGCAGAGTTTGGGATTGCAGGTGGGAATGCAGTTGGCTCCGCCGGGACGATAGAAGGTGACGCGAATTTCCACATAGCGGCCTTTGATGCCCTTCCCGCAGAAGTTTGTGCCGCTGGTCACAGGAGTCCAACCGTTAGGGAAGCTGAGAGGATTGTCGGAGGCCCGGACTTCTGCTTTGATGGAACAGGCAGGGGTGATCCCAACGGCGTTCCAAGTTACGCGTCCCCAATCGGTCCCAGGACAAAGGGAATCATGCACCGCAGTGAGCAGGCCGACTTGTCCTCCTGCGTTGAGGGCCACCGCTCCCGTCATATCGCTGTAGTTGTAAGGAGCGGCTCCCGCATTGAGATCCACGGAGAGGTCAAAGGTGGATGAGGTGGGGTTGTAGCGATGCCCAGCGTGATCTCCGTTGTCGGAGACCCAGATGCGGCCCAAATGATCTTCCGCACAGCCAGTCGATCCTGGATAGGGGGAGGTTGAGAAGGGTGCGGTGACAGCCGGCAGACCGGGGGAAGTCCAGACGTCCGCCGTGGGATCATATTTCTGCAGACCGGTGCGGGAGAAGAGCGCTGCGGAGACCCAGACCACTCCGTTGCGGTCCACGCAGAGCCCTTGGGCGCTGGTGTTATAACCCGGATTCAGCGGCCAGGTTTGGGCGCGTTCTCTGGTTAAATTTCCCGCTGGGGAAAAGCGACGGAGCCAGGCTTGAATGTCCGAGGTGTTGTTGACATCTCCGGGCTCGGTTTCCAGATCGTCCGAGACATAGACGGAGGACGTCCAGACTTCCCCGGAGCAGCGATCCACGCCGATGCCATACAGTCCGGGATCCGTGATGAAAGAGTTGGTGCCGGGCACATTGTTGGCGGTAACATCATAACGATAGATCCCCTGCAGCGAGAGGCTGGTATTGCGCTCCACCGTCCATAACATATTGTTGGCATCGACCAGCGCCCCATAAGAATGCCCGAGTGAGGTGATGACCGGGCCGAGCAGCGAGCCATTCAGTCCGCTGACTTTCTGGAAGGCGAAATTGTTATAACCACCGGTCCACAGATCGTTATTGGCATCGATGGCCATCCCCCGCACCCCATTGCCAGCCACGCGCACGTAGTTGGTGATGAGTTCATCATCCGCCAGGTAGAGGCCCGCCAGGGGCATGCCTTGTTGGTTGCCGTTGGTGCCGCCACTATCCCAATTGAGCACGTAGCCCAGTCCGCGGGAGGTGCGAATGAAGCCGTCGCCATTGCGATCCCAAACGCTGGGGCTCTGATACGTGAAGGGTCCCTGGAGATATTCCCCGGTGACATCCGGAACAAAAACGTTGCCCGGGAGCAATCGGCCGCGAGTGCCGCCGATGATCAATCCGATCCTCGTGACAGATCCCCGGTAAGTGTTGGAACTGGGATCGTAAGCATCGTCGGTGCGGTTTCCCACCCAGCATTCGCCATAGCGATCAACCGTGGTCCGGGAGGGGCTGGAGGCTCCGCCGAGCGTTTGGGGGGCGGTCCAATACTCGCCCAGCACGGTTCCCGTATTGTCATCGAAACGCACGATGGTGCCGCGCCCGGAACACGCCATGCAGACGAACGGCCAGGAATTGGTTTGCGCGCCGAAGCCGATCTTGCCCTGCGGATCCCGCTCCACGTTTACGATATTTACGCCGGGCGGCAATGGCCCCTGGCCTTCGAAGACAAAGTCGCCCACGCAATCACAGCAGCTGGGGAGTTTCAGCGTCAGCACGGGGCTGGCGCAGCAGTGATCGAAGTTGGCATCATGGAGTGTCAGGTAGTAGGTCAGGACAGTCGTGCCGAAGGGAACCTTGATTTGCGTCGTCAGCGTTGTGGTGGCATTGGGGGCCAGCGGGGGAATGTTGAAGGAGTCCGGCACGAAGATGGCCGCGGCAGGATTCACTGCCGTCAGGTAAGTCACATCCACGACACTGCCGGACAGATTCTGCACCGTTAGGGTGGTGTTGATACAGATGAGACCGTTCTGCGATCCAGCACAGACCGTGGTGGAGTTTACCACTTGGGCGCATCCACAGTTCAACTGCACGGGCTGGCGCCAGGAACAACATTTCCCCGTCTGACCATCAAAGGCGAGCATCGGTAAATTGAACAATCCCGGAGGCACTCCAGTGATGGTTAGTGTGACCGCCGCCGCCTGTCCCGGCAACAAGGGCGGGACGAAGCTGACGCCTCCGGGCGAAACTTGGGGGGAGGGGAAGAGCAACTGCGACATGGGCTGGGTCCCCGTGTTCTGCACCACAAAGGAATAGGTCCAGACGTTCGGCCTGGTTGGATCGCAGAGCACCTTTTCACAGCAAATGCGGGCACACTCATTGGTGGGCAGTGGTGGCACCGCCGCAGACCCCACCACGGGCGGGCAGGGTTCGGTGCGTGGGGCCACTGGAAATGGCGGCACCGTCGCCACTCCGGATTGGGGGCACGGCGGCAACGTCACTTTGCCGGTTTGCTCACAACAAATCTGCCCACCGGCATTGACAATGATGGCTTGGAAATTAGCCACCCCGCCCGCCGGCAGTCCGCTGATGGTAACTCCAGTGATCGTGGTGCTGGCACCCACCGCCAATGGCCCTAGCGGATAGTAAGCCGGGCTAATCACCGCCGGAGCTTGACCGATCAAGTAAATCCCTGTGATCGGCAGTCCCGTGGTATTCGTGATCGCAAAGGAAACTTGCACTCCCGTCGTGGTGCAATTTCCTACCGTGGGCGTCAATTTCACACAGGGGATTTCCACGCAAATGTCTTCCTTGCAGCATTCCCCTTTCTCCAGATTAAAGAGCACCAACCGGAAGCAAACTTTGGAGTTTGCCGTCACGCCACCGAAGGTTACTGAGATACTCTGACTGGCCCCCGGAGCTAAATTAACGTTGATCTGCGCGGGACTAACCGTGAGTCCCGCAGGACTGACCGGACGCACGAAAATCTTGTTGGCAGTAAAGGGGGAAAGGTTCGTGACCGTGCCCGTCAGCGTCCACGTGTAGCCGCCACTCGCCACGGGGGTGCAGGTCCAACCCGTTTCCACAAAGCGGAAACAATCACAGTCTGTCTCTTCCAGGCAGATGTTATCCCAACCCCATTTGGAGTTCGGCAGCGGCTTCAGGGGATTGCTGGCGAAGGCGATGGTGGTCACGTTCGTAAGCAGCGTATTCCATTGCGCGGGTGTCACCCCGGACCAAGCGCCCGTGGCGTTGGCGGGCAGTGGCCCAGCGGCGGGAACCAATTGAATGGGAGCACAGAAACGATACCATCCGCTGTTGGGGCCGCCGTTTTCCGTGATGGGGGTCGCGATTGTAAAGGTGGCACACAGGGTGCCGGAACAGAGTTGAATGGTGGCGGGGTAGGGGATCGTCGCCATGTCATTGCCATCGGAAAACATCCGCACATCCCAGCAGAGTTGAAGGCACTTCTCGGCAGATAATTTCTCCGCCCAATTCCCAGCACAGGGAGCGGGGCCACTGACGCGGAAGTGGCCGCCTGGTGGTGGCAGCACTTGCGTGGCCAGGTAGCCCGCTGCTTGATCCAATCCCAACGTCCCCTGGCTTTTCCACTCCAGCGCGTGCCCAGCCGAGAAGTCGATGCAGCAATCTGCTGCTGTCAGCTCACAGCAACTGTAATCTGGACGACACAGGTTCATCGTGAGCACCCTGGCGGCTGCGGTCACCACACAGAAAGGCTCGCATGGATCCAGCACCGGATTACTCGGAGTTCCATCCGCGGCATTCGTCCAACCTTGCCCGTCAAACATATAAGCGGTCTGCACCACGCCACCTGGCCCGGGGGTCTTCAGAATCACCTGATCCTCAAACGCGACGAATCCAATAATTTGCGATAGGGTCACTTGTTTCCGCACACAAACCACCGATGATCCCACCGTAATGAAGCCGGATAAATCATCTACGGTCGTAATGGCCGAAGGCGTGTTCGAGACCACCTGCGAGCAATGCCCCTTGCCAGGACCGCCCGAGATTTCCAATACATGATTGTTGTTGTAAGCTCCCGCCACAAAACTTCCTGCGGCAAAAGTGATCGTGGGACCGCTCACGGCTACTGGTGTGAGGCTGAACAGGCAGGGATTGCGTCCCGGCAGGGTCACGGCAGTGGTGCCCGCCGGCACATTGATGCTGATCGGGCCACAGGGTTCCTGCGCGATAGCGGTCAAGGGGCTCAACCCTCCCAGCGCGACTACTAAACTTAGCGCAGCATAGAGCCATTGGTGGATTTGCAGAAGCTTGGTTTTCATAAATACGGTTCGGAGTTATTGGTTAGTGATCCGCGGCGTTTATATAACCTACTCAACGCCAGGCGGTAGTTGCCGCTGCCAGCTAATGATTTTCCCGCCCCCTTGTCGAGTAAATATTAAAAGAATTTCACCGTGATCACCTTGATTCCCTTAACCATCAATACAGATGACTTAATCGAATTACCCCGAATAATGATCCGGGCGGATCAAGATTTCCCGGGGCTTGGAGCCTGCTCCGGGGCCTACCCTGCCGCGTTACCACCGCCATGCAAACCCGATCGTGTTACCCCGAACAAGTTTGACGCCAAGCGGTGCCTTTTGTAATCTGGCGGCGGTCCATTTCCACTCCACTTCCTACTAATTTCCCAGCCCGTGAATTCCCTCAGAGCCACCTTTTTTCGTTATGTGCTAGTTTGCTGCCTGCTTGGCCGTGCCTGTATTTGCGCTGCGGAGAAGGTGGATTATTTCACGGACAATGGTTACGGCAATACGGTGAGCACCATGCAGCATCCTGCGGCGGAGTATTTCAAGGGGGTGACTTATGTGGCTTATCAAGGGCCCCATGAGGATCCTTATGTGGCGGCTTATAACCACGAGCAGGGAACTTGGGCTGGACCAGTCCAAGCTGGAGTGAATCCCATGGGACTATCGCCAGATCAAGTGGACCCGGGGGCGCTCGACAACCATGGTCGGCCGGCGTTGACAGTGGATGCGCAGGGTTTCATTCATGTGATCTTCGGTGGACATGGTGGCATGTTTGTTTTCGGGGAAAATAAGTTTGGCCTGCCTGGTGGTGGTCGGCAAATTCACGCTGTGACAGAGAGGCCTGGCGATATCTCTTCATGGAAAATTCTGGACAACGTCTCACCCTTCGGCACTTACAGCCAATGGGTAAAACTAGCCAATGGCGATCTCTATCTCTTCTACCGCCATGGCTCGCATCGCAGCGATTGGGTTTATCAGAAATCCACCGACAACGGGCGAACCTTCGCGCCACCAGTCAGTTTACTTAAAAGCAAGGAGAGCAAGGACTCACCTGCGATTTACGATTCCTGGTATGCGTGGTTCGACATCGGTCAGGGGGATACTATCACAGCCTCCTACGTGTATCATCCCTGCGCCAATCCCGGCCACAATTCGCATCGGCAGAACACGTATTACATGCTCATGAATTGCCACGATGCCACGTGGAGCAATGTTGAGGGAGAGAAATTAACATTGCCAGTCACCAAGGAATCCGCCGACCAACACACGCTCATCCTGGCCACGGGCAAGGAGAAATCGAACCATGGCACGTGCCACATCGACAGCGAAGGATATCCGCACCTTATATTCCGCTTCCCTGGTGGTGCGATACGTTATTTCCGCTGGACTGGCAAAGCGTGGCAGAAACCGACGACCATTGCGGACGAGCAGGGTGGGGGACACGATGGGGATTTCATCATCGATTCTCCCACTCATATCCGCATGCTCCTCTCCCAAGCAGCCAATGGGACGGGTGCCATCGGTTGGTGGGAGACTATGGATGGTGGACTAACTTGGAAACGTGGCAAACCCATGTTCTCACTCCCTTCCTACACCTTCGAGCCGAGCGCACTTGTCCGCAATGGTCCACCAGAAGCGCGCATGCTAGTGGGCGGGGTTAAGGACCAACAAACTCACTTGTATCATAACATGTATCTCATAGGCGATCAAGGTGCCGTGGGCCGCCCTGCTGCCGATACTTGCCACTTGGGTGATCGCTTGGAAACGATCAAACTCATGCCACAAACCAATGAAAAGGCAGAAGCGAAGAAGCGGAAGAAGGCCGGGTTGAGTGAGTGATTGGTATCGCAAAATTCACGGTGTCCAGCAAGGCCGGCTGCGGGACTGTGACTGCCTTTATTCATACGGCGTGACGACCAAACGACAGAATTTCAAGCTGGCATCGCTTGGCAGCGTGAAGATAACTTGGCCGGGATGCGAGGTGTCGATGGAAGCATCAGGAGGACTGAAGTCAGTCCAATGTTGCAGATCCCCGGACACTTGGAATTTGTAATCCGTGACTGCGCTGGGGTCGTGCGGCCAAGTCCAAGTGATGATGCCGGCGGTGGCGACTAACGATGGGATGGCGGTGAAAGTTGAACCGGTCTGCCCCATGAAGAACTCCACACCGTTAGGCACACCGTCGTTGTCGAAATCAAGATCGGGTAACTGGCAGCCCGCATTGGTGGCAGACCAGGTGGCATACGCTGCATTACCACCCAAATAAACTAGGCGCAGGGTGTCGGTCTGGCCCCCGCTCAGTCCGTCGCCAAGCTTTACAAGCTGCCATGCAAGGGCATCGGCAGGGTCCAGGGTGAAAGATGGACTGATGGCAATTTGATCCGCGATCATCAAGTCAAAGCAGGCAGCGGCAGGTGGTTGGGGGGCAGTGTAGTCAATGTTTAGAACGCCTTGGGCAAGATTGGCAAACCGGGCCAAATGAATGGTGGAAGGCCCACTTTGGTCCAATGCCTTTAAGGATTCAAAAATATCTGGAATTCTGTAATTTCCCATGGCGCCCTGCCAGCTTCTGATGGATTGGGCGGATGCCCCATAACTCCCTGCCGCTTCCCGCATTCTTTTCCAATTTCGCCGCAGCCTTTG
>JANOAV010000044.1:0-74471 GCA_031411295.1 Verrucomicrobiales bacterium | reverse complement strand
GCCGTGCTCCACGATCCGCAGGAGCACCGTGGCCGTGACCCACTTGGAGGCCGATGCGATGACCGCGCGTCTTGAGTTGGAGAATCCGCCGAAGTTCCGTGAGAACACAACGCCCGCCGGAGTCATCACTTCCAAGGTGAGCCCACTCGGAAACTCGGACTGCGATGCCTCGATAGCAGCGGTCACGGGTTGCCAGGGATCGGGGGGCGACGACTCGGCGGCGTGCGGCGCGGTCAGCGGCGCGAGCAGTAGGGCGGTGAGGAGTGTGAGGGTGTGTTTCATAGCGCTCGCTTTCCTTGATTGTTTCGTTGAATTGTTAAAGCCCCTCTTAGGGAGCTCATTTTATATCAGACTACTTCCAGCTGATCTTGCCAACCTCGTTCTCGATATCCAGGCGCACCTTGGCGTGGGCGAATTCCCGGGTGTAGATGTATCCATCTCGGACAGCGGGGCCTTTTGGTTCTCCCAGTGGTCGCTCTAGCTCCGGCGGGCGTTTCATCCAGACTTTGCTTTGTTCCGCGCCGTATCCATCGTGGGCGAGGAAGTAGCTGTGTTTTTCCGCGCAGGTGAGAAACAGCGCGAGGAGATACTCGAACCGCTTGCTGTGATTATCATTCTCACTCAGCCCTTTGCGGATTTCATCCGTGCGCTGTGGATTTAGCTCACCCTCCTCTGCGTTTAATTCGGAAAGCCCGGCGGTGAATGCAATCATGAACCCGTCACGGGCCGCTTTCTGAAACGCCTCGATCCCCTTGGTCACATTGTCCTTCTTCTGTTCCTGAGTAGCAGCAAGTTCAAAGCCTTCGATGTAGGAGCCGTCGAATCGCTTGATCGCCTCCAAGCCGGCATCCTTACTTTGACCGACGCGCAGGACATTGGCCAGCATGATCTTGTCCGGCCCCAAGGCCTTCCTAGCCTCGCCCATCATGGTCTCGTATCCAGCGAGTTGGGCGGCTTTTTTCTCATCTCCGATGTCACGCTTCAAGTATGCGGGCGACAACACCTTGATATTTCCATCCAGAAACAGGCCATCGATCGCGGGATCGGCGCAGACCTGCTTGGCATGGCCGACCCACCAGTCCCGCACCTGCGGGTTGGTCAAGTCGTAGGCCTCACAAGCATTGCGAACCAGCTTGGTTTTGCCATCGCGACCAACGAGGAACGCTCCCGGCATCTTCTCAATTTCTGCATTCGCTTTGTAGCTGCCATAGTGCACGATCACATTGCGGTAGTATAAAATTTTCGTAGCGGGATTTACCGCCTTCACGGCCTTGGCTGCGGCGAGGGTGCCATCCTCGGTGCTATTGAAAGCCTTGTGTCCTGTCGTTTTCTCGAAGGTCAACAAGGGAAACGACGCTAGGTATTTGATCTCAGCATCCGTAAACTTCTGGGCTTTGCGGATATGCATGTATTGCGGCACGCGTTCCCAGGAGAATGCGGGGCGCGCATGGCCTGTTGGCGTGCTTTCGACAGGTTTCGGCGGGTCGCCTTTAATAGGCTGACTTGCGGCAGCCAGCGGGGAGAGCACAAGGATTGAGAGGATGATATTTCTCAGTTTCATGGATGCAAAAGACGCCTGGCTATGGCATCCGCTCCGATTCCGGAATGTGGACCACCGTCACGACGACGGAATCCCATGCCTTCGTTCCGCGGCTGTTGTTCCAGGTAATGTAGAGTTTGTCTCCCGCCGGGTCCAGGGCGGTGCTATAGGTGCCCTTCAAGGTGTTGCCGTATTTTTGCGTGAAAAAGGGAGAGAGAAACGCGAGCACTTTCCGTGTCTTCGTCTTTACGTCGAACTGGACCACCGCACCACCATCCTTGTCGCTGCCTCCATGGGCACCGGGCACGTAGTAAAGATAGCGGCCAGTCGGATCTACATCGAGCGATGCAATATAGCTCTGTGTGCCCACCGCAGCAGGCCCGAGCGCTTCGGCCTGCTCGGTCTTCGTGTTGAACGAATAAAGCACCGAAGCTTCTCCGGCTTTGCCCTCGGAAACAGTATAAACGAATCCCTGCTTCGTTTCATCTGACGCCGCGCGGATGCCGATGGTTCCTGCAATACGAACGGGCGCTCCGCCTTTTTGCGGGTCGTAGCACCGGAGGTCGCCAGACTTGCTGCCGTTAAAATACACGCGCCCCGTGGATGGTGCAAAAACCATGTAACGTGCAGGTCCATCGGGGCCTGAGTAGAGGACTTTGTGCTCCCGGATGTCATAGGCGAAGAACTGGATTCCCAAGGGATCGGTGGCAGAGCCCGGTGCGGTGCCGCCGTAGTAAATGAGCCGTGTTGCGTCCAGCACACTACACGGGATGCAATGCTTCGGCACTGGCGCCTGCGCCACGATCTCCGACTTTCCGTCCGCCGGATGGCAGCGGATGATCCAGTCACCTTTGTAAAAATTCGCATCGGTCGTGATCCGCGTGGAACCACGATGCGTGGAGCAGTAGAGCCATCCGTCGCTGCCGAGATCGAGCCGGCTGTGAATCTTTCCCGGCGTGTAGTGGCCGTCCGGAAGTTTTAGTAACCGCTTCACATCAGCAAGCTGACGGAACCCTTTAGTTGCTGGATCGTATTCGTAAACGAAGGCATTCCCCGGCGCGAGATGATCGCCCACGGCCGCGTAATATTTCCCATTTACCGCAAGACTGTCGCCCCAGGCGGACCATGGATTTCCTGGATAGTCCTGCCCTGGAAAGAATGCGAAGTCTACGGTCGGTGCCGTCTTCGCGATGGCCACAGTTGCGGGAAATCCAGCGGGAGGCTGCAGAAACTCAGGCGAGCTTTCCGTAACGCTCGACACTCCACGCGGAAGCTGCGGTGGAAAGGTGACATCAGCGAGTTTGTC
This sequence comes from Verrucomicrobiales bacterium, assembly GCA_031411295.1. Lineage (GTDB taxonomy): Bacteria > Verrucomicrobiota > Verrucomicrobiia > Verrucomicrobiales > V1-33 > JAGNEJ01. The sequence goes on along the minus strand of JANOAV010000044.1, from coordinate 71,625 downwards.
CGCAGAAAATCCAGCGCTGGCAAGCACCGTCAGCAGCCCGGCGTGAAGCAAAGAGTGTTTCATGGTTGTTCTACCGTAAGGATTTGACTAACTTTGAGCTTGGGGAATTTCACGACTGCGGCATTCGGCAGGAGCACTTCCACATCGACCGTCTCCGCAGTGCCCAAGCCGAAGTGACAGACCGCCGGTTGACCGCTCGCGTATCCAAAGCCTGTGCCGATTTCCTGCGCGCCAATCCGATGTGCGGGTTCGCCCGAATGCCCCGTCGCAAAAACCTCTACCCGTGAGCCAAGGCCCATCGAGTTAAACGTGCGCCCCTTCACCCGCACGTCGAGCCATGATTTAGCCGCAGCGTCATTGCGAAGCAGACGCGAGTGATTACCCGCAAACCAGTTGACGAGAAATAGATCGAGCCGCCCGTCGCCATCAAAGTCTCCCGACGGTCCGGCGGGATAATACACCATCGGCATGGCGATCGGACGCGGCGGAGAGAAGCGCGGCACCCCATCCCGCACACCATCGTGATGATAAATCAGCGGCGTCACCTTTCCGTCGTTCACCCACGCTGCCGACACGTAAATATCCGGCCAGCCATCATTGTCGAAATCCTGAATCTCCACATGCGGGCATCGCACCGGCACCACATCCGCGAGTCCCGCTTCGGCTGTGATTTCCCGAAAGCGCGGCACTCCATCTTTCATCCCCTCGTTGAGAAACACCCGGTTTCGCGCCTTCACGGAATGTGCGCTGACCACGAGATCCATCCGTCCGTCACGATTCAAGTCGCCAAACGCCACGCCACACGGCCAATCCTCCGCATCGAACGGCGCGTGCTTGAACACCGACGCCAGATCCACGGCCTCGCGATACCGATTCCCCGGTTGACTGAGAAACAGGCGATTGCTGTGTCCCACAAAAAAATCCGGCCGCCCGTCTTCGTTCACATCCGCCACCGCGAGACCGAGACCGAAAACGTCCGGGGGCAGCCCGGCCGCTGCGCTGGCGTCCGTAAACTTCAGTCCGCCGAGATTGCGCAACAGAACCGAGCGCGGAGCCTTGGTGAACTTGTCCTCGACGATCAAAAGGTCCAGCAGTCCATCGCCATCGTAATCCAGCACGCCCACATTGCGCGCCGTGAAGAGCGACTCCGGACACGCCCCGCTCGCCACGGAAACGTCGGTGAGTTTGCCAGCATCATAACGAAACAACTGGCTGTGCTGCGCCTGCGCGGCCTTTTGCTGAGCTTTGCCCGCGCTCTGCTTCGCGTTATTCGCCACGTAAAGTTCGAGGGTCCCATTATTGTCGAGATCGGCAAAAACCGCCCCGCTCGTCCGCGCAGGCACACTGAGTCCCGGCACATCGACCGCCGTAAATTTCCCACCACCTGCATTGCGAAACAATCGGTTCAATACCGGCCCCGCCGCAGGCGCATACTCCGCATCCGGACGGTCCGCAAATCCGCCCACAAACAAATCAATCCGCCCATCCCCATCAAAATCTCCCCAAGCTCCGCCATGCCCCATCAACCCCGCGAGCGGCTCCCGCAGCCCCGCCTGTTCCGTAACATCTGCAAAACGAATATCGGCCCCGCGCAACGCAGTAAGCGAGGCGAGCAGTAGAACCGGGCTGAAGGTGATCGCGTATTTCAAAGTCTCGATTTAATAGAAGGGAGTTTAATTATGCAATATTCTTCCTGCGGTATCGGTCCTTCTGTTACGCAACCGCGCGGGCATCGAGCCATGAGGATTCACGGGCCGGATAACGCAGAACAGAACCGAGGCCATCATTTAGCGAAGCGCTGCGCAGCGAATCCACTTTAGACTCCTATGGATGAACATCAGAGGCTGCCACGGCCCGCACGTTTACATTGGTAAACATTTCGCTATCGGGGATGGCTTTGAATTTTGTGTCTTTGCCAGTGGTCCAGATTGGAGTGGTGGTGCCGTCCGCGTGGCGGATGCGGAGGTTGTCCAAATAAACTTTGTAGGTGCCGGGTTTGCCGCCTTTGCAGACGAGAGCGTGACGAGGCAGGATGCCTGGGGCGCTGCTGCAAAGACCGATGACACGATGTTCCCACACACCCGGGCCGCCTTTGATTTCGGGACCCGTGGATTGCTCGCGACCGAACTGGTCAATACCTTCGCCTCGTTTGAAATTAAGGGCCATGGATTTCGCGTCGTTGCCTTTGAATGGGGAATAGTAGAAGCCCCGACGCAGGCTATCCGGTGCCGTGGCGATGTCATACTCGATGTAGTCAGTGGCAAGTTGATTGGCTTGAAGGTTCGCGATGGGCACGATCACTTGATCCTTTGGCTTTGCCTGTGCCGTCACGGTCACGGTGACTTCGAGCACTTCTCCTGCAGGCGTCGGTTTGTTATCGAGCTTGGCGGAGGCTGGTTGGTGGCTCAGGGCCGCGCCCAAGGAATCCGCCCAGGTGGTCATCTTGGAGGTGAGTGATTTCACGACGTCAGGATGCGCGTCTGCGACGTTCTTCGTTTCGCCAAGGTCGGTGCGGATGTCGAAGAGTTCGCTGCGATCGAAGAAACGATGCATGCGCCAGTCTGCCGTCCGGATGGTGTCCTCATCGCGCCAAGTCCAATAGTAGCTATCCACCGGGCTGTTGGCGTTCTCACGCAGCGCAGGCCAAATGTTCTTGCCATCGAGCGGGCGCGTTGCGGGCATTTTCAAATCCGCCATCGCCATCAAGGTGGGAAACATATCGAGCGCTCCGCAGAGACCGTTCCATGGGCGTTCGGCTACTTTGCCCTGCGGCCAATGAATCACGGTTGGCAGGTGCGTGCCACCTTCGTAAACGCTGTGCTTGCCGCCTTTGAACGGGAGATTGCAGCCATCTTTGGTCGCACCGTTGTCGCTCGTTAGGACGACGATGGTGTTCTCCCGCAGGCCCAGTTGGTCGAGTTCGTGGAGGAGGATGCCAACATTCTTGTCCAAGGCCTGCACCATCGCTGCGTAGGTTCGTTTGGTTTCATCGGTCACCTTCGGGTCCACGTCTTTGAGGTCGGATTCCTTGGCCTGCAACGGCGCATGAACGATGTGAAATGGCACGTAGCAGAAGAACGGCCGCGCCTTGTTTTCACGAATGAACTCCACGGCATGCTGCACGATGAAGTCCTCCGTATAGCCTGCATCCTGCGCGCGGAACTCCCGATTATGCCACCAACTCACTGGCCCCCTGCCACTGACGGTGCGACGCGTGAAGTAATCCGCCCCGCCGCCATAATAGATCCACGCTTCATCGAAGCCGTGTTCATTCGCCCCGAATCCACCGGAAACTTTCTTATTCGGCATGTCCTTGAACGCCTCGGTAAAGGCCGCGCGATACTCCGGCGTGTCGGGATCATCGCCATTGTGCCATTTGCCAAACACGCCCGTGCGATAGCCATTTGCCTTGAATCCCTCGGCAATCGTCGTTTCCTCCTTCGCCAGTTCCCCTCCGACCTCCGGTCCGGTGCCGACCCGATAGGGATGGCGGCCTGTGAGGAGCATCGCACGGGTTGGTGAACAAACGCACCAACCCATGAAGTTCTGTAACTCAACGCCCTGTTTGAAAAGTTTATCGATATTAGGAGTCGGAATGCTGCCGCCCGGATGCACGCTGAGGTCACTCCAGCCAAGATCATCGGCTAACAGATAGACCACATTGGGCTTGGCTGCATCCGCTGCGTGGATTGCGGTTATCGATGACAGCAGCAGGGAGAGGAGCAGTGTGATGGGTTGTTTCATCTGATCAAATTGAATTGGTTTGGACCGGGTGCCGTTATTTGCTGGGTTTCAAGAATTCCTCGCGCGAGACGAATCCATCCTTGTCGGAATCGAACATTTCAAACCGTGCTTTGACACCACTCTTGCCTGACGCAGTTTTCTCGAATTCGTCCCAACTCAATTTGTTATCGTGATTGAGATCCCGTTGTCCGAAACGAGCCACCATGGGATCGGCCTCCTCCTTGGGTTGCGTTTTCGTCGCACCTTGCGGCGTCTTTTTTGCAGCTGCATCCTCGCTTGTTTCACCGCCGAAGGCTTCACCCTGCTTCGCGAAATCTGCGGCCCGTGGGCCCTTGTGCTGATCGAGTAAGGCTTGCAGTTTCACCTTGGCGGCCTTGGCGTTGTCATCGAGCGCGTCGGCTGCGAGAGGGAATTTTTCGAGATCATCCTTCGCCACATGGAAGAACTTGCCGTCGCTGTAGAGCTTGTAGTTCTGGTCGTGCGCGAACTCGAACTTGGCAGTTGGTCCGCCACTGGGATTATACCAAACATAAAGCCCGTCGCGCGGATTGCCTTTTTCCCCGCGCAGTTGCGGCAGGAAACTGCGGCCGTCAATTTTCAACTCTGCGGGAACCGCGGTGCCGGTGGCCTCGCAAATAGTTGGCAGAAAATCCGTAGTGTCGATCATGTCAGTAGAGACCTTGCCGTTGGCGAATTGGCCGGGCCAGTTGCCGATGCCTGGCACATGCGTGCCCCACATCGTGGGCGTGCTTTTGCCGCCGACAACATCGCGCCCCTTGAAACGAGACGGCGTGCCCTTGCCCGTGCCGTTGTCCCCGAGGATGAGGATGAGCGTGTTGTCGCGCAGCTTCAGTTCTTCCAGTTTGGCGACCAGCTTGCCGATGAGTTTGTCAGTGTAGGCAACCATGTCCGGGAAATGTCCCGAACCTCCCTTGCCCTTTTCTTTGCGAGCCTTTGCTTCCAGATAATCCGGACTGTCGGGCGTCGCATCATAAGGCGAGTGCGTGAGCATCATCGGGTAATACAGGAAAAACGGCGCGTCTTTCTTGCGCGTGATGAAATCAAGCGCGTAATCGTTCACGATATCGGGACCGTATTCGTTCTGCGTGTAGTCGTGGAGCTTGCCGTTGATCTCGAGGCCAGGATTCTGGTAGCGACCCGGACGACGCGTGAGTTGCCAAAGCGCGTATTCATCGAAGCCGAAATGCGCGGGGCCTTCGAAATCTCCCTTGAGTTGCCACTTACCCGTGATGCAAGTCGCGTAACCAGCACCCTTGAGCAGATTACCAAACGTCTTTTGCGAGGGATCGAGATGGCCGAAGCGTGTGTAATTGCGACAATTGCCAATTCCGGTCATCAACTGCGCACGCGTCGGCGTGCAGAGCGGCTGCGCATGGCATTGCTCGAAGCGCACACCAGTCGCAGTGAGCTTGTCCATCACGGGCGTCCGGTAGCTTTCACCCCCGTTGGCCGTAACGCATTCGTAGCCGAAGTCGTCGATGAGGATCAGGACGACGTTCGGCTTGCGGTCAGCGGCATTGAGCGCGGCTAGGGAAACGAACAGCAGAGCGAGCGTTAGGAGGTGTTTCATGATGCAGTTAGGGATAAGTGGTATGGGAACGTGGTCTGGCTGGCTTGGTCTAAAAGATTTACTCCTCCTTCGCCTTCCCTTTGCCCTTCCCCTTTTTCTTCGCAGGATCACCGGCTGCGGCTCCGTCGTTCTTGGTCGGCATCGGCGCGTTGACTTCCTTGCGCCAAGCGACGAGACGGACGTGGAGTTCTTTTGCTTTGTCTGGCATTTCCATCGCGAGGTTCTTCGTTTCGCCAATGTCGTCATGGAGGTTATAAAGCTCCAGCTTTCCGTCCTCAAGATACTCCATGAGTTTCCAATCGCCCATTTGAATCAGGCTGACTGGCGTGGTCCGCCAGCTGTTAGCGCCGTAACCGAGATAGCCTGGGAAATGCTGGAAAATGGCGTCGCGCTGGAGCTTCGCTGCTGGATCGCGGAAGAGTTTCACCAAACTCTCACCGTCGAGCACCTGACGCGGTTTTGGCGCGGAGCCCAGTTCAAGGAAGGTGGGAAAGATATCCACGTGAGCAGTCGGCACTTCGCATGTGGAGCCGGGTTTCGTCACACCCGGCCAGCGGACGATGAACGGCTCGCGCGTGCCGCCTTCGTAGAGGCTGCCCTTGCCGCTGCGGAGCGGGGCGTTGTCGGTGATCCCTCCGCCGTCTTCGTCGTCCGCTTTCTGCTTGGGCTTAACCTCCTTGCCCGGCTCACGAATGACGCCGTCGGGGCGATCGTAACCACCCACGCCGCCGTTGTCGCTCGTGAAGATGAGCACGGTGTTGTCGGCAAGTTTCAAATCATCGAGCGTCTTCATCACGCGGCCCACGCTCTCGTCCACGCTGGCGATCATGGCAGCGTAAGTCGGATCGTTGTGACCGCCGACACCGGGCTTGGGCTTGAACTTCGCGATGAGATCCGCCTTCGCTTGGTGTGGCGAATGCACGCCGAAATGCGGCAGGTAGAGGAAGAACGGTTCGTCCTTGTGACGAGTGATGAAATCCACCGCTTTGTCAGTGAGGAAGTCCGCGAGGTATTCGCCCTTCGGATAATCGGTCTTCGGGTTGGTTTTGAAATTGAAATGGACGCCCATACTGACGATGGCTTCATCGAAGCCCCGGTTGCCTGGATGAAACTCGCCGCTTTCGCCAATGTGCCATTTGCCAAACATCCCCGTCGCGTATCCGCCGGCCTTCAGTTGCTTCGCAATGATATCACGGTCGAGGGGCAGTTCGGTGACGTTGTCCACGGGCCGCAGGGGACGCGCGCTCCAGTCGAAGCGACCGATGCCACCGACAGTATATACGCCGGTGCGGGCACCATACTGCCCGCTCATCAAGGCCGCGCGGGTGGGGGTGCAATTCTGACAATGATGATGGCTCAGGAGCTGAATGCCCTGCGTCGCGAGCCGGTCAATATTTGGCGTTTCGTAGTATTTGCTGCCGTAGGTTGCGGTGTCCGTCCATCCAAGATCATCCGCCATGATAAAGATGATGTTCGGCTTGGCGACAGGCTTTGCAGGCTGGCCCTCGGCGGCGGGCAGCGATGTCAGCAGCAGGGCGGTGAGTAGGATAATGGGGTTCTTCATTTGGATTCAATCGTTAGGATAATCAAGACTTGTTGCCGCAGTCACTTACTGGTTTCAGTTTTTCCTGCTTTCTTTTTCGGCTTCTCCTTCTGGGGTTTTACAGCGGGTTTATTCTCATCTCCGTCAGCATCGGGATCGCCTGCTTCACCTTGATCGGCAAGGTTATTTGGATCGTAGCGCTTGGCTTGCGGATCAGCCTGCGGATTGGGTTTCGGGAAGTAACCGCCGACGGACTTTAGTCGTTCCATCAGGTCCTGTTGCATCTTGGCTGCGACCTCGGGTTTGGCTTTGGCCAGATTGCTGCGCTCTCCCAGATCGCTCGTTAGGTTGTAAAGAAAGGACTCGTCCGGCCACTCGTAGAAGTGCAGTAATTTCATGTCGCCCTGCACAATGGCTGAGCAGGGTGGCGAGACGCGATAGTGCGGATAGTGGAAGTAGAGCGCGCGATTGGTCAGACTTTCCGGCAGTGGCTGATTCAGCAACACGGGCTTTAGACTAATGCCGTCCACGTCCTTGGATTGATGGCTCGCGGCTCCCGCAAAATCAGCGAAGGTGGGCAGGAAATCGTAGCCAGCCACGTTGAACGCACTGCGTGAAGCGGCCGGAATGCCCGGCCCACGGATGATGAGCGGCACCCGCACGCCATCTTCCCAGAGCCACCACTTGCCACCGCGCAGAGGATCATGCGTTTCGTTCCAACCTTGGTAGCCGTTGTCAGCAGTAAACACGACGATCGTGTTCTGGGCAATGCCCAGTTCATCCAACTTTGCCATCACCATGCCGATGGAGGTATCGAGGTCTTCGGCCATGGCTGCGCAAAGAATGGCATTCGCCCGCTCGCGTTTGCTCTCGATCTTCGCGAACACCGGGTTCTTTTCGTTTTTCTCCAACGTGGCCTTGCGGGCCTGATAGGCGGCATGTGTCGCATAGTGGGAAAGTTGCACAAAGAAAGGTTTGCCCGCCTTGGTCTGGCGTTCCATGAAGTCCACACTGCGCTTGGTAATACTGAAGATGAACTTCGGATCTTCGGAAGTATCAGTCTTCTTTCCGATCACCGGGTCATTCGGGCGGAAAGTTTTGTTGTCGGTTTCACCATCACTTTCGTCGAAGCCGTGTTTTTCAGGACCGCCGCCATAGAGATGCCATTTACCAAAGTGGGCCGTGGCGTAACCCGAGGTTTTCAACACCTCGCCAATGGACGGAAACCGAATGTTGCCCTGCGGTTCCGGATAGAGCAGTGGCAGCGTGGCATCTGCTTTGCGGGACATGTATTTGACGGTGCCATCCGTCTTCTCTCCAAATCCACCATTGCCGCTGTAGAGGTGATGCGCCGTCATCATCCCGGTCATGAGGGAGCAGCGCGAGGGGGCGCACATCCCAGCGGCAGCCCGCGCATTGCGGAAGGTCATGCCTTGGGCGGCCAGTTTCTGGACATTGGGCATGTTCCTAAAAGCCATGGCCGAGGCCGGATTGTCCGCCTCCATCCGCACCGGCGTGCCGAACCACGGCATGTCATTGATGAGGATGAAGACAATGTTCGGCTTTGCCGCCGAGGCAGGCTGTAGTGAGTCGGAGGCTGCCAGCGCAGCCAGCGGCGCAAGGAGCAGAGCTGTGAGATAAGTTAGGAATACGAGCCTATTCATGTGTTTTTTTTGGTTGATGTATTTCACGCTGTATGGGGTTTCCCCGAAAGGAGAGTGCGTGCTCATCGTCCTGCCCGCACCTTTCCATCGGGTGGCACGGTCAGCGAACAGTGGCTTAGCTCTTCCGCGGTCATTTCGACCGCCGGTTCATCGTTGATCACCAGTTGGTATTTCCCCGGCTTCAATCCCACGACGCGCAGTTCCGTTTGGTAGGCTTGATCCCAAGGTTGTGACAGTTTGGCGAGCGACGCGACAACGGCGAGTCCGAGGCTCCGGCCGTCGAGCGCAGCCGAGTCAATGCGCAGCCCGTCAACACCGACGGCGAGCTTCCGCTCCAGGTCCACATACGCGCCGCCCAGTTGCGCGAGGGCTTCGGCCAAACCGGTGAACACTCCCGAGGCTTCGCCCCAGCTTGGGTGGGTGCGCATGGCGGATTGCGGGTGGCCTTCGTGGTCAATGTTCTCCGGGCCAAGCCCGACCGGGTAAAGGTTTGTGTGCCGGTAGATGTTGTTCGCGCCCTGGTGACGCGGATGGTTGATGAGCACCACCGACGAGCGCGCGGCGGCGACGGCCCGCTCCAGCAAATCCTGCCGGCCCAGCGTGCGCCCATACCACGCCAGCGGCGCGACCGCTTCACACTGGCGCGCGTCCAGGAAATTTGCGGTGTCGGCGTTGTCCGCGGTGATGCCGCCGAAGGGAAACGCGGTGTAGATGAAATGCGGCTCCCAGCAGCACTGGCTGAACGTGAGGTAGTCCACGCAGCGCTCGCCGGCGTCGAGGTATCGTTTGTCCTCGGTGGCGCGGTAGAGCGCCGCGAAACCATCGGCCGCCCAATAAGTCGAGAGGTTACCCTGCGCGGGCTGGCCCTGTTCGGTGTCGCCAGCGAAGTCCAGCGGTTTGGCACCGCAGGAGTAGTATTGCTCGAGATCCTTCCACAATTGGTTCGGTAGGACTTCGCGGATCAGCCGGTCACCGATGCGTCGCGCGGCTTCAAGATAGCGCGGTTGTTTGGTGATGCGGGAAAGTTCGGCCAGGAACTGCATGGTGGTGGCGTCCTGAGCGCTGCGGGCGAGTGGAGCGTAGGGCGTGTGGTTGGTGGCCGAGACATACGAGGGCACGGCACCCTCGGCATCCACCAGCAGCAGCAAGCCATCCGCGTATCGGGTCGCAAAGTCCAAGATGCGCGCGTCCTGCCCACAGCGCTGGTAGTAATTCAGCAGGTGGGCTGCGGTGCGGCTCATGGCCACCACGTCGTAGGTGTCGCCCTCGTCATTCACGGCGGAGAAGAGTTGCGACGGTTTGCCCGGCGCGGCGGTGAACATCGACTTCACCCACTTTCCCGAACCGACCCGGTAGTTCAGCGGGAACATGCCGCGCGCATCCTGTGGCGCGAGCAACGCGAGGTTGATGGTGCGTTGTGCCATGTCCACGAACTGTGCATTGCCGCAGCGTTTGCCCCATTCATACATCCCCACGGCATCCCGGACGTTGTTCCAGAATTCGCTATTGCTCAACATGTCGTGCATGGAGGGAACCGGGCTGCCATAGCCGCCCACGGGCTGCCCTTGCAGGTCGAAAGAAAGGAACGAACCGGTGTCGGGCACGCCGGCCACGGGCGGATGCACCTTGCCGAGTGGCTTGAGGTTCGCTGCGGTGGTGACGCGCACATACTCGGCAAAGGGCATCGCCAGATGTGGTCGTTCGGCAAAAACTTTGTGACCGTAACGCTCCCACTGAAACCGTGTGATGTCCTGATAGCCGCGCTGCGCAGGCGCATCGGCACTAACGAAAATATCGAATGCGTAACGCACATCCGACTGCGCCAACGTGCGGGCCATCGCGCCATCATTCGACCGCAAATACCGAACATGGTGCGAGACGACGTTATCCATCATGCCGAAGGACATAATTCGCTTTGCGGTGAGGCCGGAGGCGGCATTCAGGTCCAGCGCAGTTGGCATGGTGTATTTGTCTGGTTCTACGGGAACCGAGAATTGGTTTCGCGGCACATTCATCGTGCGACGCGCATCTGGCGAGACGACGCGATAGGCGTTGATTGCCGCGAGGTCGGGCACGAGGGCGGCGAAGAGCCCCGCATCCTGGAGGATTACCGCCGGAGCGTGGAAGGAGCGGTCCCCGAGCACCTGATCGCGACCCGCGCCGGGCCAGCGCGGCTCGGTGTATTTGAGCGTCGGCGTGTGGACGAACTCCGGCACGCGATCCAATTCGAAGGTGAAGGTCGAGAGCAGGTAGTCGAGCTTCGGGGCGGTGCCGGGGATGCGGGCGGAGACTTCGATATGGAAATTCCGTCCGCTTGATGGCAAACGGATCGTTTGCTCCACGGAAGCCTCCCGTTGCAGCCCGCTGAGTCGGATGAGCGGCGTGCCATCCGCTGCGGTGGCTGCTTCGACGTTCGTCAAAACCTCGCTGACGAGCCAGCGCGCCGCGGCGGCATCGCTTTGGAAGAGCTTGTTGCCGCCTTCGGGAAACGGACGGGGCGGGCGAAAGGACTCGGCCACCAAGACCCAGCCCCCCTCCCGACGGGCGAAGAATCTTTGCCGGACCGCGCCAGCCTGCGGTTCGCACCGCGCTTTCACCAAACCGTTGCCCAACTCGACCGCATCGCCATCGCGGTTGATCGTCCCGGGACCATTTTTGTGAACGGGCGACCCGTTTTCCTGGCCGGACTTCCTGGCGTTGTCGGCTGCGTGCAGCGCGGCCAGCGGCGCGAGCAGGCCGGTAATGAGTGTGATCGTGCACTTCATAGTTTAAGTTTCGGCAGGGTTTGCACGTGCAGGGTGAGTTCGTTGATAATGCTAGGATGTTGGTCGGCAACATTGTGCAGTTCCTCAGGGTCCTGATCGTGATCATAGAGTTCTGACTGACCATCGCTCCAACGCGTGAATCGCCAGCGCGCAGTGCGCACGCTTTGCCCATAAAGTTTCGGCCCCCGAGTGACAAGTGTGAAGGCGGCCTGTTTCAGAAGTGCATCTGGCTTTACCAATACCGGACGCAAACTCACTCCGGCGGTGGCGTGGGGCGGTTGCAGGCCACAGAAGTCAGTGACGGTGGGGTAAAGATCCACGAACTCGACGAGGGATTTACTAACTTGCGCGCCCTTCATCTTCGGTGCCGCAATGATCAGCGGGGCGCGACAAGCGCGCTCGAACAACGTGTTCTTATTCCACCAATGCCGCTCGCCTGTGTGGTAGCCGTGGTCACCCACGAAAATGACGAGCGTCTTATCCCAAAGCTTGCCTTTATCCAGCGCATCCAACACTCGTCCGAGTTGGGCGTCCATGAAAGTCGTGGCGGCACAATAAGCGCGGAACAACTCACCCCATTCTTTCTCGGAAAACTTGCCGAAGGCCTCACCATAAGCGCCAAATCCCACAGCTTCCTTGGGAGCCGGAGACATGTCAGTCGGATCACGCCAAGGCTTAACGGACTCTGGGGGATACTGATCAAAATATTTCTTGGGGGCAATGAAGGGATCATGCGGTTTCATGAATCCACAGCCGATGAACCATGGCGCATCACCAAGCTTCTCAATCATGGCCACTGTGGCCGCAGCGATTTGGCCGTCAGGTTGGTCGTCATCAGTGCCATCGGCGGCTCCCCACTGGCACCAGTTGAGAGAGCCGCCAGTAACATTCCGTCCAGCGAGCATTTGCTTCCCTGCCTTGGTGGCTTCAAATGCTTGCGCCGTGTGCCAGGATTTTCCGGAGTCCATCCACGCCTGTTTGGCTTCTGGGTCTTTGCCTCCCCCGAGATGATAAATTTTGCCGAAGGCATGCGACTGCCATCCAGCGGTTTTGCAAAGTTGTGGCAGGGTGATGATGTCGGGCTGCTTCGCGCGCAGTTTGAGGTCGTTGCCGACGATGCCCGTTTGCTCGGCCCGCAGCCCCGTCAGCATGGAACAACGACTGGGGTTGCAGACTGGGTATTGCACATAGGCTCGCTCGAAGGTGGTCCCGCGGGCCCGCAGGCGATCCAAGTTCGGCGTCTTGACCGCCTCACGCGTAAATGCCCCACCGTAGTCGCGCAGGTCATCAGCCATGATGAGCAGGACGTTGGGACGCTCTGCGGCAATCATTTGACTGAAGCTGGTGACGATGATGGCGCAAAGGCGCAGGAGTAGGATTGGAAATGTTTGTTGAGGCATGGTTTACTTTTCTTTGTCCTCAGTTTTGCTGTATTCCTTGGGCAGGGTCGAGACCCAAATTGCAACTTTGGTAGAAAATTTGTTCGCGATGCCAAGATCGAATCCCTCGCTTTATTGTTCACCCCCGCAGTAACCCCTGCGCCAGTTTGTATCCCTCGCCATCACTCGGGAGCGTGGGGTGTTGCAGCAACTCTTCGGCCTTTTGGAAGGCCAGATGGCAGAGGTGTTTGACGGTTGGGAGCGTGGATTCCTCCTCCTTGGTTTCCAGCAAATATTTGCCGTGGGCAATGCTGGCAGTGGCTGCGAGGAGTTCGGCGGCGGCATCGACGAGTCGGGCTAACACGAGTTGTTGACGGTCGAGTTTGGGGCCGAATTTCGCCAGGGCCATAAGCATGGCGCGGGCTAGGCGACGGCTGAGTTTGGCGATCTTGCGGGCTTCGGCACGGAAGGGGCCGACCTCGGGAATGCCTTGGTAGGGAAAGAAAATACTGGCGAGATGAGGTAGGTAAAATTTCACTGCCGCAGGCACGGCGGCCAGGCGTTGTTTCCACGGCAAGCGAGTATCCAGCAACGGAGCTCCAGCTTGCAGATGGGGATCGAGAGCTTCCCGGGCGATGAACAGACGCATGATTTCGCTGCTGCCTTCGAAGATGGTGTTGATGCGGGCATCGCGTAGGAAACGCTCCACGGGTTCCGGGGCTTCGCCTCGGGCGCGGAGACTGTCGGCAGTTTCGTAGCCACGGCCACCGCGGATTTGCATGGTGTCATTGACGATCTCCCAGGCGCGCTCGGTGCCCCAAAGCTTGGCGAGAGCGGCTTCCAGGCGGACGTCCGCTTTTTGTTCCGCCAGTGCGCTAACGTAGTAAACCAAGCTCTCCATCGCGAAGGTGTGCGCGGACATGCGGGCGATTTTCCCCGCAATGGCCGCGTGATCTCCGATGCGGGCACCCCATTGTTCGCGCTGGCTGGCCCAGCGGGTGGCGATTTCCAAACAGCGTCGCGCGGCCCCGGCACAGGCAGCGGGCAGGGTGATGCGGCCGATGTTCAAGGTGCTCAGCGCCACGCGGAGGCCCTTGCCTTCGCCTAGCACAATATTCTCTCGTGGCACCCGGACGTCACGAAACTCAATAACCGCATTGTAAAGCGCCCGCAGGCCCATGAAACGACAACGCCGCACGATTTTGAGTCCCGGTGAGTTGGCTTCCACAATAAACGCGGTGATGGGCGTCTTGCCACTGGCCAAGTCCGTATCCGAGGCTGGCGTGCGGGCCATGACGACCAGCAGGCCAGCCTTGGTGCCGTTGGTGCACCAGAGTTTCTCGCCATTGATGAGAAACGCAGATCCATCTTCCGTGGGAATGGCAGTGGTCTTCATGCGGGCGGGATCGCTGCCGACATCGGGCTCTGTAAGCGCAAAGGCGCTGATTTCCCCTGCGGCACAGCGTGGCAGAAATTGTTGCTTTTGCTCTGACGTGCCGAACATTAACAGCGGTTGGGGCACGCCGATGGATTGGTGCGCGGAGAGCAGGGCAGTGAGATTGCCACAGAAGGCACCCAGGCGCATGGCGGCCCGGCTGTAGTTGGTTTGTGAGAGTCCCAGTCCGCCGTAGCAGCGAGGGATCTTGATGCCAAAGGCCCCGATGCCCGCCAGTCCTTGCAGCACGTGATCTGGGATTTCGCCCTCGCGATCAATCATGTCAGGATCGGCCGTTTGGAGGATGCCTTCAAGGCGCGTTAGGAACGCGTCCCCTTGATCGCGATCTTCCAATGATTGCGTGGGAAAAATCATCGCTTTGGCGAAATTGGGTCGGCCCAGAAAGAGCGATGCCGCAAAGCTGCGTCCGCTGATGCTTTCACGTGCTGCCTCGGCAGTTTCCAACGCCGCGCGTTGGCCGGTGGACATTTTCGAGGTGTCGATGACAGTGGTGGATTCAGGGATGGTTTTCATTTTGTGGGGTCCTCTGGGTAATAGGTGAGGTGGTTCAGGGCCCGGGTCACCAGACCGTGGGCCGGAGTGTAGAGCGATCCAGATTCAGCCTCCAAGGCTTGCAGGGAGCGCAGCGTAGTTTCCAGGCCCAGCGCATCAGCATGACGCAGCGGGCCTCCGCGAAATGGAGCGTAGCCCGTGCCTAACACCATGCCGAGATCAATGTCCTCAGCGGTGGCGGCAATCCCTTCGTCGAGACAACGCGCGGCTTCATTTGTAAGGAGCAAGGGTAAACGACGTTGCGCTTCCGTAATATCGCGCGGGCGAATTTTGGCATGATCAGCGGGCACCGGTTCCTTGCCTTCACTATATAAATAGTATCCATGACCACTCTTGCGACCAAGCGCCCCCGATTGCACGCGTTGCTCGATCCAAGCGGGCACGTTGGCAGTATGGGGAAAGGCTGCGGCCAGAGTTTTCACCACATGCAGGGCGACATCCAAGCCCACTTCATCCAGCAAGCGCAGCGGCCCCATGGGCATGCCAAAGGTCAGCATGCCACTGTCCACGCTGGCGATGCTGGCACCGTTTTCCACCATGCGGGCGGCTTCCAGCAGGCAGGGCATGAGCACGCGATTGACGAGGAATCCGGGACTATCTTTTACGACGATTGGCAATTTCCCGATCGCTTTCACAAACTCCACGGCGGTGGCGACGGCATCGTCGCTGGTGTGAGGGGGGCGGACAATTTCCACCAGCGGCATGGCGTGAACTGGATTGAAGAAATGCAGTCCAAGGAAGTTGGCGATCCCTGCAATTGGTTTGAGGGCTCGCTCCGTGGAGGGCGAGGTCACGAGACCGGAATCAGGCACAGGAGAATCAGCTTGGCGTGGCGCGGGTCTCCTAACGTCGCCCTCCACGGCCTGAGTGCTGTCCCACAAGCCTCCCAGTGGGATCGCAGATGTGTTGGTCGCGATCAATGCGGTGGGGCTTAGGTGTGGTCTCAGGCTGGTAAAGAGAGCGCGTTTGATGGCGGGATCTTCCACGGCGGCTTCGATGATAAGGTCCACCTTTTTAAAGGAAACCTCATTGGTCGCGAGCACGATGCGATCCATCACCGCCTGCGCTTCAGTGCGGGTCCGTAAATGACGACTGACCGCTTCGGTGCAGGATTGGCGCAGGCGGGCTTCCGCTTTGGCCAGCGCGGCGGCATTGATGTCTGTGAGTTGCACGGACAAGCCGCGCGAGCTGAGCCAGTAAGCAATGCCGCATCCCATGACCCCAGCGCCCAAGATGGCCACGTGCTGAATTTTCCGCGCCACCCCAGGCACGCGCAACTTCTTGGCGCGTTCTCTGGCGAAGAACAGGCGGATCAAATTACGACTGCCAGGCAAGGCCATCAGGGTCTCAAAGGTCTTGCGCTCTGCGGCCAGGGATGCTTCGACGGAGCGCCACGGGGCCTTGCTGATGAGATCCAGCGCAGCGGGCAGGGCGGGATAATTTCCATGCGTGCTGCGTTGTAAATGGCCTCGGGTAAGACTGCGAATCACCGGGGCCACAAAACGATCCATGGTGCCGTGGCGATTTGCACTAACCGGATGCAACAGCCATTGGATGGCGCGTTGCAGCAAGCAATGGGCGGGCACCACGGCATCAATCAAACCATGCTTCTGCGCCATAAAGGCCGTGAAAGCGGTCCCTTTAAGAATGACCTGGCAAGCCCCACGCACTCCGATGAGGCGGGGCAGGCGCGTGCATCCGCCCCATGCCGGCACTAGGCCCAGTTGGGTTTCCGGCAGGCCGATGCGGGTGGCTGGGTCATCGCTGGCGATGCGGTAATCACACGCCAAGGCCAGCTCGAAGCCGCCTCCGAGGCAGGCTCCGTGAATGGCGGCGGCTTTGGGCAGGGAAAGATTGGCCAGCAGTGAGAACACCCGTTGCCCTGTGGTGATCAGTTCACCTAACGACTCTGGCGAGCTGGCCAGCATGGTGTTGAGGTCCGCTCCCGCAATGAAGATCTTAGGCTTGGCACTGCGCAGCAGCAGTCCTTTGAGATCCTGCTGTTGCGCCACCCAGCGGAGATGGCTTTCCAGTTGGGCCATGGTTTCCCGGGTGAAAATATTGGCGACACTGCCGGGCGTGTCGAAGATGAGATGGCAGATTCCTTGATCATCCACCAAACGTTGCAAGGCATCGGGCGTGATCACGGAAGCAGTAGTTAGGGTTGTTTTCATAGGGTTAGTTCCTTTCGAGCCACACGGCCCCACCCTGACCTCCGCCCACGCACAGCGTGGCGAGTCCGGTGTGAGCTTGACGGCGTTTGAGTTCATGGAGACAAGTGAGAATGAGGCGGGCCCCACTGGCACCGACCGGATGCCCCAGCGCGATGGCTCCGCCGTTGGGATTGTAAATTTCCTCCGGCAGCCCACCGAGAGCCTTCACGACGGCCAACGTTTGCGCGGCAAAGGCCTCGTTGATTTCGATGACTTCCGCATCCGCTAGTAAGCGCCCCGCTTTGGCGATGGCATGAACGGGGCCGAGGCCCATGCGGCGGGGATCGCAACCAGCATAGGCGTAGCGTTCGATGCGGCCCAGCGGTTCCAATCCCAAGGCGTTGGCGCGATCTTCACTCATAACTAACAGCGCGACAGCACCATCGCTGATCTGGGAGGAGTTGCCCGCCGTGACCGTGCCACAATCTTTCGTGAAGACGGGAGAAAGCTTCGCGAGGGCTTCCATGCTTGAATCTGGCCGGATGCCGTTATCGGCTGTAATGGCTTGGCCGTTCACGAAGACTGGCGTGATCTCCGCAGCTAGTTGGGCGACGGCCGCACTGGCGCGGTGATGGGAGCGCATGGCGTAGGCATCCTGATCGTGTCGTGTGAGGGAAAATTCGCGTGCGAGGATCTCGGCCGTTTCCCCCATGTTCAGCCCAGCGACTGGATCTGTCAGGCCTAGCTTCAGGGCAGGGATGGGCGAGAAATCGCTTGGACGAAATCCCGCCAGTGCCCGCAGCCGATTGCTGCGCGATTTGGCGCGCGCGAGTTTACTAAATTTCGCAGTGCTGCTGGCGTTATACAGGAGCGGCAGATGACTCATGCTTTCCGTTCCGCCAATCAGGAAAATTTCGCCCTGTCCGGCCGCGAGTTTTTCCACGGCGGTGGTCACGGCTTCCATGCCGGACGCGCAATTGCGATGCACGGTGAGCGCTGGAACGTGCTCCGGGATACCACTGCGCAGCGCGATAATACGGGCGATGTTAGCGGTATCGGCAGGCTGGCTGACGCATCCGAAGATGACATGGTCAATCATGGCCGGATCCAAGCCGGTGCGGGCGAGTAAAGCGACTGTGACCTGACGGCCAAGATCAGCCGCACTCAGTCCCGCATAGGCGCTGCCGGCCTTGCAGAAGGGAGTGCGGAGTCCATCGACGATGACTGCGGTTTTCATGATTAATTAGGGGTGAAGTGAAATGAACTAGGAATGGGGTGTTAGGATCTCTGGCCGAGGACTGGATACGGCAGGTCGGTGATCGACGAGTTTCTCTTCCTTCAGCGCACGACCAACGCCTTGAAGCTCGCTCATGGTATCATTGCTGTGCCATTCGATGCGGTTCGGCCGAAGTTCGGCGGTGGTGAGGAAGCGGGTTAAAATTTCATGCTCCAAGCCCGTGCGTTGCGCCTGGGGACTGGCGGAAGCGTGGACGATGACTTGGTCCTGCTCGTAGGGATCGTCATTGGCTTTGCGCAATTCAATCTGCCAGGCCCCAATGCCATCAATGTCATCGAGCACATGCTCCAAGGCATTGAAGTCCACCAGCGTGCCCTTGAGTTTATCCATCCGCAGTGAACGGATTTCGCTGACGCGAGAAATGTTTCCGGTTAGTCGCAAACTCACGCGACCACAGTGCGGGCATTTTCCGTAGGCCAATCCGCCGTCCGTGCGATCCCCGGTGCGATAGCGAATGACGACGGTGCCACGCGCATCCAGCGGCGTGTAAACGATCTCTCCCGGCTGATTGAGTCCTTGTTTCTCACCGGTCATGGGATCGATGATTTCCATGATTCCGAGATCAGGGGACAGATGATAGCCAGCGGGTGTTGCACCTTCGGGGGTAGGACATTCGATCCACGCCATCTTGGCTTCCGTGAAGGCATAGGTGACCACGACGGAAACTTTCCCGGCTCCTAATTCCGCGCAGAGTCCCCGCAGTTTGCGCCTCATGCCAGGCGGAACTTTCTCTCCGCCTAACACGAGAATTCGCAACTGTGGCCAATGATGATCAGCTGCCACTGCGAGGGTCAGAATGTGATAGAGAAACGTTGGCATGCCGATGAGCACTTCAGGTTTCACCTTGTCAATCAGAGCGATGTTGCCCTCCGTGCCCATGCTCTTACCACCGCCGGTGCCGACCATGAAGGCCCCGAAGCCCATGGAGCAATAGTGCGCCTGCCAGAACGCCAGGTGCGGGGCGAAGGGGAACAAATTGGCATGCCGCCAGTCGATCTGCGTGCCGCCATTTTCCATGATGCGGCGGCCTGCGATGGTCAGAATTTCCAAATCATGGGCGGTGTAAAGAAATGGCACTGGGGAACTGGAGCGTCCCGTGGTGCTGGTCATCAGCAGCGGACGGAATTCGTGCTCGAAACTGGCCAGCGTGGAGGCTTTGCCATGCGTTAGGGCGCGCCAGAGGGTGGCGGGTTGGTGGCGCAGAATTTGCGGATCAGGGATGAGGACGAACTCACGAGGATTGCCCAGCAAATCCAGTTTCGAAGTCAAGGGAATCTCCGCCAAACCCTCCGCCGTGCGCAGGTCATCTGCATTCAGGCCATGCTCAGCAATGAGCTTTCCATAGTGCGCGGAAAATGGCAGCACACGGGTCTTCAAATAATGCCGCAGTTGGTGGACCTGATGTTGCGCCAGAGCGGGGAATGAATCAGTGGGTGATGAGTGTAGTTTCATGACGATCTCCTTTCGGTTGA
Source organism: Verrucomicrobiales bacterium (assembly GCA_031411295.1). GTDB lineage: Bacteria > Verrucomicrobiota > Verrucomicrobiia > Verrucomicrobiales > V1-33 > JAGNEJ01. The sequence goes on along the minus strand of JANOAV010000044.1, from coordinate 52,009 downwards.
TAGTTGGAAAGCAGTTCAAACAAGGCTGGGAGGCTGGCTTCCGCCGCCCGCCGCCCCAATTCGATGTAGTTCGGATACCGATGGTAATCATGCCAGGCTGAGCCGGTGACGGCAGGCCGAATCACTAGGGAGGCGCGTCGCGCGGAGGTGTGCGCCATGCGAATTTCCGCAGCGGTAATGGAGCGTCGGAGGGTGTCGATGACGTTGCCATGGGCGAAGACGTTGAACGAACGATTAATCGCTCGGAGGCTGCGCACCAGCATGTTTGGCAGCGCCTCCTCCGCCACCGTCGTGCCCGCCATTTGCACATCGGAAATAGAGGGGACGACACTCACAGCAATGGTTAGATCGCACCCCGCTCCAGTGAGAATGCCCACTGGTAATGGATCCACGATGCCACCGTCCACATAACGGAAACCATCTATTTCCAGCGGGACACAAATGCCGGGAATCGCGAAGCTGGCGTGCACCGCCCTGGCTACATCGCCAGCGGAGAAAACCTTGCGTTCCAGGGTGTCGATATTGGCCGCCACCACATGAAGTTCCCGCTGTAGGCAATCAAACGTAGCCCCCTTCAAAGCCGCTTCCAAGCGCTCGCGAATGCCGTTGCCTTGGAACAATCCTTTCACTGGTGGAATCACCAAATCCAACCGCCGCCAAAGATCCTTCGGGCTGCCGATCTCGGCCGCAAAACGCTGTAGGTCCTTCCCATCATAGCCGGCAGCCCACAAGCAACCGACATAGGCTCCCATGCTGGTGCCAGCAATGACATCGACCGGAATGTCGTTTTCCTCCAATACCTGAATCACTCCGACATGAGCCAAACCACGAGCACCTCCGCAGGACAGAGCCAATCCAATGCGAGGCCGGGTGGGGAATCTTTGATACATTGGCAGATCATTCATGGCTGGCGATGCTGCCTTGACTCTCTGCGCGTGACCGATCTCGGGGGGAAGATTCGTATCTTGGCTCCGGGCCGGTCGCGGCATGAGCCGCGGCGGCTGGTTTAAGTTGGATGAGACTCTCGTCTCTACTGATTAGAGCGTTGCCCAATAGTTTTTATTCGTAAAAAAGTGAAAAAATTTACACAAAGTGGTGATTTGGGCTGACCACGGGTTTCCCTACCGTCAACGACAGGCACGATTGCGAGGCCCCAAGCTAAGGCTATAGGAGCGTTTCCTTAAGAAAGGCCGTGATTTCCAGATAGAGCTTGTTGCCACCCTTGATGAAGACGTCCGCGTGGGCGGCATCTGGAATTTCCGTTAGGTGCTTCTGCTTGCTGCTCAGCGCAGCGAGGATCCGCTGACTATGCTCCGGCTTTACAAACTGATCCTGCGCGCCATGGAACAGCAAGCACGGCACGGTGATCTGCGCAGCGGTGTGGCAGGGGCAAATTTCACTCATGCTAAATCCGGCACGCCACCGCGTTTCCAGCCGCACAAAGGGCATCGCCAGTCCGCTCCAACTGCCAAAACGAGCCCGAGCTGGTCCTGCGATGATCTCCTCCAGATCAGCAAACACGCTGACCAGCACCGCACACTTCACGCGTGGCTCGTGCGGCAACAGGGAAACGGCTGCGGCACCACCCAGCGAGTAGCCCATGACACCCACCTCCGCTGGGAGCCCCCAGCGGGCGGCCACCGCGTCCAGCACCGCACTAACGTCTGCGGCTTCCTGAGAACCGAAGGTGCAGCAACCGCCTTGAGTCTGCCCATGAGCCCGATTGTCCAGTAGAATGATGTTGAAACCAATGCGGGCAAAACGCTCGGCGGCAGGATACCAGTGTTCCTTGCAGGAATTCCGCCCGTGCAACAACACCAGCGTGCCCCGGGGCCGAACCCACTGGAGAAGGTTACCCATCCCCGCAGCGGTAAGTTGGCGCTGATAATCCGCCTGCACCTGCGGAAGAATTTCGGGGCGTGGCGAGAGGTATTGCGCGGCAATCGTCACGCCCCCCGGCCGCTCGACGGATAATGACGTCAACTCAAACCCGAAATCCTTCGGCTGAGCCACCACACTGCGATGGTAATCATCCAGCCCTCGACGAGCAGGATACAACAACGCCTGCACCCCCTGATGACTTACATAGGCCAGCAAAGTGCCGCTCAGGACCAGCAGACAAAGCGATAAACGGAGCAAAAGACGAGGGAGCGAACGTTTCATTGCCGAGGATACGAATCCCGCGGCCAGTTCTTACATGGAAAACCGAAAGAGTTCATCCATCAGGCGCACTCAAATTGCAAATACCCAAAACGCAGCAACCATCCTGGCATCCCCGTGATGACGCGATGTGACGCAATAATCGACAAAACGCCTTAACTGAAAGGCTTAATAGAGTCAAATCCGGTCATAACAATGCTTTCCGGAGCGAATTAAGTTGCAAATCAAATCAGCTGTGAGACATTGAGGAATGAAAACACAGAATATCCCGTCAAATCATCTTGATATTGAATCGAATCGAATCATATCTGCACTACTCCAAGCCCAAGTCACGTTGGGAATTGAGGAACTCATCCGCCTCAGCGGTGTGAAAATTTCCCGGGCCACAATCCTGCGGAGACTCGATGAATTCCATCGAGCTGGCTGGTTAGAACGAGTCGGGAAAGCGCGGGCCACGCGCTATTACCTAACCTCGCAAGGACGGCAAGAGTTTGGGGGAATTACGCCGGCACCACCAGTCAACAATCCGCGCATACCCCCATGTAGCCCATCTGCTGAGTGGGGAAATTTCACCAGCGTGCTCCGTGAAACAGCGGGCGGGGATGTGCTGGCTGAAAACGAAGAGGAAATCGAGCACCTCCGCGCCTTGATTCGACGGCCGTTGAATCAGCGGCCCCCCGTAGGCTATCAACGGGAATTTCTTCGTTCGTATCAACCCAATGTAACCTATTACCTGCCAGCAGCCCTGCGGGATGAACTCCGCTTGGCTGGCCAGTCAGACCAGATGGCACAGCTGCCGGCAGGGACCTACGTGAAGAACGTTTTTCAACGCGTTCTGATAGATCTGTCTTGGAACTCCAGTCGCTTGGAGGGTAATACCTACTCACTGCTGGAAACAGAGCGACTCCTCGAAATGGGGCGAGAGGCAGATCCTTCGCGCTATCTGGAAGCGCGGATGATTCTCAATCACAAAGAAGCCATCGAGTTCCTCATTGAGGCCCAGGATGATGTGGGATTTAATCGCTACACCATTTTGAATCTCCATGCCATGCTGGCCCGAGGCTTGATGCACGATCAGATGGCGGAAGGTCGGCTGCGTAAAATTGCGGTGGGTATTGGCGGATCATCCTACCATCCGTTAGAGGTGCCGCAGGTGATCGAGGAATGCTTCATGGAAATATTGGAAAAGGCCCAAGCGATCAATGATCCGCTGGAGCAGGCGTTCTTCGCCATGGTTCATTTCCCCTACCTGCAAGCGTTCGATGACGTCAACAAACGGGTTTCGCGGGTGGCTGCTAACTTGCCCTTGATTCGTGAGAACTTGGCTCCCATCTCTTTCACTGGCGTGCCTGTGCGAGACTACACGGATGCCATCCTTGCAGTCTATGAGCTGAATCGGATTGAATTGCTGCGGGAGGTATTCGCAAAAGCCTATCGCATTTCCGCAGCGAAATATGCCGCAGTGTGTCAGACCACCACCCAGCCGGATCCGGTCGGACTCCAGTATCACGAAGCCTTGAAGCAAGTGGTGCGGGAAATCGTGCTGGGCCATATGGACAAGGCATTGGCCGCGCAGCATGTGCGTCGCTGGGCGATGGATCAGGTGGCCGCGGTGGACCGTGCCCGTGCGACCGAAATGGCGGAAAATGATCTGCTAGCACTGCACGAAGGAAACTACGCCCGCTTGCGGATTCGACCGTCTGAGTTTGCCGCTTGGCAGGCGATTTGGCAGCGTAAACTCCACCCCTGAAATGAAGCCGCCAAGCTGAGAGCCCGTTACGGGATCTTTGCTTGGCGGCAAATTCAGGAAGGTGCTTTAGCGGACTATGCCGCCTTGGCTGCCTGCACTGCCTTGGCGGCAGCGTCGGCCAAGTCGGTGGCAGTGATGATCGGCAAACCACTGTCCTGCAGCAATTGTCGGCCTAACGCGACGTTCGTTCCTTCGAGTCGGACGACGAGCGGGACGCGGAGTTCGATAGTCTTGGCTGCGTTAATGATCCCTTGGGCGATGACGTCGCACTTCATGATACCACCAAAGATATTTACCAGAATGGCCTCCACTTTAGGGTCGGCACAGAGGATACGGAATGCTTCGCGCACCTGATCTTCCTTCGCGCCACCACCCACGTCGAGGAAATTGGCGGGATCACCACCGCAATGTTTGATGATGTCCATAGTGGCCATGGCCAACCCGGCTCCATTCACCATGCAGGCGATGTTTCCATCCAGCCCGATGTAATTGAGATCGAATTTAGATGCTTCCACTTCGCGCGGATCCTCTTCGGTGATGTCACGCATGGCGGAAATCTCGGGATGACGATAGAGGGCGTTGTCGTCGAAGTTAAACTTGGCATCCAGCGCCAGGATCTCTCCGGCGGGCGTCTCGACTAATGGATTAATTTCCACCATGGAGCAATCGCAAGCGATGAATAATTTGTAGAGCGAAGTGAGGACTTTTTCAAAGGAGCGCAGCTTGTCGGAACCCAGACCCACGAGCTTGGCCAGTTTTTTGCATTGGTAGGATTGCAGACCGAGCGCAGGATTCACGGGCTCGTTGATGATCTTTTCAGGGGTGTGTTCGGCCACTTCTTCGATGTTCATTCCGCCTTCGCTGCTGATGACGATGACCGGGCGCTCCGTGGCCCGATCCATGAGGATGGCGAGATAGTATTCCTTCTTGATATCGATGCCCTTCGCGATAAGCACTTTGCTGACGAGCTTGCCTTCCGGACCAGTTTGGTGGGTCACGAGGACTTGGCCGAGCATTTTCTCAGCAAAATCAGCTGCTTGCGCCACTGTGTCGGCAAGTTGCACGCCGCCCTTGAACCCGTTCTTAAAGGTTCCTTTGCCGCGTCCGCCAGCGTGGACTTGTGCCTTCACTACCAATCCCTCTCCGCCCAAGGCAGTGGCGGCAGCAGCAGCTTCTGCCTTGGTGGAGGCGACGCTGCCGGCCGGGGTGGGCACGCCGTATTTGAGGAACAGTTCTTTGGCTTGGTATTCGTGGATATTCATGAGATGGAAGTAAAAATTTGAGGGGTTAGCTGCGCGGAACGTAGGCTGAGGCGGGTGCTCGTCAATTGCGGAAACGGCTCAAAACAGGCGAATTAGCGCGGCCCAGCGGAATCCGGTGGTTGGAACTTATAAACTATCTAGGAAAGCCCCCAGCGGGCTTGTCGCTGAGGCCTGGCCGGACGCCCGCGGCAATCCTAAATCAAACGCCATTCGTCCAGCCTCCACCGCCATCTTGAAAGCCCGCGCCATCTGACAGGGATCGTGGGAAATGGCAATGGCGGTATTTACCAACACGGCATCAGCCCCCATTTCCAAGGCTTCGGCAGCGTGGCTGGGCGCACCGATTCCGGCATCCACCACTACGGGCACGATTGCTTGCTCGATGATAATTTCCAACTGTCGGCGCGTTTCCAGTCCCCGATTGGAACCGATGGGAGCCCCCAGAGGCATCACGGTGGCCGTGCCCACGTCTTGGAGCCGTTTGGCCAGCACGGGGTCAGCGTTGATATACGGCAGGACCACGAAACCTTCTTTCACCAAGATCTCCGCCGCCTTCAGCGTCTCGATAGGATCGGGTAGCAAATATTTTGGATCTGGGTGAATTTCCAATTTCACCCACTTGGGCAACCCTGCGGCCTCCGCCAAGCGGGCCAGGCGCACGGCTTCTTCAGCGGTGTTGGCTCCGCTGGTGTTGGGCAGGAGCAAGTATTTCTTTGGATCGATAAACTCCAGGATGTTCGCAAACGGATCCTGCTGACCCGTGAGATCCGCCCGCCGCAATGCTACCGTCACGATCTGAGTGCCGGAGGCATCCAGCGCATCGCGCATGGTGGCGGGTGAGGAAAATTTACCCGTTCCGAGGAAAAGTCGGGAAGAGAATTGGCGATCTGCGATGGTAAGCATGGAAGGGGCGGATGGGAGATGGATTTTATTAGCTTCTCTCTCCGCGAATTGTCCACGCGTCAACCCATCACGTGAGCCGACTGGGATCTTGTCTGATCATCCTCGGGCTCGTGGCCGCTACTGGGGGGACTGCGGCAGACCGGGAGCATACGCCCGTGGACCGAAATACTCATACCCCTGTCCCTCGGAATTCGTTCCTCCGATGATCCCTTGGATGAAGCCGTTGCGCTCCACCAGCACAGAATGGAGGACTTTCTTTGCAGGATTCTTGCGCAGGAGAAACTGAATCTGGCCAGCGGCGGAGTTGGCACGGATGAAATCATCATCCTCCTTCCGCTCCAATGGAAACGATTTGCCCAGATCCTGAAGCATCTGCAGACTGCGGCCCCAGGTGCCGCCGGATTCACTGACAAACGTCTTTCCATTGAGCAGCGCCACGCAATCTTCGTAAGCGAGGACGCAAAGTCGGTGCTCAGGGGAACCTTTGAGCCAATTGCTGAACTTGACGACGTGACGTTCGGTTTCCCAATTATAATTGCTATCCAGAAAAGCAATCCGTTCGATGGCGGCTGGAATCTCCGACACGGCATTGAAGTAACCGAAAATAAAACTTCCCCCACCACTGTGGCCGGTCAGTGTGAGCCGCACGTCCTGACCTTTGAATTGCTGCGAAATCGCCTCGATAAGGCGAGGAATCAGCTGGTTTTGGGCATCAAATTTCTTCCGCCAGGCAGACCAGGATTTCCCTTCCGGCTCGAGGTAAGCCACCACCAGATTCCTTAAGTTGGCATGGTCGCGCAACCAATGGGTTTGCGCTCCGATGTTCTGAATCTGGTAATGCCAGTCCCCACCGGAAGCTACGATGCGCCCAATCGTTTGTTCCGCCGTGCTTCCATTTGGCGTGGCATAGATGACCAAGCGCACCGGCTCAGTTTTCACCCAAGCAAATGGAGCCTTGATGACCACGCGCACGCCAGGGTCCAGCTTCATCGTCGTGGTCCGATCCGTGTCATAACGCGGATTCAACAGCGGGCCTTCAGCGCCCAAGAGCTTGCTCAGTTTAGCATCAGCCAACAGATCCTCCATGAAGACAGACTTCCCATTCAGTTGCATTTGCCGTCTTACCAGCCGCACCCCATGACTGTAGTCCACCCAGTTCTCGGTGTGACCGAGATAAAGCGGCTGAATCGGTTGCGCTGAAGTCTTGTGCCAACCGAATATCGCAACTTTTCCCGTGGCTTCACAGAGCTTGGCGCTTACGACCACATCCTTTTTGTGTCCAGCCACCAGGGTTCCGGGCAGAGCGGGGTTTTCAGCGCGTTGGGAATCGACGATCTTTTCGTGCGCCAAAAACTTGGCGAAGCCCGTCATGTCAGGTCCGGGAGTCAGCGGATGGGGCGTTAATTTCACTTCCGCAGCCGCATAGATCTGCGCGGACATTTGCGAGGTTGGCAGAAGGCAATCCAATGAACCTGCCAACGTCTGGGCGGCCACCGGAGATAATGGAACTCGCATGGCATCGACATCATCACCCACCATGACCACGTCTGGGGAAACTTCATAAACCAGCGTCTGCGGCGTGCCATCAATTTCCAAATGCACCGTCACTGGCACAAATTTCCGCCACCAGTTAGGCACATTTCCCTGGGAAATCTCCCGCACCAATAAATCCTCACGATCATTTAAATTCATGCCCGAGACGGCCTCCGCCACCGCTGCCCCCGTCCGAGCCTCCGCCCTACGTTCCGGCAAAACAACCACCCCCGCTGAAAGCGAGAGCGGCAGCACCAAAATCGATAACCAACGTGAAAGCATGGCAGAGCGTATTTCATAAATCGCGAAATGCACGCACGCGAGCAGGTGGATCTTCCTCGCAAAAGTAGCGGCCAGGCCTGGCTTGAAACTTCATCAACCTATGGGACTTGCATGTCGGTATTTCGGTTCGACGTTCTGCTCTCATGGAAGCGATTGCGAATTCACCAACAACTGATCGAGAGGACCGCCCCAATGTTTAAAGCTTGGCACCGTGCGACCCATCACGTGCGGCAAAAGCAAGCCGCGCCCCCGCACGCCGTGGCACATCACCATCGAGGCATTGGATTGCGCTTTGCGCAACTATTGCAGTCCGGTCGTGGCGCTTGGGTGGCATTCCTAGCGGTGCTGGGGCCGGGGTTGTTGGCGGGACTGTCCGATGATGACCCGGCGGGCATCACGACTTACTCGGTGTTGGGAGCGGATTTTGGCTATAAACTGCTGTGGATCATTCCAGCCTCAACCATCCTATTAGTGCAATTCCATCTTCTGGCGGTGCGGCTGGGCGCAGCCACCGGCAAAGGATTCGTAGGCCTAATTCGGGAGCGTTGGGGACGCAAGGCGGGTTACTTTGCCGTGGGCGGACTACTGCTGGCAAACTTCGGGACCATCTGCGCGGAGTATGCCGGAATCTCGGCGGCAGGCGGCTTGATCGGGATTCCCTCGTGGATTAGTGCGCCCGTGGCGGGAGTCTTGATTTCCCTGGTAGTCGTGCTCGGCTCGTTTCATCGCGTCGAGCGAGTGCTGCTGGTGATTTCGGCCACCCTGGCCTTGTATATTGTGGACGGCTTGCTGGCAGACCCCGATTGGAACGCGGTCTGGCACCATTCGGTCGTGCCTCATTTCCCCAGCAATGCCGCGGGCTGGATCGCCATCGCAGCCGCGCTGGGCACGACGCTGGCTCCGTGGGGACTGGCGTTCATCCAATCGTATGCGGTGGATAAGAAGATCTCTCTAGCAACTTTGCGCTGGGCGCGAGCGGACGTGGTGATCGGTTCCATCCTAACCGGAGTCATCGGGTTGGCCATTGCCGTGGCTTGCGCGGCCACCTTGAACAGAGCCGGCATCCACATCACGGATGCAGGGGACGCGGCCGTGGCGCTGCGCCCGTTGGCGGGAAAGTTTGCCACCGTGCTCTTCGGTGTGGGTCTGCTAGGTGCCTCCTTACTAGCTGCTGCCATCGTCCCGATTGCCACTGCCTATTCCATTGCCGAAGGCGTGGGGGAACCTGCTTCACTGGACTTGGATTCGCATCACTTCCAATGGTTTTACGCAGCCTTCATAGGCCTGACCATCGCTGCCGTGAGTGTGGTATCCCTCCCCAGCCTGCCGTTGATTCCGCTCATCTACAGCAGCCAAGTGGTGAATGCCGTGCTGCTGCCGCTGCATGTGATCGCCCTGCAATTACTGGGAAACGACGCCTCTATCATGGGCTCCGCACGCTCGCCACGCTGGGTTCGAGCCGCTGGCTGGATCAGTATTGCACTAATCCTAGCATGCGTTGCTGCGCTGGCTTGGAGCTGGTTGCAGTAATGCGGGCATGGCGCAAAGCAGGCAGCTAAAGGAAGCAACGTCGCGGCCCAGGGCCAGGTCTAATTGCGATTCGACCTGTTAGGCGGGCAGGCCTTGGGAGCGTTGATTGACTTGCAATTGACTGCGGCCGAAGAGCGCTCTGGAGGTGCCCATGACGGCGGATCCCACGAGGGCGGTGAGTTGGCTCGGGTGGCCCATGAGCAGGGCGGGGTGCAGGAATTGCTCTCCGCTGATGGTGATGCGTGGGATGCAGACCTCGTTCAGCACTTCGATTTCGATTTGCACAGTGAGTTGGCGGCCAGGATGCAAATCTTCATCTTCCAGGTAGCCGATGATGCCTTGGTCGTTGACGACATCGGTGATGGCTCCCGTGCAGGGGTCCAGGGAAATGCCGATTCCGGGGCTGTTTTCCCGAATTGAGAGGGCTGCCGTTTCCAACAGTCCGACGAAAATTAGTTGTCCTTCTGCTCCCAGTGTCACATCCACCTCGAAACGCACGTCTCCCTGATAATTTGGCGGGGCAGCGGAGTCCACTTTACTGACGGTGAAGACATTCTTTTGCGAGTCGGTGTAGATCATGGTAGTAGCAAGTGGACGGATGACTTCACGCGTAGCGCGGGAGTTTGGGAAATTGAGCGGCTGACGGAATAAGTTGGATTTCATTTCTCTCAATAATTGTTCTGATTATGGATTCTATGGTTTAATTTATTAATTTCAACTAAATTTTAACCTAGCGGGTGATTTTTTTGAAATTTAGCCGTCTCCGACAAGCCGAGCTTGGTGCGAGCACCCATCCCGGGGCGTGCATACGCCTTTGGGCATGACTGAGGGTTTTAATTTGCTCCCGGGGGCGAGCCGTTACAGCTTGTCTCACCCATGTTGAGATTCCTCCCCACTCATCAATGCCTCAGCCTTTGGTGGGCTGGAGCTTTTTCATTCGCGCTTAGCGCTTCGGCTACGGCCGAGGATGCCGCCTCGGTGGCGGCTTATCGTGGAGATATCCTGCCGGTGCTGAAAGCGAAGTGTTTCGACTGTCACGCGGACGGAGCCAAGAAGGGCGGGGTGAGTTTCGATAGTTTTGCCTCGGATGAAGCCCTGATCGGGGAAAAGGACCTTTGGTATCGGGCGCTGAAGAACGTGCGGGACGGCTTGATGCCTCCGCCAGACAAGGAGCAACCGACTCCGGCGGAACGCACCGCGTTGGCTGCCTTCATTAAGCGTGACGTCTTTCAGTTGAATCCTCAGTCGCCCGATCCAGGACGGGTTACCTTGCGGCGGTTGAATCGGGTGGAGTATCGCAACACCATTCGGGATCTCTTGGATGTGGAATTTCGCACGGACGAGGAGTTTCCGGCCGATGATACCGGCCATGGCTTCGATAATATCGGTGAAGTGCTCAACATTTCCCCGATGCTGCTGGAAAAATATCTCGCGGCGGCCAAGACGATCGTAGCGAAGGCCGTTCCCATTCAAGGCAAGAGCATGCCGGAATTCACCGTCAAGGGGGAGAGCTTTTTCCGGGAGGAGCCGCATGAGCCGCTCCCGATGCTGAGTTACAACCAAGCCGCAGTGACCACAGCCAAGACTCAGGTGAAGCATGACGGGCACTATACGGTAAATTTTAAACTTTCCGGGCATGAGGATTTCGTCGAAGGCGAGCCGGACGGGAATCGGTGCAAGGTTATCTTCAAATTCGACGGCACCGAGGTTGGAGAACGTGAGCTGAGCACGATGGCGGGCCGGGAATTCGGTTATGATTTTCCCGCCACTTGGAGCGCGGGAGAGCATCGGCTGACGCTGGAGGTTCAGCCGCTGACGCCGAATGAAAAGCAGGCGCGCAAGCTGCGGCTGCGCATCGATGCGGTGGTGGTGGCCGGACCGCTGGAGCCGGAGCATTGGATCAAGCCCGCCAACTATGACCGGTGGTTCCCGCAGACCATTCCGTCCGAACCCGCTGCCAGATTGGCGTTGGCGCAGGAAATGTTGGGAAAATTTGCCACGCGCGCGTTTCGACGGCCAACTGACGAACCCACGTCAGTGCGGCTGGCAAGGTTGGCGGAAAGCGTCTATACGCAGCCTGACAAAAATTTCGAGGCCGGAATTGGCCGGGCCATGGAAGCGGTGCTGGCCTCCCCTCGCTTCATTTTCCGTGAGGAACCCGTAGAGTCGGAAGTTGCGAATGGATTCCCGTATATTGATGAGTATGCGCTGGCTTCGCGCCTTTCCTATTTTCTCTGGAGCACCATGCCGGATGAGGAATTGCTTCGTCTGGCAGGAGAGAAGAAACTGCGGGCGCAGCTGGGGGAACAATTTGCCCGACTGTTCAAGCATGAGCGCTCGCAAGCCTTCATTCGCAATTTCGTGGGACAGTGGCTGGAGGCCCGAGACATTGAGGAAGTCCCGATCGATGTGCGCTTTGTGCTGCAACGCGAGCAGCCGCCGGATCCGGAATTGGAGGAGGCCCGGAAACGTTATTTCGAACTGCGGCGGAAGGACACCGCCACCCTAACCCAGGTGGAAAGAGACGACCTGGAGCGGGGGCGGGCGATTTTCAAGAAGCGCTTCGACCGATTCAAGAATCAGGAATTCCGGGGTGATCTGCGGCGGGATATGCGACGGGAGACGGAGAAATATTTTGAGTATGTGCTGCGGCAAGATCGCCCGCTAACGGAATTGATTTCCAGTGACTATACTTTCGTTAATCAACGTCTGGCCGACCACTATGGCATCCCCGAGGTTCAGGGTGACGAAATCCGCCGAGTCACCCTAGCCGCAGATAGTCCCCGCGGAGGCCTGCTGACGCAAGGCACGGTGCTGGCAGTAACCTCCAATCCCACGCGCACTTCTCCGGTGAAACGTGGACTCTTCATTCTCGATAACATTCTGGGATCGCCCCCGCCGCCGCCGCCCGCCAACGTGCCCCCGCTGGAAGACTTCTCCGCCGGCAAAGGCATTGAAGGCACCCTGCGGGAAAATTTAGCCAAGCACCGGGCGGACGCCAAGTGCGCCTCCTGCCATAACCGCATGGACCCCATCGGACTGGCCTTGGAGAATTTCAATGCCATGGGCAAGTGGCGGGAGTTCGAACGCGGCAAACCCATTGAATCACAAGGCCAACTCAGCGCCACGGAGCAGTTCTCCTCGGCCCGGGAGTTGAAGCAGATTCTGGTTAGTAATCATCGGGAATCCTTTGAACGGTGCGTTACCCAGAAGCTGCTAACGTATGCCCTGGGACGCGGCCTGGATTTCCATGATGAGACCACGGTGGACCTGATCCTGCAACGGCTGCAACAAAATGAAGGCCATGCGGGCAGCCTGCTGCAAGCCATAGTGGAATCGGACGCCTTCCTGAAACGTCGCCCCGCCTCCGTCGATAAACCCAAAACCGCGCAGCAATAACATTTATGAAATCCTCCCAATTCTCTCCCCTCGGACGTCGCCATTTCCTGCGTGGGCTGGGCGCGTTGATTTCCGTGCCCACATTTGAGTCGCTGGGCGGCATGAAATTGCTGGCCCAAGCAGAGGCCACACGACTGGCCGTAACTCGCACCGGGGCCCCGCTGCGCTCGGCCTTTTTCTTTTTCCCGAACGGCTCCATCCCGTCTTACTGGTGGCCGGAAAAACCCGGCTCCGACTACGTGGCGAGCCCCACGTTGAAGCCCTTGGAGGAACTGCGCAGCCACGTGCAAATCATGGGCGGCATGGAAAATCTCAACGGAGAGGGCGGCCCGGATGGCGCTGGCGATCACGCCCGTGGCGTGGGCACGTTTCTCACCGGAGTGCGCGTGAAAAAGAGCGCCACCGATATTCAGGCAGGCGTCTCGATCGATCAAGTGATGGCCCGCCAAGTGGGTCATCTCACGCGTCACTCATCGCTGGAAATGAGCTGTGATGCGGTCCGCAAGGCTGGAGCCTGCGACTCGGGTTACGCTTGTGCCTATCAATTCAACCTGTCCTGGAATTCGCCCACGACCCCCATGACGCCCGAGGTCAACCCCCGCCTGCTCTTCGAACGTCTCTTCGGCACCGGGCCAGCGGAGTTGCGCGCCCAGAATCTGAAACGTCGCCAAGCCGAGCAGCATTCCGTCTTGGACTTCGTGCTGGAGGATGCCCGCGCGATGCAGCGGCGGCTCGATCCCCATGATAATGCCAAGTTGGATCAATACCTCACGGGGGTTCGGGAGATCGAACTGCGCATCGAAAAGGCGGAGAAATTCGGACCTGCCACCTCCCCCCGCCAAGATGTCCCCGCAGGCGTGCCGGACAACTATGGTGACCACATCCAACTGATGGGCGATCTCATGATTGCCGCCTTCCAGACGGATTCCACGCGCGTCGCCTCGTTCATGCTAGCGCATGATGGCAGCAACCGCTCCTTTGCCGACATCGGCGTTTCCGAAGGTCACCACGACATTTCCCACCATCAAAATAAAGCGGACCTGATGGAAAAAGTAGCCCAGATCGACCTCTGGTATGCCAAGCAGTTCACGCAGATCCTCCAGAAAATGGACGCCATCAAGGACTCGGATGGGAACTCGCTGCTCTACAACTCAATGTTAGTTTACGGCGGGGGCAATGCAGACCCTAACCGCCACAACCACAACGACCTGCCATTCGTGCTGGCTGGTCATGGTGGTGGCACGCTGACTCCTGGGCGCTACACCAAACACTCCCCCACCCCAACGTGTAACATGTTCCTCAGCATGGCGGACCGCATGGGGGTAACCGGCTTGGAGCGTTTTGGCGATTCCACGGGACGGTTGGCCGATATTTAGAGTAGGATGGCGGAAGGACTCCGCCACTTGGGTAGCTCTTTCGTCCATCAAACCCCAGGGGACGGCACGGATGCAACTAGGCCTGGCCGTTGGAACGGTGTAGGGATCGAGGGTAGATGTCATTGATGCACTGTAAAATGTAAAATGAGTCAGCAGAAGTTTTGGCCAAAGGTAACTCTTGCCGCCGTCAAGTCCAACGCTCATGTAGAGAGGCTCAAAATGAGGGGGATATAGAAATTACGGTGATTCAACCTCGATCCCTCTTGAGTGTTTACTAAGACCGGACCGTCTTGCCTTCACAGCAGTCAGTCCGCGAATGGATTTGTCGCATTAGTCTCGACAGGGTAATGTTTAATATCAATGTCGGCACTTTGTATAGATTTGATAACCGTATACCCTTTTAGGTGAATGAACGATATTAATTCTGATTGTGGTTCAGTTGATAAAGCCAAATGCGTAATTTGATGAGAATCCAAATATGAGCCCAATGTATCGAGATCAGAAAATGATTCTCCTCCTACCAAATACTGCAGGTTCTTTGATTGCGCAGACTCCTTGATGGCCACGAAAGCTGCCCTTTCATTGTTGTCCAGCGCTCCCACATCAACGTAGAAGCATTTTCCATTGAATGAAGTTCGAAGCTCACCAAGTTGTTTTGCTATTAATCGCGCACGCGAACAGAGTAGGGATTTTGTTAACAATATAACCATATAATCAGCGGCACGAATCCGGTCGTTTAGTAATGAACGGACTTCATCAATACCTAGCTCAATAACACGATGGTCGGCTTTTACAACGAATGCATCCTCGCCTTTTCCAGACATATAGATATCGATCCGCAAAATTGGACTTATTCCATTTGACGGGCTTGGAAAAGGCCTGCAAAAATTTATTTTAAAATAAATACAAGCTAACACACACGCTAGAGCAAGCAAAACTAAGCGATTGCGTTGTGATTTCATGATTTTGCCTTTTCAAGACCGGTTGTTGGGTAATAATAGACCCGCCCATCCACGCTTGGAGATCCTGCTAACCCGACCTTATTTTCCCACCTGCTGATCTCGCCACGCCACTCCTCCAGGGTGCCAACACTAAGAGCAGAATTGAAGTGCCCCCAAAAAACATTCTTCCCATCCTGACCTATCCCGTGGTGGATTATATTCTCCCCTTCGTGCCCGGGATCCCATGCTCCCTTTTTAGCATTTAAATTTGCGATATAACCCCAATCACCAGGTATCCAAATGTCATTGTGATTCCTCTGAGTCGCATCATGGAGGCTTCCAATCGCCGCAAAAAAAAGTGCTGTCGTAGCGTCGAAGCAGCCCAAGGAAGTGTCTGGGTTATTAATTGAATTGTAGTATCCTCCAGGATTAATCAAATCATCTGGGGGGGGCTTTACAGTATGGACAATTTTCGACGGCCCAAAATTGAACTTCTTGTTAATAGAATTAAGCACGCTTTGAACCCTTACTTGGATGTGTTTACCGAGATTTTTAAGCTCCTCTTTGTTGTCGGTGTCACCTATAGCGAACGATGTTGGCGAAGCCATCATTCTTGCAATTATGAGGGCCTGTATGTGCTTCTCCGCGTATGACCCTCTCGACTCAGTCGGATCCTTTGCCTCCTTATAGTGATACAAACCGTTCGTAAAATCAGTTTTAAATGTGAGTTTGAACTTTTCCTTGAATAGCTCCGTGAAATTACAATCCATAACAATTTCCAATCCTAATTTATCGATTTTTGACGTGGTATTATTACGACAAATACTATACAGGTTCAGCCCGCCCTTTTCCCGAAGAGGGTCTCGCCCTAGCCACCGTCCTAGCGTCGCATCATAATACCGATAACCATAATAGCAGAGCCCTGTCTCATCATCGGTGAACTTGGTGCTGAAGCGGAAGGGGTTGGTCTGCGCAGCGGGTCCTGTGGCGCGGATCGGGCGACCGAAGGGATCGTATTCGTAAGTGGCACTGATGTCACCCACCGTGTCCACCAACGCCATCACATTACCATTGCCATCATAGGCCGGCAGGAACGTGGACGCGGTAGTCACCTCCGTCACGATGCTGGTATTGGGGTCCGTCTGCATCTCCTGCCTCCACTCCGTCTCGGACAACAAGCCCGCGCTGGGGCGGATATTTGCACGGTGTAAACTTTTGATTATCAACAGATCATGCGGTGGTGACGCGCTGCTGCGCGTCATTGGGCTTCCCCCTCTCAGAAACGCGCAGCAGCGCGTTTCCACCTCCGTGCAAAAAGCCGCCGTTCCACCCGCGCCCTGATACGTCCCACTCTCATCCAAACACCAAAGGGCGCCAGGGCCGCAATTAGGCATGGACCTTGGAACCGTGTCGGGATTGAGAGTAGATATCATTGATGCACTGTAAAATGAGTCAGCAGAAGCTTTAGCCAAGGTAACTCTTGGTGCCATCAAGTCCAGTGCTCGTGTCGAGGGGGGGCAAAAACGAGAGGGCTGTAGAAATCAGGGTGATTCAACTTTGAAACCTACGTGAGTCTGTATTAAGACTGGCCCTTCTTGCCTTCACTCTCCACTATACTGATTTATTCATTTTTCACATGCCATTTTATCGGATCTCCGCGGTAGCCCTTGAAATAAGGCGTATGTAGGAAACCAATATGGATGAATTGATGGATCATCATCGCGTCCAACATGTGCCGCGCACGTGGGGATGGGATATAGGGAGACCAGAAAAAGCGTTTGGTTATTTCATGGCAAGCAAGTGCTGCCTTCATAAACTCCTTCCGCTCTAGTAATCTCCTGGGCACCATTGTCAGCCCCAAAGCTCTCCTATACACCAATACAAGTAAATCGTGGGTATGCAGCAAGTTTAGCATAGCTGCTCTGAATTCAGACCTAATCCTCTCCCAGAATCCATCTGGGAAGAAATCAGCATCTTCGGGGTCATTGTAGATCCTAAAATGATCGATCAAATCAACGAAATCTGTGGCCGTGAAATTTTCGACCCGCCACGCTTCATGCAATGCAGTAGGATTTGACTCAATTAACTCTGGCCCCCCCCCTCTATCGCCCCAATGCATTTTGCGTGGAGTATGGAACGCCCAAACTGCTCCTACCGGTTTCTGATCACAGAATTCCGATATCAGACGATCAATCTCGTCCTCAGAACCGTGCAAAGAACTGATCTGACGCTCTCCGCCGGACAAACTAAGCTTAAATCGTGTTTCTATCATATATTTTAATACGCATGTAATTTCGCTATACCCCGACTCATGGCTGAAAAACCCTGCCATGCGTATCGCCCACCAATCGCTCCCAGCTTTTCCTAGCGAAATCGTGTTTAAAAGCAATCCAAAATGTTAGCTTGCATGATTCTGCCACCTTCAATTGGTCTTTCGATTTGGCGAGGAGCCTGGGGTATTGAAATGTCCACCAAGGCTCAGGCTTATCCGGATCAGTTCCCAGCCATCCATGCCCTGTCTTAGCTTCGAAGACCCATTGGGCATCTGGAAATCTCGCTCCTCCATCGTAGCGCGTTGGAATCAGCCCCTTCTCCTTTACATCTTTTAGCTTAGGAACCACCACCACCTCATAGCGAAGGTTGCTCCCGAGTGGCCCACCTAAGAATCTATTCATGGACTCACTTACGTAGGCCGCGTAATCATTGTGGACTGTAGACCCTCCTTTTTGATGGTTATACCAAATCAAACAGCATCCGTCCTTAGTTGATTCACGCTGAACCTCTGTAAGCGTTTTATTGATATCACTACCCGGTTCCGGCGCAGGTTCTTCGACTGGTTCAACAGGCTCTACAGGCGTGGGCTGGATGGGAGCTCCACCATAGATTTCTAGGAGCGGTAAATTCATCGGGTCTAACGGGTCTTCCTCAACAATCTTTATCACTTGATATCTTTCAATCAGGTCAGCGGCCCCGCCGATTCCTCCTCCACCTGGACGAGGTCTGCCGGAGCCTGGCCTTGGACGCGGCCTGCCAGGTGTGCTTCCACTCCCTGGGCCATCCGGGCCGAACCCTGGCCTGGGATTGACTCCTGGCGGCCAAGGCTTAGGAGTAATTTGACGAGGGGGCGCAATGGTTGCTTGTAAGCCTGTGTCGTCGATAAACAGCATTAGATTGTTCCAACACATTCCAAACAAATTCGGTCCCCCGCGCTCTCCGATAGGATCCCGCCCCAGCCACCTTCCCTGCGCGGCATCGTAATACCGGTAGCCGTAATACACCAAGCCGGTCTCATCATCGGTGAACTTGGTGCTGAAGCGGAAGGGGTTAGTCTGGGCCATGGAGCCCGTGGCGCGGATCGGGCGGCCGAAGGGATCGTATTCGTAAGTGGCACTGATGTCACCCACCGTGTCCACCAACGCCATCACATTACCATTGCCATCATAAGCAGGCATGAACGTGGACGCAGTGGTCACCTCCGTCACGATGCTGGTATTGGGGTCCGTCTGCATCTCCTGCCTCCACTCCGTCTCGGACAACAAGCCACCCGCTCCACCCGCGCCCTGATACGTCCCGCTCACATCCAAGCCCCAAACGTAGCTTTGCTTTAATCTTGGCACCGCTACCGCACCATTAGCCGCTGCCGCCGCGTGGTCCATCCGGTAGGAAGCAACAGTGAGCCCGGTTTGTCGGGTGCAGGTTAAGAATTGACCATCCATAGGGTGAGGATAGCGGCCCATGCCAGTCTCGCCAGTAAAAGCTTGCGTCCCGAGGTAGATTTGTGAGACCAAATAGCCGAGGGGCGGGCGGCTTGATGGATAGGCCGGGCTTCATTCATTGAAATCCATAGGGGTAAAAAAGCTGAAAATAATTTTCATGGTAATTACTCGCGCATGTTACGTCCTCCCAACGGGAAGGTTAGCGGGCATTTAACGCAGCGTAGCGGGAGCGCTCTCACTCCCAAATTGTATCGGGAATCCCTTAGGACATTTATTTAACGCATCAACACGCCCAGAAGACTGCCACTGGCCCCGGTGCTGCCATGGCCATTATGCGACCACGCAGACAACGCCCACCCGATGGCAATCACCGCCAAAGTAGCCAACATTGACATGACGCGATGTCCACCGGAATACCAAGGATCCGGCTGCTGAGCCTCCAAGCCGATGGCCAAGGAAGCGTAACTCAGTGGCTTGGGATAGATTGATAAGATTTCCCCGTTCCAAGTGTTTTCACCCATCTCAGCTTTGATCCAAGAGGCAGGACGACGGTTAAAAACGGCTTGTGGAGGCATGGCTTGACGGAAGTTGGAGAGAATATTTTAATTAAGATAGCTTGATAATCAAGATTAGCTTCATTTTTGCAAATTTACAACAGGTTTTCCGTTATTTTTTAAACTTTAGGGATTTGACAGTCCTGACACTTGCGGTGAGTTGCTAGGATGATTTCGCGTCGCAAATGCCTCCACGGCTTGGTTTGGGTCCCGCTGCTTCAGGCAGGCCTGGCCAGGGGCAGGCGTGCTCCGAGGCTGTTGGTGCGGGCGTGCTGGCAGTCCTTCAGCATGGGTGAGGTGGCACAAGTGGCTGGTTTGTTGAAACTGCTGCAGCGGGAGGTGCCTTCCGCAAAATTAACCGTGTGGGCCACCTCGCTGGCTCATGGCGCGGAACCGTGGCTGAGGAAGCGGTTTCCCAAGGTGAAATTTATCACGGGGACTATCGGTCGGGATGGCAAGCCGGATCAACCGGACCTCAAGGAGGCATGGGAGGAAGGTGATTTCTTCCTCCATGGTCCAGCCACCCATGTGATAGCACGTGAGCATATCGAAGCCTGGCAGCGCCACGCTCGCAAGCCGTTCGGTATTTATGGAGTGACGCTGGATGAAGTGGACACCAAGCTGAAAGGAATGCTGGAGGCGGCGTCCTTCGTTTTCCTGCGGGATGGTGCTTCCAGGGCTCTGGCCGTCCGTCAGGGAATTAGTGTCGGCCGGATTTCCTTCGTGCCGGATGCCGCCCTGGCATTAGATCTGCGGGATGACAAGACCGCGGCGGCTTGGCTGGAGGCGCACGATCTGAAGGCCGGGGAATTCATCTGCGTGGTGCCTAAATTGCGCTTCACCCCGTATTGGGAAATATTTAACAGGCCGCCCAAGTATGCTGAGATCGCCCAGGAGCAGATGAACCGACGTTGCCGGGAGGAGGATCTCTCGTTGTTGCGGGAAGCAATCGTCAAGTATCTCGCAGCGCATCCTAACGTCAAATTACTTTGTGCTGCGGAGATGCCCTATGAAGTGGCATTGGGTCAGGAGTTGCTTTCAGACAAGTTTCCCAAAACGCTTCGCAGCCGCTGCGTGGTGCGGGAGGAAGCGTGGTTGCCAGACGAAGCGGCGGGCGTTTTCGCACGCGCCCAGTGGGTGCTAACCATGGAACTGCTCTCCGCAGTGGTGGCGCAAACCGTGGGCACGCCAGCCATCCATCTGCGACCGCCCACGGACGCCACGCAAGGTCAGATGTGGCGGGATCTGGGCCTGCGGGATTGGTTCTTTGAACTGGATCAAGTCAATGCCATCCAACTGGCAGAGGCCCTGCTCAAAATCAAAGAAAACCCTGAAGCCAGAGTCCGCACCCTGGCGCAGGCCAATGAATTCATCCGCGAAAGCGAAACTGCGGGCATGCAGCGGTTGGCGAGCGTGCTCGGAATCACTGGTGACTAAATGGTATTCGCCAACTCACCTACTCCCACTGTAGATGTTTCGTTAAGTATTCGGCAATATGCTTCCAGGCCGTGTCCTTATCGACTTCATCCCAGAGGCCGATTTCGATTAAACGCTGGCCGGGATTGCGGCGGCCTGCGACTACGGAGCGCAAGCGTTTCCAGTAGGAAAAATCGAAGGAGCCCACATCAGCGGCTTCCCCCAGCACTTTGTTTTCGGCTACGAAATAAGCCAGGAAGAGGGGACGGTTGCGGTCCCGGAAGCGGAGAAACCGGATCGGCATGTCATGCCCCTTTACGTTGAGCACCATCGGCGGATACTCCTCCATTTGTTCAATCCCCAGATTGATCAAACAACCGCCAGGGGTGTGGACGTTCATGTTATCCGGGGGCGATTTTCCTTTTTCCCACTCGAGGTAGAAACCATGCAGCGGCCGTTGGTTGTCGGTCTGCCACTTGGCGGACCAGCCTTTGGTATAGCGCAGCATTTTTGTGGTGAGATCATTGATATAGGAGACGGCATAGCCGGGAGCTTCCTGAGGCGGAGTGAGCGTCCAAGTCTCCGGGTTCTTCAACTCATTGCGACCATACCAATAAGCCGTTACGGGAAACATCAAGAGTCCGGCCGCCAGACACCAAGCCGGTCCGTGGGTATAGCGACGCGCGAATCCGCGCAGTGCCTCCAGCGCGGGCGCAGGTGCGGAGCGACGGGGAAATTTCTTCTCCAGCACGGTGGCTAGCAGCAGGAGCAGGCCGGAATTGATGCCCAGCACAATCAAGCCCGCCCGGTCATGCCACTGATGCGTGGCGCTCAGCCCGGCTTTGGCTCCGATGGTGCTGAGCCAAATGGTGCGGCTGGCATTAGTGATCAAGGCCACGACCACGCCGATCAACAACAACGCACCCCGATGCAACCAGCGCAGGCGATGCAATTCACCAAGAAACAAAGCCATCATCAAGGTGGCTTGGAGCGAGCGCACCCCACTGCAGGCTTCTTCGACCCCCAGAATACCACCGCCCGGCAATTGAATCAAATTTCCAGCGCGCGTGGCGGGAACCCCCAGCAACTGCAACACTTCCAATGCCGCCGAGGCATTGACCGGCATTAGAAAATCAGCCGTCGTCCGCTCCAGTTGGCTGGGCCAAGGCACACTAACTGCAAAGAAAAGTATGGCGCCAGCAAAATGCCGCATCCAGATGGGGCCACCCAGTTCTCGAATCCAGCAGAAAGATGCCGCCATGGCCAGCATGGCCAAGCCCAGGCCTACCAGGCGCCACTCTGGATTCGCCTCTCGGATAAGCCAGATCATGGGCAGCAGGAGCGCAATCGTCACCCAAGCCCAGAGGCCCCGCTGGGCCAGAGGGAGGGGCCGGGGAGCAGGCCGATCCCGCCATCTCACCGAGAACAGGTAGGCCATGAGCGGTGTAACCACCCAGCCGTAATTGTAAGTCTCATCATACGTCCAATCATACCGCATTTGCCAAATGGCTAGTGCGAAACACAACAACACCGGGCTAAGCGAGAGCCAAAAGCGCAACGGACGTTCACGGACGGAATCGCTCATGGCTTGGGGGTGATCGCATAATCCTCCAGCAATCGTCGCTCCCCGGGACGCAACTCTTTCAAGGAAAGCTGCTCTCCCCACTTGCGGGCATCTGCCATTCGTTGATTCGCGGCCAGGGTGGCCGCAAAGACCGCCCGCCAGCCCGCGCGAGCCTGCGCCCATGGAACATCGGTGGAGTCCAATATTTTGAGGGCTTTAGCCGATTCATTAATGCGCAACAACGCCAGCGCGGCGGGGATGCGATACGCTAAATACCACTGATTGCGTTGGGCCAGACTAATCACCGCGGCCACGTCTTCCTGGCGATGCGTTTTATCCAGTAACCGGAGGTAAGCCAGATCACTGCGAGCTTCGTCAGAATGAGGCCAGAGCACTAACAGTGAATTCAGTGCTTCGATCAGCTCCGGCGTGCGTTCCAATTGCACGCTGAGACAGCGCACCAAGCCAAGGCGGGCGGGCAGACCAGCTTGGGAATGGTTCTGTAGGCCTTGGAAAAGATCCATCGCCAGCGTCACCTCGCCCGTTCGCTCCAATACCCCGGCCGCATTCAAGGTGTCTTTAAATTCGGATCGCGAAGCCGCATCCCGCACCGCCTTGCGACTGGCTTCCACCGCAGCCTCGGGAGCTTGGAGTGACTTCTCTTCGGTTAACAAAAATTGCGCCTTAATGATTTGTGGCAACGGTTGTGCGGGCGCGGCCAGTAATTGCTTGACCTCCTCATAGCGTTTTAAGGCATGGAGAGCATCCAACCGCAGGGTGAACCATTCCCGGTTGGTCAGTTGCTGATCAATGGTCTCACAAATCTCCATGGCTCGCAGCGAAAAGTCATTACTGAGCAGCCACCGCGCTATCACCATCCGTTCCTTTTCGCTGGCGGTCCGCGCCAGTTTGACGACCTCTTCCACAATTTCCGACTTCTGCGACGGTCGATATTTCATCTGGAGCACACGCTCTTGCAGGCGGAAGTCCATCGCCTGCACCGGGCTCTCCGAAGCCTGCGACTGGGCTAGTAAGGCCTTGCGAGTTCGCTCGATCGTGGCCTCGGTAACGTGCTCCGCCCATTCTGGCTTGAGCGCCAGCACGCTGAGGAGTTTCGCGGCCTCGCCATGGATGGGCACGGGCGGAGACGTTCTTTCGAGGGCTTTTGTTAGCAGGACCACACATTCATGAATCACCCCGGCACTACCCATCTGCGCAGGTGGACTATTCAGCAGCAGCCGCGCCAGCGCCACTTCAATGGCGGGAGTAGCCATATCGTCCTGCGCCATCTGCAAGGCCTTCCGCAGTCTTCCTTCAGCTTCAGCTCCCTGGCCACGCGAAGCCATCCAGCGGGCGCTTAATTCCAGCGGACGCAGCCCCAAGTTCGTCGTCTCTGAGAGCGCCCAGTCCCGCAGCGTCTCCGTGTCAGCCAGCTCGGCATGACCCCAGTCAAACGCTAACCGACACAATCGCTCCCGATCCTCCGGGGCGGAATCACCATTATTGACCAACTTGCGCAGCGCATACAGCGTCATCGGATCCTGCCTCGTTTCATTGAAATCCGCCAAGGCCCGCAAGACCATCGCATCATTCGGCGTGCGCGCGCCGGCTTTTTCCAACAACGCGATCACCCCGTTGTCATCACCCGCAGCAGCCAACTGCATGGCCTTAGTCACTTCCTGATGGGAGAGGAAAGACTTGAAATTTCGGTAGTCCTGGCGTCCACGAATCAATCCATACAAAACCAGCAAGCACAAAATCGTGCCCACCAATCCCCAGCCGCGCAACAAACGTTGCGGCCAAGTGCGGCTCACGGGCGGAGACCAAGTCTGATTTTCCCGCGGAGGAGGTTGGGGGGGGAGATTGTGCTTCATAACTGACTGCCGAACGGTGCGTCAACGGACCTGCGGTAGCTCAGCAGAGCGTAATTTTCCCCGCTTTGCAAACTGCTTCTCACGACCTAACGACCTGCCGCAAAGTCGGTAAATTTCGCGACCTCCTTGGCATTCAATGCCTGAATCACCGACACCATCAGGCGAATCGTGTGCTCGTAATCCTGCAAATTCACGATGGCATTGTGTGAGTGGATATATCGGGCGGGCACCCCGACCACCACGCAGGGCACACCTTCCCCGGCCAGATGAATGCTCTTGGCGTCGGTCCCGCCAGAGCGTCGCACCGCAATTTGATGCGGAATTTTTTCTTGTTCGGCAATTTTGGCAATGAACTTGGCCAGCGGGCGATTCATCAGAGCTGTAGGATCCAACAACCGAATCTGCGGCCCCGCGCCTAGGGCTCCCTGGGACTCCTCAGCACTCATTCCCGGCGTATCGTCAGCCGGAGTGCCTTCCATGATCAGCGCCAGATCCGGTTTCACCATGGCTGCAGCCGTGACGGCCCCCCGACACCCGATTTCCTCCTGCACCGTCCCCACTGCTGTTAGGGCACAGGCCAGCTTCGCTTTGCGCAGCCGCAGCATCGTTTCAATCATAACCGCACACCCCACGCGGTTATCGAACGCCTTGCACAATACCAAATCCGGATTCTCCATGCGGGTAAATTCAGACACCGGAACGATGGGATCACCCAATGCGATGCCGAATTTCTCCGTCACCTCCTTGGCGCTGCTGGCTCCGATGTCCACGAACAAATTCTCCAGCGCCATGACCTTGTCGCGCTGGCCTTCACTGAGGAAATGCGGTGGGGTGGAAGCAATTACGCCGAGAATTTTCCGCCCCTTGGCCGTGATCACCTGCACCCGCTGCGCCAGTAAATTATGGGTCCACCAACCGCCCAGGGCCACCAACTTCAGGAACCCCCGGCTCGTAATATTCTGCACCGCAAACGCCACTTCATCGAAATGAGCCGTCAGCATCACGCGCGGTCCCGTCCCTGCCCGATCACAGATGGCGCTTCCTAATTTATCTGCCCGCAGCGGGCCGCAGGGAGCCAACTGTTGCTGGAAAATAGCGCGCACCTCCGATTCCGCACCCGGGGCGCCCGCCGCCTCGGCCAGAGATTGCAGAAGCGGAACGGCCGTGGCGGAAGATTTGGACATGGAAGCAGGGCTGTTTGGATTATTTGGCGGCATCAATAAATTTCCGGAGCGCGTCGGACAATTTCTCCAGTTCCGGCAGATTCGTATACATCATGTGACCACCTTCATAATCTCCGAATTGCACATTCTTGCGCTGCGCGTCGGAGAGCGTCATATGGTTGAAGCTAAAGCGAATCCCATCCGCTGGCGTGGCCAGATCATAGTGACCACAGGCCACATAGACCTTGAGGCTGGGATTGGATTTCATCGCCTCATTTAATGTTTCCGCCACGGTCACATAACGATTGGTGAACTGCTTGTAGCTCCAGGGATGCACCTCGCTGGTCAGGATCTCATACGGCTGATCATTCTCCACCTTCAACTCCGTGCGGATGTAGGCATTAAGACTGGAGGAGAATGCACTGTAAACATTGGCGTAGGAGGGATCCCCGATTTCCGGATCGCCCACCACCCGACCATCAAAGCGGCCGATCGTCTTGTTTTCCTTTTCCAGCAGCTTGCGGAAGAACATGCTGGCATCCACCCGCAAATTCTCCCGCAGGATCAGATCCTTCGGCAGACTGGTAAATTTAGCCAACGTCTCCGCGATCTTTTCTTTCTCATCCGCCGGCAATGCCGCCCCGCGCAACAGCGCGCTGGCATAGGCTCCATGCGCAAACTCCGTGGCTGCAGCCGTGGTCGCAGCGCGATCCTTCTGTAGTTCAGGACTCAGTTTCTGGTGATAGAACGCCACCGATGCCATCGTGGGCAGGAACACCACGTAGGGCAGGTCATTGGGGCCGGAGGCGCTCAAGGTCTGGAAATCCAGCAAGCCGGAAACGATGGCGATCCCATTCAACGCCATCCCATAACGTTCTTGTAAATGCCCGGCCAGCCCCGCTGCGCGGATGGCCCCATAGCTTTCACCCAGGAGAAATTTAGGCGAAGCCCAGCGCTTGTTTTTACTAACATACAATCGGATAAAGTCCCCGACGCTTTCCAAGTCCTCGCTGAACCCATGGAATTGCTTGGCATCCTCCCCCTTCTCCGCACGGCTGTAGCCGGTGCTAACCGGATCGATGAAAACCAAATCCGTCTGTTCTAAAAGCGTATGGGCATTGTCCACTAACTGAAATGGCGGTTTCGGCGTGCCCGTGCCGCCCTCTGGCAGCAGCACCCGACGCGGGCCGAAGGCTCCCAAGTGCAGCCACACCGCAGATGATCCGGGCCCACCATTGAAGCAAAAGGTAACCGGACGAGGATTCGCAGGTTCCACTGCGTCCGGTTTGGGACCGCCTTCCTTCTGAGGTTTGCCATGACCGCCGGAATTCATCGTATAAGCGGTGAAAAACACGTTGGCGCGTGGTTCCCCACCGGATTTGCTCAGCGTTAACGTTCCCGCCGTGGCCGTATAGCGCAGCGGTTTATCGCCCACCTTCAGCACATGCTGGGTCACACTAAGTTTCTCCTTCGGATTCGCTGGGCCTTCGGGCTTGGCATCTTTCTTCTCCTCCTTGGCATCCTTGCCTCCTTTAGCGGCCTCAGCCTTCTTGTCCTTCGCCTCAGCAGCCTTGTTCTCCGCAGGCGCCCCCTTGGTATCTTTAGGAGTAGGCGCGGGAGCCGGCGGAGACGCTGGCTTTACTTCGGCTAGAGCAGGCGAGAGCAACGCAACACTCATTGTGAGGTTCAAGAAGTAGGGAAATTTCATATCCGGTGAAATTCACGAAAATTTCCGTAATGTCAAACCCAGAGGAATCACAAACCCAACGCACTGACGGAACGCTGCTTCTGTGGCATGGGTGTCCCGCCCATCAGCCCAGCAGCTTCCCTTTGGGTCACATCTCCATTTCACCCGCACCGATCCTTGGCTGATGGGCGGGACGCCCATGCCACAGGTTATAATCCTCGACTCTTAAGTAGCCTGGTCCAGCGTGGTGATCCTCATTCATCATGGGCATTTTGGCTGTGGGGAAAACTGGCATCAGTGGCTGGTTGAAATGCTTGGATCAACTCTTCAAAGTTGAGCTCTTCGGTTCCGGAACCAACTTGAACGAACTTGGTCCTAATCTGGACCGGATTTTGTGGGTTGATCAGTCGGACTACATTAGGGTCATCGGAAAAAGGGTCAGGCTCTTGGTGGAAATCCGCGCTGGATTCTATGCTGAGAGGATTCACCATGGGTGACTGTTGCCCGTTCCATGCGGTCACCACATGAAGACCTGCCGGAATGATCCATGCAACCAGCACCGTGACCACCGCAATCAGAAGTAGCAAAGCACGGACAGACGATTTCAGTTCAGTGAGGTTCATAACTGCAAACCTCTGGGTAATCTATGGCCAGCAAAACGATAAGATTTTCAAACTGTTCGCTCCAGTCGCCTGGAACTTCTAAATGATGGAGGGCAAAATCGGCAAAATCAATTGTGTCTTCGAAGCCACGTTACAAACTAATCTTTCGCCAGCGAGATCCCATCCGGCTCGATCTTCACTAATCGTTGTTTATACAGCGTGCCCAGGGCTTGCTTGAAGGCCTTCTTGCTCATGGAGAAGAAGTCTCTGATGTCCTGCGGGGAACTGTCGTCTCCGTAGGGCAGGGAGCCTCCGGCCGCCTTGAGCGTGCTGAGGATGCGCTGAGCGAGTTCCGGGAGGCGGTGCGCGCCTGCTAGATCGAGACCGAGATCGATTTTGCCATCCTCGCGAACGGTGCGGATGTAGCCGATGATGTTGTCGCCAATTTCCAGCGGGGTATTGGTTTCGCTGTGGTAGAGCAGCCCGATATGGCCCGAGGGCAGCAGCGCGTTGAAGCCTAATTCCGTGCGACTCGCGATGAGCAGGTTTACTTCCTGACCCACGCTGTAATTGGAATCCATGCGATTCAAATACGGATGCAGCTTCATGGTGGCGTTGATGCGCTGGGAGCGTTCGTCCACTTTAATATAAACGACGACCCGCTGGCCGGGACGGACACGGCCGACTTGTTCCCGCATCGGCAGGAGCAAGTCCTTGCTCAATCCCCAGTCGAGAAACGCTCCGAGTTGGGGATGGAATTCAATGACTTTTAAAGAAGCGAATTCCCCCACCATGGCCAACGGAGTGGCCCGGGTGGCGGTGAGCCGATCCTCGGAGTTCAGGTAAACGAACACGTCCAGCGACGTTTCCTCGGGGTCCACATACTCGCGAGCCAGCAGAAGAATCTCCCCGAGCTTACCGCCATCGAGGTGGGTGCCGTAAACAGACTGCCTAATGATAGGCAGTAAATTCCGCCGCCCCAGGGAAACGATGGCCATGAACTAGGCGCTGGCGGGGGTGCCGCCAGTGGTGTCCTGAGACTTGGGTTTCCGCGGCAGATGGCGAATGTGACGGAAGCTCACGAGCTTGCGTTGGGATTCGTCGAACAGGCGGAAGGTCAGAGATTTCAGGCTCTTCCAGAAGGTGAGAGGCTCCACGGTGCTGAAAAGTGGGTGGGACTTATGGCAGCGCTCCAGATGGTAATTCGGGATCCGGGAGCTAAGGTGGTGAATGTGGTGGAAGCCGATGTTGCCAGTGAACCACTGGAGGATGCGGGGCAGTTTGTAGAAGGAACTACCGTGGAGGGCGGCGGTGGCGAAGTCCCAGTTGTCATTGTGCTCCCAGTAAACGTCCTCGTATTGATGTTGCACATAGAACATCCAGACGCCGGAGATTCCCGCAATCAGGGTAACGCCCACTTGGAGCAGCAGATAATGTTTCCAACCGAAGAGGGTGCCCATGAGGATCATGAAGAGCGCAATGGCAATATTCATATACCAGACGGAATTGCGGTCCCGCCGACTGGCTTTCTTGGATGGAATGCGCATTTGCACGAGGAACAAATAAAGCGGGCCCAAGCCGAACAGGATGATGGGATTACGCATGAAGCGGTAGGCCAGACGTTTGCCGCGCGAAGCGCTGAGATACTCATCAACGGTCATCGTCCAGATGTCTCCCACCCCACGACGATCCAGATCGCCAGAGGAAGCATGGTGCAGCGCGTGCTCCCAGCGCCAATGGAGGTAGGGGGTGAAGGTAAAGACGCCACAGATGAATCCGACCACGTCATTTACCTTCCGCGATTTGAAGAAGGAGCCATGGCCACAGTCGTGGAAAATGATGAACACCCGCACCGACAGCGCGCCTGCGAGGAGCACGAACAAGGCCGTCAAGAGGAGCGACTTTTCCACGGTGAAATACATGGCCACCCAGCAGGCGATGAATGGCACCAGCGTATTGACCAATTGCCACGTGGCACGTCCTCGGCTGGGGACGGTGAACTTGGAGACGATTTTCTTCCATTCCCCGTTTTTCAAGGGATCGGATGATGTAGTTGGGGATGGAGCGGAGGCTTGTGCAGCGACAGCGGTGGGAGATTCGAGGGTTTCGGTAATCATGGAAAAAGGAAACGAGGGCCGCCGAAGCAAAGGCGGCTTACATGACCTTTAAGTTACTTTACGACAGGTAGCAAGAGCGGATTTGCAACCCAAACGGACTACCTCTGTCTAATTTTTGTCGAATTTTTGGATTTACGGATGCCACATCGTGATTTAGACGTAGCACCTTCGGGTGCGGGGCTCCCGAGATACTACCATCCAATGGATTATTTGCACAACATCAAAGCAGTTAGCATGCGCACTGGACTCAGTGCGCATGTGATTCGAATCTGGGAAAAACGCTATGGCGCAGTCACGCCTGCCCGCACTGCGAGTGCCCGACGGATGTATTCAGAGGAGGATGTCGCCCGGCTCGCCCTGTTGAGTCAATTGACGCAGCGGGGCTTCTCGATCAGTAATTTGGTGCCGCTGAGCGATCCTGAATTGACGCGATTGCTCGAAGGCGGCGGTTTGGTGGTGGCTGCTCCGACCTCCACCGAGCCTCTGCTCGACGAGGATGCATTGATTGACCAAGCGCTGAAGGCAACCCGGAATTTCTCCAGCAAGGATTTGGTGCGCTGCTTGGATGAAGCGATGCTGCAATTGGGGGCCAGCGGGGTCTTGGAACGAATGTTGCTGCGTTTTCTGAGGAAGATCGGGGAAATGTGGGCCGCTGGTGACTTGACGGCAAGCCAGGAGCATTTTGCCAGCGCTGCGATCCGCGATTACTTGGCGCAGCGGGCGCAGTCGATGATTCCTTCCACCTCTGCCCCCAGACTGGTGGTGGGCACGCCGCGGGGGCAACTCCATGAGTTGGGTGCCGTCATTTCCGCCGCCCTGGCCCGCAAGGCGGGATGGGATGTGATTTATCTGGGACCCAGTCTGCCGTCTGAAGAACTAGCCCATGCTTGCATGAGAAATAACGCTTCCGTTCTGGCACTGAGCATCATTTACCCACTGGATGACCCAGCTCTGGCGGAGGACCTGCAGCAGTTGGCCAAGTTGCTGCCAGCAACGGTCAAAGTCTTCGTAGGCGGACCTAATCTAGCCTACTACGAATCGACCTTGATCGCGATGAACGCCCGCATCATTTCCGACTTGAGTGCCTTCAGCACCACGCTGCGGGAATTGCGGGAGAGTGGGAGTGCGCCCAATCTAACCTAATCCCGCATCTCTCGGTAACGCCAGGCACTGAAACCATCCTGCAACAGCTTCGCCACTGCGTGCTCGGTGCGGCTGACTTTCTCGTTTGCCTCATAAACGCTGATCAGCGTATGGTCTGCGTCCACCCATCCTGCAAAGAGCATCACGTGGGCATTGTGACGATTGAAAATATCGCCCGGCTCTAATTTCGTCAGATCCGTGATGGGATCGCACAGCTGCGGCAACTCCCGCGTGGAATAACTCCGCGGCAACTTCCAGCAACGCGAAACAAAACCGCTGCAATCGATCCCCACGGCGGACGAACTGACCGCATCATCGAGCAAACGGCGTTTCTCCGCACTGCCGCAGTCCCCCGCATAGCGCCCGGCTCTCAGTCCGGTTGCGAATTCTTCGGGTAAATCGAATCCTCCCCACTTGTAGGGTATGCCGACATTTTCCACGTCCGTCCGCCACCAACCCTGACCGTTCTGAGGTTGGAAGGCCGCATCCGGAGTATCCACCCGCACGCCTTGTGGATCTAGGCCATGGAAAATGTGCTCCGGACCGCCCCGCCATACATGCTGCACATAACGCTCCGCCAGCGCCAGCACTTCCGCCCGAGTCACGCTGCCAGTCGGAACTGCGGGCCCACGGGAACGAACGGCCCACCCCACCAGCCCGGCTATTAGCACCAGCATCAATCCCCAGAGCAGATGCGCAGATTTTTTCATGGGCCAAATCAAGTCCACCGCTGCGGGCAAAGCAACCTCATTTTCAAGCCCGCGCCAACCAATCCAGCAGCTTAATCGACTGATACGCTGCCGCCACGTTATGAACCCGGAAAATGTGGGCTCCCTTGGCAAGGCCCATTTGGATGCAGGCTACGGTGCCGGCATCCCGCTCGGTGGGGGCGGAGATACCCAGCACGTGACCAATCACACTTTTACGGGAAACCGGCAGCAACACGGGCACGTCGAATTGCTGCAACTGTTGGAGTCCGGCATAAATACGTAAATTATCATCGCGTTGCTTCGCGAAATCGATGCCAGGATCGAGTATCACCTGCGATTTCGTCAAGCCAGCCGACCTAGCTAACTCCAATTTCTCCGAGAAAAAGGCCACCAACGTCGCCCAGATATCCTCATACCCCACGTGCGTGTGAGCCACTTTCGGCTGCCCCACGGTATGCATAATCAACAAAGCCGTCTGATGTTCCCGGCAAAGTTGCGCAGGCACCTGATCTGGCAGGGCGCTCAGATCATTGAGGATATCTACTCCGAGTGGTAACAGCGCAGCCGCTACTTCAGGTCGCCAGGTATTAATGGAAAGCAACGGTGGATAGACCTGCGCTGCATCCGCCGGAGCAGACCACTCGGCCGCATGGAAGGCTGTGATGAATGGTTCCAAGCGGGCAATTTCATCGGCTACGGAGATGGGCCCCCGATTCGTTCGGGCACTCTCAGCGCCCACATCAATGATATCCGCCCCATCCGCCACCATGCGCTGGGCCTGCTCCATGGCTGCGGAAATATCCAGCGTGCCGTCTCCGCAAAAGGAGTCGTCGTTGATATTGACAATCCCCATCACCAAAGGGCGACGGGGAAACGCGATGATCCGCTGGCGACAATGCAACTCCATGCAGGCGAAACGCTATTTCGCCTTGGCTGGGATAAATTTCATCGCTGCCGAATTCATGCAGTAGCGCATGCCCGTGGGCGTGGCAGGAGCATCCTTGAAGACATGCCCCAAGTGGGCATCACAACGCGAACAATGAACTTCGGTGCGCTCGTAGAACAGTTTCTTGTCCACCGTGGTGCCGATTTTTTCGGGCGCGATCGGTTGAAAGAAACTGGGCCAACCGGTGCCGCTTTCAAACTTGGCTTCGGAACTATAAAGCTCCTGGCTACAGCACACGCAGGTGTAGATGCCCTTGGCGTGATTGTCGGCGTATTCATTTTTGAAAGCGGGTTCGGTGCCATGCTTGCGAGTCACTTTGAATTGCAACTCGGTGAGCTGTTGCTTCCATTCTTCCTCGGTCTTCACCACCTTGCCAGAGGTGGGCTTGCCAGGCTTGGCGGGATCTGCCGCTTGAGCGGCAAGGCTCGTTGCGAGAAGCGAAGTGGTGGTTAGGAAGGTGCGGCGTTTCATGTTTGGTCTGGGGTGATAGGGGGGATTCGTTGATAGGTGGCGATGGTATGCCGAAACGCGTGCTGGTCGTCTGGCAGGAAAGTTTCCTGCTGCAAACAGCGCCAGTCCGGGGCCACCCAGTCTGGAAATCGCGTGCCGCGGCCCACCTTAGTATGCACCGTGGTCAAAATCAACCGTTGTGCCAACGGCATTGCCAGCGCGAAAATTTCCCCACCCCCAAGCACCACTAACTCCGGCACCGACTGCTTCCGAGCCAACTCCAGAGCCTCCCCCACGCTCGCCACCCGGGTTCCCACACTCGGCTGGAACGATTTATTGCGCGTCAGAATCAGCGGATGATGATCCCGGAACCAACCGCTCATTTCCTCATACGTTCGCCTCCCTAGCAACAACCATTTCCCGGCACAATACTGCCGGAAATGAGCTACATCGCGCGGCAGGGACCACGGGATTTTACCATCCTGGCCGATGAACCCATCCTCCGAGACCGCAGCGATGAGGGATAGCATCATGAACCCTTGGAGGTGGTCCGCTAACCACCAAAAACACCTTGTTGATCCAGTTGCTCGAAAAGTTTGCTAACCACCTTCTCCACCGAGCGATCCAAATGCACTCCCGAGTTCCCATACGAGGCTTCCGCCTGCACCGTCCCGGAACGACGTTCCGTGAGCCGGAGTTCCAGTCGGCTCAAATACATCAGCACATCGAAACGCCAGACATCCTTGAAGCTGGCCACAAAATCACTCTGATTGGATTCCGTTAGCGTGAACCCACGTGTGATAAATTCCTTCCGGAGGGCCGCCTTCACCTTGGCATCGCCCGAATCCTTGGAATCATGCGTCACCTGCACGGAGCCACGTTTGGTCACCTTACCCGCCGCATGGTAGGTGGCAGAACAGGAGGCGCTCAGAAGAGCGCACAACAAAGCGAGGAACGAAATTGGACGAACTGGAATCATACTCCACTCAGTGGCGAAATTTCCACCCACTGTCAAGCCTTTGCATTTCTGACGGAAGCTTGGAGACATCCAAGCTAAACCGTGGCGGCCGACGTCAGGAAGAATGTGGAACTGCCCGCTGGGCTGCTCACTCAATTTAAACTGGAAATGATTTAAACAGTGGCCCGCCGCCGCCGTTCCCGCCAGCCTACCAAGGCCAGCAGCACCCCGCCACCCAACACGGCTCCTGGCTCCGGCACCGGCACCAGTTCATTGCCGATAAGCCCGCCGCCGCCGGTGCCGATCTGCGTCAGCCCGTTGTCGCTGAAGAACTGGACGTTGGCGAGGTTGATGGTGTTGCTTCCGCTGGTAAAGATCAGCTTATCCGTCCCCGGCGTCCACGGGGCACCCGTGTAATTCCAGACACTGAGGAGACTGCTCCAGGTTCCCACGTTACTAAATGTTAGCTGGGAACCAGCACTAGTTCCCAGATCCATCACCGCAGGGCCGGTGACACTGAGGGCGCCCGTGGTGTCGCTGAAGCCGCCAGTGTCCAGCTTGGTGCCGGAGCTGAGGTTCAGGGTCGCGGTATTCGGCAGCACATTGCTGGCTCCCATCAGCAGGGTGCCACCGGTCAGATTCGTGCCTCCGCTGTAAGTGTTGTTTCCGCTCAGGGTCATGATCCCCGTGCCTGCTTTGGTCAGACTGCCGCCACTACCTGAGGCAACTCCGGAAAACGTGAAATTCGCATTGTTACTGACCGTCAGATTTTTGCCTCCCAGATCCACCGAGGAGCCACTCACGCCGGACAGCGAGCCCACCGTTTCACTGGCGGCGTTGATGCCCGCAATGCTGAACGAGGAACTGGCGGTCAAACTAACATCAGTAGTGTCCGCCAGCGCTCCCGCTCCGCTCAGCAACAGTGTCCCCCCTTGAATGAGGGTCGCGCCAGTATAAGTGTTCGCGCCGGAGAGGGTCTGCGTGCCGGTGCCGGTCTTGGTCAGGGCGAGGTTGGCCGGGGTCGAGGAGTAGAGGGTGCCGGAGAAGTTGGCGTCGGTGGTGGTGGGAGCGAGCGTCAGGGTGGCGGGGCCGTAGTAGTTGTAGATGGAGCCCGCACCGGTCAGCGACTCCACGGTTTCGGAGCCATTCAGATACACATAGCCGCCGCTATTGACGGTCAGGCGGGTGGCGTCGGGGATCTGCCCGGCATCGCCGAACTGGAGGTAGGCTCCATTGATGACCGAGATGACGCTCCCGGCGCTGCCGGTGTTGGTGCCGGCAGTGGAGTAGAGATAAACTCCGCCCAGTCGCTGGTAGCCATCGTAGGATTGCGCTGAACCGATGGTCAGCGTGTTGGCTCCGAGGGCGAAGTTCTCATTCATATAGAAGGAACTGCCGTTGGCTCCGGCGAACGTCCCTCCTCCGGGGCCGACCGCAACGACGCCCGTCGCCGCACTCAGGCCGCTGTTCGGCGCAGCGGTGAGCACGCCCCCGATGCCACCATTGGCACTGAGCGTGAACAAGGAATCGGTCGCCGACGCCGCATTCCCCATGGCTCCGAAACTCAAGACGTTATAGACGGCGGCATCGTTCAGGCCGCTGTCGAATTGCGTGACTCCCAGCGTGCTCGTTCCGGGCGTATACCCATAGTAGTTATACATGCGCACGATGGTGCCGGGGAGGGTGCCGAGGGACTGGGTAGCGCCGCTGACCGCCGTCGCGCTTGACAAAGAGAGGATCGAGCCATTCGAGTGGGTGATGGTTCCCGTTCCGGTGAGCGTGGATTGGCCATGGCTGAATGTGCCGCCGGGCTGGATCGTCACGCTGCCATTGAAGGCGTTGGGATCGCTTGGGAAAACCGTGCCGCCATTTTGCACCACGATGCTGGCCGGGGCGGTCGCCGCTCCAGCGACGACGCCTTGCGCATTCGCAGTCGCAGCACCTAGCGAGGCCCCGGAGGAGACTTGGAAGGTTACCTTGTTCCCGGCCGAGCCATACTGGCTGTTGTCGTTCCACAGAAATACGCCCCCCACGATGTTGGCGTTCACATTGCCATTGGGTGTGGCGATCTTGGTGATGTTCGTCGCACTTGCACCGAAGCCGAGGTATAAGTAGTTAGGCTGGCCGATTCCTCCAGAGCCGGAAGGGGTCATGCCTTGGAGAGTGAAATCACTGTTGGCCGTGAGGGTGTTATTCGCCGTCGCCCCGCCGTATACTACGCCGCTGACCCCGACGCCGGGGAGACTGCTCAGCCCCAGCCAAGGCGTCCCCGTTCCCACGGTGACGTTTTCGTTAATGGAGGACGCCAGCCCAAAATGATAGGTGGGCGTGGTCAGGGCGGTCTGGATGGCGACGCCGCCTTTTTTGATGGCGGCGTTAAAGCCGGCACTCGTCTCCGCCAGCACCGCGCCCGCGGCGGCGTTGAGGTTCGTATTCAAATCCAGTCCGCCCGCGCTGGTGGTGCCCGCATTGATGATGGCCGCGCCGGATTCGATCTTGAAAAACTCATTGACCGCGGGAACGGCATTCGCGATCTGGATTTGCCCGCCGGTCCTCGCCGTGTAGGTCGGTGAGCCAATGCTCCCGCTGAAAGATGTGGCCCCGATCGCTCCCAGACTCAGGATTCCACCCGCGTTGACCGTCACCGCTCCCGTGCCCAGATAACGACGGCTGGCCGTGATGCCGGTGGTGAGCGTTCCCTCGTTGACGAAGGTGCTGCCGGAATAGGTGCTGTCCGCTGTGTTATTCAGCGAGAGGCTGCCGGCCCCATTCTTGACCAGGCCCACGACCGTCGAGGCGTTGTTATTCACATTGGCTCCGAGAGTCACCGTGCTGTTCAGGATCGACAGGTCGAGGTCCACCGTGCCCACGGCCCCGGTGCCGGCGGTGAGGGTGCCGCTGCTGATGTTGAGCGTGTGTGCGGATGCCGCGCTGTGAATGAACTGGCCGCTGGTGAGTGTCAGCGTATTTCCCATCGCCCAAGTCGAAACAGCGGGGGCGGTGATGACGAGAGAGTTGATGGTCTTCGCTCCCGAAAGCGCGGTGAACGCCGTCGGAGTGGCGTTGGAGATGTTCACATTCTGCGTGGCACCCGCGCCGGTGATGTTATTCCCGGCCACCGCGTTGTATTCCGCCAGGACCAAAGGCCGGATGCCATTCACCGCGTCATAGGTGACCAGATCGTTGCCCGATCGCGCGCCGGGCAGGATGCTGATGGTCGGACTGTTCGCCGCGCCGCCGCCCCCGATGAGCGTGGGCGCGCTGGTGAAGAGAATCCGTCCGTCATTCGTGCCGTTGCCGAGCGCGGTGCCGGTGTAGTTGGCAAAGGCACCCGAAGTCTTGCTCAGGCTGGAGAAGATCAGCTCGGGCGTGCCCGAGGTGTTGCGGGTGACATTGATCGTGGAAGCACCGGAGGCCAGGGTCAGCGCGCCGAGGGTCTGGGTCGTGACGGCGGCGAAGTTGACACCATTGAGGCTCAAGGTGCCGCCATTCAACGACACCGCCGGACGGTTACCCGCCGAGCCAAGACGGTCGGTAAATGAAGTAAAGCTGGCATTGTCCTCGATGTTGAAGGTGGCGCCGCGATTGACCGTGAGGGTATTGGCTGAAGTCAGGCTGCCGAGCGTGGCCCCGCCCGCCGGATTGCTGGCCGGCGTGCCGCCGATCTGAAGGGTGCCGCCATTGGTGGCGAGAGTGATGTTACCGCTGAAAGTATTGCCCGAGCCGGAGATGAGGGAAAAGGTTCCGCCGCCCGTTTTCGTCAGCGTGCCGGAGCCAGTGAGCGCGGCATTATCGGTCGTGGTGAAGCCATAGGCCGTGTCGATGGTGCTGGCAGTGCTGATGGCGAGCGGGTGGGACAACCAGGTGGACGAGGATAGCAGCGTGCCGCCCGCGAGGGTGACGGTGATACCCGTCCCGAGGTTGGCATCGTTGAAGATATTCAGCGTCTCCGCATTCACCTGCACCGCTCCAGTGAAAGTATTGAACCCGGAAAGGGTAAGCGTGCCCGCGCCGATCTTGGTCAGAGCGCCGGTCGTGGCGGTGGAGGCGCCGCTGACGGTGAGGTTGGTAGCGGCGGTCGCGATGTCGAAGGTCGCCGTCTTGCCGGCATTGATCGTGAAGTTGCGATCCGTGCTGGCCGTAGCTCCGGTGTATTGCAGCGTGCCGACGTCGAAGACGAGGTTCGCGGCCGCGCTGGAGGCCGAGCCGAGATTCCCGCTGGCCACGCCACCGTTACCAATCGTGCCCACGCTCAGCGTGCCCGCACTGATGGTCGTTGCGCCGGTGTAGGTGTTCGCACCGGAGAGCGTCAGTGAGCCTTCGCCGGTCTTCGTCAGGCCGCCGTTGCTCAGGGCGCCGGAGAGGATCGCATCCACGGTGGCGGCACCATTGTCCACCTGCACGGTGCGCGTCGCGGCGTTGAAGTTGATCGGGTTTTGGAAAGTGACCGTGTGCGTGGCATCGGCCGCGCCGAGGATGAGGTTGCTGCCCGTGGGCACGAAGCTGCCGCTCGCCCAGGTGACCGTTGCGGTCGCGCCGCCGAGATTCACGAGCCGGTCCGCGGTGTAAGCCGCGAAGCCACCGCCGCCTGCGTTGATCTGCACTTGTCCGGCTCCGGTGCCGAGGTTGCGGGTGAAATTGCCCGCACCGAGGCCGAGCACGCCGCCATTCAGGGTCAGCGCACTTTCACCCGCCCCCACCGTGGTATCGATCCCGCCCGGGAGGGAGGTGGCTCCGTTGAGGCGCAGAACGCCCGCGCTCACCGTCGTCGCGCCGGTGTAAGTATTCGCGCCGGAGAAGATCTGCGTGCCGCTGCCGGTCTTGGTAATGTTGACTCCCGGCTGGAACGTTTCGGCTCCCAAGGTGGTGGCTGCGATCGCGCCGCTGAAGTTTCCCGAACCGCCGCTGGCCCCGATCGTCAGCGTGCGGATGCCTTGGCCATCGCCGGTGTTCCGCGCGATACTGCCGCCGCCGTTGAGCGCATCGAACGTCTCATCGCCCCACACGAATATCAACGCGGCCCCTGCGTCCACCGTCACGCTGGCGGCGTCGGGGATCATCAAGTTGGAATTGGCGGGGACGTCGCCGAGGTAGGAAACATTCGCGACTTCCAGGTTGCCGCTCTTGACGCGGAGATTGCCTGAGAACGTGTTCGCGGGGGTTGTTCCTGAGACCCCCGTGCTCTTCGGGGCGAATTCCAGCCAATTGTTAACGCCGGCATCGTAGATGACGGTATCGTTGCCGACACCCGCACCTGAACCGGTGATCCGCCCCACCCAACCACGAGCCTGGCGGGAGGAGCTGTCGGACGTAAGGACGGTGGCTCGATTGAGTGTCAGATCCGTGTAAATGTAGGCGGATGCATCCTGCCTAAAAGCGATGGTTGCCGTCCCCGAGCTTCCCGTGTTGGCCACGGTGATGGGGTTCACGCGCCGGACGCCGCTGCCGTTGGGGAGAGTGAGATCGAATCCGCTGACGCCGCTGCCAAACTGCAACTCGACGTTGCTGTTGCCGGTAGCCCCGTTCCCCAGAGTGATGGTGCCCGCCGCGAAACCCCCGGCGGCGGAATTATTGTTCAAGACCAGCGTGCCCTGGCTGACAGTCGTCGCGCCCGTGTAAGTATTCGCACCGGAGAGCGTGAGCGTGCCGGTGCCGGTCTTGGTCAGCGCGCCGTTGCTGGCGGTGGAGGCACCGCTCACGGTGAGGTTGTTGGTGGTGATGTCGAAGGTCGCAGTCTTGCCGGCATTGACCGTGAAGTTGCGATCCGTGCTGGCCGTAGCTCCGGTGTATTGCAGCGTGCCTCCGTCGAAGACGAGGTTCGCGGCCGCATTGCTGGCCGCGCCGAGGTTCCCACTGACTCCGCCGTTGCCGATGGTGGCCACGCTCAGGGTGCCAGCGCTGATCGTCGTCGCGCCGGTGTAGGTATTCGCCCCGGAGAAGATCGTTGTGCCGGTGCCGATCTGCGTCACCGCACCACTGCCGCTGATGACGCTGGCGAAGTCCGTGCCCTGGGTCACAGTGTTACTGCGGTTGAAGGCCAGCGTCCCGTTGTTGGTGATGGCACTGCTCGTCGAGAGCGAACCCGTCGTGGCTCCGTTGCCAAGTTGCAGCGTGCCTGCGCTGATGAGGGTGGCGCCGGTGTAGGTGTTGGCGCCGAGGAGAATAACGGTGCTCGCCGTTGTTTTCGTCAGAGCAATGGTGCCTGTGCCCCCGCCGATATCCCCGTTCAGCGTGACGTTGTTGACTGCGGAGGCCGTGCCGAGAGTCAGCGTCTGGGTGCCCGCGGCCCCGCTGGTGATTTTGCCGCTCAGCGTGCCATCACCCGTGAACCCGCCCGCGGCGATGGTGGTATCTCCGAGCAAACTCACGCTTCCGCTCACCGTGAGAGTCCTGTTGGAATCGAACCGGATGGCACCGAGATTTTCCCCGTTGCCAGCGCCGCTGACCTTGATGTCCTTGTAGGTCTGCGCACCAAAGAACCCGACGTAAATCTGACTGCCGCTGTCAATCTGGAGCGTGGCGTTGGGGGCGTTGATGGTGCCGGCCAGCTTGCCTCTGCCGGCGCCTCCGTCGTTAGCCAGCTCAACGGTTCCGCTAAAGCCATTGATGCCATTGAGGTTGTTATTCGGAGCCCCCGAATCTCCCGTGGAGGTCACCTTGAGGAGACCGGTGCCGGTGAAAGTGTTGTTAATGACGATAGCTGTGGAGGCGGAGGTAGTCTTAAGCTCGACCGTAGATCCGGTGCCGATGGCGACGGCCCCGGTGCCCAACCCGGTGGCATTGGTGCCGCCGATTGCGTTGGCAATGATGGTGCCCACGCTCGCGCCCAGCGTTACTCCACCGCTAAAGCTGTTACCCGTGTTAGACAGGGTCAAGGTATCCGCTCCGGTCTTGATGAGGCCGCCGGTGCTGCTGATCGCGCTGGAGATCGTGATGTCTTTGCCGGAAGCACCGCCCACCGTGAACGCTCCGCCGGCGGCAATCCCGCCGGTGGCGACCGTCAGCGTGCCGGAGCCGGCATTGGTCAACTGCCCGCCGCCGGCATTGATCGTGAACCCGCGGGTATAGGTGGCCGCACCGCCCGTATAGGACAGTGTGCCCTGATTGCTGGCGTCCCCCAGCACCACCGCGCTGCTGGTGTTGCCCAGATTGCTGTTTCCGGCGGAAACCACGATGTTCGCGGCACTGAGCGTTCCCGCGCTCACAGTCGTCGCGCCGGAGTAAGTATTCGCGCCGGAGAGCGTCAGGGTGCCCGCGCCGTTGAGCGTCACGGAGCCAGTGCCCGTGGAGTTATAGATCGTGCCGCTGTGATTGATCGCGCCCGTGGCGGCGGGCGCGAACGTCAGCGTGTTGCCCTTGAGGTCCGTGCCCGTGGTGTTATCGCCGCCTTTGACCTGCGTGATGGCGAGCGTGCCGCCCGCCGCTTGCGTGATCTTCAACGCCGAGTCGAGCGCGATCTGATTGCTCAGCGTGTTCGTGCCGCTGGTGTTCTGCGAATTCACCACCAAGGCTCCCGAGGTATTGCTCGCGACCGAATTCACGACTCCGGCAAAGGTGAGGCCGCCCGGCGCGGGCGTGAGGTTGAACGTCGCGCCGAGCGCCAGATTCTGCGTGCCCGTGGTGGCGAAGTCACCGCCGAGGCGGACGGCGGTGCCGTTCAGATTGCCGCCGGTGTTGAGGTTCAGCGTGCCGGTGTTCATCAGGTAGAAATTCGCCGCCGTGAAGGAGCCGCCGATGTTCACCGTCTGTCCGGTGGCGGAGGTGGCGAAATACTTGCCGGTCGCGCTGACCGTGTTGTTGAAAGTCGTCGCGATCGCCCCGCTGCCGCCAAACAAACGGATGCCCGCCACCGCCGAGCCATTGACGGTCAGCGTCCCGCCGCTGCCAAAGGTCATGCTGCTGCTGACGGCGTTGATTTTCCCCCACGCCGCCCCC
Organism: Verrucomicrobiales bacterium; assembly: GCA_031411295.1. Lineage (GTDB taxonomy): Bacteria > Verrucomicrobiota > Verrucomicrobiia > Verrucomicrobiales > V1-33 > JAGNEJ01. The sequence goes on along the minus strand of JANOAV010000044.1, from coordinate 10,038 downwards.
GCCGTCGCGGCAAAGGTGACCGGCGCATTGATGGTGACGCCGCCCGTGCCGAGGCTTTCGAGCTTCGCCTGGGTGCCGCCGTTGTCGAAGAGGCTGAGCACCGAACCGCCGGAGTTGTTCAGCACCCACGCGCTGCTGCCGTTCCAGTTGAGCTGATTCATGGAGTAGTTCGCATCCATGATGTTGGTGTTGCCCACGGCCCCGGTGAAAATCAGCGTGCCGAAACCGGGCGCGGTGTCCAAACCCCAGTTCGCGTTGTTGCTCCAAAGAAAAGTCGCGCCGCCACCGCCGTCCCAAGTGTTGTTGGCCCGCAACGGCTGGCCAATCTGCCAGAGGGCGGGAAGCATGAGCAGACAGAGGTGATGGCGACGACGGCGGTGTGGTGTATTCGATTTCATAATGAGTGTAGTCAAAGGTCTTTACCCCGGCCGCTGAAATTTATGTCGAGATTGGCGAAAGTTTTTTTCGTGGGCGTGAATTCAGAGGGAGGATAGGCCTCTGGAATGTCAGTCGGACCTGGGGTTTCAGCCTCGGTTTCTCATGAGCAAGACTGCTACGCAGTCCCGAAGGGAAAGTCTCGATCCAGCGACCAGCCGGGAGGCCCCTCCTCCGAGGGGAACTCATGTCACACGGCGCGGTCACGATGCAAAAGAGCGGGACCCTTGCGAGTCCCGCTCTTGAGTGTTGCGGTGGGCGCGGCGGGGGATTTTACCCTGCCGCGCCTCGCGTGTTGGCGACGTTAGTGTGTCGAGTCGAAGAGTTCGCCACCGTCGATGGCTGCGTCGGTCTTCTTGCTGTGGGGCACGCTCACCTTCACGATGCCTGAGACGCTGGTGCCGAGGGCCTGGCTCTCGGGGTCGGAGGCGGTGAAATGAATGTGATACACGCGGCCGTTGCCTTTGCCGGAGCGCTCGGCGCGGAGCATCACGGTGCCATCGGCATTGATGATCGCGTCGATCGCGGTGTCGCCATCGCCGAGGCCGTTGGTGGCTTCGTCTTGCGTCACGCCGGTGATGGTGATGGTGGCGTTGTTGTTGGGGTCCACGACTCCGAGTATGGACACTTTGACCAGGCGATGGTCCGGTGCCCACAGGCTGCCGAGGCTGGCCTGCGGATTGGACAAGGTCGGTGCGTCGTTGGTGTTCACCACCGTCACGGTGGCGGTGTCGGTGGAGGTGCCGCCGTAGCCGTCGTTGACGGTGAGCCTGAACTTGAGTGTGAGTCCGGCGGCATTGACAAACGGCGCGGTGAATGAAGGCGTGGCGGTGTTCGCGTTCGACAGCGTCACCATCGGCACCAGCGGTGCGGGGACCTGCTGCCATGAGTAACTGAGTGTGTCGCCATCGGGATCGCTGCTGCCGTTGCCGTTGAGGGTCACGACCGTTGCTTCGTTGGCAACGGAAATGCCGCCAGCATTCGCGAGCGGGGCATGGTCTTCGTTCTTCACGACCACGGTGGTCTCGGCACTGCCGGAGGCGTTGTTCGGATCAGTCACCGTGAGTTTGAATTTCAGCGTGACGGAGGCATTCGGGTCCCCGCCAGCGGTCACCGTGGGTGTGGTGAAGGTGGGCGTCGGCGTGTCTGCGCCGACCAGTGTCACGGTCGGTGGGCCGACCTGCACCCAGGCATAGGTGAGCAGCGGCTGCTCCTCGCTGTCGAGATCATAGCCGAGACCGCCGAGACCGATCGCGGTGTTCTCCGGCACGCTCTGCAGCAGACCTGCATCAGCCGTGGGCGCGTGGTTCACGTTGTTGATCACGACGGAGGTCGTGGCGACGTTGCTCACGGCGCCGAACTCGTCGGTGACTTGCAGTGTGAAGGTCGCGGTGCCGCCGAAGCGGTCCACCTCGGGAGCGGTGAAGGTGGGATGCGCGGGATCGGTCAAGTCCAACCCGGCGGACGGTGTCCATTGATAAGTGAAGGCGTTGCCATCGGGATCGGAACTCTGCGAGCCATCGAGCGTGACTATGCTTCCTTCATTCGCTGGTGGTGTCGCTGCGGCTACGGCCACGGGTGACTGGTTCACATACTTGACGTTGATCACGACGGTGCTCGGACTGGAGCTGAGATTGCCGCCGGAACCTATCGGCGCGGTGTCGGTGACGATGAGTCGGAAGGTCAGCGTTTCTCCCGCAGGTCCCACGTTCGGGGCTGTGAATGTCGGATGCACCGGATCGGTCACGTCGAGCGTCACGGTCTGGGTGCCGACCTGTTGCCAGGCATAGGTCAGCGGATCCTGGTCGGGATCGTAACTGCCGGAGCCGTCGAGTGTGACGGAGGATTGCTCGGGCACATCTCGGGTCTGGCCGGCGTCGGCGATGGGTGCGCGATTGGCGTGCTTCACGAGCACATCCACGCTCGCGGGCAGGCTGCTCAGCGCGGCGGTGTCGCCGGGGCCGTTCGAGTCATTGGCGATCAATTGGAAGGTGAGCGTCACGCTGCCCTGGGCTGTGGTGACGGGTGGCGCGGTGAAGGAAGGAGTCGCCGTGGTGTCGGCGTTCAGCGTCACGCTCGGGCCGGCGACTTGCACCCAGTGCAGGTTCACGGTGTCACCATCGGAGTCCAAGCCCTCGCCGCTGAGACTGACCAGTCCCACATTGTCAAAGACCGGGTCCACCGGAGCGGCGCTCGCCGTGGGTGCATGGTTCACGTTCCGCACAAAAACCGGCACAGGTGTGCTGCTGCTCGCGATGCCGTCGCTCACCGTGAGGGTGAAGCCGAGCGTCTCGCCTGGATTCGAGTGCGGTGCGTTGATCGTGTAATTGAAGATGGAGGCAAATGCATTCGTGCCATTCGGCGTAATGACCACGCCCGGCGCTCCGGTTGCCCAGGTGTAGCTCAGGCTATCCTGATCGGCATCGGTGCTCAGTTGACCGTTCAGTGTGATAGTGCCCTCGTCCTGCTGCGAAATCGTTGCGCTAGCATTCGCCACCGGTGGCAGGTTGTTATGCACCACGGTGATGGTCACGTTCGCAGCGCTGGTCAATGAACCATCGCTGACAACGAGGCGAAACGTGAGAGGGATGGGTTGCGGCTGGCCGCTCGGGTGGTTGTGCAGATCAGGGGCGGTGAAAGTCGGCATCGGGGTGTTCGCTCCTGTTAACGCCACGGTAGCCGTGGGTATCTGAGTCCAGGAATAGGTAAGCGTGGCACCCTCGGGATCACTGCTCGCGCTGCCATTCAGCGTGACAACTGTGGACACGTCATTGTTGTCCGTGTCAAAGACAGAGCGGCTCGGTCCGGCGTTGGCGATGGGCGGGGTGTTGCCGGAAGTCCCGGAAGTCCAACGCACTGCGTTCAGGTAGAGGCGTTGGACATTGGCATTGGATAGAACGCCGCTCGTATAATTCCCGGCGGAACCAAAACCGACGACCTTCCCATTTCCATATTGGCGAGTAGCCACGGCGACTGATCCACCGGTCGCGATCGCCAAGGCGACTGCGGGATTGGTGGCAAAGGTGCGAAGGCCACCGACATTCCACCAGCCTGGCGCCGACATGGGAAACGCTACTCCAGCCAGCACCGGGTGCGCGGATTGCCCTGCAACTGGATTGATGATTGGAGTCGATTGGGACGACGTGCGGGTCAGCGGGGTAATCGGGGCCAGATCCGTATTAACGCCAACATTATCGATATCATAGGCAGTCCACTCGCCGCCGATGTAACCACCGCCCAAGGAAACGAAATTGAGCAGGGCGGTGCGTCCACCGGCAGGCATCACCTGGCCATAAGTGGTGCCGTTGAGCAGGATAATGGTGTTGAAGCCGGTGGGACTCGGGTTGGTTCCATTGTAGCCAGTCTTCCCTGCCGCACTGTAGGTGACGATGCAGCCGTTGGCCTGGAGGTATGCCTTCAGACTGGGCGTGTCACCTGCGAGCGTGTCGTAGATAAGCAACACCTTCTCCCCGGCGGCCTGCGCAGTGGTCGCAGCGAAGAGGAAGAGGCAAGCCAGGGCCAGCGCAAGAGTGAAGCCGCCAGCGATTGAGCGAACGGACTTGGCTGCGGTGGCGAAGCTCCGCGGCAAAGCGGAGCGACGATGAGCGCCCGCTGGTGCATCTGAGGAACTCACGATGCCGAAGCGCGCGAGCAGTGGTAAGCGCGGTGCGGATTCGAGTCCGCAAAGGGCGTTTGATGTTTTGATTGGTATTTTCATGGTGTGTTTTGGTTTGCGTTGTGGTCGGCACCATGTCTTTACCCCGGCCGATGAAATTTATGTCGAGATTGGCGAAAGTTTTTTTTCACGGGTGTGGATTGGGAGGTGTTTTGACCAGAAAAAGACAGGTCACGACTCTGGGTCCGGCAGGCCTGCCAGTGGAGCGATATGCCTCGAAGGATGCTCCATTCGGTTCGGTTTCCCGCAGAGGGGCTCAGGAGCAGAGAACGCAGCGTTTATATTTTCATTTGCTCCACCAGCTTGGCTTCGTCTGGCGCGGGGCTCGGCTCAGGAAGGCCCACAGATTCCCCTGCTGAACGCAATCGGTTCGCCCCCGTGAAGCTTTGGGAAATTACCAAACCTGATGCCGTGAGCGCTACTTCCCAGATGCGGGCAAGATTCGTGAAGGACGCTGCGCTGACGGGTGACTGGACCCACGCGAGGACTGATGCCTTCTATGGTTGCTGAAACGCCGCGAGCAGATGCCGGATTTCCTGCCGCACGTCGTCGCCTTCATCGAGGGTGAGGTTGACCTCCACGAGCAGCAGCCGTCCGAAATCTTTGCGCAGGCGGCTGAGGGCGAGACGGAGGGCGTTCTCGGTCATACTCAGCCGGGTGGCGATGGCGATGAACGTTTCCGTCTCCGGCTGGTTACTATTGATCAAGGGTGACAAGGCATCGTGCAGCGGGAGTTTGTCACGTCCGCTGTAGTCAGCCCGGAGACGCGTGCGCACGAGAGCGATGAGATCGGAGGCCCAGCGGCGGTCGAAGATGTGCTCGGGTGTCTCCTGCGTGGCGTGTCGATCGCGCAGCCAGCGGGCTTCGTCCTCGCTCCGCAGATCGGCCTCGCTGCGCACACGCTGGTGACGTCGGCGCTCGCCACGGTGAAAGTTGGATTTGAAGCGGGAGAGAGAAGTGAGGAGAAAGGTGCGAAGCTTGCCACGGGCGGGATTGGCGGTGCCGAGCGAGTCCGTGCGGAGCATTTTCTCGAAGAAGCCCTGGAGCACATCCTCAGCGTCCTCATGATTCATCTGGCTCCCGCGCAAGTAGCCATAAAGTGGGTAGCGATAAGCGCGAAAGATGTCCTCCAGCGCCCGTCTGGCTTCGATGACGTCCTCACTGCGGAGGCGGATGACGAACGACCACCGGGTGTCCGGGAAGGAGTTGTTGGATGGAGGCGTGGGCGTCATCAGGAGAGGGAAGTGAACCCTTGTCGCACGACGGGTAGCCCCCGAGCGAAGGCATCGTGCGGCTCCTGGATGTCCGGGCTGTGCCCCGCGGCCCTGCGTTCCCAGATTGCAAAACGTGCCCGCGCGCTGTTGTCGTTGCCGCCAGCGCCACCGCATCGCGCGGGGGGCGGCACTGGGAGCCTGCAGAACTCGCGCTTGGCACCAAGTCCCAGCGGCCGCGCGGTTATGAACAGCGGTGAGAAATGCTCGGACGTGCCGAGGTTGCCGGCCAGGATGGCGGATTGCATGGCTGACAAGCTACTTGGGGGGCGAGGGATCTGCAATCGGTAATTCCCCTTCGAAAGCCTAACGGCACATTTATTTTGACATATTCTGTGCCGGGCGGGGTAAAGCATTAGAAATACTGCATGACTAAAGTCGAAACGCCGCTCATGCTAAGCAACCGCATTCTCCCGCTATGACAGATCCTGACAATCCCGATGACGACATCTGCGCACTCTTACGCATTGGGCTGGATGACGCGCTGGATGAGACGATACAGGCGTGCCAGCCCGCAAGCTGGCGACCGCCGAGTGTGGAGGAGCTGCGACAAGCACTGCCGCAGTATGAGATCAGCGGGTTCATCGCGCGCGGCGGCATGGGCGCGGTTTACAAGGGCACGCAGAAAACCCTGCACCGCACCGTGGCCATCAAGGTGCTGCCACCGGGCATCGACGACGGCGACCGTCAATTCTCCGAGCGCTTCAAACAAGAGGCGCAGACCATGGCGCGGCTCACGCATCCGAACATCGTCACGGTGTATGAGGCCGGAGAAAATGCGGAGGGATGGCTCTACATTGTGATGGAGTTCATCGACGGCACGGACGTGGGCCAGCTCATCGCGCAGGAGGGCATGGTCGAGCCAAGACGCGCCATTCAGATCACCAGCGCCGTGTGCGAGGCGCTGGCCTTTGCGCACGAGGAGGGCGTCATCCACCGCGATATCAAGCCCTCCAACATCATGCTTGACCGCAAGGGCCGCGTGAAGGTGGCGGACTTCGGTTTGGCAAAGCTGGTGAACGCGGACGCGTCCTTCTTTTCCAGCGCCACGGCCACCGTGGGCACGCCCGAGTTCATCGCACCCGAGGCCCACATCCTCGGCACGCAAGTGGACCAGCGCGCCGATATCTACGCGGTCGGAGTGATGCTCTACCAAATGCTCACCGGACAGATCCCGCGTGGAAAGTTTTCCGCACCCAGCAGCGTCGCTCCCGAAGTGGACAAGCGCCTGGATGCGATCGTGGACAAGGCGCTGCAAACCAACCGCGAGCAGCGTTACAGCACGGCGACGGCGATGAAGACGGCGGTGGATAAAGTCGCTCCGGGCATGAACTCGCACCGCACAGAACCAATGAAGCGTGCTGGGCGAATGCGAGTGGCTGCTTGGATTGCCATCGTCGCGGTCATCGGAATTGGCGCGTTCGCTGTGATGAAGAAACCAGCAAAGTGGTCCGCACAGTCCTCTGTGCGGTCAGAGCCGGTAGAGCCATCCGCAACAACCGCACAGGTGACTGTGAGGACCACCTCCGCCGCCACCAAGGACGTGCCCTTCGTGAACACCCTCGGCATGAAGTTCGTCCCCGTGCCGATCAAAGGCGGGCCGACCGGCGGGCAGCGCGTGCTTTTCAGCGTGTGGGACACGCGGGTGCAAGACTACACGACCTTCGCCACCGAGACCAAGCGTGACTGGCAGAAGCCGGAGTTCGTGCAAGGCCCCACCCACCCGGCGGTCAATGTAAGCTGGGACGACGCAACGGCCTTCTGCGCGTGGCTGACGGAGCGCGAGCGCAAAGCCGGCAAGCTCGGTGCAAACGAGCGCTATCGCCTGCCCAGCGATCACGAGTGGAGCTGTGGAGTGGGCATCGGAGAGCAAGAGGACGCCGCGCTGCTGCCGGATCAGAATGATAAAAAGCTAGGAGATATCTTTCCGTGGGCCAGCACGTGGCCGCCGCCGGACAACACCGGCAACTACCAGAGCGAGGAACTGCATGACCCGCTGGCAGCGGGGAAATACCGGTGGGCGGTCAGTCACGACTTGCCCGGCTACCACGACGGCTTTGCCGGAACCTCGCCCGTGGACAGCTTCGCAGCGAATCGTTTCGGACTCCACGATATGGGCGGCAACGTCTGGCAGTGGTGCGAGGATTGGTTCGATGCGGAGCGTAAAGAACGGGTGCTGCGCGGTGCGTCATGGGTGAACGGCAGTTCCGGCTCTGTGCGCTCGTCGTATCGCAACCACTATCCAACCGAGGATCGCAAACACCATTGCGGCTTCCGTTGTGTGCTCGCGGGATCGGAGATGGCGGCGCGCGCCGTTGCGACGCAGAGCTTTCCTGTCGGCCAATGGACGCGCATCCCGCCCGAAGCTCTTCACGAAAAGGAGCTGATCACCGACCCCGAAGGCTGGAGCACCCTGCCTGAATCGCGAACGAGAACCGATATTCCCGGGGCCAAAGGCCGGAACTGGGGCCTGCGCGTCACCTTTCGCAATCGTCCCGTCAGTGAAAAGATGCCTGAAATCGCACTGCGCAGAAAAGACAATGGCAGCCTGACCGCTCAACTCTATCGCGAAGGCACGAAGTTCGTCGTCTTACAGCACAACGGATCAAAGCCGAAAGACGACCCGAATGAGTATCAGAAACTCGCCCAAACACTGCTGCCCAACGCCGTGCCGGCGGGGACACCGTTCACGATTGAATTCATTGCCGTGGGCACCCATCTCATCGCCCGCTGCAACGGCACCACGGTCCAATGCGAAATCACACCCGATGGACCGACCACTGGCGACATCGCCATCCGTGGACCAAACTGCGATGCCTTCCGTGATATTGCCGTCCTCAACCTCGACGGCCTGGACGAAGCCGAGGCGATGAAGCTGGCGGGGATGGAAATGAGCAGTCAATAACGCTACCACGAAGCCAGCGACTTTACTTTTCTGTCACTTGATCATCGCGTTCGTTACGCCCCGCCCCAAGGCTCACCACCGGGCAGCATGGCTGAGACTGTTCCCGTGAAAGAGTCGAAATTTCCAGTTCGGTCCTTGAAGATGCTGCGGCATAGTTTGCCGATCTGCAGCCCATGCGCCCATTTGTTCCACCAAGCCACATGAAGAAACCCACCTTATCTACCCTCATCTGGATTACTTTCACCGTCGGGGCGTTCGCGCTCGGTTGGTGGATGAAACCACAGTCTGCAAACCAAGGGAACCAGGCGGGAGAAACTGAGGTTGCTTCCGCTGCCATGTCCCCGGATGAAAAGATGCGGAAAGAGGGCGCTGAAGTTACCTCCAAGGCGGCTCAAGTCCTGGATCCTGGGGCCGCCAGCGTCCCTCTAGCTTATGAGGACATTACTGACCTGGGAGAACAATTTCGGAATGCCACCGACCCGCTGGTGAAGCGTGCATTATTCGCCAAGCTGCTGGCAGGCTTGACGGCGGAGAACGCGCTGGAGATCCGGGAGCAGATCGCCCATCTCGATTTCAACGATCCTGAGTTTCGCGATTTCCATTACGCCTGGGGGCGGATCGGCGGCAAGGATGCGGTGATGCATGGGGCAGAGACCGACAAGTCCGACATGGCTCCTTCCATGGCCGGTTGGGCCTCCGCCAATCCTGCAGCGGCCAAAGCGTGGTTTGATTCCCTGGAGGAGAAAGGAGGCAAAGGCCCGACCCGGGAGAGACTCAAGGAGGCTTACGTGCACGGACTGGCGATCGCGAATCCCACACTGGCGTCTGATTTCGTCTTGTCGCTGGGAGCCGCCGGGGATCCCCGCGCCAAGCAAATGATGGGGATTGTGACGGAGAAAATGCTAACCTCCAGCGGGACTGGTGCCGCTACGAACTGGGCCAGTGGCCTGCCAGAGGGGGAGTTGCGCAATCATGCGTTCTATGAAATTGCCCGGAACCAAGTCCGCCAAGATCCCGCTGCTGCCGCAGCCTGGGCCACGCCCCTGGCAGGCCAGAACGGCGGCAGTGCCGCAGTCTATGGCATCAGTTCCGAATGGGGCTCACGCGATGGGGCCGCCGCGGCTAAATGGCTGGATACGCTCAGCGGAGATCAAAGCAAATCCTACGGGCCTGCCTTTGCGGGCTGGGCCAAATCCGATCCTTTGGCCGCCAGTCAACGCATCGTCGCGATGCCGCCATCCGAGAACCGGAACAACGCCATCGGCGGCATGGTTTACAGTTATCGCTGGGAAGACCCCGTGTCCGCCATCACTTGGGCCAATCAGATCACCAATCCCAAAGGACGGCAGGATGTGCTGGCCCTATCCGCCGAAGCCTACCTGAAGAAAGATCCCGCCGCGGCCACCGCCTGGATTCCCAACAGCGGCCTTCCGGCAGCCACGCAACAGCGTTTGCTGGGTGGGAAGCGGTAGCGGGGCCAGACTCAGACATCCTGACCTGCGGAGAAACTAGCTGGCCTCAGGAGGAAAATGATGGCAACACGAGTTGGAGTTCCGCGCTTTAGGCGGAGGAACAGGGAGCGCCGCTGGGCATGGTTTGTTAGACGGGAGGCTCCGCTTAAAAGCCAATGCCTTTAAGGATTCAAAAATATCTGGAATTCTGTAATTTCCCATGGCGCCCTGCCAGCTTCTGATGGATTGGGCGGATGCCCCATAACTCCCTGCCGCTTCCCGCATTCTTTTCCAATTTCG